>CALCCD010000083.1 GCA_937899645.1 uncultured cyanobacterium | reverse complement strand
CGAGGTTCCCGTACCTTACCGAAAAGCCATAACCTAGCTCTATCCACCAACGCCCTGGCCACGATGGTTCCGCCCTCGCGAACCACCAGCTCCGACGCGGTCAACGTCATATCTCCCGCCGCGCCGATGACGTCCGCGCGACTGGGTGCGAAAAAGCCGGACGGTGCAGCAATCTCGTCGGCATCGGAACGCAGCGAGCTGGGCAGCGTTCCGTCGGGTGTCCGTCCGCTGACTTCGATCGACGCTGTGGCCTCGATCGTCAGTCGTCCGGCGGGGCCTGCATCGAAAGCCGAGGTGGCGATCGTCGCACCGTCCAGCACCCGGAGCCGCCCGGTGGAGATCGAGAGATCGCCTGCTTCTCCCGTGCCTCGACTGCGGGTGGCGATATTGGCCTGGGACGAGCCGTCGGCAGAGACGCCACGCAACTCCGTCAGCTCCGATACGTTAATGACGATCGAGCCGCCGCGCCCGGGGCCAAAGGTTTCGGCGGAGATAATCCCGCCATTGGAGACAATGATCTCGCGGGCGTTGACCGTCACCAAACCACCAACTGTAAATACGCTGCTAAAGACATTGGAGCCAATGCCGCTATTGAAGCTGTTATCGGCGGTGGTGCCGTCAATCTCAATGCGATCGGCCGTCACGTTTACCAGGCCACCGGGGCCGCTCTGAAAGGCCGAGGCAAAAATACCGCCTCCCACATCGAGGCGGATCGAGTTAGCGTTGAGATTGACGATGCCGCCGTTGCCCGCACCGAAGGTATCGGCAAAGATTTCCGAATTTCTTAGGGCGATGCGATCGGCGTTGACGTTTATCGTGCCGCCATTGCCGTCACCGGTGGTAATTGCCGAGATAAACGCGCTGAGATCGAGTCCGATTTCGCCAGCATTAACGTTCAGCGTACCGGCGTCCCCCGCACCGAAACTCATGGCAAACAGGCCGCTGCCAATTTGGGCGGGACTTTCAAAGATTTCCAGGGCGAACAGGCGGGGCAGGACATTTTCGAGCACGTCCGTGCCGGTCATCTCCACGCGGTTGGCGTCCACGTCGATCGTGCCGCCGGGATTGGAGCCGAAGGTGGACGCGGAGATCAGGGCATCGTTACGGACGATTAGGTCATCGACAGCGATCGCGATCCGGCTCGTGTCCGGCGCGCTTCGATTGTCTGAGCCGCTCTCTAGGCCGTTGTCAAAGTCGTCGGCGAAGACATCGGCCAGTACGTTAGAGCCGTCGATCGTCGAAAATCTTGGAGCCGCGACTGCGATCGTACCGCCGGTTTCGCCGCTTGCGTCTACCCGTCCGGCATTGGCCACGGTCACCGCATTGGTGGCGCTGAGGGTAATCTCGCCATCGACACTGGTGGCAACACCACCGTCAAAGGTAATCTCGCGTCCCACCAGCTCGATCGCGTCCCCCGCATTCACCTGTAGGCCGACGATCGCACCCGAGGCATCGAGACTGCGCGATCGGTTGACGATATCGCCCGTCCCCACCGAGCCCAAGCCCAACCCGACGGGAACGCCGACCGACAGCAGCGCGGGCGACTCGATCGCTTCTAACCCGAAGCTCGGGCCGTCGTCGAAGGCGATCGCCCCACCCGTGGTGGCCACAAAATCGCGACCGATATCGAGCTGGGCGCTGTCGCCAAACACGATGCCGCTGGGTGCGATCAGGTAGAAGCTAACATCGGCGGGCGCAGCCAAAGTTCCATCGATCGTCGCCGCGCGATCGCCCGTGACGCGACTAAAGATTCGCTCGATCGTGTCAAGGCTGTCGAACTCCGCCCGTGTCCCTGCCGGAATCTCGAATTCGCGAAAGCTGTGGAAGAGATTGCTGCCGGACAGTGTGCCGCCGGTAATGCGCTGACCGGTCGCGGTATCGACGGCGATCGAGGGGGCGGGCAGCGTAGCGTCGGGGACGAGCTGAGCGCGCAGGGGCAAAGCCGACCACAGCAGCGTTCCAGCGATCGCAGCGGAAGTAAGTTGACGCACGGGGTGCAACGAAACCATGAAGTGCTGGGCGTAAACGTCATGCACGCATGCGGATTACTCCATCACAAATCTGCAAACATCACAAATCTGCAAACAATGCGAGCCGCCACGTTTGACAGACCGTTAATGCGTTTGGGTCAGGCTCATTTTGCACCACAAGTCGCGGCGATTGAAGGAGACGCGATCGAATCTCCCCCCGAGTCTCAACCCAACTGCAACGGATCGATATCCACCTCGATCGCGACCGAACGCGGTGCGATCGCCCTCAGCCGCTCCAAATCCAGCCGCACCGCCATCCCCAACGGATAGCGCAGCAAAACCTGCCAGCGCGTGCGATCGGCGATGCGCTCGATCGGCGCGGGCGACGGCCCCAGTAGCTGCGGCTTCTCCTCTCCGGGTTCTGTCAGCATCACGCGATCGGTCACAGTCCCTAGTTTTTCCGCTAAATACGAGGCAATCTGCCCGATCGCCACCCGCACCGCATTGCCATTCACGCCGCTCGCCCGCACGATCGCCAAACGCCCGTATGGCGGATATCCCAGCTCGCGACGCTCCGCCAGCTCCTCCGGCAAGAACGCCAAATAGTCGTGATTTACCACTGCCCGCACCACTCGATGTTCCGGCTGATAGGTCTGCAAGATTGCCTGTCCCGGATCGTCGCCGCGACCGGCGCGCCCCGCCACCTGGGTCAGCGTCTGAAAGGCCCGCTCGCTCGCCCAATAGTGCGGCATCCCCAGCAGCCCGTCGGCGGCGACGATGCCCACCAGGCTCACCGATGGCAGATCGAGCCCCTTGGTCAGCATTTGCGTGCCGACCAGCACGTCCGCTTCTCCAGCGGCAAACCGCGCGATCGCGGCCCGGTGCGCGCCCTTGCGTTGCGTGGTGTCGCTGTCGAAGCGCATCGCCCGCAGCTCGGGAAACAGCTTGCCCAGTTCGCGGACGACGCGCTGGGTTCCGCTACCGAAATGCTTTAGGTAAGGCGAGCCACAGCTCGGGCAGGCTTGGGGCTGGAGCTGCTGGTGGTTGCAGTAGTGGCAGCGTAGGGTCGGCGTCGTGCGATCGCTAACCTGGTGATAAGACAGCGATACGTCGCAGCGGGGACACTCCATCACGTAGCCGCAACTCCGGCAGGAGACGAACGAGCTGTGACCGCGCCGGTGAATAAACAAAATGCCCTGCTTGCCGCTGGCTTTCATCTCGCGCAGGGCGTTCTGAAGCGGGCGACTGAAAATCGAGCGGTTGCCCAACTGCAGCTCGTTGCGCATATCGACGACGCGCACGGCGGGCATGGGCCGATCGCGCACGCGCTTCGGCATCGACAGGTAGCCGGGGGCGCGATCGCGCGAGTCGATGTCATCGCCAACGCGATCGATCCAGGTCTCTAGCGACGGCGTCGCCGACCCGAGAACGATCGGGCAGTTCTCCAGTTCCGCGCGCCACAGCGCCACCTTGCGGGCGTGGTAAGTCGGCGCGGGGCGGTCTTGCTTAAAGCTGCTGTCGTGTTCTTCATCGAGGACGATCGCGCCCAGGTTCGGCAGCGGCGCGAACACCGCCGATCGCGTGCCGATAACCACCTGCGGTTCGCCCGTCAGCATCTGCCGCCAGGTATCGAAGCGCTCGCCGGACGATAGGCCGCTGTGATAAACCTGCACCCGATCGCCAAAGCGGGCACGAAAGCGATCGGTGAGCTGCGGCGTTAGGCCGATTTCCGGAACCAGCACCAGTGCGGACTGGCCGCGATCGAGGATCGGCGCGATCGCCTGCAAATACACCTCGGTCTTGCCCGAACCGGTGACGCCGTGGAGCAGAAAGGGCTCGAAACCCCGCGCGGCCCGCAGGCGATCGAGGGCGGTTCGCTGCTCGGGCGTGAGGGCTTTGGCGGCGTCGGCAGCGGGCATGGCGCTCGACTCCCGGCGCAGGATCTCGCGATCGGCGATCGTCACGCAGCCCGCTTCTTCGAGACGTTTTACGGTCTCCCGCGTCGTACTGGCCTCCTGTAAAAAGTCCGTCAGCCATTGTTCGCCACCGTTGCGCTCCAGAATGGTCAGTAGCTCTTGCTGGCGGGCGCTGAGTTCGGCGCGATCGCCACCAGCTAGCCCGATCGCCAGCTTCGACTGGGGCCGACTGACCTTCGGCGCTTCGAGATAGCTCTCCAGCCAGCCCCGCTGCCGCAGTTGGCGAATTGCCTTGAAAATGGTCGAGCGCGGGCCGCGCACCTTCTGGCGGATATAGCGATCGGTGTAGCTGTCGCTTTTGCCCAGCTCGAACAGGCGCAAAATCTCCTGGGCGATCGGGTCGAGCTGACGGGTCAGTCGCGGCGGCGGCAGGGGACGACTCCGCCGCAAGCGCCGCTGAGATTTTTGCAGCAGCCCCGGTGGCAGCGCCGTACGAATCACCGACATCAGCGGCGTGCAGTAATAGGTCGCCACCCGCTCGATCGCCTGCCAGTAGGTCGCCGGGAATAGGCCGCGCGTAATCACATCCTCGATTTCCCGCAGGCGATTGCGGCCCACCTCGAGTTGCGCTTCGCTGACGAACCGCACGGCGATCGCGCCGACCTGTTGCGGCCCGAACGGCACGGAAAGAATATCGCCGATTTCCACCTCCAGATCGTCTGGAGCCGCGTAGACAAACAGCTTCTCGACCTCCAGGCAGTCAACGAGGACTTCGACAAACGGCGATCGCGGCTGCGCACCGTAGTCAGCGCTAGATTCGGCCAGGAGTTGGGTCGCAAGCACGAAAAAGATTGACCTCGGGAGGGGTGCGACGGGACTTCATTATCTTTGAAGTCACCCTCAGATGGCAGAAATTTCGCAGCAGTTTAACCGGGGCGGCTACATCCGCGCGTAGGTATCCGGGTCGGCTTTGACCACGAGCATGTCGTCATACTGCATCACTTCGCCGCTAATCTTGATGCGATCGCCCACCAGCGGCAGCACGCGATCGTTGACTGCCTTGCCTTCCGTATCTTCCAGTAGGAAGTACAGCGACTCGCCGCGATCGTTCTGCACGATAAACACCGCTGGAATGCCGCCGCTGATGCAGCGAATCGCGCAGGCGCGGTGCACCTTACCCCGACCGGGTTTCATGACGCCGGGATAGCACTTGCCGTCGAGGATTTCGCCCTCTAGCTCGAACTCACCCAGGGATATGCCAGCAGTGGGGTCAATCGTTATGCTTTTAGGCGTTTCGATTGCCTCCGCTGGTTCGGAATCATCACTTGGAGATGTAGCGTCAGTTGAATCGCTCTCCACGTCTTCAGGCGACGCGATCGCTTCCGTCGGTTCGGGCTCACTTGGTGAAGTGTTATCAGTGCTGTCGGTAGGGTTAACAATCGTCACGCCCTCCGGCGTCGCGATCGCTTCTGCTGTCGGGCCGACAACCATTGAATACTGATTGCGCGACACCACCAGGCCCTTCATCGAGACCCACTGTCCAGCGAGGTCGAGCACCTTCTGTGAAACTCCGGCTTTGTTACCCGCAGAGAGTACGTAGCGTGAGAAGCCGTCGCCATTTTCCGTATTGCCCGGTCGCGGCACGATAATATGAGGAACCGGCTCGGCCACCAGCAGACCCTCGAAGGTCTGGCGACCCTGAATTTTGCCGGTGTTCAGCTGGCTGTGAATATTGGGCAGAAAGGCCGCAATCGCCAAAATCCCCAGGAAGAGAATCGGAATCAGCACCAGCAAAAACCGCCGGTAGCTTTTCGGCATCGGGGCGTAGTGCCGATAAAAATCGTCGCGGGGCGAATCGGGGTTCATCACTATCTGAATTTCAAAATTACCAACGAGCACTGAGCGGAGTCGAAGTGCGGGTTTCAGTTGTCGCCGAGTTCGCCAGAATGTAGCGATCTTCAGCAAGCTCAGACCTCCTGGGAGCGCTAACCCACAGAACTCTGCGGAATCTGTGCCGGTTCCACGGTCGTTCCAGCAGGATGTGGGATTGCTTTCACAAAAATGCGATCGCCTTCCAGCCGCACGTCAAACGTCGGAATCTTCTCGGTAAATGGCGGCGGCGACGCGCCATTCTCCGGCAAATACTGATAGCCATGCCAGGGGCAGGTAATGCAGCCATCGACGATTTTGCCTTCGCCCAGCGGCCCATTCTGGTGCTGGCAGACGTTTGAGACTGCCGCAATCTTGCCGTCGTATTTAAAAATGGCAACGCGCTCGCCGGAAATCGTCACGATCTTGGCGCGATTTTCGACAATATCGCCCACCGTAACGCCCGTCTCGACAAAGCCAGTGGCATCGGCATCGCCTACCGCAAGGCTCTGGCGATCAAGCTTGGCTTCTTGCAACGCCGCCGCTAAATGCAGGCCGACCACCCAAACCATCCCGATGCCAACGGCCACGGTCAGCAGCGGATCGCGGTGAGACTGGAGCGCCCCGAGCGTCACGTGCCCGACCAGCAGCGCGTAGGCCGCATAGACGCCCATATGCAGCGCCTTCCAGATCGGTGCGGTCAGGTTCGTCAGCCAAAAGTCGTGGCTCGTTGCTGCCATCATGAAGAAAATCAGCAGCGCCACGATGCCGCAGGTCTCGAAGGGAAACGCCGCCAGATTGAAATACTCGGTGTTGCCCACAAACAGGCTGACGATCGGGTCGAGGTTGCCCGCTGCATGATAGAGATTTAGCGTCTTAGCGGCATGGATCGACGCCAGAACGAACATCGTGACGCCCATATGCCGCCGGTTAAACAGCAGCGGCAGAAACTTGTCGTTGAGGCGACAGAGCGGCCCGATCGACAGAATCACGTGAAGCAGGACGAACGCCGCCGAACCGTAAGCCCGGATGCGAACCGCATTCCCCACGGGCGGAATATTCATCTCCGCGCCGAGCTTGGCGCTAACCGTAATAAATAGATAGACGTAGAGGGCAATAGCGGCGATCAGAATGACATCGTAAATCAGCTTCGTTTTCGTCCACTGAATGCTCTTGTAACCAACGCTCATAGAGAAACCGGATGTAAAAGTTTGCGCGATCGTGAAGCGTTAGGGCTTGAGACTATCGGGCAGCGGCCCCGCGCCAATGACGGTCGAGCTTCCCTGGCTGAACAGCACGAGCTGGCCGCCAGATTTTGCTTCATCGGGCAACACAAAACGGCGACGACTGCGGCCTGATAGTCCGCCGAGCAAAATGGCGTCATCGCCAAGCGCCTCGGGAGCATCCTTGCCGGGAGCCCAGTACAGTAGCGGGTCGGGAATGCGGAGATTGAACACCGACGTCAGCTCGATCGCCGTCTCGCTCAGTGACACCTGCACGGCGTCGGCTGTGAAGGTGTAGACACCGAGCTTGATGCGTTCCGAAGCGATCGACTCGGCGGTTTCGGTGACGTATCCAGCGCGGGCGAACAGCTCGTCAGCGGCTCCGCTGGTCATTGCGTAGTTGGGTCGCCAGATCAAGCTGGCCGCGAAGAGCAGCGGCAGGACGATCGCCATCGCGATCGCGGCGAAATAGTGGGTCTGGCGGCGTTCGAGGATCACGATGCATCTCCTGCCGGAGCGAATGCGGCGGCTTTGCGGTGGGCGTTGCGCTCGTTGGGGACGCCTTTACTGCGCAGCAGTCGGTAGGCCAGCAGCGGCCAGAAGATACAGACGCCGGGAAGTATCATGATGCGAAAAGTAATGGTGTTCCAGCTCTTCGCGCCGGGGTCGAGGCGCTGGACGCCGAAGATTGAAAAGATAACGGCAAAGACTGCCCCGGCAACAAAGTAGGCGGCTGCCAGATTGAGCCCCCACTGCACGATACTGACTCCGATTCCGGTCACGATCGACTCCCTCTAAAACAGCAGTGCTTACATTTGATTCTACGAATCACGACAGCAAGTAGTTTTTGAAGTCTAGTAGGGGGAAATTGAGCCAGAAAGAGTTTTTAAGGGAATTTAACTAAATATCCGCAGACAGCAAGAGATATGCTGCAAGAGCGCGGTTATTGAAGAATTATTGCGTCCTGGTGTTAGAGCAAATCCATTGCGAGCGAAATTCTTGACGGCAATGGACTTGGGGCAAACGTCCCAACAAGATTGCCCCAAGTCCGCAGTGGCCTCCGAGTACGTAGCTAAACTTTGTGCTCTGGATTCTTGAAGTCTGACTTACAACCAGCTTCCCAAACGTCAGGCTGGTTACCGTGGGCCGGAATGCCGCCATTGTCTTTCAGCATGCGCGCCATATGCATGCAGTTCCAGGCGAGAAATGTTGTATTGCGGTTGGTGAAGTCGTTCTCCGGCCCACCCGACCCCGGATCGAGATATGAGGGGCCGGGGCCAACTTCACCCAACCATCCGGCATCGACCTGGGGCGGAATTGTATAGCCGATGTGCGATAGCGAAAACAAGATGTTCATGGCGCAGTGTTTGACACCATCCTCGTTTCCCGTAATCAGAGTCGCACCGACTTTGCCATAGTCGCGATACTGGCCTTTCTCATTTAGGACGTGGGTGTAGCCGTACATACGTTCTAAGACTCGATTACAGACCGAGCTTTTTTCTCCCAGCCAGACCGAAGTACACAGCACCAAAATATCGGTTGCGTCGATCTCTTTTTGGATTTGCGGCCAATCGTCTTTATCCCACTCATCCGTCTCGGACATATCGAGCCTTAAGCCTGCTGGAATTTCGTAATCAACAGGTCGAATCACTTTCGTCTGAACGCCGTTTTTTTCGAAGATTCCTTGCGCCACACGAATAACCCCTTCCGTATGCGATAGAACGGGCGTCCGGTTGAGCGTGCAGTTCAGAAATAGTGCGGTTAAGTCCCCATATTTGGCCGGAGCTGTATCGCACTGATGCTCGGAGATTTTTGTAAGCTGTTCTGAGAGGACTTCTGAATAAGTAGTTTTACGTAGAGAAAAGGCGCTCCCAAGA
>CALCCD010000082.1 GCA_937899645.1 uncultured cyanobacterium | reverse complement strand
AATTCATTGCTGACTCATCTATTCTCTTCCTCACCACTTTAGACGGCCAGTGCCGCGGCGTCGCACGGGTATCGACAAAGACGTACTCGACCCCGCGCGCATCGAGCCAGCTCCGCGCTTTTTTGCAGGTGGTGCAGTTGGGAATGCCGTAGACGGTGAGCGCAGTCATAAATGCGGGGTGGTTGAAACAGACGGATAGCGGGGCTGGGCGACCCGTCCAAAACAATACGCCCTCGCCGCGCCGATCGCGCTGCAAGCTCGAAGATCTCGCTCCAGGCGCACCCAGATATATCAATCAAAAGGCTATTTCGGTAAAACGCTAAAAGCTGGGCTTATCAATTGAATCGATCATTGTGTTGCGAATTTGCAGGCTTTCGCGAGACTTCATATGGGCTTTGACTATAGACTTGAGTATATGGAAAGCGAGGCGTTGATAGGTTCTCGGTTATGAAGAGCCTGCCGCTCAGTGATAGCCCGATCAAGGCGGCTCGGAGCGTTGAGCCCTCCGAATCCCGCGCCTGGTAGGCATTCGCGCTATGGCTGTGTCCCGCAGGTGGCGCCGTTCGCGAATTAATCGCTGGAGTACGACGATCGCAGCCAGCGCTCGTCCAGACGTTGGTTTGCGCGATCGTGCGCTCGCCAGAGCGCAAACCCTCCTCCAACGCCTGCCGTCCCGACCATCACTTTTTGACAAAGGAGGAACTACAACGTGGAATTCTTATCTGAATTTTTGACGCTCTTCATCGGGAAATTGCAATCCCCGACACTGGGCTTCCTGATCGGCGGTATGGTTGTCGCTGCTGTCAACAGCCGACTGCAAATCCCCGACGCGATCTATAAATTCATTGTCTTCATGTTGCTGATTAAGGTCGGCCTGAGCGGCGGCATGGCAATTCGCGAAGCCAACCTCGCTGATATGCTCTTGCCCGCAGCATTCGCAGCCCTGATCGGGATTATGACCGTCTTTGTGGGGCGCTACACCCTCGCCAAACTGCCGAAAGTTAAGGTGGTCGATGCGATCGCGACGGCTGGCTTGTTCGGCGCAGTGAGCGGCTCGACCCTCGCAGCGGCGCTGACCCTGCTCGAGTCTGAAAGCATCACCTACGAACCCTGGGCGGCGGCGCTCTACCCGTTCATGGACATCCCAGCGCTCGTGACGGCGATCGTCGTGGCCAGCATCTACGTCACCAAGCAGCGCCAGCGCGCTGAGGAATACAGCAAGCAAGAAGCCCTCAGCACCGAGGGGTATTACGCCAGTCAAGGTGGCGGCGCGGCAACGGCGGTCGGACGTCGCGCCGAGACCCGCAGCGGCGGCAGTGCTCCGAAGAAAGTCGAAATCTGGCCGATCGTCAAAGAAAGCCTCCAAGGTTCGGCACTCTCGGCACTGCTTCTCGGCCTCGCTCTGGGTCTGTTCACCGATCCGACGACCGTCT
The DNA here is from genome assembly GCA_937899645.1 of uncultured cyanobacterium. Classification (GTDB taxonomy): domain Bacteria; phylum Cyanobacteriota; class Cyanobacteriia; order Cyanobacteriales; family Geitlerinemataceae; genus RDYZ01. The sequence continues at coordinate 26,091 of CALCCD010000082.1, read as the reverse complement.
ACGACACCTTCTTCAGCCCGATGTTTCGCGGTTTACTCTCAATCCTGATGCTGGTCATGGGTATGGAAGCTACCGCCCGCATCGGCGAACTGCGCAAAGTCGGACAGTGGTACGCCATCTACGCCTTCGCTGCGCCCCTGATTCACGGTTTTCTCGCCTTTGGTTTCGGTCTGATCGCCCATTACACCACGGGCTTCAGTCTGGGCGGCGTCGTTATCCTGGCAACGATCGCCGCTTCCAGCTCGGACATCTCCGGCCCGCCGACACTGCGTGCGGGTATTCCCTCGGCTAACCCTTCGGCCTATATCGGTTCGTCCACGGCAGTGGGTACACCGGTTGCTCTGGCCCTCTGTATCCCCCTCTTTATCAGTGTCGCCCAGGAATTGGCGAATCACGGCGGTTAACACCGTCCGCTCGGTCTGCGGGCGGCCTGGCTGGCAGACCGGAGCAGGCAGCGCGATCCACATCTGACCGCGTCGCCTTTACCAAATCGATTTAAGTTTTCAGAACGTATGCGTACCGGGAGGTTAACCACCATGACTCAGCAAGCCAGTAAACTCGTAATCGTGACGGAAAAGCTGCTGCTTAAAAAGATCGCCAAAATCATCGATGAAGCCGGGGCTCCCGGCTACACGGTGGTCGATGCAGGCGGTAAGGGCAGTCGCAACGTGCGATCGACCGGCAACCCCACCGTCTCCGACACCTACTCGAACATCAAGTTCGAGGTGCTAACGCCCAACCGGGAGATGGCCGTGAAAATCTCGGATGAAGTCGCTACTCAGTTTTTCGAGGACTACTCGGGCATTTCCTACCTCTGCGACGTGATGGAAGTGCTACACGCCCATAACTTCTAAATCCAGAACCCCGAACAGGCCAGGGCACGTCCCTGGCTTTCTCGTATCCGCGAGCATCGATTCCCCCTTTCCAAGAAGGAAGTGCAAACACCTCGAGCGATCGCGACCCCTCTGAAGATTGTTCGGCGCGTTCTTCCAACGGCACTTCTCACTCCATCCTGGACGAATTGGCCGCTCTCACCGTACAAACTGTCCGCCAGCAATTCCTTTAGCTTAATCTCAAACTCAATTCACCAGCTTCAACTCCGCTCGGTACAGTTGAATCCCCTCACTTTTTAAGCTCGAAAACTACGGTATGAATACTGCTGACCGACATATCTCAGTATCGACATAAGCTCGTGTTTTTCTCAGCTCTTCTTAATGCATGGGAAGTGCAATTAAGAATTGCGTACCCTCCCCCGGTTGAGATGTGACAGAAAGTCTCCCGCGATGTCTTTCCGTAACGATCTGATAGCTGATCGACATTCCCATGCCAGTCCCTTGACCGATTTCCTTTGTGGTGAAGAACGGATCGAAGATTCGATTGCGTACTTCCGCAGGGATACCCGGCCCATTGTCTGAAATCGTAATCTCCAACCAAGACCGATCGCGACAACGAGTCTGTAAAGTGATTTGAGGCTTTTGGTCCCAGACTTCTCTAGACCTGGATTCTTCCATCTGCTCGTCGAGTGCATCAATGGCATTGGCAACGATATTCATCACCACCTGATTCATCGGACCGGGATAGCAAGTCACGGGCGGCAAGTCCGGCTCGTAATCTCGAACGATTTCGATGGCCGGTCGAGCATGACTGGCCTTGAGACGGTGTCGCAAGATCAGCAGAGTACTGTCAATACCTTTGTGGATATCGATCTCTTTGAACTCCGCTTCATCCAAACGCGAAAACGTTCGCAGCGACTGGACGATCTCGCGGATGCGATCGCTGCCTACTTGCATTGATTGAAGAATATCGAGCATGTCTTCCTGCACGAAATCCAAATCAATTTCTTCTTCTAGCTCTTGAATTTCTGGATGGGAATCGGGATAGACCCGATCGTAGAGCTCGATCAACTCCAACAGTGATTTTGAATAACCCTGGAGGTGCTCCAGGTTACCGCCGATAAAATTTACAGGGTTGTTAATTTCATGGGCTACTCCAGCCACTAACTGCCCTAAACTCGACATCTTCTCTGCCTGAACGAGCTGGGATTGAGTTTGCTGTAGCTCTTCTAAGGTCGCCTCCACGCGATCTCGCGCTTCGGTAATCGTGGCGATTTGCGCTAAGCTCGTCCAGCATGCGATCGCCACGCTGACAAATGCGCCAATAACCAAAGTGATGCTAAAAATCGCTTCATAGGCTCCATAGTTAAAATCCGCTTCCGCAGCTTTGACACCGAGTCGGTTCAATCCCGCTGCGGTGAACCAACCGGCACAGATCGCACCACACACCAAGAGAATCAGCACGGCGACCTGAAACGCGACCCAGTCCGTCTTGGGATTAAAGGTGCGTTTATTCATACGTCGCCCCCACCAAGATGGGTGGAAGACAGAAAGCTGTAGTCGGGGAGCCTGGGTGGCGATCGTCGCCACCAGTGCTGGCATCATTAATCCCATCGTCCAGTCTTGCCAACCCCAAGCAACACCGCCGACGATCAAAACAGTTGCTTCGACTCCAAAGAATCCCAGTGATAGCCAAGGCCAACGGGTTTCAGGATCGCGACGGCTCACCCACTCGCCCAAATGGATCGCCATCATCGACATCAGATATCCCGTACCGGTCACCATCACCACGCGGGAAACATCTCCCCAAGCCAGCGAGAGTAAGCTGAGGCTGAGGGTAAAAATCAAGCCCGGTGCGAAAACGACCCGCTTCGACACCACAGAAAAAATAGATGGCAAATAGCCGTCTTTCGAGAGCTGATATAGAACGCGCGGACAGTTCGAGGCAGCCGTTGCCGAACTGAGCAAGCAGCCCGAAGTAATGAGAAACGTAATTAGAGCTGGGGCCGATCCTCCCCAAAAGTATTGACTGGTCACAGTCATATTTAGGAACGTGCTGTCGCCAGCGACCGCCGTATCGCTCAGACGCATAAGCAGCCACGATCCACCAACGTAAACGATCGGGATACAGCTCGCCGTAATCGACAAGCAGCGTAGTGTGATGTGAGGGCGACGGCTATCTGCGACGAATGATGATTCGGTTTCGCAGCCGTACACGGCATAGACTGCGATATAGAACCATTTCATCCAGTCAACCGGTGTTAAGTCCCCCCAATCTGAGGGAAAGAAGCCCGGACTTTCGGGGGCAAAACCGAGCCAACCCAGCCCCTGAAGACAGAACGTAACGATCAACCCAATGGCGGGAAATGCAAAAAAAGCGTGCAGAATGCCGAGCGTCCGAGTGCCGCTGAACGCCATGATGAAAGGAAGCAGCAAAAATGCGACTCTTAAAAGCACGATCGGCGGATGGATGCCGAGGGGAGAGAGATTAGAGTCGATTAGATCCGTCAGGATGATGGCATTCATCGCCGGGACAGAAATCCACCCGAGGAAATAACCCATCGCAGCGTAGAGGGCGAGGGAAGGATAGCGACGCAGCAAATGAGTCGTGAAGTTCGGCGTCCCTCCCGCAACATCGGTTAAATGCTGGCCGAGGCGCTGTACTTGCAGGTTCAGTAAGACACCGACAATCGCACCAGGAATCCAGATCAGCAACGCCCCTGGGCCAAGAGCGGCATGCATTGCGGGCGCAGTTCCCAGCCATAGCAATAGCCCACCGAAACCGAAGCCAAATGTTTCGAGAGAAGATAGGGTACGGGGAAGAGAAAGCCCCGAAGAGGATGGCTGGTTCATACAAAGCTGACTGGATTGCACCTCCTAGAAGATTCCGTTTAGCCCGTTCGAGTCGATATCGCGCACACTCGTGCAGCGTCACGACTAAAGCCTAGGGTGGCTAACTTCTAGAGGATTCACGATACAAGGCTTTCAGGGCTCGGCAACCCAAAATGAAGAGCTAACGTTGCACTAGATGGCTGCGATCTAGGTCGCTCGGGGACTATGTGAGTACATACTACCGACCAGCGGCTAGATCGGTAAGATGATGAAAACTTTTCAAAAAAGAGAGCGTGCCATCCATTTTCCCCTTTCCACGAAAAAGGAGCCTGCTTGCAGGCTCCTTTTGGTGTAGGCGCGAGTTCGGTCGAAGATGCGGAGAATACAGTGAACCTCCGAAACCGAGCGCAAAACTCAGTCTCGATCCCGCTTCCGGGCTAACTATTGAGGCAGCGCTGAAGAACGACCTTCGCTGAGCTGAACTGCTGTCAGGTGGCCGTTCTCGACCATCCACAGGTTCGCCGCTTCGAGGGCAGCCTGACGCGACGCCAGCCAGCAGTCGTCCGGCACGAACGTTCCAACTTGCAGCTTGGTCAGGCGTTTGCGGGTCGCGTCAGTCGCGCCGATGATGTAGATCCGGCGACCGAGTTCCCAGGCTTCTTTAACCGCCGCTTCGATCGCCATCGCCGAAGTGACGCCGAGCCAAGGCACGTCGCTCAGATCGAGCATCAGCACCTCGTAGTCGTCGATCGTATTGTGTTCGCGGGCGATCGCTTTGGCCACGCCGAAGATCATCGGGCCGGACAGGTGGAAGAGCAGAATATGGCCTTCCGTACGCTCCAGCAACGCTTTCTCCGTTTCGCTGAAGGCGACGACATCGTCCACATCGGTGATCGCCTGGATGGTGCGGACTTCTTTCGAGCGCAGCGCCGTCAGTCGGCTGATCGTTAGGACGTTCGCGACGAAGACGCCAATGCCGACCGCTGCGATCAGATCGACGAACACCGTTAGGGCAATCACCGCGTAGGTGATCAGCGCGCCCTTCCACGAGACGTTGTGGATGCGTTTCAGGAAGCCCCAGTCGATGATGTCGAAGCCGACCTTAATTGCGATACCAGCCAGCACGGACAGCGGCACGTTTTGCAGCAGCGGCCCGATCCAGAGCACCACGTTCAGCAGCACGATCGCCCGGATGATACCGGACACCGCCGTGCGGCCACCGGTTTGGATGTTGACCACTGTCCCCATCGTCGCGCCCGCACCGGGCAGACCGCCGCAGAGTCCGGAGACGATATTGCCTAGACCCTGGCCGATCAACTCTTTGTCAGAGTTGTGCTGGGTGCGAGTCAGGCTGTCGGCGACCGTCGAAGTCAGCAGCGCGTCGATGCAGCCCAATAGGCCGAGAACCGCGCCATCGACAAACATTTCACGAATCGCTTCGCTTGTGAACGCCGGGAAAATCAGCGCGGGCAGACCGACGGGGATCTCGCCGATACGACGCATTTCCACATCGCCGAACAGCGTCACTGAGGCGATCGTACCGACGACCAGCGCCAGAAGCTGCGGCGGACACCAGCGACGCCACGCCGAGGGCATAACGATGATGACGGCGATCGTGCCGACGCCCAGCGCGAACTCGGGAACGCTGAGATTCGAGATAAAGGTGGGCAGTTGCTGGAGGTTACCGATGACGCCGCCCTTGGCTGCCGGGGAACCGAGCAGCGGTGGAAGCTGGATCACGAGCAAAATCGCCCCGATGCCGGACATAAAGCCGGAAATGACGGTGTAGGGCATCATCGTCACGTATTGGCCGAGGCGCAGCAGCCCGAAGCCGATCTGAAACACGCCTGCGAGCATGACGACGGTAAAGGCCAGCGCCGCCGCCAGCTGCGGATCGTCTGGATATAGCGCCGTCAGCCGCAAAAAAATCGCCGTCATGATGACGGTCATCGGCCCGGTGGGCTCGGAAATTAGGGTCGGCGTGCCGCCAAACAGTGCGGCCATAAAGCCGACGCAAACCGCGCCGTAGAGACCGGCGACTGGCCCCAGACCCGTGGCCACCCCGAAGGCCAGCGCCATCGGCAGCGAGATAATCGCGGCGGTGACCCCGCCGAAGATATCGCCACGCAGGTTCTGCGTGTTCATGCGGTTGAAAATGCTTGATGCTCGTATCACAGCTTGTATCTCATTGGTTTGAGGCGATGGTCATGCAAAAGATGATAGCCTTATAGTTATGTATAGGCTATCACCTATGTGAAGTTTTGAAAGAGTCCGTCTCCAAAGCGCATCGATTGGAGAGGCCGAGCGTTTTTTGTTGTCCCGTCTTGTCGCATGTCGTGCCGACGCCGTGTTGCGATGAAGCACCCCGAATGCAATTCAGGAGGTTAGGAACGTGCGCCCGACTTTACATCAGTTAGAGGTATTCAGTGAGGTCGCGCGCCGGGGGAGCTTTACGCGCGCGGCAGAACACCTTTCAATTTCCCAGCCGACGGTCTCGGGGCAGATCAAGCAGCTCTCGCAAACGGTGGGGCTGCCGCTGTTCGAGCAGATCGGTCGGCGGCTGTTTTTGACCGAAGCCGGGGAGGCGCTGCTGGCTTCGAGCCACGAGATGTTCGACAGTCTCGATCGCTTCCAGATGGCGATCGCGGACTTTCAGGGCAAGCGGCGGGGCAAACTGAAGCTGTCGGTGGTGACGACGGCGCAGTATATTGTGCCGCGCCTGCTCGGGGAGTTTTGCATGGCCTATCCGGATGTGGACGTGTCGCTCCAGGTAACGAACCACGCCCAGCTCACCGAGCGCATGGAGGAGAATCGCGACGATCTCTATATCCTCAGCCATCCGCCGCAGCATATCGACCTCAAGCTCGAGCCGTTTGTCGATAATTCGCTCATTGTCGTGACGTCGCGATCGCACCCGTTCGCGCGCTGGACGGCGGGCTCGAAGAAGCTGCCGATCCGCAAGCTGGCTGAGGCGGAGTTCGTGATGCGTGAGCCGGGATCGGGGACGCGACGGGCGATCGAGCGGCACTTTGCCAAGCACGGCATCTCGAACGTTTGCGTCAGGCTGGAGCTAAACAGCAATGAGGCGATCGCCCAGGCGGTGGCCGGTGGTCTCGGGGTGACGATCTTGTCGCGCCACTGCCTGGAGTCGGTGACGATGCACCCGGATTTGGTGCGCGTCGATGTGACGCATTTCCCGATACCGGGGCAGTGGTACATCGCCCACCTCAGCGGCAAGAAGCTGTCGGTGGTGGCGCAATCGTTTCGCGAGCAGTTGCTCTCGCCTTCGCTGATGACGGCATAAGTATCTCGGGGTGACGGTTTGGCGGATTCGACAACCTACGCGCTGCGCTACCGCACCTACCGACGATCGTTCCGGCGTCCGCTGAAAACGGCCCACGGCGTGTGGTCGGTGCGGGAGGGGCTCGTTCTCGAGTTGCGGGGCGAGGCTGGCGCGATCGGGATTGGTGAGGTCGCGCCGTTGCCCTGGTTTGGCAGCGAGACTTTGGAAGCGGCGATCGCTTTTTGTCATTCGCTGGGCGGCGCGATCGAGGGTCGCGCGATCGAGGCGATCCCCAAAGCGCTACCGGCCTGCCAGTTTGCTTTCGAGTCAGCGCGGGAGATGCTGCGGGGTTTACCCGTTGAGGAAGCGCCCGACCTGGAAATTTGTCGCCTACTGCCTGCGGGGGCGGCGGCGCTAGCGGCGCTCGATCGCGACCCCGACGCCCGCACCTACAAATGGAAAATCGGCACGGCGGCGCTAACCGAAGAGCTGGAGATTTTGATGGCGTTGCGCGATCGGCTGCCCGTCGGGACGCGACTGCGGCTCGATGCCAACGGCGGGCTCGATCGCGAGGCGGCTCGCCGCTGGCTGGACGCTTGCGATCGGTTCGGCGACGGCGCAACGGGAGCGGCAGAAATCGAGTTCCTCGAGCAGCCGTTGCCCGTGGCCGAGTTCGACGCGGCCTGCGAGCTGGCGCAACAGTTCGCCACCCCGATCGCCCTAGACGAGTCTGTGGCGAGTCTGGCCCAAATCGAGGAAATCCACCGGCAGGGCTGGCGCGGCATTTACGTCATCAAGCCCGCGATCGTCGGCTCGCCGCGTCGGCTGCGTTCGCTTTGCCGCACGCACGGGCTCGACGCGGTGTTCTCTTCGGTATTCGAGACCGAAATCGGGCGCGACGCGGGGCTGCGGCTGGCAGCGGCATTACAGTCGAGCGATCGGGCGGTGGGCTATGGCCTCGACGGCTGGCTGTCGCCTGCGGTTTGGAGCAGATTCGGCTCGCGATAGGCGAACCCTAGTGCGGCCGACTCTGGGAAATTTCGCGCTTGACCGGAATCTTCCAGTTCGGCGGATTGGCCAGCAGCTTCGAGGCTTTGTGGGCCGGGACGGGTGGCACGAACCAATAGCCCTGGCCGTAGTCGCAGCCCAGTGCCGTTAGGAATTTAAGCTGTTCGGGTGTTTCGATGCCCTCGGCGATCGTCTTGAGGCGCAGCGTACGGGCCAGGGTGACGATCGTTTTGGCGATCGCCTGACTTTCGCGGCTGTACTCTAGGTCGCGCACGAACGAGCGATCGATTTTCAGGGTGTGGATCGGCAGACGGTGCAGATAGCTCAGGGACGAATAGCCCGTCCCGAAGTCATCGACGCCCAGCCGCAGACCCAGAGCCTTCAGGCGCTGAAGCACCGCGATCGTCGCTTCGACGTCTTCCATCGCCGTGCTTTCGGTAATTTCGAGTTTGAGATATTGCGTTCGGATGCCACTCTTGCGGGCGATATCGCTCAGGCGATCGAGGAAGTCGGGCATCTGGAGCTGTTTGCCCGAGACGTTGACGCTGATAAATTGCGGGTGAGTTTTGGGAAAATCGAGCTTCCACTGGCGGGCTTGGCAGCAGGCTTCTTGCAAAATCCAGTAGCCCAGCGGCACGATCAGCCCCGTTTCTTCGCAGACCGGGATAAAGTCCACGGGCGAGACGCGACCGCGACTGTGGTGATCCCAGCGGATCAGCGCCTCGAAGCCCTCGATACGACGGTGGCGCAGGCTGACGATCGGCTGATAGTAGGTGCGAAACTCCTGGCCGAGTTCGGAGTGAGGCATTTGGGAGCTGCCGTCGAGGGTGTCGAAGTAGCCACGGGTTTGGGACTCGTCGGTTCTCGTCGCGCTGAGAATGCGGCTGTGAGAGATCGACTCGCGCAGGTCGATCTCCAGCCGGAGCCGCGCGATCGACTGGGCGCGGACGTTAGTGTCGAACACTGCTGGAGCGCTCTGGCCCGTAGCTTTAGCGCGATACATCATCACCCGCGCCGCGCCGATCGCATCGTGGAATTCGTGGCCTTCGCTGCTGGCGATGCCGATGCTGAGCGTCACGAACAGTGGCTGCTCGCTGACCCAAAACGGACGGCGCATCAGCCGCCGCAGCGTGTTGGCCAGCTGGAGCGCGCGCGGTGAGTCCTTGCGTCCCGGCAAGACGATCGTAAATTCGTCCTCTCCCGAGCGCATCAATTGTTCGTTGCGTAGGAGCGTGGTTTTCAGCCGCACGCTGATATCGACCAGAAGGCGATCGCTGACCTCGCGCCCGAGACAGTAGCGAATCGTGCTGAAGCGATTGAGGTTAACGACGATCGCCCAGCTTCCTGTCGATGACTTGCCCAGGGAGTTCAGGCGCTGCTGAAACCAGTTAATGTGGCGCGGCAGGCCCGTCAGCGGATCGATGAGGTAGCTGCGGGCGAAGCGATAGCTGACAATGCAGCAACCCACGCCAAAGCAACCCAACGCGCCACCAGCTACAAGAGTGAATAAAACAGACATAGAACAGCAGGAAGAACAGGCGTGTTGGCTGGAATCCGGCCCGATCGCACGAACTTTCCAAACGCCGAGTGATGCACGCGACAGCAGCCTCCGAGCGTTAGTCTACAGAAGCTGGGGACGAGATGAAGATCCCAGTTACACGCTAACAAACTGCTGCGCGCAAAATGCTCTTTGGATGCTCTCTTAGCAGATTCGCGCGCGATACGAGCCGCATCCTTAATCGAAGCGGGAAACCGTGCGATTGTTTCCGACGCGCAACGATTTTTCAGCTTGCTTCAATTAAGTTGTCGATCGAGCCTTCGAGGGCGAGCGGTCGAGCATCTCTTCGACGCGTGCGCGATCGACTAACGAGTTCGCGCAAGAGAGGCCCGAAGCGGCCACGGCGGGCACGCCGATCCCCGGCATCGTACTATCTCCGACGCGGTAAAGTCCGGGCAGGGCGCTGCGTACGCTGGGAAAACGATCGCGCTCGGCGACAATCCCCGGCCCGTAAGTTCCTCGGTGGCGGCGCAAAAATCGCGAGTGGGTCAGCGGTGTGCCGACCAGCTCTAACACCAGACGATCGCGCAGATCGGGAATCACCCGCTCGATCGCCCGGTAGAGCGCCGCTGCCCGCTCGGCTTTGAGCTGCGCGTACGCTTCGCTGCGGCGATCTAGGCTTTCCCAGCGATCGAAGCCTTCGAGCGAATAAACGTGAATCGTATGGTGGCCATCCGGCGCGAGGCCCGAGTCCCACACCGTCGGAATCGAAATCATGCAGGTGTTACCCGGTTCGGCCAGGTCGCGATCGGCGTCGTGCAGCACTACGTGGTGGCCGGTCAGCCCCTCCAGGCCGTCGGCGCGGATGCCCAGGTGCAGGTGCATGAAGCTCTCGATCGGGGACATTCTTTCGGCTTGCTGGCGATCGGCGGCGGGCAGGTGCTGCGGGTCGAGCAAGTGCTCGTTGGTATCCCAAATCGTCGCGTTGGAAATCACGATCGATGCGGCGATCTGCTTGCCGGACTTCAGCCGCACGCCCACCGCGCGACCGTTTTCCACCTCGATTTTCTCCACGTGCGATCGCAGCCGCAGCTCGCCGCCCCACTTCTCCAGCCCGCGCACCAGCGCCGCCACGATCGCCGCGCCGCCGCCCACCGGATAGTCGATGACCGAGCGATCGCGCTCGCCCAGCATAAATGCGAACTCCGGCGCGATCGTGCCGTGGGCTTTCAAGCCAGACAGCAAAAAGCACTCCAGGTCGATCAGCCGCCGCACCCAAGGGTCGGGTACGTGGCGATCGAGGATGCGCCCGACGGAACTATCGACATTGCCCAGCGACGGCAGCAGCTTAACGAGCCCCATCGCGTAGCGCGAGATCAAGATCGGCAGCACCTGCCAGTCGGAACGCAGCGCGATCGCCGGGATTTCTTTCAGCCCAGCGTAGAGCCGCAGCATCTCCCGCTCGAAGCCCGCAAACTGTCGCGCGCCCTCGGGTGTGGCCTTAGCCAGTTCGGCGCGGTAGCGATCGGCGCTGCCGTAGATCGGCACGGTGCGATCGGGGAAATGGTAGTGCCCGAAGGGATCGTATGGAACTGCCTCGACGGTTTCGCCCAGCGCGTCGAGCACCTGCCGCAGCGGGTTGAGGCTGGTCGGGTCGCTCAGGCCGCAAAAGAACGACGGCCCCGAGTCGAAGTGGAACCCGTCGCGCACAAAGGCGTGGGCGGCTCCTCCCGCGATGCTGTGGCTCTCGCAGACGACGACGCGCTTGCCGTAACGCGCCAGCATCCCCGCCGCGCAGAGCCCGCCGATACCGCTGCCGACGACGATCGCGTCGTAGTCGCCATCTTTTTTCCTGGTGTTCATGCACCCCCTAAAGGTTGAGAAATCCGCAGCGAAAAGCCCGCAATTCAATAATTCAATATAGCGACCGCGCGGAGACGTGCAGCGTTCGGGCGAGGGTATGCTGAGAGAGAGATTGCGGACGGAGGCCACAACTCAAACCGCGATGTCCTACAGCAATTTTCGCCTAGGCGAGCTAGTCGGGCAGTTCGACCTCGTTCTCGAAGACCGGGTTGATTTGTTTGAAGCGATCGCCGAAATCGAGCCGAGTCCGCGCTGTCAGATCGATTTAGCCGATAACGTACCGCTGGCGATCGCTATCAACACGGAAAAAGCCCGCTCCGAGCTAATCGTTCTGCCGGTTTTGCTGGAGCTGCGCCGCTACTTCGATCGCCGGATTTCGCTGTTCTCTGGCGTGGAATTCTCAATCGACCCCGAGCGCGGCCTGACTGGTTTTTGCGACTTTCTTATTAGCGCCAACCCCGAGCAGCTCTTGGTGCGCGCGCCGGTGGCGATCGGTGTCGAAGCAAAGAACGGCAACGTTCCGAGCGGACTGGGACAGTGCGCGGCAGAGCTAGTGGCGGCGCAAATTTTCAACCAGCGGGCGGGCAATGGCGTCGAGTCCGTGTTGGGCGTGGTGACAACGGGAACAGCGTGGCAGTTTTTGCGGCTGACGGGGCGGCGATTGGCGATCGACCTACGCGAGTACTCGATCGAGCGGACGGGGAAGATTTTGGGGATTTTGGCCAGTGGTGTTGGCGAAAGCGGGCAGCTCGATCTCCAATAAGTCGAGCCCACCCAGCCAGGGCCGCGGGATGGTCGATCCCACCGTCCTGGCCAGTTTGAGAACCTGGGGAGGGCCTCCAGAGCGTGTCATCAATTCGCGCCAGAACCCTTACGAGATGAGCGCTTACATGCCCGCCCCAACCACAATGTTAGGGGCTGCGATTCTTGTGGAATAAGCGCTATGGATTTAACGGATGACAGCCCCGAGTGCAGCGTCAAGATCGAGAATTAGGATTTCTGGTCGCGGCGCACCGCTGTGCGCCATTTCTCGCAAGCAATCGCCGCCGACCCCAGAAAAAACAACCCTAAAATTGTACGTTGACGCAGCACGACTAGCCTGCCGATCGACCAACGCCGACGTAGCGCATGCCAGCTTCTTCCACGACATTCGGATCGAAGAAGTTGCGACCGTCGATCATCACCGGGTTGTTCATTAGCTTCGCCATCTTGCCCAGGTCGAGCTCGAGGAACTGCTTCCAGTCCGTCACCAGCACCAGCGCGTCGCAGTGGTCGGCGAGACGCTCGGCATCAGTCTCGACGCTGACGCCGGAGAGGGCGTCGCGCATGCCGCTTTGCGAGACGATCGGGTCAAAGGCTTTGACCTTCGCGCCGAGGCGGTTGAGGTTTTCGATCAGCAGCAGCGAGGGCGCGTCGCGCATGTCGTCCGTGTCGGGCTTAAAGGTCAGGCCCAGCAGCCCGACGACTTTACCCTTGAGGATTTTTAGCTCCTGCTGGAGTTTTTCCAGAGCCAGGAGGCGCTGGCGGCTGTTGACGTCGATCGTCGCCTTCAGCATCTGCGCGTCGTAGCCGTAGTCGTTAGCGGTGTGGAGCAGCGCCGAAACGTCTTTCGGGAAGCACGAGCCGCCCCAGCCGATGCCCGCTTGCAGGAACTTGTTGCCGATGCGCGAGTCGAGGCCGATGCCCTTGGCGACCTGGGTGACGTCTGCGCCGACGCGATCGCAAATGTTAGCGACTTCGTTGATAAAGCTGATTTTCGCCGCCAGGAACGAGTTCGCGGCGTATTTGATCATCTCCGCCGAGTTGAGGTTGGTCGTGACGACCGGAACTGGCGGTAGATCTTTCTCTTCTGCAAATTTGCGCTCGACGATCGGCGTGTACAGCTCTTTCATCAGCTCGATCGCGCGGGGGTTGTTGCTGCCCAGAACGATGCGATCGGGATTGAAGGTATCGAAGATCGCTGACCCTTCACGTAGAAACTCGGGGTTGCTGACCACGTCGAATTCGGCGGCGATATCGCTCGCGTCGCCCTGCTCTTTTTTGCGTTCGGCGATGCCGTCGAGGACGATCATCCGCACCCAGTCGCCGGAGCCGATCGGCACGGTGGATTTGTTGACGATGACTTTATAGCCGTCGGTTAGGTGTTCGCCGATGCCGCGCGCCACGGCTTCGACGTAGCGGGTGTCGCTCTCGCCGGTGGGCAGCGGTGGCGTCCCGACGGCGATAAACATAATTTCCGCGTGAGCGACGCCTTTACCGAGGTCGGAGGTGAACTCGATCGTACCCGCCTCGATCGCGCCAGTCATAATTTCCGACAGACCGGGCTCGTAAATCGGCGAGCGACCGGCCTGCATCATTTTGACCTTGTCCTCGTTGTTGTCCACGCAGATCACGTGGTGGCCGGTGTGGGCGAGGCAAGCACCCGTGACGAGACCGACGTAACCCGTACCGATAACACAAACGCGCATAGCTAGTTCAATCCTGGAGAATAGTAAAAATGTGGTTGGAAGTTCGGGCGGCGCTGAAGCTCTGTGCCGCGATCGACTAGACCTGAACGCGCGCGCGAAAATCCGCGATCGTCTTCTCGAGGCCATTTTTGAGATCGACTGTCGGCTCCCAGTCCAGCCAGTTTTTGGCACGGGTGATGTCCGGCTGGCGCTGCTTGGGGTCGTCTTGAGGGAGCGGCTCGAAGACGATCTCTGCGTCAGGGTCGATCGTCTTTTGGATCGTTTCGGCAAGCTGCAAAATCGTGTATTCGCCCGGATTGCCGATATTCACCGGGCCGAGATGCTCGTCGTTCTCCATCAGGCGCATCATGCCTTCAATCAGGTCGGAGACGTAGCAGAAGCTGCGGGTCTGGCTACCGTCACCGTAGACCGTCAGCGGGATGCCCTTCAGCGCCTGGGCGATAAAGTTACTGACCACGCGACCGTCGTTTTCGAGCATCCGGGGGCCGTAGGTGTTGAAGATGCGCATGACGCGGATATCGACGCCGTTTTGGCGGTGGTAGTCGAACGCCAGGGTTTCGGCGACGCGCTTGCCTTCGTCGTAGCAGCTGCGGATGCCGATCGTATTGACGTTACCGCGATACTCCTCGGGCTGCGGGTGGACGTCCGGGTCGCCGTAGACCTCTGAGGTGGAGGCGAGCAGAAAGCGCGCCTTAACCCGCTTGGCGAGCCCGAGCATATTCAGCGTTCCCATCACGTTCGTTTTGATCGTCTTGACGGGGTTGTACTGGTAATGAACGGGTGAGGCCGGACAGGCGAGGTGATAGATCCGATCGCACTCGAGGCGAATCGGCTCGGTCACGTCGTGGCGGATCAGCTCGAATCTGTGGTGGCCGATCCAGCCGTCGATATTTTGCTTCGTGCCCGTGAAATAGTTGTCGAGACAGAGGACTTCGTGCCCCTGCTCCATCAGTCGATCGATAAGGTGAGAGCCGAGAAAGCCCGCCCCTCCCGTGACCAGGATCTTCATAGTGGTTTGCGTGGAGTGCGATGAGTAGCAGTGCGACGGTCGGTCGCGGTCGATGGCGCGGATGCGGCTGAAAGAGAACAGTCGATCGAAATCGCTCGGAATGCGCCGTGGCCCCCGCTCGGATAACGACGCCTAGACCTCGTTCGGCAGGCTGCATTTCGCAATAATCCTAGAGCTAATCCTAGGGATTAATCCTAAAGTATCTTGCGAGTCCGAAAAGTGTCTACGCGCGCTGATTGGGCGATCTCGCGCAGATTCGGCCCAGATGTAGCGCCACCCCGTATCTTTCCGGACACCGCGCCGCGATTCGGGACGATCGGTTACAGTAGCCTGGAACGTCGGTCTATTTCTTCGGGTGAGTTGCGTCGCGCCCGACCATCGCTGACAGCAGACAGAGCTTACGAAAAAGGAGGCCGCGAGCCAGTATCGTGCCGATCGCAGAATCAAAAGAAAAAATCGCCGAGGCCGAAAAGCGCGCCGAAGTCGAGCGATCGCGTCCTTGGTGGGCGATTTGGGGGTTCGGAATCGTGATCGCGCTGTGTTTGTGGCTGGCGGTCTCGCCGGACGTAACGGGCCGCACGGCGCTCGTTTGCCGCGAATACGAAGGGCGCGAGGTCTGCATCAATCGCATCAAACGCAGCGCCCGCAACTACTGGGAGTATCGCGTCGATCTGACCGTGGAAGGCCAGCGCCAGCCGACGGATTTGCTCGACTGCCGCAACCAGCAGCGCTTCGACAGCGACGGTTTTATCGAGCCGTTCGCTCCTGATGATGTGGGTCAGTTTGTTTGCGAGTATTTCAACCGCCAGACGGCGCGGCAGAATCGGCCCGTGGATTTATCGGCTCCGGCGATGTAGCACCGGGAACGTTCAAGAGGCCGCGTGCTGCTCGATCGCAACTCCTTTTCGCGACGATCTGCGCATACTGCGAGATCTTCGGAAGGAGCGCACCGGGGCAATAAACCGGGGCAATAAACGTAACGAATGTGCCGTCCCGACGGTTTGCCGCTAAGATCTAGAAATCATGGCAAGCCTTGAAATACTCGGCGTTCCCCACGCTTACAGCCTGAGCGAACCGAGATCTAACCGACCTGTTTTCGTGTTTCTGCACGGCTGGCTCCTCAGTCGCCACTACTGGCAGCCGCTCGTCGATTTGCTGTCGCCGGATTTTCAGTGTTTGGCCTACGATCTGCGCGGTTTTGGCGAGTCGCAGTCCGTCGGCGGTGGCCCCGAAGATTTTTCGCCGCGTGCCTACTCTCGCGATTTGCGCGCCTTGCTCGATGCGCTGAACGTCGATCGCGCTTGGTTGGTCGGCCACTCTCTGGGCGGGACGATCGCGCTGTGGACGGCCTATGAAGATCCCGATCGCATTTGCGGCACGACTTGCGTGAACGCGGGCGGCGGCATTTACCTCGCCGAAGAATTCGAGCGCTTTCGATCTGCTGGATCGAGCATCTTGAAATGGCGACCGCTGTGGTTGCAGTATTTATTCGGCCTCGATTTGCTGTTCGCCCGCGCCAACGTTGCGAAAATGATGGCGCGACGGTGGGGCAAGCAGCGGCTGCTGGACTTTTTGACAGCGGACGAGACCGCCGCACGGGGCGCGCTGCTCGACTCGACCACTGAGGACGAAGTACACAAGCTGCCGCATATCGTGGCCCAGCTCGCGCAGCCCGCCTACTTTGTCGCGGGCGTGCAGGATACGATTATGCCGCCGAAGTACGTTCACCACCTGGCCAGCTTCCATCCAAATTTCCAGAACTGCGGCGCGAACACGCTGGAACTCGACGGCTGCGGCCACTTCGCGATGATCGAGCAGACCGAGCGGGTTGCCGACCACTTGCGCGAGGTGGCGACCGACGCCCGCGAGCCGCTACGCGAGACTTCTTCGCCGTAGTTGTTTCGTGGCCGATTGCGGACATCTTGAATTCGCATACACTCCAAAAAACTGCGCCCCAAACCTGCGCCTCAAACTTGCGTCATGTCAGAGATTCAACTGCTCGTCCTCGATATTGACGGGACGATTTCGGGGCGGCTCAATGTCGTCAGCGAGCCCGTCAAACGTGCCGTGCGAGCAGTGCAGGCACGCGGGATTCGCGTCGCGATCGCCACGGGACGCATGTACGGCTCTGCAAAGCGCTTCCATGCCGCGATCGGTTCGGACTTGCCGCTGATTTGCTATCAGGGCGCGTGGTTTGGCCTCCCGGAGACCGACGAGCGCATCCGCCACGTGCCGCTGTCGCAAAAGATCGCCCTGGAGCTACTCGATCGCCTGGCCGCACCGGAGTGGGAATCGCTGTCGGTGCATTGCTATATCGACGATCGGCTGATCGTCGGCGACCTAAGCCCGATTACGCAGGAATACGTAAAGCGATCGAAGATTCAGCCGGAGGTCGTCCCGGATTTGTCGGCCGCGCTCGCCGCGAATCCGCCCACGAAGCTGCTCGCCCTGGGGAAGGACACTGAGTTGGTCGGTCGCCTGCTGATCGACGTTCGCGAGGCTTACCGCCCGGAGGAGCTGTACCTGACGACCTCGACGCCATTTTTCTTCGAGGCGACCGATCCGCGCGCAAACAAGGGCAGCGCCGTGAAATACCTGGCCGAGGAGACGCTGGGGCTGAGCGCCGATCGAGTGATGGCGATCGGCGATAACTTTAACGACTTGGAAATGCTGGTCTATGCCGGGATTGGTGTGGCGATGGGCGATGCGCCGGAGGGCGTCAGCAGCCGTGCCAACTGGGTCGCGCCGTCGGTGGAAGAGGATGGTGTAGTGGCCGCGATCGAGCGGTTTATCCTTAACGACGCAGGCTAAACACAGCTTGTTTTCCTTCGCTTCCCCGTCAGTCCAGCACCTCTTCGTCGAGCGTAATCACCTCGCCACCGAAGAAATTCGCGAACTGATCGGTGATGTTCTTGACTTCCGTTTCATCGAACTGACGCCCGGACGATGACGTGGAGACTGGCGGCGGGCTGGGCTGAGTCGCCGGGGCCTGCGGTGTTGTGTTGTGGCTCTGCGGTGAAGTCGGGGCGGGCGGGTTCGAGGCGGGCGGGTTTGAGGCAGGTGGATCGTAGCTTTGGGCGGGTGGGGCTGGCTGCGTTGGTGTGGACAGTGTTGGGGCCGGTATTGGTGTGGGCGAGATCGGCGCGGGCGGCGTAACAAGCGTCGAGGTGGGCGTCGAGGCGGGCGGTACGGGTGGCAGTGGGGCGGGCGGCGCGGCAGTGGGGGCGGGCGGCGCGGACGTAAGGCTGGCGATCGCCTGGGGCTGACGCGGATCGATCGTCGCCGCAGGCTGCTGAGCGTCCGCCGCAACGTCGATCGCGACTGCGATCGGGGCGTCGAACACGCGCGCAAAAGCCGTTTCGATATCTCCCTGTTTGCGCTTGACCACCGATTGCAGCGCCCCATTGAGCACTGCAATATGCGCCGCCTGGCCGTCGAACTGGCCCAGGCGGCACTTCTGGCTGAGCAACTCGCGGGTCGCGCGCATCTGAATTTGGGACAAAACCTGCTGCCAAACGTGGGGCAGATCGAAAACTGGAGTTTCGGCAGGCGGCGGCGGTGCGGGCGCTGCAACGACGGGGGATGCGGCGGGCGCTGCTGTGGCCACCAGCGGCGGAACGGGCGGCACGGCGACCGCTGGTGGAACGGCTGGTGGCGAGCTGGCGGGGGGCGGCTCGACAGCTGATGTCGCGGGCAGGTCGGACGACAGGTCGGGGTCGATCGCGTCCCAGTCCGGCAGGTCGGCGGCTGCGGCGATCGGGGCGGGATCTGCGGAAGCCGCGATCGGGGGCGCGGGCTGAGATATTGACGGCGGAGTGGGCGTCGATGCAGCGGGAAGCGGTGTGGGCGCAACCGGCGGCGGTGCGGGCTGCGGTACCGAATGTGGCGCGGGCTGTGGCGTGGACTGTGGCGTGGACTGCGGGGCCGAGGTCGATGCAGCGGAAGGCGGTGCGGACGCAACCGGCGATGGTGCGGGCATCGGTACGGACGGGGCCGCTGCCAGGCGGGGCGGGGCAACGGTCGCTCCACCCCGCGCTGCGATCGCGGAGGGCAGCAAACCCAAAATGCTCATCTCCAGCCAGAGGCGCGGCTGGGTGGTGTTCTTGATTTGCAGCTCGCTGCGGCGCAGATGTTGGCCGCCCTCGAGGATATGCCCGACGCTCCAGCCCTGGGCGAACTCGCACAGCTCCGGCCAGGTCGCTGCCGTTACGCTGGTTAGCACTTGGCGATCGGGAGCCGTCTTCGCCACGAGGAAGTCGCGGTAAAAGTTCGCGAGGCTTTGCAGCACCGTCAGTGGCTCGCGCCCGCGATCGAGCATTTCCCGGCAGCGATCGAGCACGGCTTCGGGGCTGTCGCTGGCGATCGCGCGCAGCAGATCCAGCAGGTCGCGCTCCGGCACGGCTCCCACCAAGTCCCAAACGTGCTCTGGTTCGATGCGCGTATCGAGCAAACTGAGCTGGTCGAGTAGGCTCTCGGCGTCGCGCATCCCGCCCTGGGAGAGCTGCGAAATCGAGGTGATGGCCTCGGGCGAGGCGTCGATCTTTTCGAGCTCGGCGATCTTCGCCAGGTGCGCCACCATCGCATCGAGGCGGATACGGCGATAGTCGAAGCGCTGACAGCGGGAAATAATCGTCGGCAGGACGCGCTGGGGGTCGGTGGTCGCCAGCACGAAAACGACGCGATCGGGCGGCTCTTCGAGGGTCTTGAGCAGCGAGTTAAACGCCGCCGTGCTGAGCATATGGCACTCGTCGATCGCGTAAACCTTATAGCGGCACTGGACTGGGGCGAACTGCGCCCGCTCGATTAGCTCGCGGATGTTATCGACGCCGGTGTTGCTGGCCGCGTCGATTTCGATTACGTCTATCGCCGAGCCGTTGACAATCGAGCGGCAGGTTTCGCACTGGCCGCAGGGCGACTCGGTCGGGCGATCGCTGGCGATACAGTTCAGCGACTTGGCCAGAATGCGGGCGCTAGAAGTCTTGCCCGTGCCGCGCGGTCCGCTGAACAGGTATGCCGGGGCGATGCGCTGCTGGCGGATGGCGCTGGTCAGGGTGCTGGCGATCGCCTCCTGACCGACCAAATCCGCAAACGTGGCGGGGCGGTATTTATGATGGAGCGGTTCGTAAGCCATTGGGGCTCGGTCGGCCAGCGCGGCGGTCGGGGTTGCTCTAGAGTCGTGAATTTTTTCAGGCGAACGTTCGTGGGTCGATCTTAGCCAAAATTTGCCGATCGCTCGGGCAGCACAGAGAAGCTTTACATCGCGATCGCGCCGACCCCCTACGATTTCAGTACGAATTTACGATCTTGTAAGGCTCGTGTCGTTTCCTTGCCGTGCCCGTCACGTTCGCTAGAGTGGGGGCGAGAGCGGTATGTCGCTTCTCGCTTCGTTCTATATCCTCCTCAGTTCCTATGAAACGCTCCCGTCTTGCTGTCTGGGCGCGGATTGCGGCCTGTGCTGCCCTCGTAACGGTATCTCTGGCGGCGACGACCGACGCACGCGATCGCCTGGTCGAAGCGCGCAACACGGTGCGGCGCGACGCACCGCGCAAAGACCTGGCGATGAAGCTCGCGCGGCAGGTGGCCGATCGGCGTCCGATGAAGCTGACGGTGACGCTGCCCGGCGGTGAGGTATTGCAGCCCGATGCGCCCATATTTACTTCTACTTCTCTCAAAGCGGCCTCTGCGGGAGCGCCGGAAACGGACGATCGCCTCGCCCAGTTCGAGCCGACGGTCTTACTCGATCGCTCGGGCGAGCTGACCGACGACGACGAAATTCTAGAGAGCGACAACAGCCGCTTCGACGTCTACCTGATCGAAGGCACGACCAACCAAAACCTAACGGTCTCGATCGCCAGCAGCGCCTTCGACACCTTTCTGATGCTGCTCGATGGCGATGGCAACACGATCGCCCAAAACGACGACATTAGCCCTTCCAACACCAACTCTATCGTCGAGGTCGTTCTGCCCAGCAGCGGCACGTATTTGGTCGTCGTCAACGGCCTCAACAGCAGCAGCCGCGGTGCGTATCGCGTCACGGCCTCGGCTCCGGCAGGCGCACCTGCCGCACCGAACGTCACGCGCTTTACCTGCAACGGCGCGGCGAACTGCTCGGTGTCCGAGGGCGCGTCCGACTACCTGAGCTTTAGCTACACCGACCCCAACGGTAACGCCAGCGCCTGGACGCTAAACGACTTTACGGCGGAAGTCTATCCCGTTAGCGGTGGCGGCACGATCCAGCCCGGAATCGACTGCACTTGTCCCACCGGCGTCGGCGACTGCAACACGTCGGCCACCGATACCTACACCGTGTCGATGCAGGATACGAGCGGACGGACGAGCAACAGTCGCTCGGTCACGGTGACCTGCTCGCCGTAGGGCCTGCAAATTACTCGATCGTCTCTTTCGATTCGGTGGCGATATTTTCCAGGATGCGATCGAGCCGCTCGAGCTGGAGCGCGCAGCTTGCCTGCAGACCCTCGACCAGTTCGCGCAGAATCTTGTGTTTGTAGTGGCAGGCGCGCTTGTTATCGACGCCGACGTTGCGATCGATGTAGTCGGATACGGCCTCGAGGTTGTTCTCGAGGGTGGCGATCGTGCCGTGAAGGTGGCGATCGGCATAGTTCTTGATATCGCTGCGCGTGCCAGGATAGAGCTCGTCCTCGTCCTGCATCCACTGGGTCGAGATCGTTACCGACGGGCGTGTTTTCGGCACGCCCGTCTGCGGCACCATCGGTGTCGCCGTCGCAATATCCGAGGTCAGGCCGCGCGACGAGCCGAACTCATCGGTGTCGAAACCTTCGTAGGCGTCGAAGTCGATAAGCTCGCCTCCACCTGCCGTCAATCGATCGAAGTCGTCGAGGGCGGCGCTTCCAGCGAGGCGCGGCGTTGCGTTGCGATCGAGCGCCGGATAGAGGCTGGCGATCGTGCCGCAGAGTATCGTCGCCACCCGCACGTTATTTTCGCGATCGTCGAGGCAGGACGCCGCGCCAAAGATGCGAAACCGCAGGTCTTCGATCGAGTTGCAGGCGTAGAGTAACTCGCGCACCAGGTCGTCGAACTCCTGCTGATTGAGGTAGTTCACGTCTTTGATGGTGTACTCGAACCGGCAGCTAATCGCTGCAAAGACGATACTTTTGGCCTTTTTTAGGCTGCTGCGATGGGAGACGCGCAGCCGCAGCGAGAACAAATCCTGGGAATCGTCGAGGATTTTTCGCACCCTGGCGAACCGGTTGCCCATCGAGCTCAGATCGCCTCTATAGTCGGGATAGAGAGCCTTTAGACGGTTGAACAAGCTGCGCGCCAGAACGAAGTAAGTGTTCTTTTTATTAAGGTGAGACACCACCGAAATCAGCAGGTTTTGCAGGCGATCGATATCGGTGGCGCGCTCGAGCAGATCCTGGAGTAAGTCGAACCACGGTTTACCGTCCAACATGGCAGGATCGCTCGGCCACTCGCTGTAGCAAACGCAGTACAGCAGCTTCTTGATCCGCACGGCGTTGGGATCGATGGTGAAGCCGTCGATAAGCGCGGCGACTTGTTCGGACTCTGTCATGGTTTTCGGCCTCGTTATGCCTTAACGCGCGTTAAGAAGGCGGGACGGGCATTCCCATCCCAGGTTACGAGAAAAAGTTCACGCCTGTCAGCCGCCGCCGCGATCGCGCCCGTGCGATGTACCATCGGCGTACTATCACCCCAGCCGTACTTTCTCCCTTCGCCCATGTCTTTTCGCCTTTTCGAGCAGCTTTCCGATCGCACGTTAGCGACGATCGTCGGCGGACTGCTCCCCGCGATTTTCTACGGCGCGTCGAGTGTCTTCGCGAAGGCCAGTGCCAACGCTGGGATGTCAGCGGGCGGCCACCTGATCTTTACCGGCATTGCGGTTTGTGTCGTCGGCGTGGTGCTGTCGGTCGTAATGCCCAATGGCGGTGCTTCCCCCTCCGCGATTTCCGCATCGCTGATGTTCGGAACGCTCTGGGCGCTGGGGTCGGGGGCAATGGTGGTGGCGCTCTTTCGCTACAACGCCGTTCTGGCGAAGCTCGCGCCGCTCTACAACAGCAACACGCTGCTGGCGGTCTTCCTCGGGTTGGTGGTGTTTTCCGAGTGGCAGCAGGTGGATCTCATCAAGCTAACGCTCGGCACGATCGCGATCGTGATCGGCGGCATCCTCGTTTCCCTGGCTTGAGCGCCTGCCAACCCGACAGGTCAAACGCACCCGAACCTGGCCGAACCGCCACCGAACCGTCACCGAACCGCCACACTCCGGCGGAAAACCCGACTTCAGCAACATCAACCCCCCTCGCTAAGATAAAAATAAAATCGGGCGTTTTCGACCCGCTCTAGTCCGCCATAACCCGCAATCACCGGAGGTTCGATCGTGCCCCAACTGCCGCAATTTCTCGTCACCTGGCTGCTGAGCGCCATCGCCATCGGCATTACCGCCACGGTGGTTCCCGGCCTGGCGATCGATGGCGTTACCGCCGCGATTGTTGCCGCCGCCATCCTCGGTTTGGTTAACGCCGTTGTCCGTCCGCTGCTGATTTTCGCGACGCTGCCCCTGACGATCGTCAGCCTCGGCGCGTTCCTGCTAGTAATTAACGCCATCTCGATTTGGCTCGTCGGCGCGTGGACCGCAGGCTTTACCGTCATGGGCTTCCTGCCCGCCTTTGTCGGTGCGATCGTCTTGTCCTTCGTGTCCAGCGTGCTCGGCCAGTTCGCCGACGGCCAACCTGAAGCATAATTTGAGGTACGTTCGGGCTGCGGCTCGGGCTGCTCTTTTCGATTGCTTCCCCGCATGGCCGACCCCGCTTTTCCGGATCGCAACGACGACGAACGTCAGATCGCCGACCTAGATCGCCAGCTTGTAGACCTGCTCGAGCGGCGCGTTGCGCTACTGCGTCAGCGATCGCCCGAGTCCCGCAATCTTCCCGCTCCTCAAGAGGCGCTGACCCGCGCCGACCTGCCAGGTTACGTCTGGCGCAGCCTTGACACCGCCTGTCGCGCCGCTGCCCAGGTGCAGCCTCCCGCCCAGCTCCGCGAAATGCCCGCGCGCAAGGTGACGATCGTCGGTGGCAAAGGCGTCATGGGGCAGTTTTTCGCCCAGCGCCTGGAGTATTTCGGCCATCGCGTCGCTATTCTGACTCGCCACGACTGGGAGCGCGCCGCCGCGATTATGGCCGGGAGCGACCTGGTACTGTTTTGCGTGCCGATCGATCGCACCGTTGAAATTATCGAGCAGCTTGCTCCGCAGATTCCGCCCAGCACTGCGATCGCCGATATCACCAGCATTAAAGCGCCCCAGCTTGCGGCCATGCTCGCTGCCCACCCCGGCCCCGTCGTCGGCTTGCATCCGATGTTCGGCCCCGGTATCGAGTCGTTTTTGTCACAGAAGGTCGTCGTCTGTGGGGCGCGCGATCGCGAAGCGTGGCAGTGGTTTATCGACCTAATGGACGCCGACGGCGCAGACTTGCTCCACTGCACTGCCGAAGACCACGATCGTACGATGATCGCCGTCCAGGCCATTCGCCATTTCGCCACATTCGGTCTAGGAATTTTCCTGGCGGACGCGCGAATCGACATCGGTCGGAGTCTAGATCTTTCGAGCCCGATTTACCGCATCGGTATCGATCTGGTTAGCCGCCTGTTCGGGCAAGATGGCGCGCTGTACGTGGATATTATGCTGGCGACGCCCGATCGTAAGCAGGCGATTCGGCAGCTTGCCGATACTTTTGTGCGGCTTGCCGAGCGCGTTGAGGCGGGCGATCGCGCGGGTCTCATTGCCGAATTTGAAGCCGCAACGACCACCTTTGGCGGCGAGACCGATCGCGCCGTGTACGAGAGCGATCGGCTGATCGAAATGCTCAGCATCTTGCTGTCGAGTTCGTAGGGGCGTCACGGCAGTGCGCCCGCCAAATTCCGAGAGCGCATCGCATTGTTCCTGCGCCCTGCGTAGGAACGCCCCCCTCGACGCTCTGCGTCGCAAATTCGAGCGATAGAGAACTCAATCCTGCTGGTGCGCGAACTGATAAGCACCAATGCCCGCCAGAACCGCCGCCGAGACGAACAGTACCGGCAGCACGAGCCAGGGAAAATCCGCCAGAGGCTTGTACGCTGCCGCCCGCAGGCCGATGCTCGTGTAGGTCAGCGGCAGGCTGTAGACCACGACCTTGAGCGTGGCGGGCAGCGTCGCCGGATCGAAGAACGTCGCGCCCAGGAACGACATCGGCACGATCGCAAAGTTATTCAGCAGACCGACGCTCTCGATCGATTTCACTGTCAGCCCCGCGATCGTCCCCAGGCTGGCGAACACCGCGCAGTTGAGGAACAGCACCGTCAGAAACAGCGGATTGAGAAACGACCAGGCGCGGGTAATATCGCCCGAGTCGAAGACCACAAACAGCACCGCCACCAAAATCACCGAGAACGCCGTCAGCAGCCCGCGCACGATGCCCGCGCCCGCCTTGCCCAGGTGCAGCGCTAACGGATGCACCGGCATCAGCAGCATCTCCTCGAAGGTTTTGCTGTAGAGTCGATCGCCGCAGATCGAAAACGTCGTCCCCACAAAACAAATCGCCATCGACGACAGCGCCACCATCCCCGGCAGAATAAATTCGAGGTAGCTGTTGTACTCACCGCCGATCGCGGTTCCCGGCCGGATCGAGCCGCCGAGCCCGAGGCCGAAGGCGACGATATAGATCAGCGGCGACACCAACCCGGAGGCCATCACTTGGGCGACGCGCACGCGCAAATCGAGCCACTCACCCCAGAAGACCGTCAGGCTATCCTCGACGATCGTGCTGAGGGTGGACGGGAGCGCGGAGCGCGGTGGCGTGGGAGCCTGGATGGAGTCGGGAGATTGCAGCAACATTGGCTTTGAGAGCGAGCTTCTAAGCAACAGCACAGATGAATTTACATATCTTAGAGGACTTCTGAACAAGCAGCCTTACCCAGAAGTCCTCCAAGAGAATACTGTGGGTGTCTGATACGAGATGTCGATACTCAACCCCTACTGTTGGTTGAGCAAAGATTGCGAGCTTCTGCCTGAGACCCTTGAGTATGTCTCTATGCCGTCATGACTCGCCTCATACCTCCCGCCTTGCTCCTTCTTCGTAATCTCTATTTTTCAAACTGCCTCTAAAGCCACGTTCTAAAGGTGCCAAGTAGAGCAAGCTAATCGCTGGGATTATGTCGTGGGGTCAGCAACACACAACCCCTCTCTCCACCGTAAGTCCCCACTCACAAAATCCGGCACTGGCCGTCTAAAGTGGTGAGGAAGAGAATAGATGAGTCAGCAATGAATT
>CALCCD010000081.1 GCA_937899645.1 uncultured cyanobacterium | reverse complement strand
TTTCGGCATGAGGCTCGGCTACATTCCATGCCTCTCACCATACCCTTTCCCCTAATCTTTAGTCTTGACGCTGCACTAGCCAATCGCCGCTGCCACAAACCAGCCCACCGACAAACTGCCGCATCCGAACAGCGCGCAAACTTCCAGCGCCTGCCGTTCGCTGTAGCCGCGCTGCGCCAGGTCGATCCACAACGACGATCCGGCCAGGGTCAGCGCGCCGCTGGCGAGCGCCAAACCGCCCAGCCACGGCTCGATCTCGCCGCCGAGGACGCCAAAGAAACCGTTCATCAGCAGTAAAAACAGCATCGCCCAGCAAGCAATCCAGAGCGCATTCCGCAGCCCCGCGAGCAGACCGTACTGCAACGTGAAATTCAGCGTCAGGATCGACATGACGATCGCGACGAACAGCAGCACGACCAGTAAACCCTGGAGCGGAACCAGCATCGCCAGGACGGTCACGGTTGTCAGAAACGGCGCGACGAGCGTGAGCTGGCGATCCCAGCGCCAGCCGACGATCGCCAGTGCCAACACCGCGATCGCGAAGAGCGGCACGCCGCGCAGCCCTAAAAGTAGCCCCGCCGCTCCATAGCCTGCCGTCTGGAACCCGAGCAGCTGTGGCGACACGTTCTCGAACGGGGAACCGCGTTGAAGGCCGCGCGGTGAAAAGCGAGCAATGTCCGGCTTGTAGTTCTCTAGGGACAACACGCGCGGCGTGAAGGTGCGGCGCGGGTCGGTGCGATCGGCCAGTACGTCTGCCGATAGGAGCGGTTCGGCGGCGTCATCGATCGGTAGCTCGTCGATATCTTCCGGCTCTGGCGCTTGCAGGTGAGCGGCCTGCCAGCTCGCCCAAGCTGTGCCGTCGGGGGCGATCGTCGCATCGTCGAAACAAGCGTCGATCGCGCTGAGCTTTTCCCAGGTCGAAGCTTCAAAAGTTGCGCCGCTGAGGTTGGCGCGATCGAGTCGTGCGCCGCGTAGGGTGGCGCGATCGAGCTGGGCGTTTTCTAAATTCGCGCCGGACAGGTCGGCCCCGGTCAGGTCGGCTCCGCGCAGATCGGCTCCGGCGAGGTTGGCTTTAGACAGGACAGAGCCCATCAGCGACGCACCCGCGAAACAGCTTCCGGGCGCGTCGATTTTCAGACCTTGCAAGCGATCGAGTTCCGCCGACTTCCAGCTCGACCGGGCCAGCTTGGCGCGCATCAGCCGCAGTCCGGGCAGGCGCGCACCGTCGAACAACTGGCCTTCGACGTTCGTCCAGGGGAAGTCGTATTTACCTCGGCTGTAGCGCTCGAGCAGCTCTTCCGACGTCATCCGGGGTGTTTGTGGATAGAGGGCGCTGGGACTACTCGCTCAGCTGGGTAGAGATAGCATCGGGCGTGGCGATCGAAGCGCTCTGGCCCTGGCGGATGCGCTGGAGCTGTAGGGCGCGGAAGTCAGAGGCGGCGCTGTCGATTTGGGCCGACTGGCCGCTGATAAATTCTGCAAGGGTGCGGCCACCGCTGAGGTTGGCGCGGTGGATCAGATCCATCATGTCGATATCCGAGCCGCCGAGTAGCGGATCGCGCTCGTTGTCCTGACGCAGGTCGTTAAAGGCGTCTGAAGTGGACTGACCGAGCGAGCTTTGGGCAGAGGCGATCGCCGTGCCGCCAGCCCAGAGCGCGATCGCGCCAAAGGTTGCGGCGGCGCAGCGGAACAGACGGGACGAGCGGCTGGCAAGGAGGGCAGTCATAGAGTGTTACTTCAGTTTTCGCGAAGAAGGGATTTTACAGACAAGTATAAGGCGAGACTTTGTGCTGTTTAACGTCGCTGGTTCGGCAGACTGAGCTGGGGGTTTTTACCAATCAGACTCGCAGCCTTTACCCAGAGAGGGGTTCAGCCCCTGGCTTTACTTTTGGGTCGGACGATCGACGGCTTAACCCCGTAAAGGGTCTGGCGCTAACTGATGACATACCCTAGGCAAAGCGACGGTGCAAAAGCGGCTGGATAATCGCCAGCGCCAGCGCGGCAAACCCGGCCAGAATTGCCAGCGCGCCCCCGAAACTCACTTCGCCGAACGGGCCAGCCATCACGATCGACCCCAACGACCAAGCCTCGTGCAGGTAGAGGTAGCGAATCGGCTCGATCGCGTAGCTGAGGGGGTTGAGGCTGGCGACCACCTGCAGCCAACCGGGCATAAACGAGAGCGGCGCGAGGGCCGTGCTGGCGAACAGCAGCGGCAAGTTGGTGACGAAAATCGCAGCGATCAGCTCGATGTGGCCGGGGAGCGCGAAGGTAAGGCCGAGGCTGAGGCCGGTAACGCCGAGGACGAGCAGCAACAGGATCGCCACGATCGCCATCAGCCCGCCGATTCCCGGCAGACCCGCGCCCCAAAACGCGCCCGCCACGACGATCGTCGCTGCCTGCACCAGACTGAGCGTGACGATAAACAGCGCTGAGGCTGCCACGATCGAGTAGCGCGAGACGAGCGGCGCGACCAGGAGTCGGTTCAAAAAGCCGAACTCGCGATCGAACATCACCGGCAGTCCGGCATTGAGCGCGCCGCCAAAGGCCGTAAAGACGATCACGCCCGCGCCGAGGAACTGGGCGTAGTTTTGGCTTTCGCCGAACATTCCAGCGGGCACGTTCTGGAACAGCGCGCCGAATAGAAACAGCCACATCAGCGGTTGAATGATGCCCGCAATCAGCGTTGTGGGGCGGCGCTGAAGCTGTACGAACAAGCGCTTGGTCAGGGCGCTGGTCTCTTGAACGAAGTCGGCGAACTCGCTGGAACTGCTTGGCGTGTCGGTGGCGACGGAACGGGACGTAACGACGCTGCTCATGCGAAACCCTCTCCAAAACTTGCAGATGCTCGGATCGCGCCATTTGGCAACTCGGGGCGATCGAGCTAGTGCGACCTTGCGGCTGCGCCCCCTATTGTAGCGGCCTCGCTTAACGGTCGCCGGGCTACTCCACCAGTTCGGTGGTGGTTTCGGCGGGGGCGACGTCTGTGGTGGGGGGGGCGGGCGGTATCACTGGCGGTGGCGGGGCTGGCGTGGGGGGCGGAGCGGGCGCGGGGTCTGGTTCTGCGGCTGGGGCTGGTTCTGCGGCCGGGGCTGGCTCCGTCACTGGGGCCGGAGCGGGCTGGGGCTTCGGTTCTTCGACCGGAGCCGGACTGACTGGGACGAGCGCGGGACTGACCGCCTCGGGCGTAGCGGGCGGACGGCTCGCAGGGGCTGCGGGTTCGCTTCGGGGTTGCAGCGCGTCAATTGTTCCTTCTCGCCCTTCGATTCCCTCGGGGCTCCCGGGGCGGCGATCGCGCCGTTCGATACCCTCGCGGCGCGTGTCGCGATCGCGCACCCACTGGGTAATGCGGTTCTGTGCCTCGCGGTAGAGCGGGCTGTCTTTGGGGATGTCCTCGGCGATCGCGATCGCTTCGGTGAACTTGTTGTCCTCGGCCAGTTCGATGGCGCTGTCGAGAATCGGGCGATCGCGCTCGATTAGCTCGCGCTGGCTCAGCTCGGCGATCGTCTGGCGGGCTTCGGCGTAGAGCGATCGTCCGGAGTCGATTTCCTTGAGCAGGGCGATCGCGTCGTCGATTTTGTTGTCGGCGATGAGCTGACGCGCCCGATCGAGGATCGGCCGATCTTCGATCGCTTCGATTTGGCCGCGCGACCAGGAAATCAGCGCCTCGGCATCGACCCAGGAACCGCGATCGCGCGGGAGCTTCTCGGCCTGGGCGATCGCCGCTTTGTAGCCCTCAATGGTATTCAGGCGAGCCAGGGCGCGAGCGCGCTCGATCAGCGGCTTATCTTCAATGCGCTCGAGTTCGCGTTTCCAGCCGGAAACCAGCGTCTGGGCGTAGATACGGCCGGGGCGATCGGGCGCGATTTCCTTGGCCTGGTCGATCGCCATTCGGAAAGCGGCGGGCTGGCCGAAGCTAGCGACGCCACTGGCCACCTGAAGCTGTATTAGGTCTTCCAGGTACATCTCCCAGGGCAGCAGCATCGCCTGGGTCGAGCGGTACAGGGGGTGCTTCGGCGACATCTGAGCCGCCACAGCCTGAGCGTCGGAAATCAGCGCGATCTGCTCGGGCAGCGAAATCGACAGGGGCGAAAAGTCCGACTGAATTACCTGCTCCGACTGGGCCAGCGCCACCAGGTCGCGCGCGCGTTCGTAGGTTTCGGCCTCTTGCGGGATGATTTTGGCGGCGGCGAGGGCTTCTTCGATGCGGTCTTCGCGCTTGCGCTCGATCGCCCAGTTCAGCAGCTTTTTGCTCCAGTCGTCGATCTGCGGCTGGCTGGCTGCGCGGGCAAAGGTTCCCCGCTCGATCTGCCCGATCGACTCCAGCGCAGCGTAAACATCTCGGGGGCTACTGCTGCCTTTGACAAATTCTTTGGCCCGCTCGAGTTTGCGGCGACCCTCTTTCTCGGCTGCGACGCGGGTAGTAGCGTCCTTGTAGCGCACCTCGTACCAGTAAAAGTCGCTCATAAACGCGAGTTGCTCGGCCTGGTACTCCGCCTCGCGCCAGTTTTCTTCATTGAGCGCGGCCAGCACGCGCTCGAAAATCGCGCTGCCCTCGCGCCAGCTTTGCTCCCAGCGAAGCTGCGTTTCCTGGGCGGCGGCGTAGCTGGGGCTGTCGCGCGGTACGCGATCGAGCAGGTCGATCGCCCGCTCCAGGTTTCCCGCATCCGCCGCTCGCGTGGCCAGTTCGATAATGTCGTTGGCCCAGCGCTCCAGGAGCTGTTGCCCTTCACGCGCCAGGTCGCGATCGCCGTCCCAGTCCGCCACCATATCGATCGCCCACTCGATATCGCGCAGCTCGCCGGAGTCGGCCCGCTCCTGGGCGCAGTGGAGCCGCTCGCGATCGGACGTCAGCAGCTCCATGCGACTACAGTCCGGCACCGGCGGCATCGAAAACAGCCACGCCAGCGCACCGATGCCCGTAAAGCCCACCGACGTTAGCGCCGCCAGCCAAAATAGCGGCCAGCCCCAAGCGGCATTCATCGCCCGCTTGGCGGTATCGAGCGTCGAGTTCACCCGCACGTGGGCGCGATCGGCCCGAGTTCCCGACTTGGGGGCGACCTCCGGATTCAGCAGGTGCTCGGAATCGACGCGGGTAATTTTCGATGGGGGCGCTTTGGCCGGACGGTGTGCGGCGCGCTTGGCTGCCTGGAGTGCCGCACGCTTGGCCGCACGTTCTTCGCGCCGCGTCCGGCGGCGCTGGCGGCGGGGTTTATCCGGAGTTTTCGTCATAGCAGGCGCGGGGTCGGAGAAGCCCGAGAAGGCAGTAGATACACGCAGACGGCAACTTGATAGTGTGCGATCTTAGCGTCGATCGCCGAACGGTTCCTGGATCGTTCGATACCGTTCGATACGGGCGGGGGCGTGCTGCGTGCGGCGACCTGCCGATCGCCTTGGCAAATGCCGTTTGGCAAACGTCGTGCGTTCGTGGCCGCAGTCCGCTGAGATTCCGCTGAGATTTCGCTGAGATTTTAAGATTTTGACAGATTCGCGCCCCATTACGGTTTCCGAACTGTTTCCAAACGGTTCCCAAACGGTTCCCGGCGATGCTTGCCCACCGCGATCGCGCTCCGAAATCTCGCTCCGATCGCGCTCCCCATCCCACTCGATTTCGATCGATATATCCCCTCTCGCCTTTGCCGCCATGCCCTCTTCACGCTGCCGCACGATCGTCTTTACCCGCTACCCCGAACCGGGCCGCACCAAAACCCGGCTGATTCCCGGCGTCGGCGCGCGCGGGGCGGCGCTGTTGCAGCGCTGGATGACGGAAATCGCGATCGGGCGGGCTTCGGCCTGGGCAGCGTTGAGTTCGCCCGAAAATCGGCAAATCGACCGGCAAATCGAGGTCTGCTTTACCGGCGGCGATCGCGGCAAAATGCGTCGCTGGCTGGATTGCGAAGGCGGGCAACACCGTTACGTTCCCCAAGGTGAGGGCGACCTGGGCGCGAAAATGGGGCGGGCGCTGGTGCGAGCGTGGGACGACGGCTACGATCGGGCGCTGATTATCGGCATCGACTGTCCGTTCGTGACGGCGGACGATCTGAGCGGCGCTTTTGCCGCGCTCGATCGCGCCGATATCGCCCTCGGAGCCGCGCGCGACGGCGGGTACTACCTGATCGCCGCCAACCGCCCGCCCGACAGTTCCGCGAGAAATCGGCTCGATCGCGCTCTGTTCTCAGATATCCCCTGGAGCACCGATCGCGTTCTCGAGCTGACCGTCGCCGCCGCCAAGCGCGCCGAACTGACCGTCGCCATGCTGCCGACCTACGACGATATCGATCGCCCGGAAGACCTGCCGCGCCTCGCGGAAGCCACCGGCTGGGCACAGCGCAAAATCAGCGCGATCGTGCCGACTTACAACGAAGCGGGCAAGATCGCCGCAACGCTGCAATCGCTCTCGCGCGGGCAGAATATCGAGATTTTGCTGGCCGACGGCGGCAGCCGGGACGAGACGGTGGAAATCGCGCGATCGCAGCCCTTTCCCGTCGAAGTCGTCACGGCAAAGAGGCGCGCTAACCAGTGCAACGCCGCCGCAGAAGCCGCCACGGGCGAGATTTTGCTATTCGTTCACGGCGATACCGGACTCCCGGAGCACTTCGATCTGTTCGTGCGCGGGACGCTACTCCACTCGGCGCTCCCCTTTGCCAAGCTGCCGAGCCTCGGAGCCTTCGAGCTGCAAACCGACAGCCCCGATCCGGCCATGCGACGAGTCGAGCGCTGGGCGAACTGGCGATCGCGCTATCTAAATCTGCCCTACGGCGATCAGGGTCTGTTCCTGCGGGCGGAGACGTTTCGCGAGCTGGGGGGCTTTCCCGACTTGGCGATCGCCGAGGACTACATGCTGGTGCGCCAAGCCGCCAAGCTGGGCCGCATCGAGACGCTGCCGCTGGCCGTTACCACCTCGGCGCGCCGCTGGGAGAAGCTGGGCATCTGGAAGACAACGGCGATCAATCAGGGGATTTTGCTGGGGTTGGCGCTGGGCGTCTCGCCGGAACGCCTCGCCCGTTGGTATCGTCGATCTTAGGGAGCTCGACTTAGCCCGATCCCCGATATCAGACCGGTTTAGACCGACCCGCCCGATCGCCATGACGAAATTTCGCCCGCTCCGATTCGTTCGCCCCGCTGGCAGCCTCGCGGTGATCGCCTTCGCGATCGCCACCCTCGCCGCCCCCGCCCGCACCGGCCAGCTCGCCGACGGCACGACCTTCTTCGAGTCCGCGCTAGACCTGGAATCTGCGGTCAGCTTTGAAGACCGCACCAGCGTCCCCGGTGGCCGCATTACCTTCACGGTGGCGGTTCCCGAAGACGCCCGAGAGCCCCTCTCGCAGCTAGAGTTCGAGCAGATTAACGGTTTCGATCGCGGCTGGCGTTTCGATCTCGACTCGACCCGCGCCGAGCGTCGGGCGCTGTCGTCGGATAGCGACGCGACGGATGCCGGTAAGGATGTCGATACGGATGTTGAAGTGACGATCGTCGCCGAAGATGCCCGCAATCTCGATCGTCTGGCGGTGCAGTTCGTCGAGCCGATCGCCCCGGGCGAACGCGTGACGCTGCGGCTGCGACTCCACTACACGCCGCGCGCTTCGGGCGTCTACCAGTGGCGGGTACGGGCGGCTCCGACGGGCGATCGCGCTCAGGCGCAAACCTTGGGCGTCGCGCGCTTCCACTTTACGAACCGCCCGTAGCGCAGCAATTCGGTTGGGGATCGCCCGCTATCTTGCAAACGCAGCTTTCAGCGCAGACTCTGCGGAACGCCTGCCCGTACCGCTGAAGATGTGCCCTATGGAACCACCCGATCGCTCACGCCATTACTTCACTATGTCCTCGCCTTCCTCTCCGATGCCGCAGCGCAGCCTGCTCCTAGTACTTCTCGGTCTGTCGATCGCGCCCCTCGCCGCGAGCCTGGCCGCCCCACGCCCGAGCGATGCCGCGCCCGCCGCAACCCCGACACTCGAGCGCCTCGCCCAGCAGCCGCCTCTGCCGATCCAAGCCACCATCAACGTCGAAGGCGAGCCCGTCGCGATCGACCTCGAACCCTACCGACCCGACGGCGTACCGCTCGAAATGGCCGTCCCCGTCGGACGCTTCACGCCCAGCGTCGAGACTGGCGATCGCGAGAGCCGGGTGCGCCTCACGGCCAGCTACCAGGGAGAAATCACCAACGAAGACGCCTACCTAGAAATTTTCTGGCCGGAGCCCGCGATCGGTCTCGAAGAAGGACTGGGACGCGTCGCGGGAACGGGCGGCTGGGCCGATCGCGAGGGCATCGAACCGATCGACGGAACCGTCACTTCCGTAATGCCAGGTTCGACGTTCTACCCGTGGGAGGTGGTGCGCTGGAACTTCCAGACGGAAACCGACAGCGGTATCCCCGTCTTCGGGCAAGTCATCCTCGGCGACATCGACGGGCAAACGTTTTGGGTCGTGTCCCAGCTTCCGGGTGAATTCGCTGAGGGCTATGGGCCGCGAGTCGACGTTATCGCGGAGACGCTGCGCGGGCGCTAGATCGTCCGTACGATCGCCAATTTTTGGCGGAGCGCCAATAGAGAGGTGCTTGTCAGTCGTGCGGAATCGCCCACGGGAATGTTACGGAGCGCGAAACTCGCAGGGGATGATGAGACCGTTTCGCCCTCCGAGCGCTACTCTAGGGGCTGTCATTGATTAAATTTTCAGTCCTCACCCAATGTGGGTTTTCCGCCCCTAGTTTTATTTTGGCTCGGGCGTTCAACTGCCCGAGCCGCAATGAATTTGGCGTCAATTGATGACACGCCCTCGGGTATCTTCACCAGACCCGGATTTTCACACTACCCGCACGAAGCTATGGTTCAGTCTGCTCCACTCCAGGATGACGGAATGCTTGCAGGTCTGCGCGACCTCGTGGCCGACAGCACGACCCCGATCGACGACTTCGCGATCGCCAAGCAAAAGCGCCTGCTGATCGACTCGCTCTACACCTCCTTGCGCGGGCAGTCGTTCCTCGTCGAAGCCAACGTGGGAATCCTTCACGCCAACGGCCAGCCGCTGGTGGTGCCGGACGTGCTGCTGAGTCTGGACGTGGCCGACGACTGGTGGGAACGCCGCCACTACCCTTATTTCCTCTGGCAGTTTGGCAAGCCGCCCGATGTGACGATCGAGGTCGTTTCCGATCGCACGGGTGAAGAGCTGGGCCAGAAACTGGCGCTCTACGAACGGATGCGCGTCAGCTATTACGTGGTCTACGATCCGACCCTGCGATTGGGCGACACACCGCTGCATATCTTCGAGCTGCGCGGCAAGTGCTTCTTCGAGATCGCCAAGGTCGATCGCGGTAGCGCACCCGTCTGGCTCGACCAGGTCGGGCTCGGGCTGATGCTGTGGTCGGGCAATGTCGAAAACTGCGAGGACTGGTGGCTGCGCTGGTGCGACAACGACGGTCTGGTGCTGCCGACGGGCTACGAGCTAGCCCAGCAGGAGTACATGACCCGAGACGAAAACGAGAAGCGTGCAGACCTGGCCGAGTCCCAGCTGCGGCAGGCCAACCAGCGCACCGAACGCGCCAAGAAGTGGGCGACGCGACTCGCCGACCAGCTCCGCGCCTTGGGCGTCGATCCCGACACGCTTTAGGGCGAGCCGAACGAACCGTCAAGCGAGTAAGCGCTCCGAGCTTCAATTCCGCAGATTCCGCCACAGACTCCGCCACAGATTCCGCCACAGACTCTACAGGGTGTGGGCGGGGCCTCGGCTACCGACGCGTGCGATCGCAGGTGGCCGACGCGTGCATCGCTCTCAAACTCTCCGAGCCACAGCTAGCGCGCGGAATAGGCGAGCGGCAGTATCCGTGCGTCTTTACGAAGGGCGAGGAATTTTCCAGGCGGCGGGAAATTGGAAGTTTGGACGATCGATAGCCGACATTTCCGACGATCGGACTTAGTCTTGAACGTGGCTTCGGATATAGCTCGCGCTTTTCCAAGCGCCTAACGCTGCAATCTTCTCGGAATCTTCGCCTAACGGTGAAGCACGTCTTTGGGGTTCCGCCACGATCGGACGCGGCTCTTCGATCGCGCACGCGACTTTCATACAGACTGCTTTCGGGCAGATTTTACATTCGTACAGATTTTATAAAAGTTTTACTCGGAAGTTTCTCGCCAGTTGTTTTTTCGCCAACCGGACGTGAAGTAAACCTGGCATTGGCCTGTCGCTCGGACGCAATGTTCCCGTACGGAACAGGCGCAGAAGTCCGCCGATCGGTGGTTCGTGCCCAACTCCGTGTCGTACTAGAGAGGCCGTCCTCGCTATGAGCTACTTCCACACGCTGGCCTGGCGGCATACGCTGCACGCATCGACCCTCGATCGCCTGCAAGCGTGGCTCTGCGAGACGATCCTGGGCAGTCCGGACGGCGATCGGCTGATCGTCGGCCACGGCGAGCGCTGGGAAGGACTCGATTCGCGCGCGCACCTCACGATCGCGCTATCCGAGCGAGTCTGCGCGGTCGTGCTGGGCGTGCGCTGTGCGGGCGACGGCGAAGCGGCGCGGATCTACGACACCGAAATCGCCTTCGATCGCGAGGCCGTGGCGCGGTTTCTCGAGGCGGGCAACCCGATTTGGAACGACGACGACGCGCGGGAAATCCGCCGCCGCGCTCTGGAAGTCTCGAAGCGCGTGCGACCCCCCGAGGGGCTAGTGCGGCGTTGCGTCCTCGAGCTGATTGCCGCTTGGGAGGCGGAGCATGACGCGATCGATATGCACGTCAGCGCCGCTCGCGACGAGTCAGTGCCAATCGATTTCGACCCGACCTCCCGGCTTGCCGAAGACCCGCCGACAGAGCGCCCGATCGGCTTGGCCGATATCCTCCGCGACACGATCGGACGGGCGCGGGCTTTCCTGCAACTCGATCGCCTGGCGATTTATCAATTCTCACGCTCGGGGCACAACTCCAACGAACCGGCGGGCCGAGACGGGTCGATCCTGTACGAAGCGTTGGCCGTCCCGGCGATCGAATCGCTCCAGGCGTGCGATCTCGAGGTGGCTGCTGGGCTGCCGCCCCGCCATATTCTCGAACACCCGCAGCCGCCGCTGGCGATCGCCGACGTGTTCCAGGCCGAGCCCCTTTCCGATCGCACCCGTCAGGCGCTGGCGCAGATGCAGGTGCGGGCCCAGGCCGTCGCGCCCCTGTTCGTCGGCGAAAATCTCTGGGGCGTGCTGCTCGCCCATCAGCAGGCGGCGCGCAACTGGTCGCACAGCGATCTCGACTTCCTCGGTTACGTCGCGCGGGATATGAGCCTCGCGGTCGAGCAGGGCCACGCGATCGCCGAAATCCAGCACCAAAAATACCTGGCCGAACAGTCGATCGAGCATCACGCCCAGGAGCTAGAAAACGCCATCCGCAATGCCCGCGCCGCCCGCCAAACGCGCACCGAGTTTCTGTCGATGATGAGCCACGAGCTGCGTACGCCGCTGGCTTGCATTATCGGTATGTCCTCAACGCTGCTGCGCTGGTCGCTGGGCGCGCTCAACGACAAACAGCGCGAATACCTTCAGACGGTCTACGACAGCGGCGAACACCTGCTGGAGCTAATCGACGACCTGCTAGATCTGACCGAACTCGAGTCCGGCGCGACCCAGCTCAACGTCACGGACTTTTCGCTCTCGAACCTGGCGCGCCACCTGATTCGCGCGGCGATCGATCGCGCCACCCTCCACGGCATCCAGCTCGACCTGCGGCTCGATATTCCCGAAGGGCTCGATCGCTTCCGCGCCGATCGCGCGCGCATCAACCAAATCCTGTTCAACCTGCTCAGCAACGCCATTAAGTTCACCCAGGCAGGCGGCTACGTAACGCTCCACGTTACCCGGCGGCGGCAGCAGGTCGTCTTCGCGCTCGAAGATACCGGCATCGGCATCCCAAAGCACCAGCAGGCGCTGCTGTTCGAGAGCTTCCGCCAGCTCGACGGCACTTACACCCGCGAGTACGGCGGCACGGGCCTGGGGCTGGCGCTCACCAAACAGCTCGTGGAACTGCACGGCGGCAAAATCGAAGTCGAGTCGGAGCCGGATGTGGGCTCGTGCTTCACCGTCTCGCTACCTCAGCTCGGTCAAGCGCCGCCGTTGCCCAGCGCGCCCGCACCGCCGACGCGCGCCGCCCACCCCTCGCGCGGACATATCGTGCTGATCGGTAGCCACGAAGAGGACGCGACGCTGATTTGCGACGTGCTGACGGCTGCGGGCCTCCAGGTGATTTGGATGCTGGATGGTGCGACGGCCCTGGAGCAAATCCGCGTGCTGCGCCCGGTGGTGGCGATCGTCGATCGACGGCTGGACGGCAGCAACGGCGACGAGCTGATCGCGCTGCTGCGAGACTCTTACAGCCGCGAGGCGATGCGTATCGTCGTTTTCGGCAACGATCGCCACCCGGAAGACGAAGCGCGCTGCCTCGCTAGCGGGGCCGATCGCTGCGTGGCCGTACCGCTCCATATCGAGCAGCTTCTCGCCCACGCCCTCGAGCTGCTCGGCCAGAGCTACGAAACCGTTCCCGCCGAGGTGGCCGCCGAGAGCCGCCTCGAGAACGGCAGCGCCTAAGCGTCGCCGAGCGCCGCGCGCAGCCACGCCTGGAAGTTGGTGGCTTGGGTTTCGCTGGGCGCTTCGACTGGCACGAGGCGATAAGACTTCGGCTGCGGCTCGCCGAGCGTCACGGAGATTTCTAGCAGCTCGTCGTCGTGAAAAAAGGCGATCGCTACCGTATCGCCGCTGGCGTAGTCCTGGAGCCGCGAGCTAAACGCTTTGGCCGTAACGCGGTAGCCGTCGATCGCCAGGATTTCGTCCTCCGGTGCGATGCCCGCTCGCTGCGCCGGGGAGCCCACTTCGACGAACTTGACGATCGCGCGGCTGTTGTCGTCTTCTGCGAGGCGCGCGCCGAAGCTGGGCACGTCTGCCGACTGGGGCTCGATCGCGAGGCCGAAGTCTTCCAGGTATTCGCCCAGCGGCAGCTCGTCGGTGCCGTGCAAAAAGCGATCGAAAAACTCCGTCAGGTCGGTTCCGGCGA
Organism: uncultured cyanobacterium; assembly: GCA_937899645.1. GTDB lineage: Bacteria > Cyanobacteriota > Cyanobacteriia > Cyanobacteriales > Geitlerinemataceae > RDYZ01. The sequence goes on along the minus strand of CALCCD010000081.1, from coordinate 8,003 downwards.
TCGCGGTGCACTCGGCCAGTAGCTCGTCCTGACTGTAGCCCCGCTCGTCCTGTCCGAACTTGCGCCAGAGCGATCGCATCAGGTCGTCGAGCGATCGGGCGTTGTTCGACTGCTTGCGAATCTCGAGATCGAGCAGCAGCGACACCATCATCCCCTTCAGATAGTAGGAAATCTGCGAGTTGTCGCTGTTGCTATCGCGGCGATAGAGCTTGATCCAGGCGTCCCAGCTCGACTCGCTCAGCGGCTGCACCAGGCGACCGGGGGTCTTCAGGTAGCGCGTAATGTCTTTGCTGAGGCTGCTCAGGAACGTTCCGACATCGTAAATGCCCGCCCAGAGCGGAATCAGGATGTCGTAGTAGCTCGTGACGCCTTCGCAGAACCATAGTGAGGGGGTGTAGTTCTCGCGATCGTAGTCGAACGCCTCGATCGCCTGGGGACGCAGCCGCTTGACGTTCCAGAGGTGGAAGAACTCGTGAGCGACGAGCTGCATAAAGCGATCGTAGTCATCGCGAGCGCGCAGCTTAAAGCGCGGGAAAATCAGCGCGCAGGAGTCTTTGTGCTCCAGGCCGCCGTAGCTGTTTTCCGCCAACAGCAGGATAAATAAGTAGCGATCGTAGGGCAGGCCGTCGCCAAACAGCTCGGCCTCTACGCCGATAATTTTGGCGGTGTCGGCGCTAATTTTCGCCAAGTCGCCGTTGTGCTTGCCCCAGACCTTGTAGGCGTGGGGTTTGCCGCAGGCTTCAAACTCGAAGGTCTCGTGGATGCCGATCTCGAACGGGCTATCGACGAGCGTATCGAAGTCCGGCGCGCGGAAGCGGGGGCCATGTCTGCCGGGCTCCAGCTCCTCCAGGGTCGTCGCCACCTGCCAGCTCGACTCGGGGGGCACGACTTCGACCTCGATCGGCTGCTGCTCGTAGCCGGGAATGCGAAAGAAGGTCGCCGCGCCGACGATAAAGGCATGGGTGCGATCGAAATGGTTCGTCCGGACGGTCAGGTCATAGGCAAATAGGCGATAGTGAATCTCGATAATCTCGCTGCCACCACACTCGACACGCCAGTGATTTTTCGCTGCCTTCTCGCTGACTAGCGGTCGGCCATCGGCGTCGATCGCGCGGAAGTCCTGAAGCTGCTTGGCATACTCGCGCGTCAGGTACGAACCGGGCGTCCAAATCGGGAGCTTTACGTCGAGAACGCGATCGCGCCAGTTCTCCACCGTCAGCGTCAGCGCCAGCAGGTGGTTCGTCGGGTCGGGCATCGCCAGCCGGTAGCCGATCCGGACCTCAGTCGCCGCTGCGGGCTGAATTTCGAGTGCTTGCGTCATTGTGTGACCTCGTATGGCCGAGCCGTCGGAGTCGCAGCCAGATCGGGCGATCGCGACCTCCGAAGCGTTTGGACAATCTAGCTAGATTTAGCGCAATAGCATAGCGCAGTCTTGGGAACGCTTCGATCGCCGCTGTGACAATTCTCTTCGGAGCGTTTGGGCGATCGTTGTCTCGCGCACCCGCCGCGCCAAAAAATATAGCAAAAAACCTATTGCTTACTTGTTTGAATCGGCTAAAGTCAATAGTAAGCCACGCGCAAATTCGCTTTCGTCCACCGGCCATTCCCTAAATGACCTTCGATAATCCCCTCGCTTCTTTCACGGTTTTGCTGCTGGTGTCGCTGCTCGTGCCGCCCGTGTTCGAGCGCTTGCGTTTGCCGGGGCTGATCGGCCTGCTGGTGGCGGGCGTCGCCCTCGGCCCCGAGGGGCTGGGCTGGCTCGACGCCGACAGCGACACGATGAAGCTCCTCTCCGACATCGGCAAGGTCTACCTGATGTTCGTCGCCGGACTCGAAATCGACCTGGCGGAGTTTCGCCGCAAGCGCGGGCGATCGCTCGGCTTCGGCGTGCTGACCTTTATCGTGCCGCTAGCCGGTGGTTTCTTCGTCGCCTCCGCCCTGGGCATGGAGCCTGTCACGGCAGTACTGATCGGCTCGCTGATGGCCTCGCATACCCTGCTGGCCTACCCGATCGTCTCGCGGCTCGGCCTCGGACGCAGCGAACCCGTTACCGTCACCGTCGGCGCGACGATCTTCACCGACATTTCGGCGCTGCTGGTGCTGGCGGTGTGCCTCTCGATCCAGGGCGGCGACTTCTCGATCGGCAGTCTAATCGGCAAGCTGGTGGCGCTGGGGCTCTACGCCCTGCTGGTGTTGGTCGGCCTCGACACCCTCGGCAAAGAGTACTTTCGCCGCACGGGCAACGACGAGAGCAACCAGTTTCTGTTTGTTTTACTGGCGGTATTCCTGGCTTCGGTGGGGGCGCAGCTTCTCGACACCGATAAAATCGTCGGCGCATTTCTGGCAGGTCTCGCGGTCAACGATGTCGTCGAACACAGTCCTGTCGAGGAAAAGGTCGAATTCGTCGGCAGTGCCCTGTTTATCCCCTTCTTTTTTGTCGATATTGGTCTGTTACTCGACTTTAAAGGTTTTACCACCGCTCTCACCTCCGACCTGATGCTGACGATCTCGCTAGTTGGCGTCCTGCTGGCGGCGAAGCTGGTGGCGGCAGTGCTGGCCAAACTAGCCTTCCGGTATACCTGGAATGAGGCGCTGTTGATGTGGTCGCTGTCGATGCCGCAAGTGGCGGCGACTCTGGCGGCGGCGCTAGCGGCGCTGAATGCCGGTGCGATCGGCTCGAATGTCTTTAACGCCACGATCGTCATGATGGTGGTGACGGCGGTGTTGGGGCCGGTGTTGAGCCAGCGCTTCGGCGATCGCGCGATCGCCGCAACGCCTGTAGCCGAACTCGCGGCGATCGAAACCGCCGCCGATCGCTGCGACCTGGAACAGCGCCCGAGCACCGCGATCGTCGCCATCAAAAATCGCGGTGGTGTCGAGTATCTGAGCCTGCTGGGCGCGGCGCTGGCGCGCAAGGGCGGCAGGCTCGTCCCGGCGTCGGTGGCGGTGGCCAACGCGCCGATCTCGAAGCCTGAAGTGCAGCGCGAGCTGTCCCGTCGCCGTCAGATGCTCGATCGCGCGATCGTACTGGGCGAGTCCCTCGGCCTCCAGGTGCAGCCCGTGGCGCGCCTCGACGACGACTCGGCGATGGGGCTGACCCGCATGGCCCACGAGTTCGACGCCGACTGGCTCGTGGTCGGCTGGCACGAAACGACCAGCCTCTCCGCGCGGCTGATCGGCAACGCCGTCGATGCGTTGCTCTGGTCTGCGCCCTGTTCGGTGGTCGTGGCCGCGCTGCAAGACGACCCGCGCGAGCTGGAGACGGTACTGGTGGCGATCGAAAATCTCTCGGCCTCGGCGATCGAGCTAATCCGCGTCGGGCGCGCGATCGCGCAGTTTGCCGACGCGCAGCTTAACGTGATGTGTATTTGCGGCTCGTCTCCCGCGCCAGCGGCGATTCGTCGCTTTGAGGCCGCGATGTCGGAGCTTGGGTTAGCCGCTTCACTCCAGGTCGTGGAGAGCGATCGCGTCGCTGAGCGAATCTTCGAGGCGTCGAATCGCCACGACTTGACCGCGATCCGCAGTCGGCGCTTCCAGACGGCGGGAGGTCTCAGCGTCACGGACTCGCTCGCCGACATCACCAAGCGCAGCACTGGCTCGATCGTGGCGATCGCGCCGTGGGAACCGGAGAATGGTTTTGCGGGCGGGGCGATCGATTGAGAACTTATGAGAACTTAACAACTCAACTCTGAAATCTGGTTGCATAGGTCGCTCGTTAGGATGCAGGCATTCGCCATCAGGACTAACCGTGAGGACGAAGAGATGTCCGCTTCTCGTCAGCTCGAACGCATCATCCGAATCGATACCCTCATCCGCGATCGCGAACGTCAAACTTCTGCTCGCCTTGCTGCCGATCTTGGTGTCACGGTCCGCACGATTCAAAGCGATCTGGACTTTATGCGCGACCGTTTCGGTGCGCCGCTTGAAGCAATCAAACCGAGAGGAGGGTGGCACTATACCGACCCCTCGTGGCGACTGCCGACACTTCCCCTAACTGAAGGCGAACTGCTCGCCTTAACGCTCGGCGCGCAGATGCTGCGTTCCTATGCGGGAACGACTTATCACCAAGTCTTGCAGAGTGCGATTGCCCGTCTAGCTAAACGCCTCCCAGACGGAATACGAGTCAATCTCCAAGCACTCGCGAACGATCGCGTTTATTTTCGTGCGGGTTGCGAAACGCCGCTCGAACCCGAAATCTGGACGCAGCTATTAGAGGCAGTCCAGCAATGCCGCTCGGTGTGGATGCGGTATCTCTCCCCGAAAAAAGGCGAGTCGGAGCGGACGATCGACCCCTATGCGCTCGATGTTTATCGAGGCAGCAACCACTACGTCTGGGGTTTCTGCCACGAGCGGCAGGCGATCCGCCAGTTCCGGCTCGATCGTATCCGCGAGCTGCGCGTTCTCGACCGAACATTTCAGCGCGATCCGAACTTCAGCCTCGAGCGCGAGCTTCAAGGCAGCTTCCAGTACGAGGTCGGTGGCCATCCTGCATCGGTCGAAATCGAGTTTTCAGCGGATACAGCTCCGTACATTACCGAGCGTCAATGGCATGAGACCCAGAGCATCGAGCGCAATCCAGACGGCTCGATCGTGCTGCGGTTTACGGCATCGGGCCTCGGGGATATCAAGCGCTGGGTGCTGGGCTATGGCAAAGGTGCGATCGTGCGATCGCCACCCCAGCTCGTCACGATGCTCCAAGACGAAATTCAGACCATGTCCAGGCAAGCCAAATCAGGGCACTTTGAATCATGACAACGACAAATCCCACCAATGATGCGACTGCACTTAACTACATCGAACTGCAATATCAACTGAGGGGAAAAACCCTGCCTGCCGATCATGGATACTCACTCTATTCGGCAATTAAAACGACGGTTCTTAATGGTGAGTCGCTACCGCCAGAGGTTCTTCTCTGTAGCGTTCCTGGTATCGGCGATCGCAACGGTACGATTTTCCTCTCGCCGCGATCGCGCCTGCGCTTACGTTGCCCCGCTGAAACCGTTCAGTATTGGTATCGCAGCCTGCAAAACACCGTCCTCGACGTACGCGGACATTTGGTGCGGTTAATTCAGCCGCGCATGTTACTGCCACAACCCAGCTCGACACTGCGATCGCGTCTCGTCACGTTCAAGCTCAAAGACTGGAAGACGCACGAGTCCCCCGTCTATTTTCTGCAATCTTGCCAGAGAGCCCTTGCGGCGCTGGATATTGACGCACAGCCCTACATCGATAGCGATGCTACCGGGAATTTGGCGCTGCGGGCACTGCAAGTTCGCCACAAAAATATCCTCGGCTACGGCATCGGCATCGAGGGGCTGAGTGACGAAGACTCGATTAAGTTGCAGTGCTTGGGGTTAGGCGGACGCAAGCATTTTGGCTGTGGCTGGTTTTATCCCGTTGCGGAGGGCGATCGCCATGACGACGAAGCCTAGAACAACGCCTAAGCCGCCAACGCTGAAGCCCGATCGCCTGCTGGCAAAGTCCTACGAGCGGTGGCGCGGGTCTTGCAGCCTCGTCGGGCATACGGCAGATGTCGTTCGTGCCGTGACGCTGCTGGTAGAAATTCTGCGCGATCGGCTCGTAAGCCAGTTCGATCTCGGCTGCGACTTCGAGGAATTTCGCCAGACGGCGCGGCTGGCGGCGTACTTGCACGACTGGGGAAAAGCCAACGATCACTTTCAAGGTGTTGTGCGTTTCGATATGCGATCGCGCCATCCAGAGTTCGCACCCCAGCGTAACGTGAGACAAAACGCTCAGCTCTTTCGCCATGAGGCGCTGTCTATGCTTTTGGCCTGGGAGTTTCGCGACTGGCTAGAGCAGGCAAGGGGCAATTTTCTAGAGGCGGTTGCGGTTTCAGGCGGCCACCATTTGAAGCTTGGCGGCAAACGCGGGATTTCTAACGACGAAATCGGAGAAACTCGCGAGTGTGGCGACAGCCACCTCAGCAGCTACGTTAACCATCCCGATTTTGTTTCACTAATTCGCTTTGGTGTCGCAAACGTTGGCCTTCCGAACAAAGCGCCACCGAACTTTCGCCCCATTGGATTCTGGACGAGGCAACGCATTAAAGCAATTCAGGCTGAAATTTTAGATAGTTTTCTGGACTGGGAGCCGCACTGTACTCGACTGGCCATCTTAAAATCGCTGCTCGTTGCAGGCGATACGCTTGCCTCGGCACTTGCGAGTAGTCGGGATTTAAGTCGGCAGGAACGTGACATCGAAACCTGGGCAAGGCAGGCTTTGGGCCGGACGCTCACGGCAGATGACCTCGATCGCACGATCGCAGCACGTCTCGAAGGCCAACCGCTGCGTCCGTTCCAAGCCAAGATGGGCGAAATCCGCGAGCGCGTTGCGATCGTCCGTGCGGGCTGCGGCACGGGCAAGACAGTCGGTGCATACTGCTGGGCAAAGCGTCACGCACTCGCTCGCAAGCTGTTCTTCTGCTACCCCACGATGGGGACGAGTACCGAAGGCTTTCTCGACTACGTTCAAACCGAGCTGAAATCGGAACTCATTCACTCCAAAGCTGCCGCTGACTTGGTACTAGCGCGTACGGGAGAAGAGGCTGAATCGCTCGAATCTGGGGTGAAAGACGATCGGCGCAATGACATCTCAGCCAACGAACCGGCGATTAAGAAGACGACATTGCAGGCATGGGAGTCTCAGGCGATTGTCTGCACGGTGGATACAGTACTGGGCTTGACTCAGTGCCACCGTCGTCCGATGTATGGCTTTCCCGCGATCGCGAATGGGGCGTTCGTCTTTGATGAAGTTCACAGCTACGATAATGCGCTGTTTGGGGCGCTGTTGCGGTTTCTCGAGACGGTGAAAGCGCCGACTCTGCTGATGTCTGCATCGTTTCTGCCCTCGCAGGTAGAGGCGATCGAGCGGGCAGTGGGCGAGTCCGTGCAGGTTATCGAAGGCGCGCCCGCTCTCGAAGCGCTGCCCCGTTACCGATTTCGAGTCGAGGATGCGCCGGACTGGGAGCGGGTTTCTAGCGAGCTGGAGGCAGGCGGTAAGGTGCTGTGGGTCTGCAATCAGGTGAGTACGGCGGTCAAGGTCTATGAAGAGGCCAAGCGGCGCGGTTTGAATTCACGGCTCTACCACAGCCGATTTCGCTATAAGGATCGCAAGGATCGCCACCGAGAAACAGTCGATGCGTTCAAGCCGGGGGCGACGGAGCCGGTGTTGGCGATCGCGACGCAGGTGGCCGAAATGTCACTCGATCTATCGGCCACGCTACTGGTGTCGCAAATTGCAGACCCAGCGGCGTTGGTGCAGCGCCTGGGACGGCTGAACCGCCGGTATTGCGGGCATCCTTTAGAGGCGATGTTTTATCCCGATCGATTGGTCGATATGCCTTACGAAAAAAGTCAGCTCGATCGCGGCAGGCGGCTGGTACGCGAGCTGACGGGCGATGTTTCTCAAGCCGATCTGGCGCGGTGGCTCGCGGCAAACCCTACGGCGATCGAGCCGGACTGCCATTCCATTTGGCTCGATGCGGAATGGCGAACCTATCCGGGGTCGCTGCGTGAGGCGGGAGTGACGGTGACGGCCTTGCTGGAGGCGGATATGGATTTGCTACGGGAACAGCCGCATCGAGTTTCGTCATACACCGTGCCGATTTTGGCGAAGGCCGATCGCGTTCGCGAGTGGGAGCGCTTTCGGAACTACCCGATCGCACCATCGGCAGAGTTTGCCTACAGCCCGGAAATTGGTGCGTCAGCAGCCAAGCAAAGACGAAACGAGGTGCAGAAATGACAACGTTAAAGCTCTCGATTTTTAATCCCGATACGCTTCTGCCCCATCGCGCTGGTCTTGCAGGACTCGCGCTCGCGCTCGATGCGATCGACACTAGCGATGCACCGATCGCCTGGAACACCACCGACGACACGATAACGCTGAGTTGGGACGACGCTACCAGCGATCGCGAAGCCATCACCTGGCTACTAGTGCAGCGTCAGCTTTTAATCTTCGGGTAAATGGAGGAAAGCTTGCCTCGG
>CALCCD010000080.1 GCA_937899645.1 uncultured cyanobacterium | reverse complement strand
AAGCTCAGTGCTCGAATTCTGAATACTGGACATTTATTTCCGTGGAGTACTCTAATTTGTGGATTTTCGGTAGGGGCGTCACGGCAGTGCGCCCGCGATATCGTTTGCTCGACACCGGCACTCGGACGCGTTGCCATGCGTGCCTACAACAAAACCAGCTGTTTATTTTCTATGAGTGCGCTAAGCCGCCGAATCCGAGCGAACGAACTGCCGATCGCACAGATGAAGCAGCCAGCTCGCTGCCAGCAGCTTGATCGCCTCCAGGCTCCAGTAGCCGACGTGCATCGCGCCCATGCCTTCTGGGAGGCCGACCGGCTGCCCGACCGAGCTGGCATACCCGCTCAGATTCAAGCCGAGGGCGCTCATCTGCGGTGTCAGCGCGTAGGTATAGATCGCCGCGATCGCGAGCAAAATTCCCGACAGAATCGTTGCGCGGCGCGCACGCAGGCCGAATCCGTCGTCACACTTGGCAATAACCAGCACGCCGGTTAGCACCGCCGATGCCGCCAGCATTTCCAAATGGTTGAAGCGCTCGAAGGTCAAAAAGCCCGCCGATGCAAAGCCCGGGCTATCCATCATGCCCATTTCCATTAGGCTCGGCATCACGACGAAATCGAGGACGAGGCTGCCGCCGACCCACAGCGCCAGACACCCCGTCACGATACGCGCCCAAGGAAGTGACGGGCGATCGCCGGGGACGCGAAACGAGACATTAAACAAACTGCGAACGAAGTCAAGCATGCTAGCCTTTGCCGAATCCAGTGCTGCTGCGACCCCGATGGCTCTTGCGTGGCGTTTACCAACGCTGCCGAATTCCGGGCCGCTGCGTTCTAGGCTAACGAACTTTTCCAGTTAAAAATGTGAACTATCTTTGCTGAAAGCTAAGCTTCGGGCGGGCTTCGAGGAGTGCTATCTCGAGTGCCCCGTTCTCACGCAGGCGTACAGACATCGTGACGGGGGTATTCCACGGAAATCAACGCTCAATGAACGGGATTCGAGCACTAAGCGTCGTCGTTGGCGTCGCCTTCGCAAAGCAAATCGTGCGGCACTCTCAGGCGATCGGCGAGGCCGACGCTACGCGAACGACAAGCTCAGCCTTTGTTGGCGACTTCTCGACAAATATGTTCTTGGAGCGCTCTAGGGACGTTAGGCAGCTGGCGCTCCCCACGCAGGAACGGCACGCGGCACTGTGGCCATTGCCAAAAGATTCAGGGAGACGCCGTCTCGCGGTTCTTCCAAATCCACCAGGCCGCCGCGCACATCGTGCTGTTGCCGATCGCCGTGGTTGCCGCCTGCACCACGACCAGCCAGCCCAGCGCTTCAGCATTATCAAAAAAGTGCCAGGTGCAGGCGCACATCGCGCTCACCAGCGCCGGGAGCATCGCCCACGACAGCCAGCGCCACGCGCCGTAGCCGCTGACCTCGCTATAGCGCCAGATCGCCCAGATCGCCGCGATCCATTCGATAACGCTCGAGACGTGGACGACCCAAGTGGGGATCGAAAGTGCGTGCATGGTTGGAGAATGCTAGCTGAGGTACGAGTCGCGGCTGGAAGCAAGGGTTCGCCTTGGCCTAAACGCTTGCCCGGAAGATCGCCTGAAAGCCGTTCGGCAACTCGTTGATTTTTCCTGAAACGATCGGCGGTGCGATCGCGCGGGATCGTAAGATCTGGCTCGTGGCGTTTGAACCATCGCCGCAGTTGTCCTGAGTGTCTCGGAGGGTGCGATCGCGTGCGAGCCGTTTTGTGTGGCTATTATGGCATGGGCAATGCGGGTGACGAGGCGCTACTGGCGTCGCTGCTACAAATGTTGCCCCAGGCGGTGAAACCGATCGTCCTCAGTGGCGATCCGGAGGAGACCTATGCACGCTATGGCGTGCGGGCCGTTCCGCGAAAATCTTTACGCGTGCTACCAGCGCTCCGTTCTGCCGATGCGTTTATCTGGGGCGGCGGGAGCCTAATGCAGGACGCCACCAGCGCCCTCAACCCGCTCTACTACGGCGGCCTGATGGGCATCGCGCGCGGCCTCGGGCTGCGGACGATCGCCTGGGCTCAGGGCATTGGCCCCCTGCGGCGATCGCTGACCCAAGAACTCGCCCGCCGCAGCTTCGGCGGCTGCACGCGCATCAGCATCCGCGATGGTCGCTCGGCGAAGTTCCTCCACGAATGGCACTTTCCCTACACCCAAGCGCCCGACCCGGTTTGGGCCTTGGAAGGTCGCGCCAGCGATCGGCTCAAAGCCCTCGATCGCCCGCGTGTCGGCATCGTCTTGCGCTCGCATCCTAGCCTGACGCCATCGCGCCTCGATCGCCTGACGCGAGCCTTTCAACTACTCGAGCGCCAAACCCAAGCCCAGCTCGTAATTCTGCCCTTCCAGCCCGTCAGCGACCTGGCCCTTGCCGAGCGGCTCCAGCTCCGGCTCAACTCCCAAAACTGCGAAATTCTCTGCATCAGCGATCCGCGCGAACTGAAAGGCATCTTTCGCGACCTCAACCTGACGATTTCGATGCGCCTGCACGGCCTGATTATGGCCGCTGCCGAGGGCTGCCGCTGCTGGGCGATCGGCTACGACCCCAAGATTACGGCCCTGGTCTCCGAACTCAGCCTCTCCGGCTGGGAACTCGACGAAATTCCCGACTCCCCCGCCGCGATCGCCCAGGCTTGGAAAAACGAACTGGAGACGGGGCGGGTGCTGTCCGAAGACCGCCGCTACTCCCTGGCCGATCGCGCCTTGATGCACCGAGACGTGCTGCGTATCGCGCTGGGCTTCGAGGAAGCCGTGTAGTTTAAACATGCGCCTCTAAATATGCGCTTCGACGAGCCCTCGCTCGCCTTCTTGCACCTTCGCGACGTCAAACCCGCGCTAAATTTCCCACTCCGACTCGCGACCGCCGAGGTCGATCGGAATACTGACCGCCTTGCCGAGTCGGGGCCGCTCCTTGGTCTGCTCGATAAACTTGCGAACGGCGTCGGCGTTGTTCCAGCCGTTGATATAGTTCGCCACCGTCGTAATGTGCTCGAAATACTCGTCATCCGTCATCGGGAACGAAGCCTGCTCGAGGTACTTCCACATCACCTGGACGTAAATCTTGCCCTGGATGCGACGTACCTGCAGGCCGTAAGATTTGCCCCACTTCTCCACGATCGACTCGTATAGCTCCTCTGGCGTCATAGCGCTTCCCTCATGGATGGACTCGCAGGCGGCTTCGCTGACCTCGCTCGCTCCCTTTAAAGAGTGTAAGCGCTGGACGAAACAGGCTAGTCCGTCCCCATTCGCGCGCCATCAGCAGTAGCCGAGGCTCCCTCGCGTCGCCGTCGATCGCCAACGCAAACGCTCGAGGCATTGTAATAACAGGCAAGGCCGTCGTTACAAAGTATGAATAAACTTTTACTTTCGCAGTAAAAACTCGACGTCCCCTACATACTTATCTATGCGGTAGCTCGGAAAAACTCACTTTTTGGGTTGGGAGGCACGTCGGCGTCGCGCTCATCGATACTCGTGACGTTGGTGTGGACAACGCTTGGAGGTTGAGACCTTCAGGTTGAATCGCAGCATAATACAAACGTATCTTCAATGGCTCAAGCATCCGGATCGGCAGACGTCCCCAGCATGGGACGACGGCAGTTTATGAATTTTTTGACCTTCGGGTCGGTGACGGGTGTGGCGCTTGGTGCGCTCTACCCCGTCGTCAAATATTTCCTGCCCCCGTCTAGCGGTGGCGCGGGTGGCGGCATCGTCGCCAAAGACGCCCTCGGTAACGACATCAAGGCAAGCGCTTTCCTCGACGAGCACAACGTCGGCGATCGCATCCTCGCTCAGGGTTTCAAAGGTGACCCGACCTACCTGATCGTCGATGGTGAAGATGCCATCCGCGACTACGGCCTCAACGCCGTCTGCACTCACCTCGGCTGTGTCGTTCCCTGGAACGCAAGCGCCGACAGATTCATCTGCCCCTGCCACGGCTCGCAGTACAACAACGAAGGCAAAGTCGTTCGCGGTCCCGCCCCGCTTTCACTCGCCCTGGCGCACACCAGCGTCGAAGACGACACCGTCACCCTGACGCCCTGGACGGAAACCGACTTCCGCACGGGCGAGAAGCCCTGGTGGTCGTAGGCCGCCGCCTTGCTCACCCGTTTAACAGCTCTTACATCCAGCCTCGATCGATGAAATATCGTTTTAATACGGCGATCGCCACGACCCTGCGTCGCGTCTGCTCCAGTGCGATCGTCGCAGCCCTCGGCCTCGTCATTTTCGTTGCCAGCGACCTAGCTCTTCCCCAAGCCGCGAACGCCTATCCCTTCTGGGCGCAAGAAACCGCCCCCGAAACGCCCCGCGAGGCGACCGGACGCATCGTCTGCGCCAACTGCCACTTAGCGGCCAAGCCGACGAAAATCGAAATCCCCCAAGCCGTCCTGCCCGACACGGTCTTCAAAGCCGTCGTGGAAGTGCCCTACGACCTGGAATCCCAGCAAGTGCTCGGCGACGGCAGCAAAGCTGGCCTTAACGTCGGCGCGGTGCTGATGCTGCCCGAAGGCTTCAAAATCGCCCCCGAGGATCGCATCCCCGAAGAGCTGAAGGAAGAAACCGAAGGCATGTTCTACCAGGAGTACAACACCGACTCTGAGAACGTGATTATCGTCGGCCCGCTTCCCGGCGATGAGTATCAAGAGATTATCTTCCCGGTGCTCTCGCCCGACCCGCGTACCGACAAGAGCGTTAACTACGGTAAATTCTCCGTCCACGTCGGCGGCAATCGCGGTCGCGGCCAGATCTACCCGACGGGCATGAATAGCAACAACGTGGCATCGAAAGCCTCGGTGACTGGCACGGTCTCCGACGTTACCGCGCTCGAGTACGGCGGATACGAAGTCACGATCGCAACCGACGGTGGCGACGTGACCGAGACGATTCCCGCTGGCCCCGAGCCGATCGTCGAAGCTGGTCAAGCCATTGCTGCGGGCGAAGCTATCACGACCGACCCGAACGTTGGCGGCTTCGGCCAGGTTGACGGCGAGATCGTCCTGCAAAGCGCTGGTCGCATCCAGGGCATGCTGGCATTCTTCTGCCTCGTGACGCTGGCGCAAATCTTCCTCGTCATGAAGAAGAAGCAGATCGAGAAGGTGCAAGCCGCCGAGATGAACTTCTAGGACTGGTTCCTCGTTCGTTCTTTATTCAATTCGAGCGATCGCTCGAATTTGACTAAAATCAAGCCGGAAACGGGTCTGCCAGACCTGCGTTTCCGGCTTTTTTACGCTGATTTATTGAGACCCTACCCCGTTGCTATGGCTGCTGTTGACGAAAAACTGATCCCCGTCGGCGAGTTCGAGTGGTTTTACCGAGAGGCCGTACCCGAGTCGCCGCTCGATCGCGTGCCGATTGTCTTTCTCCACGGCCTGCCATCGCGCAGCTACACCTGGAGCAACCTGATGGCTAGCTACGCCGAAGCCGGACTGCGGACGATCGCGCCGGACTGGCTGGGCTTCGGCCAATCGGAGATGCCCGAGTGCTACCGCTTTAATTACTCCACCGACGCCTACATCGAAGCCCTCGGCGCATTTCTAGATGTGCTGGAACTCGATCGCGTCTCGCTTGTCGTCCAAGGATTCCTCGGTAGCGTGGGCTTGCAGTTCGCCCTACGCAACCGCGATCGCGTCGACCGCATTGCCCTGCTCAACGCCCCGATTGCCAGCGACGCCAAGCTGCCCTTCAAAATGCAGCAAATGACCTGGCCGCTGATCGGCGATATGCTCACCCAGGATCCGCTAGCCATCGATCGCCTGCTCGAAGACGGCAGTGGCTTTACGATTCCCGACGAAGATCTCGACGTGTACCGCCGTCCCTGGCTGCGGACCTCCTCGGCGGGTCGATCGCTGATGTATGCTCTGCGCGGCCTGAAGCTCTCGGAGTCCACCGCCGAGATTCGCGCCGGTTTCGAGGGCTACAGCGCTCCCGTCCTGGTCATCTGGGGCACGAACGACCCGTGGCTGAGCAGCGACAGCGTGCGCGAATTTGTCGATCGCCTCACGGACGGCACGCTCGTCGAACTTCCCGAAGCCGGGCATTTCCCCCAGGAGCACTGGACGAAAGAGATTAGCGAATCTTTGCTACCATTTTTGCGGCGCAGCGACCTGTAACATTGGATGCGCCCGACCGAGCCGCGATCTAGTGAGGCAAATCGACGATGGCGAAATACATTATGTGGGGCAGCTACTGCGAAGACGCACTCGAAAAGCGCACGCCTTACCGCCAAGCCCATCTCAATGGCCTCGAGGCGCAAAAAGAGTCGGGCATTCTCGTGACCCTCGGCCCGACCAAGGACAACACGAAAGTCTTTGGAATCTACGAAGCTGACAGCGAAGCCCTCGTCGAACAACTAATTCAGGGCGATCCGTACTGGAAGAACAAAATTTGGACTGAATATACGATTAAAGAATGGATTCAGGCTTTTTAAGAGCACTTCAAGAATATATTTATCCAGAAGTCGTCAATGAAAGCTGAGCTTGTCGTTCGCGTCGCATCGGCATTGCCGACAGCCTAGGTATGCTGCGCCATTGGCTTCGCGAAGGTTGTGCCAACGGCTTCGCAAAGCGCTCGAATCCCGGACAGTGGACGTCTATTTCCGTGGAGTAATTTAAGAGTGTGGCACCGTCCTCAGCGACATAGGGTTATTGCGCGTCCCGGCCTGAAATCCATCTCGATCGCTGTTTCCCCTCGGTCTTTCCCGTGATTTCGCGCAACTCATTTCGCCGCTGGCTGGATAACGAAACCTTCGCGGCTTGGTTTTTCCTCGCCCCGGCTCTAGTTCTCTTCGCCATTTTCGTTCTCGGCCCGATTCTCTACTCGGTGGGCCTGAGCTTTACGGTGGGTAGCTTTACGCGCGCCGGGATTAGCTGGGTTGGACTGCGTAACTACAGCAACGTCTTCGCTTCCCCCGACTTTTGGCAAGTCGTTGGCAACACGGTCTACTTTACGATCGCGACCCTCGTTCCCAGCATCGTTGTGCCTTTGGCGCTTGCCACTGTCCTCGACAAAATCGCTTTCGGGCGCACCTTGCTGCGGACGGCCTACTTTATTCCTTCGGTCGTTTCGATCGTTGCCGCCGGTCTCGGCTGGCGCTGGCTGTTCCAAACCAGCGGCCCGGTCAACTCTCTACTCAGCAACCTAGGCCGCGCTCCGATTCCCTGGTTGGGCAGCGCGACCTGGGCGATGCCAATTTTGATTCTGCTCAGCATCTGGAAGCAGGTCGGTTTTAATCTCGTTGTCTTTTTGGCTGGGTTACAGGCGATCCCGAAGATTCGCTACGAGGCGGCAGCTCTGGATGGTGCCGACGCTTGGCAACAGTTTCGCCACATTACGCTGCCCGGCCTGCGTCCGACATTCATCTTTACGATCGTCACCACCTCAATTTTTACGCTACGCAGCTTCGAGCAAGTCTACGTCATGACAGGTGGCGGGCCGCTTAACTCCACCAACCTCCTCGTTTACTACGTTTACGAGCAGGCTTTTAATCTGTTTGACTTCGGCTACGCTTCTGCCGTGGCGACGTTGCTGCTACTGGCGACGCTGACGATCGTCGGAGTGCAGCTCTACCTGACGCGACAGGACACTTGAGGGCGCTTAGAGCGACCAGTCCGTTGATTGTCGCCCCCCTACAGCTCGCTGCAGCGCACCATCTCGAGCGACGATCGCGCCGCGCCGAGCTTCCCAAAGTTCGATACCGCGAGATTCAAGCAGCGTCGCTGTTTCTGGACTGACGCGATCGACCGCGATCGCCGTACGGGGCTGCCAGCGCGTCCAGACTTCGGCTGCGATGTCCGAGCCCGACCAGCAGACGACATCGATCGCCGCTGCGTCTGCTATTTCGTTGCCTCCTGCATTGCTCGACACTTCACCGCCAGCCAACGCCGCGAATGACTTTTCTATCGCGGCCTGCGAACCGTCCAGCAACACGATCCACGTCTCTGCGTTCATCCGCAGTCGCAAGTTGCCCGATCGACCGAGGGGCTCGATATTGACGTTGCCCATGCCGATCGGCCCGGTTTCTGAGAACTCAGCGCCCGCAATCGAGTGTGCGACGGGGAACTGCGCGGCGAGGCTAACGGCAGCTTCTGGATCGTCCGTTGGTGGAGCCTCTACATCGATCGACGCGGCCAGCTCGTTGATGCCGAGTTCTCGGAACATCGGCAGCAGCGCAAAGGTAATCGCATCGGAATTGTGACTACCGCCGATCGTAGCGACCTCCGCCCGATCGCGAACGACAACAACCGGTGCGCTCGCCGTATCGAGGACGAATAGCTCGGTTGCCGCGTCGCGCTGCCAATACGCTGGAGCGAAGACGATCGCGCCCCAAGCGGCAAAACTCGCGATCGCGCCGACGGCGGTCTCCCAAAATCTGGGCGCTTGACTCGATTGAGCGCTGCCATTGATAAGTCGATCCGCCTCGCGGTTTGTGGCTTGGTCGTCTGTCGCCTCGCGCTCGGCGGCTTCGCGAGCGATGTTCTCGGAGCGCGCGCTCCAAAGCCAGAGACCCACCAGCACTCCATACATCGCCAGCACCTGCCATAGCTCGATCTGCTGCACGAACCAGGGACGCCCGACGCGATCGTGAACCCAGGTCAGCGCTCCCAGCAGCCAGCGCATCGGGTAAGCCAAACCGCGCGCGATCGCGCTGCCCAGCGCTGGTGAAACAACCGCCGCAACGCCGCTAAAAAATCCCACAGTCGTTACGATGCCCAACACTTCCCCCGCCAGGAAATTAACCGGGATCGCGACGGGCGAAACGACGTTGAATACATACACTTGAATCGGCAGTGTCCACACTGTCGCCGCGATCGGCGCTGCGATCGCGCCTCCTAGCCCCACCGGCAGACCCGTCAAGGCAAAAAGGCGCGCGATCGGCTCGGTCGAAACAATCAGCCCGAACGTCGCCAGAAAGCTAAGCTGAAAGCCCAGATCCCAAACGAGCAAAGGATTCCATAACAGCAGCACGAACGCGATCGCCAGCAGCGTTCCACTCGATCGCACGCGCCGCTGCAACACTTTGCCTAACACCCCCGCCCAGCCCATAAACGCCGCGCGACATACCGACGGCTGAAACCCCGCCAGCGCCGAGTAGAGCACCAGCACGATCGAACCCGTCCCAAACTGGAACCTCGGCGAGCCGCCCGCCACTTTCAGTACATTGGTCAAAATAATGCCCACATGGAAACCCGATGCCGCCAGTGCGTGCGCCAAGCCCAAATCCGTTAGGCGATCGCGCAGCTCGTAGGGCACATCGACGCTCCAGCGCCCCATCGTCATCGCGCTCATCAGCAGCCCCGACGGCACGCCCAGCCCCTCCACGTGAGCGCGGACGATCCGTTGGCGCACCGCCTCTAGCCATGACGCTCGATCTTCCACCGTCTCCCAGTCGATCGACTCGCCCGCCAGCCCCGCCCAAATCCCCTGCTTCGCCAAAAAACGCTGAAAGTCAAACTGTCCCGGATTCGTCGGCGTCCTCGGGAGATACAGCCGCCCCAACAGCTCGGCGCGATCGCCAGTCCCAAGCCCCGTCACCTGAAGCAGCGGCATCGTCACGTACAGCGATCCCGTCGCCTCTGCTGCCCGCTTGGCATTCCCCTCATGCCAGCGCACCTCCGACACCGTAAACCGAAACCGCGCCCGATCCGCCCGCGTCAACTGTGGCCGCTCCTCCACTCGACCCCACACGCGCACCGCCTCCCCGCGAGAAAAGCGCGTCACGAAATGCGAGATATCCGTTTCGGCAGGCAGCGGCTGACGCGCCTGGAAATACAAACCCGCCCAAAACCCCACGACTCCGACGCAAACCCACGCCACCGCTTTCGGAGAGCCTTTCCAAACGCGTGGCGCGATCGCCCCAACCAGCCAGCCCGCCAGCAGCCAACCTAAATTCCACGGCCACCCCAGCGACGGCGCGAGCAACAGTCCCACAATGTAGCCACACAGAACGAAATACCCCCCCAACGGCTGCATCACGTGCGTCTCCGCTGAGGCTTTATGGGTCGTATCAGGCCGCGTCCAACACGCATCTCGCTCCGAGAGTTATCGACGCGAAGATTGTAGGACGTTTGCCGATCTATTCAGACGGCAAACGCCTATAGGGCGTATCAGATTGTGAAGCCCAGACTTAGGCCAAACGCCGCGTGGAGCAACATTACGCCTAGCGTCACGCTGCCTAGATACGCATGTGCAGTCCGCAGCTTACCCTTATCGCCCCAAAAGCCAGCTAGCGTCAGCAAGCCTTGGCTCAGCAGCAGCAAAATCACAGTCGACCCCGTCCAGAAGTGAGGGCTCTCGAAAATCGCCTCTTCCTGCATCACCAGCGACAGCACGCCACCCGTGTAGCCCATCGCCAGAAACATCGCCATCAGCGGAGCGACCTTTTTGTGATCCGTCAGTTGCGAGATGCGCTCGTCGCTACCGACCGCAGCCAAACGACCTTTCCAGCCCGTAATGCCCGCAAAACTGCCCATCGCTACGATCACGATGCCCATCATCAGCGGGTGTCCCCAATGAACGACCACCTCCGGCATGTCTAGGGCTCGAAACTGAGCCGCGATCGGCTCCAACATTTCACGAAAATCCATCAGTCATCCTCTCTCAATGCAAACCAGCTTGCAGGCACATCACCCGCAAACTGGCCCGCATTGTAAAGCAAATGTAAAGAGAAATGTGTTGCTTCGGTCACACGCTGGCCGTTCGCTCTCCTGCTTAGCTTACTGAGGAGCGCACGGATTGGACTAGCCGCGAAATAGTTGAGTATGCCAGTCTTGCATCTGCTACGCCGCTTCCGAATCGGCTGTGCTCAACGGCGATCGATCCAGCGGAAACCCGAGTTCCTGACGCTGCTCGTAATAAATTGCCGCCGCCGCCCGCGCCAGATTGCGGATACGTCCGATATAGCGCGTCCGTTCCGTCACCGAAATCACACCCCGCGCATCGAGCAAATTAAACGAGTGCGAGCACTTCAGGATGTAATCCAGCGCTGGCAGCGTCAAACCCTGTTCGATAAGCTGTCCGGCTTCCTTTTCATATAGCCCGAACAGCTCGAATAGCAGCTCAGGGCTTGAAGCATCGAAATTATATTTGCACTGCTCGATCTCGCTCTGGAGATGAACATCACCGTACTTCACATCGTCCGTCCAGAAAATATCCGCGATCGACTCCACCTCCTGGAGATACATCGCCAGCCGCTCCAAACCGTAGGTGATCTCGATCGGCACCGGCTTACAGTCAATGCCACCGCACTGCTGAAAATACGTAAACTGCGTAATCTCCATCCCGTCTAGCCAGACTTCCCAGCCCACGCCCCATGCTCCCAGCGTCGGCGACTCCCAGTTATCCTCCACAAACCGCACATCGTGATCGGCCGGGCGAATGCCTAACGCTCGCAGCGAATCGAGATACACCTCTTGAATATTGTCCGGCGACGGCTTGATCAGCACCTGATACTGGTAATAGTGCTGATAGCGGTTTGGATTCTCACCATAGCGGCCATCCGTCGGGCGGCGGCAGGGCTCTACATACGCCACCGACCACGGCTCAGGACCAATCGCCCGCAAGAACGTATGCGGATTCATCGTTCCCGCACCCTTCTCCGTGTCATACGGCTGCGCGATCAAACATCCGCGATCGCCCCAAAACTCATGCAGCTTCAATATCAATGACTGGAAGTTCATCTACAGCCTACCCGGCAAACTCAACCAGACCATTATGCAAGCCTCACTACCCACTAGACATTCCCAGACCTAGAAATCAATCCTCCGACCACCTCGAAGCGCCTTCTTCCTCGCAAAGTCTTGTCTTGGCTGGCTTCCAGGTTTATCAGTCAATCCCCCCAAAAAACTTTAGGGTCTAGGGGTTGACGG
>CALCCD010000079.1 GCA_937899645.1 uncultured cyanobacterium | reverse complement strand
CCCCCCCCCCCCCTTAAACTACTCCCCCGTGTCCACCTCTTCCGTGCTCGGGGGGGGGGGGGTGGGCGCGGGGGTCGTCGCGGGGGTCGGAGTCGGGGTCGGGGCTGGAGTCGGGGTCGGCACGGCATTATCGGTCGCGTCAGTGGCGTCTGCGTCAGTGGCGTTCCCGCCTGGGGCGTTTTGATCGGTTGCCGTTACGCCAGTGGCGTTCGGGTCGGCGAGCCCCGTGCCGACGTTGTCCTCTGGGCGAGCCGGGCTGGGCGGAACGTCCACCGCTGGTGCATTGGGGTCGCCGGGAGCGTTGTTCGGTGCGGCGTTGGGTGCTGCGCCCGTTGGGGTCGGAGCGACAGCCGAATTGGGAGCGACCGGCATCATGTTCCGCGCTTCTCGCTCTTGCGCCCGTCGAGCCTGGCTGAACCCCCAGAAGCCGCCTGCGAAGGCCGTCAAGGCAATAAGAAATGAGAAGAAAGGCAGCATGGCAGGAGTCCCGAGCGGTGGCGTGGCGTTCGAGGGCGGTTCGATCGCGCGGTATTTCCCTAATCTTAGCGAGTTCGATCCCGATCGCGGTGGTTGGGGCGTCGGCGCGATCGAGACTTCACAATTCGCCACTTCACAATAGGCCCGAACGCAGCGAGCGCCGCCCAGCTATCCGGACGGCGCTCGCTCGTGACTATTCGGCGTAAGTTTGCGCGAGTTGCGTGCATTCAGCGCGGCGAAGAGCCAGGGAAGAGCACTAGCGATTCGGGCGCGTTTCGTCGCCGCCCGCTTCGGGATTGGGCTTGTGCAGGCGCTCGGCTTCCGGGCAGTCTTCCGATACCGGCGGCTCGACGTTACCTTTGGGCACGCTGGCGAGCTTCTGGCTGACCGAGCCGATGCTCTCGAGGCGAACCATTTCTTCCCACGCGCAGAGTTCGTCTTCTTCGTCGGATTCGTAGCGCAGGGTAACCAGGTCGCCTTCGATATCGACGATCGTCACGCGATCGAGCCAGCGCTGTTGGTCGCGCAGGAAAATACAAACCTCGCGATGTTCGCAACACAGTTGATAAAGTTTGCGGTGTAGCATTTCTCGCTTCTCCTGAGCATGAATCGGGGGCGGCAATTACCGGGGGAGCGGGGTCGATCGCGGGTCGATCGCTTCCACTCGCTGTTGCTGATTCGCGGGCGAGGTCGCCCGAGAATAGACGGCCAGTCGATCGAGCTAGCCAAAAAGATTCGGGAATTGCATCGATAAACGCTGCTGTGCCTCGCGAAGAGAGACGCTCGGCGAACGGGTTGCCAATCGTACGCGGGACAGGGAGCGGGTGTATGTAAGCTTCATGCGTAGCTGTAAGGGGTTTACCAACACGAATCGTGTGGGACTCTACTATTTTAACGTTTATAGACCCCCCGATCGACGAGCGATCGAGGGAAAAAACCGTCCGATATCGACGCCGGATTTTCGACTTTTTCGGTCGGCGGGGTCGAGGTCGGCAGGGCTTCGGTGAGGCCGTGCCGCAGGTGAATCTCGCCCCTTGCGTTTGTGGGTCGTGACACGGCGGCCAGCAGGTACTGTACTTTGGTGTACGTCTGGCAATCGCGTAGAACCGCACGAAACGCGCGATCGCACCAGCTCTCGTAATATTTTTAGACCTTTCCCTGCCGCCCCGTGAACGCGATTCCCACCCAGGACGAGCGCCTGCTTTTCGATCCCACTGCGCCCGATCCCGATGCGATCGAGCTGGCATTCGCGTTCCCAAATACTTACAGTGTCGGGATAACCAGCCTCGGCTATCAGACCGTTTGGGCGACGTTTGCGGCGCGCAGCGACCTATCCGTCTCGCGGCTGTTCACCGATGCGAGCGACCCGCTGCCCTCGGATCTCGAGATCCTCGGCTTTTCGCTGTCCTGGGAGTTGGACTACGTCAATATTCTGGAGATGCTCGAATCGCGGGGCATTGCGGTGCGCGCCACCGATCGCCTCGCCGCCTCGCGCAACGCGCCGCTGATTTTCGGCGGTGGCCCGGTGCTGACCGCGAACCCGGAGCCCTTCGCCGACTTCTTTGACGTAATCCTGATGGGCGATGGCGAAGTCTCGCTGCCCGCCTTTATCGACGCCTATAAAGAAGTGCGAGACGCCGATCGCGACGCCCAGCTCCGCCACCTGGCGCGCGTACCCGGCCTCTACGTCCCCAGCCTCTACAAAGTCCGCTACGAGACACCCGACGGCCCGATCGCCGCGATCGAGCCCGTCGATGCCGATATCCCCGCCAGTGTCGTCAAGCAAACCCACAAAAGCAATACGCTGCTGGCTTCGTCAGTCGTTACCGAGCGCGCCGCGTGGCCGGACATCTTTATGGTCGAAGTGGTGCGAAGCTGCCCGGAGATGTGCCGCTTTTGCCTCGCCAGCTATCTGACGCTACCGTTTCGCGTCGCCGACCTGGAGGGGTCGCTGCTCCCGGCGATCGAACGCGGCTTGGAAGTGACGCCCCGCCTCGGTCTGCTCGGCGCGTCGATTACGCAACACCCGCAGTTCGAGACGATCCTCGACTACATCGGCCAGCCAAAATACGACGACGTGCGCCTCAGCATCGCCTCCGTGCGGACGAACACCGTCACGCGCAAGCTGGCCGATGTCCTCAGCCGCCGCGACACGCGATCGATCACGATCGCCGTTGAAAGCGGCTCGGCGCGCCTCCGTAAAGTGGTTAATAAAAAGCTGGCAACCGACGAAATCGCCCAGGCGGCAGAGTCGGCGAAAGCGGGCGGTCTCAAGGCGCTGAAGCTCTACGGCATGGTCGGCATCCCCGGCGAAGTGGAGGAAGACGTAGACGCCACCGTGGAGATGATGCGATCGCTCAAAAAAGACGTCCCCGGCCTGCGTCTGACGCTCGGGTGCAGCACCTTCGTACCGAAATCCCACACGCCGTTTCAGTGGTTCGGCGTTAGTAAGAAAGCCGACAAGCGCCTCAAGCGGCTACAGAAAGAGCTGCGATCGAAGGGCATCGAGTTCCGACCGGAGAGCTACAACTGGTCGGTGATCCAGGCGCTGATCTCGCGCGGCGATCGGCGATTGTCGCACTTGCTGGAAAAAGTGCGCGGCTACGGCGACACGCTAGGCAGTTACAAGCGGGCGTTTAAGGATATGCGCGGCGAGATACCGCCGCTGGAGGACTATGCGTTTGCGGAATACGATCGCGATCGGGTCTTGCCCTGGCAACACCTCGACGGGCCGGTGTCGGTGGCGGTGCTGAAGACGCATCTGGCGCAGTCGGAGGAATGGATGTCACCGGAGGTGGAGGTTGTCGGGTAGTCGTGTGCGATCGAGTTCGATGCCCGAAGTTCCCTGCCGCACGTCTCCCATACTCATTCGTTTCGCTGGCAGCGCGCTCGCCTGCCTGAGCTTGACCGCCTGCACGTTCGATCTCGATGACCCCTTCGGCATCAAACAGCGCCGCGCTTACGAACGCTATCCGGAGTGCCAACAGGTCTATAACTTAGTCGATCGATACACCGAGGACAGCTTGGCTGCCTACGAGCAAAATTTGTCGGCGGCGGGGCTGCAAACGGAGGCCGGTCTGCTCGCGGAAGCCGAGGTGTCGCGACACAGTGCCGAGCAGCTACTGGCGCTGGATTTGGGAGATGAGGACTTGGAGGCGATCGGCTCCCAGTTGGCAGCAAGGTTGCAGGAAACAGAGCGGGTAAGGCGCGAGCTGGCTCCGCTGGCGGAAGCCGAGCCGTCAAGCGAGCGTGATAAGGCGCTTCAAGCTGCAATATCGAGACGCAATGAGGCGAACCGTCGGTATGCAGGCGGGCTACGCGAATTGGAGCATTACTGCGAGGGCGGCGAGCTGAATTCAGCGCTTCGGGTCGATCGCGCTTGACAGCGGTGGATTACTTGTCAAAATTTCATTATCGCCCCGAATAATTCCCCCTTCATGACTTCCCCACAAGCCGAATCGAGCAATGGCTCCTCGCTCCCCCGTCTACTGTTCGCCTCCAGCAGCTCCGAAGGCGCTCCGTTCCAAGCCTTTTGGCTCGTCGTCCGCCTCGCTGTCGGCGCGCTGATGATCCACAACGGCGTCGATAAGCTCGGCGACGTTCAGGGCTTCGCCGACAACGTCGTCAGCTTTATCGGTCTGCCGTTTCCCGTCTTCCTGACCTACTGCGCGGCCTATGTGGAAGTGGTTAGCTCCGTGCTGCTGATCCTCGGGCTGCTGACGCGAGTCAACGCCCTCGCGCTCTTGGGCACGATGGCCGTGGCGATCTTCTTCCACCTCAAGGCCGACGGTTTTGTGGTGCCGCCGCTAGAAACGGCATCACTCTATGCCAGCGTTTACGCGCTGCTGCTGATCGGTGGGGCAGGCCAGTGGTCGCTTGATGCAATCGTGGCGAAAAAGCTCGATTCATAGGTCTCTCTGGCAAAACCGCAGATACGTTGACGACCCCGCGCCAAATATGACGCGGGGTCGATCGATACTTGGAGCCCCGAGCGAGCCGAACACGCTGCCGCTTAGAGTACTCCACGGAAATAAATGTCCAGTATTCAGGATTCGAGCACTGAGCTTGTCGAAGTGCGTCACACCCAGGCTTCGACAAGCTCAGCCTTCATTGGCGGCTTCTGGACGAATATATTTGTGGAGTGCTCTTAGTAAATCTCGACGTCCACAGAGCCCGCCACGCCAGGTTTAAGGCTGGGGACTGACGGCACGGAGTCCGTCACTCGCCCCGCCCGATCCGAACGTCCGGAGCGCCGCATCAGCAGCACGTGAACCGCCGGGATGTAGTAGAGCGCCAGCAGCGTCGCACCGCCCAAGCCACCCGCCACCGCGATCGCCAGGGGCGGCCAGAAGCCCGTCTCGTCGAAGAAGAGCGGCATAAAGCCGATGATGGTCGTGACGGTGGTGGCGACAACGTGACGGGTGGCGTGGCCGACGACATGTTGGGTGGCGCGCCAGTCGCCGCGACGGGCGTCGGGATCGTCGCGCAGGGCGGCCAGGACGACGATCGAGTCGTTAATCGCGAGGCCGATTAGCCCCAGCGTGCCCAGAATCGCTGTAAAGCCGAAGAGTTGGCCGAAGATCCGCAACGCTAGCACGGCTAGCCCGATCGCCCAGACGCCGACGAGGCCGATTTGCCCCGCGAGACCGAACGAGTCGAACGAAAGCACGAGCACCGCCATCATCAGCACCAGCAGTACCGCCAACATCGAGAGCAGGCTACCGATCGCCGAACCGCGTGCGTCGGCCTCACCGCCATATTCGAGCCGGAAGCCCGCCGGAAGCTCCCAGCCGATCGCGTCGAGCTGCGCCTGGAATTTCGTTAAGACCGTGTCGGGCAGTACACCGGCTTCGAGGAATGCCTGGACGGTGCTGACACGCTGGCCGTTGTAGCGCGTAATCGAAGCGAAGTCGGGGACGACGCGCACATCGGCGAGGGAGTCGAGGGGGACGGTCTGAGAACCCGCGAGCAGATCGAGGGTCGCGATATTGCTCAGGTCGCCGCGCCGATCGTTGGTGATACGGACGCGGACGGGCAGGTCTTCGGTGGCCTCCAGCAGCGAGCCGCCGGTTGCGCCGTCTAGGGTTGCGTCGAGCTGACGGGCGATCGCCTGGTTATCGAGCTGGACGCGGCGCGCCTGGAGTTCGTCCACCACGAGCGAGAGCTTGGGACGGGCATTGTTGAGCGCGGCGCGGCTGTGGGTGACGCCTTCGATTTGGCTGAGTTCGCCGCGCAGACGATCGCTGAGCTGGCGCAGTTCGTCCACGTTCGCGCCGTAGAGACGCAGCTCGATCGGCGCGGCGAACGGTGGCCCCTGCTCGAGTTGGCGCACCAGGATTTGCGCTTCGGGATAGGCGGCGTCGAGCTCGGTTTGCAGCGATCGAATCGTGTCTCGGATACCGACGGTAGAGTCGAGCTGAACGATGCCTTGGGCGTAGTTCGGGGCGTTCTCGCGGGTGGCGACCACGTTGTAATAAAACGTCGGGGCGCTCTTGCCCAGGAACCACTGAATATCGCGCACGCTGTCGCGCTGGCGGACGCTGTCGCGAATTTCAAGGGCGAGCTCGCGGGTGCGCTCGATCGGGGTTTGCTCCGGTAGCTCCACTTCGATATGAAACTGATCGCGGTTGGTGGGCGGGAAGAACTGCTGTCCGAGTTGGCCGAACTGCGTAAAGCCGACGATCGGCAGCACGATCGCTAGCCCGATGCCGAGCCACGGGCGACGAAAGACGAGCGCCAGACTGCGATCGTAGACCCGCTCCAGGGCGCGCAGCTTGAGTCCGTGATGCAGAAATGGCAGCGGCTCCCAACGCGCCAGACGGCCGACGAAAGCGACGATAACCGTCAGCGATAGAAACAGCGAGCAAAGCAGCGCCAAGATTACCGTCAGGCCGATCGTGCCGATAAATTCGCCCGTGCCGCCTTCCGCAACGACAAGGGGAATAAAGGCCAGTACAGTGGTCAGCGTCGAAGCTAGCAGTGGTACGAGCAGGTGCGAGATGGTGCCGCTAACAGCGCGATCGGGCGAGAGGCCGCTCCGCAGGCGGATCTGTACCTCATCGACCACCACGATCGCGTTATCGATCAGCAGTCCCAGGGCAATAATCAGCCCCGTCACCGACATCTGGTGCAGCGGCACTTCCAACACGCTCATACAGCCAAATACCATCAGCGTGGCCAACGGCAGCGCCGAGCCGACCACCAGCGCAGATTTGCCGCCGAGAATAAAGAACGACACCGCCACCACCAACCCGGAGCTAATCGCCAGGTTAACCAAAACGCCATTGAGACGCTGCTCGACGTACTGGCTCTGGTCGAGGATGGTCGTTAGGCCGATGCCTTCGGAAAGCTCGGTCTCGAACTGCGCTAGATCCTCGCGGACGAACTCCGCCCAGGCATCGACGCGCACCGACGACTCGACCCGCGCGGCGACGACCACTGCCGGATAACCATCGACGATCGCCAGTTCCCGTGCTGGCTCCTCGACGCCCTTAACGATCGTGGCGATATCGCCCAGGCGCTGACTGAAACCGCCGCCTGCAACTCGAATTGGAATTTGGCGAATCCGCTCGATCGAGTCCAGTTCGCTATCGACTTCGAGCAGCAGCTCGCTGTTGTCGCTGCGGAACTGACCGGCGGACACCTTGGCGTCGCTGGCGCGGATCTGCTCGGAAAGCTGCGCGGCCGTCAGCCCCAGATTCGCGAGCTCTGGCACGGAGACTTCAATGCGGATTTCTTCGTTGCGATCGCCGAACTCCTCGACGGTTTCCGTACCGGGGATCGCCCGCAGCCGATCGCTCAGCTCTTGCCCGAGCCGCCGCAGGATCGCCGGGTTCGGCGCGGTGTCGAGCTGCCAGGTGAGTGCCACGATCGCAGCGTTGGCCGTGGGTTTGGCGTCGCGATATTCCGGATCGCTGGCGTCGGGCGGCAGCAGCGGCGTCGCATCGTCGATCTTGGCGCGCACCTTCGACCATACGGGGTCGATGTCACGGATCGAGTCCTGGAGCGTCACGGTGACGACCGAGATTCCGGCGCTGGAGGTGGACTCGAGGATATCGACTTCCTCGAGTTCTTCCAGCTCGGCTTCGATCTTTTCCGTGACCAGCGCTTCAACCCGCTCGGGACTCGCACCAGGGAGGAAGGTGGTGACGGTGGAGGTGCGCTGGACGATTCCGGGATCTTCCAGGCGCGGCAGCGTGAAGAAGGAAGACAGACCCCAGGTGAGGACGAGGAGCAGCGTTAAAAAGAGGAGCTGGCGGTTGCGATAAAACACGATCTTGCGGATGGTCTAGCCGTCGATGGGTACGAGCATTTCGTCTTGGGTTCCCCAACACAGGGCTTTGCTCAGCAGCCCTTCGAGTTCGTCGCGATCGAGCCAGTCGCCTTCGCCGTCGGTGGCTTGGATCTTGAACTGGCGGCAGTCGCTGGGGAGCCGCACCAGGATTTCGACGAGGTTGGCGTAGGTGGCGCTGTAGTGGCGATCGCTGCGGAGGATAAAGCGATCGAGGTTATCGGTTTTGATGAGGGTGAGGTTCATTGTGAAGAGGTGCAGTGCATTGCATCGTTCCCACGCTCTGCGTGGGTAACGCGATTGTCAGACGCTCCGCGTCGCGACTAAGGTGTGCGGCAGACGGGACGCAGAGCGTCCGGGGAAGCATTCCCACGCAGAGCGTAGGAACGATGAGGTTAATCGATATCGAGATAGAGTTCGCTCACCTCGAATTCGAGATCGAGACTAGCCAAATTTAAAAAAAATCAGATCTTGCTATCCCGAGCCTTCAGCACTCCTTATTTCTAGGAATTCAATTAGCTCTTGAAACTCAAGGTTTGCTCTCAAGGCAAGGTCGGGCTCGTTAATTTCGATGAAGCTTTCTGCCTGACTGAGATTGAATCCTCCATCTTTCATGGCTATGTCGTGAACGAATGACGGGCAGAGAGTGCAGCACTTGTAAACTTTCCGATAGCAGAGCGTCCATGTGAAGTGTCCAGGAAATTCGCCAACCATCTCTTGAAGATAGGAAATGCTATCGCTCCCTACATCTTCACGAAACCAAACGATTAGAGATGGAGGTCTATAAACTGCTGTGGAACTGTGCGTTCGAGTATTTTTGATTTCGCCAAAATGGGAAAATATGGCTTTGATAGGGCGATGTATCCTTCCATACAATCTGCTTACAGCTTCAAAGCACATGTCGAGATCGACACGAAACCAGCCACGCTCGATCGTTCTTAAGTGAGCCAAAATTCTGGTGCTCGTGCTTACGGGCTGTTCTAGATATCCATCGGAGGAACACGGGTGAAGGTGAAGGAGGGCTCCAAGTAATGCACGGGCGTCGAAAAGCCGCTCTGCAGGCAGAGTTTCGATCGTTTGGTGAAGCTGCTGTTTTAGCGTCGTAACTTCATCTGGTGTCATGGCTTTAAGTGGATATTACTGAGCGAGAGCATCACTAGGCCGAACGAGCTGACCCGGCACGATCCGCTGCGTGCCGCTGACGATCGCCCGATCGCCCGGCTGCACCGTCCCGCGCACCAACATGCGATCGCCATCGGCATGCAAAACCTCGACATTGCGCGTCGTCACGGCAAACGTATCTGCGTCCTCTGCTGCGCCGAGCACGTACAGCGACCAGAGACCACGTGTCGCCGGAACCAGCGCCGTACTCGGAACCCAGAAGCCTGCAAGCTGCTGGCGCTCGGTTTGCGTCAGTCGCGCCGTCTGCCCTGCCCGAAGATCTTCTTGATTGGGCAGCTCTACCACCACGGTGGTCGTGCGACTTTCGGCATCCACCTCCGGCAAGATGCGCGAGACGACGCCGGAAACTGTGCCGCCCGCATCGACGCTGACCTGTTGGGTGCTACCCAACGAGAACTCCCCGGCGCGATCGCTCGGGATGCCAAACCGCGCCTCGATGATGCCGCCTTCCATGAGCGTGACGATCGGCGTTCCCACCGACACCACCGCGCCTTCGTCCACCGCCCGCCGACTCACCTCGCCGGAAAACGGCGCGTAGAGGACGCTTTTGCCGATTTGCACGTCGATACTGTCGATGCTGGCGCGGATCTGGCCGAGGCGGGCGTCTTGGGCTTGCACCTGCTCGACGCGGGTTCCGGCGAGGAGTTCGTCAAGCTGACGTTGCGCTTGGTCTCGACGGCTCTCCAGCGATGCGGTATTGAATGCCTGCCGATCGTAGCTATCGCGGGAAATCGCGCCGCCCTCGAACAGCTCCAAGCGCCGCGACTCCTGAATGCGCGACAGTTCGAGCTGCGTGTCGAGATCGGCCACTGCCGCGCGCGCCGCGTCGATCGTCTGTTGGCGCGGCCCCGCCTCGAGTTCTTGCAACTGGGCGAGCTGTACGGCGATCTCGGCCTCCAGCTCGCGCCGTTGAGCTTCGAGCGTGGCTGTATCGAGCCGCGCGATCGCCTGTCCCGCCCCAACGAAATCGCCCTCGTCCACCAGCAGTGACACCACCTTGCCGCTCAGCTCGAAACCCAGTTCGCTGCTGCGCCGCGCCACGATTTCGCCAGTGTAAGCGCGCTCGGTTTCGTAGCCCGAAACTGGCTCGATGGCGACGACACGCACGGGCAAGGTGCTGGCGGCGCTGGTCTCGGCGGCGTCAGCAGTCTCGGCGGCTGCGGGATCGGCGGACGATGCGGCCCCGGTGTTGTCCTGCCAGCTCCGCAGGGACAATGCTCCGGTTCCGAGCAGCATCGCGGCGACGATCCACAGTCGCCAGCGGCGACGCTTTGCGCTCGTGCGGGAGGACTCGGATAGGGCCGCCATTAGCGACGTGGAATTTGCCGCCTGGAGGGACTCCGAACGAGGCGCGATCGCGACCCCTGAGAGTTCGTGAGGCAGTTCGCGAGGGAGAGAACCCATGAGTGCATCCTTGTTAACAACAAGTTGATATTCAACAATATGAATACACAGTTTAAACTATACTCAATTTGTTGGGCATGTCAATTGCGCTACGATTGCGTCTCGATTTCGCCGCGCGATCGACGGAGTTCGTGCCCGAATTTCGATCTCCCAAACCGAATCCATCTCAAACTTGAGGTAAGCGCCCCCGCCCTATGGCTCTCGCACACACGATTTTGGCCGTCTTGTCCCACGCGCCGTCCAGCGGTTACGGCGTGAGTAAGCGCTTTGAAGACTGCGTCGGTTTTTACTGGAAGGCCAGCCAGCAGCAGATCTATCGCGAGCTGGCAAAGATGCAGGAGCGCGGCTGGGTCAGCTACGAACTCGTGCCGCAGGCGGGCAAGCCGGACAAAAAAATCTACGCGATGACCGAGGCCGGACTGTCGGAGTTCGTGCGTTGGTGCGGCGAACCGAGCGAGCCGACGCCGATGCGCGAGGATTTGCTGGTCAAGATTTTGGCATCGCCGTCCGTCCCCCGATCGCTCGTCATCCAGGAGCTGCGCCACCGGCGGGCGATCCACGAGCAGGGGCTACAAAACTGCCTGGAGATGGCGAACGAGTTTCAGGCGCGATCGGAGCCGAAACCGTCAGAGGTCGGCAACTATCTGACGCTGCGGCGCGGGGTGCGCTTCGAGCGGGCGTGGTTGGACTGGTGCGATGAAATGCTGGATTTCTTCGAGAACGGCACGGATTTCGGTCGCGATCGGGTTGTGGAGGTCAGCGATCGCTACGACGAGCGCGATCGTCAAAATCACCACGATCGCCAAACCCAAAGCGGCCATCAAAACTCCGACTCGACGGCCTCGAAGACCATGCAGTAGCCGTCCGGGCTGACCCGCCGATCGGCCAGTGGAGATTTCGGATTGCGGCACTGCTGGCCGCGACAGTAAATGCAGTTGGCGCAGCAGGCCACGTCGAGTGGGATGCGGGGCTGGACGGCTTCGAGCAGCTCGCTGGCGACCACGCCGCGCACCAGCAGATCCTCGCCCTGCCAGCGCACCTCAATCACGCCCGTATCGGCGAGCTTTTGCCAACGCGGGTCTTTTTGAAGCTGCGGCGGTAGCGAGATGGTGGCGCGATTGCGGCCTTCTTCGACCTCGCCTTCGTAGCGCGTCGCCGGGAGTGCGGCCTTAATGCCGGAGAACGGTTTGAGCGGAAAGGCGATCGGCTGGTACGTCTGCGGGCAGTGGACTTGGTAGCGATCGTAGAGTTCGTTGAGGTTAGTCAGATCGGCGAGATAGCTGGTCGAGCCATCCACGAACATAAGGTGCTGCGGGCGCAGGTTGTGGACGAGCTGCGTGGTTCCGGCGATGTCGCAGTGCTCGCTGAGGTGGTAAATCTCGCAGGGCACGTCCGGCAGGGGCAGCAGGTCGGCGCGAATCGCGTCGGACGTGTCGGAGCAGAGGAGGACGGGCTTGAGGCTGGGATCGATAAACGGCGTCAGGTCGGCGGTTTCGTCCACCAAAATTAGGCTGGGAGCCTGCGCTAGTTTTTTGAGCGGCTCGATCGCCGTATCTTCAAGCCGATGCACGCGCGGACGGACGCGATCGTCCCAAAAGAGCGGCTGGTGACGCGCGAAATTCTGCACCGACTGCGGAAACGCTTCGAGCTGTTCGAGATAGAGATCGCAGACCTCCGCGATGCCGCGATCGACCCAGATATCCAGATCGCGCCCGGTGAAGTGATGGTGCGCGCGGAACATCGCCAGCAGCTCCTGGGCGAGGCCGAGCGCCGGGACGGGCATCACGATCGTGTGGCCGCGCTCGAGCCAGCCTTCGATTTGCG
This sequence comes from uncultured cyanobacterium, assembly GCA_937899645.1. Classification (GTDB taxonomy): domain Bacteria; phylum Cyanobacteriota; class Cyanobacteriia; order Cyanobacteriales; family Geitlerinemataceae; genus RDYZ01. Next base: position 51,432 of record CALCCD010000079.1, on the reverse strand, counting down.
CGGCGATCTCGTTCTCCTGAGAGCGACGACGTTCGTAGCGCGCTGTGCCGTAGCGTCCGCTGACGATCGCCACATCCGGCCGCGAGCCATGCAAAGACTCCAAGTCGAGCCCGGAGGTCAGCCGCGAATTCGAGATTAGAAAATTGCTGGCGTAGGTGACGCGTAGGCGGTGGGCGTTTTTCGCCGTTTGGCCGGTATAGGTGAGCTGCGTGACGGCGGCTCCGGGCAGGTGTCCGGCGGGGATCAGCTCCAGCCAGAGATCGGGCGCGATCTCGATCGGCATCTGCCACTCGAGGGCGCGAAACTGCGGGATGCGGTTTTGCCTGGGCCAGTTGAGCGGCAGCAGTTTGGCGCTGACTTCGCTGGTGTAAATCGGGCGGTTCGGCAATGCGAGCTGGAGCGATCGTAGGCCGCGCGCGCGATCGGGGCGGGCGTGGCTACAGACGATCGCGTTTAGCGGTCGCCCCTCGGTCATGCCGACGAGTACCGGATGGGGATCTTCCAGGCCGCAGTCGAGTAGCACGCCGTAGGGGCCGAGCCGCATCCACAGGCAGACGGCGTCATCGTCTTGACCGGAAGCGTAGGGGTAGCATTCGAGTTCCATCGCAGCGCGAGAGGGTATCTCTTGAGGGTCGATCGGTCGCCGATCGAAGCAGTAGGAATCGCCTCTCAGCTTAAAGCGATGCTGGTTAAAACGACCAGAAGTAATCGACCGGGCTCAGATCCACCAGCTCGGGAGTGGGTGGCTCGATGGGCTCGGCTCCGCCTTCCGCGAAGAACACCGACGTGCCGGTGAAGTCGGTCATGCCGTCTTCTTCGACGAGGCGGCGCTCGACGCGGCTGGGCACGCCGAAGTCATAGGCGACGTGGCCGCGACCCAGGATAACGACCACCTGGCGCTCTGGGTCTTCGCGGAGCGAGATGGCAACCGACTCGGCGATCGTCTCGTCCCACAGCACCTGCGCGGAAAAGAAGCGCTCGAAGCCATCGTCATTGGCTTTGGCGTCGCCGTCTTCACCGCCAGCCGCATGCCCCGCACCCATATGGGCGTGCATCTGAAAAATGTCGGAGAGCATCGCGCGGTAGCCTTCGTTGTCCAAGCGAATGTCTTCGACGGGCGGCGCGTAGCGGAAATCGCCTTCCTCGAGGGCATCGAGTCCGCCTGCCGCGACTTTTCGGGTTAGCTCGCGCGGCACGTTGGCGGCGATCACGGGAATGCCCTCCTCACGGGCGAAGCGCAGGATCGGCGCGTACAGCTCCCAGGGAAAGCCCCAGCGCGTCTCGTACTCGGTTTTCGCGATCATTTCTTCCTCGCCGATGTCACCCGCCAGGTAATCGTCGATAAAGCCTTGGAATGGCCGATGGAACATCTCCATGGCGATCGCGATGTTCGGGTCGCGGGCGTGAAGCGCACGAATGATTTCGAGCTGCGCGGTGTGATCGTAGTCACGATCGTGGAATTCGCCGAGATAGACTGCATCCGAATCTGCCAGAACGTTGATGAGCTGGTTGCGGCTCAGCCCCTCGGCTCCATCAGATTTTGCGGATTTTCCAGACGGGTCGGTGCTGCTGGACTCGGTCGTGGCGACTTCCTCGCTGGCCGGCTGGGCGACCACCGCACTTGAATCCTGAAGCGGGATGCGGCTGCATGACGCGAGGCCAGCGGAGGCAAGTGCGATCGCGAGGATTCCCGCAACACCGAAACGGGGTAGCGCCCGACGGACTCGAGGCAACCAGACTTCGGGAGTCCGGGCGGACGTTTCATCGGGCGATCGACGGAGGCGCATGACACTCAGCTCGAGGCGAGATTGCTCGAAGCAGGATAAATGGATAGGGGTAAGTTAACAAACCTCGTACTAGATGGCAGTTCGCCCCGAGCCAATCGGCTGTCGATCCCGTATGTATTCTGCATTTGGCATGCCCAACAGTCGGGATCGCGAGATTGTCCCGTCTCCCGCCACAGACCAGCGCAGTAGCCCCGCCGCCGATCCCGGCTCGCTATCCCAGTTCGCCAGTCCAACCGCCCGTCGCGGCGCGTGGGTCGCCAAGTCGATCGCCCGCTCGAGGCCGCAAATCCCCCACTGCACCAGGTTGTCCGCCCCGTCGAGTAGCGGTCGCGTCGTTCCCGACAGCGTGCCGTCTTCTAGCCGCGCCGTGCCGTCCGTGACGGTAATTTCGCGATCGTCCCAGGGATACACGCCGTCCGGCAGCCCCAGCGGCGCGAGGGCATCGCTGACCAGAAACAGACCATCGGAGCTCGCCGCCAGCAAAATTTTCAGCATCGTCGAGCAGACGTGCTTGCCGTCGGCGATCAAGCCGCAATGTACCCGCTTATCGACGATCGCCGCGCCCAACAAGCCGGGATCGCGATGGTGCAGCCCCGGCATGGCGTTGAAAGCGTGCGTCACCATCGTCGCGCCGCGCTCGAACGCCGCCTCGGCCTCGTCCGCCGTCGCCAGGGAATGGCCGAGGCTGGCGACGATGCCGCGATCGCGCAAGGCCCCCAGCGTCTCGCCCGTCGGGTCGAGTTCCGGCGCGAGGGTGACAATTTTCACCAGGTCGGCGCGATCGCCCAGGACGCGATCGAGGCGATCGATACTCAGCGGCTGCAAAAACTCCTCGGGGTGCGCGCCGCGCTTGGCAGGATTGAGGAAAGGCCCCTCGAAATGGAGGCCGATAATTTTTGCAGCCGGTTTGTCATTCGGTTCGCGCGCCTGTGAGTCGTGAAATTCGGCGAAGATTTCTAAAGAGCGCTGGAAATTTTCAATTGAAGTCGTGACGATCGTCGGCGCGAACCCATCGATTCCCGCATTCCACAGCCAGCGGCAGATTTCCGCTAATCGGGGCAAATCCTCGCGCCGCACCTCGGGGAACGCGAGACCCAGCGCGCCGTTAATCTGCAAATCCAGCCCGCCCGGTGAAATCCAGTCGCTCGCCACGTCGAGCGTTTCGCCCTCAGTTTTGTTCGATGAATCGGAGAATTCTGCCATCGGGATCGGCGCGCGAACCCGTCCGTCGGCCTCGATCGCGATCGCTTGTAGGCCGAGCGTCCCAGCCGTGCGGGCGTTAACGATCGTTAGTTTCATAAGCTCAGCGCCATAGGAGAATGGGCGGAAATCCAGCAGTCGTCAGGGATCGTACTCCATCTGTCGCCTCGACTTCGCGGGCGATCGCGGCGTGCTGCCCGTCCATCCACTCTTCTGAAATTTGCAGGAAGCCGCAATGACTCAAACCAAGCCCCGCGTCGGCGTCATTATGGGCAGCGACTCCGACCTGCCGACCATGCAGGCCGCGATCGAAATCCTCGAGCAGTTCGCGATCCCCCACGAAGTTGCGATCGTCTCCGCGCACCGCACCCCCGATCGCATGGTCGAATACGCAAAAACCGCTCGCGATCGCGGCCTGGAGGTCATTATCGCGGGCGCAGGAGGCGCGGCACACCTGCCCGGCATGGTCGCCGCCTTAACGGTACTGCCCGTCATCGGCGTCCCCGTCCAAACCCGCACCCTCAGCGGCCTCGATTCGCTCTACTCGATCGTCCAGATGCCGCGCGGCATTCCCGTCGCTACCGTCGCGATCGGCAACGCCCAAAACGCCGGACTCCTGGCCGCGCAGATCCTCGGTAGCCGCGATCGGGGCCTCGGCGATCGGCTCGAAGCCTACCGCGCCGAGCTAAAAAAGATGGTGGAAGACAAACAATCTCGCCTCGAGGCGATCGGCTCGCGCGCCTACCTCAATCGCCGATCCTAGAGTCTCGGCCTCGACCGTCCAAACGCAAGCCCCCTGGGGCAAAGACCGAGTCGGCTCGACCTAAGTATTCGGCTTGCACCCAGACCCACCGGGCGCACCAAACTGCGAGAACACTCCGATCGATCCTGTATTAATACGTAAGATCGACAATCGCATAAATGTGTCGCTCGATACAGATTAACAGGGTATATCTTGGTGCAATCATCTTGTTTTAAACTTCTTCACGCCTGAACGTACCTCCTCAGCGATTCATACCCACTGGGTGCGATCGCCCCCCAAATGGAAATATTTCCGTGTTTTTCCGATTGGCGGGAAGGGAGGGTCTTAATAGATAGAAGGCGTGAACTACCGCAAGACACCTTGCTCCTCGTTCTCGAAATCGCAGAGAGAGTCTAACCATTTCCCTGGGGCGGCTTGTACCTAGCTTTGTCGATACTTGCGGTATTTCCCCTAGACACACTTTCGGATCTGGATTTAGACCATGACAGCAAAGCTAGCGCTCAAAAAACGAGTGCGACGACGTGCTCGATCGCAATCAGCGTCTTTGGTCGGTAAGTTCAGCGCGCTGCTTCAACGCACGCCAATTTACTGGCTCGCCGCAATTCCCCTGGCCGCCGTTATCCTCGGCGTCTGGGACGTGGCCGCTCACGCCGCCAACCCCCAAGTCTTCGACGAATCTCTCGACTCGCTCAGTCCTGAGTACATCCAAGGCGTTCTCAACACCGTTTGGCTGTTGGTCGCTTCCGTCCTCGTCATCTTTATGAACGCGGGCTTCGGCATGCTCGAGACCGGCTTCTGCCGCCAGAAGAACGCCGTTAACATCCTCTCGAAAAACCTGATCGTCTTCGCACTGGCAACGGTGGCGTACTGGGCGTTCGGTTTCTCGTTTATGTACGGCACGTCAGGTAACGCCTTCATCGGTGCGGGTGGATTTTTCCTCTCCAGCGGCGATCCGGCGACCTACGGCCTCGATCCGTTCCCGGCAGGATCGCCGATTTCGGTGAACTTCCTGTTCCAGGTTGCTTTCGCAGCAACGGCAGCCACCATCGTTTCCGGTGCGGTTGCAGAACGCATCAAGTACGAAGCCTTCATCATTTTCAGCCTGCTGCTGGTCGGTATTTCGTACCCGATCACCGGCCACTGGACTTGGGCGGGCGGCTGGCTCGCAGATCTGGGCTTCGCTGACTTCGCCGGTTCGACGATCGTCCACTCGGTCGGAGCCTGGGCCGCACTGGTCGGCGCAGCCGTCCTCGGCCCCCGTCTCGGTAAGTACGACGAAAACGGCAACGCTCGCGCCATCCCCGGCCACAACATGAGCATTGCCACCCTCGGCTGCCTGATTCTCTGGATTGGCTGGTTTGGCTTCAACCCCGGTTCGGAGCTGGCGGCAAGCCCTGCGATTTCCTACATCGCCGTGACGACGAACCTGGCCGCTGCGGCGGGTGGCGTCACCGGTACCTTCACCTCCTGGCTCAAGGACGGTAAGCCCGACCTCTCGATGAGCATCAACGGCATCCTGGCTGGTCTGGTGGGCATCACCGCTGGCTGCGATGCGATGCCTTACTGGGCGGCAGCGCTGACCGGCGCGATCGCGGGTGTTCTGGTGGTGTTCGCCGTCGGTTTCTTCGATAGCGTTCTGAAAATTGACGACCCCGTTGGTGCAATCTCGGTTCACGGCGTCTGCGGCATCTGGGGAACCCTGGCTGTCGGCATTTTCGGTGGCGGCAACATCGTTAACCAGTTCATCGGTGTCGCTTCGATCGGCGGCTTCACGGTGCTGTTCAGCTTCATTGCTTGGTACGCGATCGGCTTCGTCGTCGGCGGTATCCGCGTCTCTGAAGAAGAAGAGCAACGCGGCCTTGATGTCGGCGAGCACGGCATGGAAGCTTACAGTGGCTTTATGAAAGATACGGCTCGCTAAGGGCTTGGCAAGCTGCGAGCTTGGCTCTCGTTTTGGCGAGTCTGGCCTGAGTTCGTTGCCTGTTTTGGCTCCAAAAGCAAGCATGAAAGCGGATTCCCCGAACTTAGGGAGTCCGCTTTTTATTTGTGTGTATGTTTGTATTTTCTCCGGTTGTCGCCTCCGAGAAATTGGGTGCGATCGCGCGCTCATCCAACCGGCAGTGCTAGTGTAGGTTCTCGACTGTCCCTCGTTCCGCCAACGAGGCTTCACCATGACCTCTTCTCGAACCGTCCACGTGATTGGCGCTGGCCTTGCCGGAACCGAAGCGGCATGGCAGGCCGCTCAGCAGGGCGCGAAAGTGGTGCTATATGAGATGCGCCCGACGAAGCGATCGCCCGCGCACCATTCCGAAGAGGTCGCCGAGCTGGTGTGCAGCAACTCCTTCGGTGCGAAAGCCGCCGATCGCGCGGCGGGCTTGCTCCACGAGGAGATGCGCCGCCTGGGCTCGGTCGTGATCGGAAAGGCTGACGAACACGAAGTCCCCGCCGGGGGCGCGCTGGCCGTCGATCGCGAGTTCTTCAGCCGCGACTTGACCGCCGCCCTGGAAAATCACCCCAATATCGACTTCCGGCGCGAAGAGGTCACGCGCATCCCCGATACGTCGAACGGCGACATCGTCGTCCTGACCACGGGGCCGCTGACGAGCGAAGCGCTCACCGACGATTTACAGCGCTTCACCGGCATGGCTTACATGAGCTTTTTCGACGCGGCCAGCCCGATCGTTACCGGCGACTCGATCGACTTTGACGTGGCCTTCCGCGCCTCGCGCTACGACAAAGGCGACGCTGACTATGTCAACTGCCCGATGGACAAGGAGCAGTATTTGCGCTTCTACACCGAGCTATGCGCCGCCGAGCAGGCGGAGGTGAAAGACTTCGAGCGCGAGCAGGCGAAATTCTTCGAGGCATGCCTGCCGATCGAGGAGATGGCGCAGCGCGGCGAGGACACCATGCGCTACGGTCCGCTCAAACCCGTGGGGCTGACCGATCGACGCGGAGACGAAGACCGCAAATTCTACGCCGTCGTCCAGCTCCGCCAGGAGGACAAAGCCGGACAGCTCTGGAATATGGTCGGCTTCCAAACCAACCTGCGCTGGGGCGAGCAGAAGCGGGTCTTCCGCCTGATTCCCGGTCTGGAAAGCGCCGAGTTCGTCCGCATGGGCGTCATGCACCGCAACACGTTCATCAACTCGCCCGAGCTGATGCAGCCGACACTCCAATTCAAAGCCAACCCGTCTATCCTGGCGGCGGGTCAGCTCACCGGTACGGAAGGCTACGCAGCAGCGGCGGCGGGCGGGCTGCTGGCGGGAACGAATGCGGGCCGGATCGCATCAGGGGAAGAGCCCCTCGCAATGCCTGTCAACACCATGATGGGTGCGCTGTTCGATTTCATCACGTCCGCCTCGCCGAAGCACTTCCAGCCGATGCCGCCCAACTTTGGCATTATCCCGGTGCTGGGCGGCAAAAAAATCCGCGACAAACGCGAGCGCTACGGTCGCTACCGCGATCGCTCGCTGGCCGAACTGGCAGCCTGGGCCGACCAGCTGCGGGCCCCGGCGATCGCCCGGTAAGCGGCGCGCAAGCCCGCGCAGCCCGCACAGCCCGAACGACGAAGCCGCGAGGGGGCATCGGAAATTTTCCAAAAAGAGAGCCCATGCGCTTACAGCTAGCAGACAGACGGTGCAATCAAATCGTGATGAAGTGTAAAAACGTCTTTGAACTCTGTACGGACTTCCTGCAAGGTCTGCTGGGCCGCGATGCCGCGACGATCGCCGAAACTGAAATTTGGTCGCTCGTCTCCAAGCTCGAAATCCACCGCCTCGCTCCCGGCGATATTCTCTGCACCCAGGGGCATATCAGCCAGTCGGCCTACATCTTAGTCGGCGGCACGATCGACGGCTGCGTCGAATACGTTGGCGATACGCGAACCAAGACCTTTAGCCTGCAGTCTGGTGCGATTCTCGGCGAAATCTGCCTGCTGACCGGCCTACCTCACACGGCAACGCTGCGCGCGCGCGACAATGCCGAGCTGCTCAAGCTCTCGCGCGCGGCTTTTGTGACGCTGCTGTCCTTGCAGTCGCGCATTCCCCGCATCCTCGCCGACCTGGCGATCGCGCGGCAGACCGACGATGAAACTTACCTCGAACACCTGCCGAACCTCTCTGAGGCCGCCGCCCACCACGAGATCGCGCCAACCGCGATCGACCCGCTCTCCGGTCTGGCCGCATTCTGCCGTTTTCTCCTCGACGCGCGTCGCGCCTAGCCTGCCGCGATCGCCCCGGCAGTGCTTGCCGTAATATGTAGAGAAATTTCACGAGTCAGCGACACCGGCCATGAGTTCCGAACCTGCACCCCCGAAAGAGCCCCAAGCGACCGAAACCAATGCCGCAACCGGCTCCGAGCCCGCCTTCGGTTGGAATCTCTACGCCGAGCGAATGAACGGTCGCTTTGCGATGATCGGCTTTATCAGCGTGCTGCTGATCGAAGCGCTGACCGGCCAAGGGCTGCTGACCTGGATGGGTCTGCGCTAGTTTGCACGAGGCTTCCCGCAGCGCAGCGCCATGTTCCTCAGCGTCGTTATCCCGACCTACAACCGTTTGCCAATTCTGCGCAAGTGCCTGCTCGCGCTGGAGTCGCAGCGACTGCGTCAGCCCGGGCACGTGGACGGCTACGAGATCGTAGTGGTCGATGACGGCTCGACAGACGGCACGATCGATTGGATCGAGTCCGGCGACTTGCCCCACGTGCGGCTCTTCGCTCAGGCACACCTCGGCCCCGCAGCGGCGCGCAACCTCGGCGTCGAGAAGGCCACCGGCGACACGATCGTCTTTATCGACAGCGACCTGGTCGTTACCGAAACATTTCTGCAAAGCCACGCCGACGCCCTGGTGCGCGGCCAGCAGCGCCTCGGCCACGATCGCCTCTTCACCTACGGCGCGGTCATCGACACCAATAACTTCGACGAACCGACCCGCGAGCCCTACAAGCTCACCGACTTTTCCGCCGCCTATTTCGCCACCGGCAACGTCGCGATCGCCCGCCACTGGCTCGAAGCCGCCGGACTCTTCGACACGCAGTTTCAGCTCTACGGCTGGGAAGACTTGGAGCTGGGCGTGCGGCTACGACAGCTCGATTTAAAACTCATCAAGTGCCCCGAAGCAGCGGGCTACCACTGGCATCCGCCCTTCAAGCTCGGCGATATTCCCAATGCGATCGATCGCGAGATTCAGCGCGGGCGCATGGGCGTGCTGTTCTACCGCAAGCACCCCACCTTTAACGTGCGGCTGATGATCCAGATGACCTGGCTGCACCGCATCCTTTGGGGCGCACTGTCGCTGGGTGGTCGCCTCAACGAGCGGACGCTGGCGGGCGCGATGCAGTGGGCGATCGATCGCGGTAAACCTCGCCTCGCCCAGGAGATCTCGCGCATCTTTCTGAACTGGTACAACGTGCGCGCCGTCTACGCCGCCGCCGCCGACCTCAAAGCCGGACGCGACGCCGGGTTTCGATTGGGTGACTGATGGGCAACTGACTCAACTCGGGATCGCAGTGCGCTCTCACCCACGAGACTACGTATAATAAAACTTTAGATATCGTTCCCACAGAAAGCCGAGCGGGTCGATCGCTGCTGCCTTCTGGAACCGCCAACCTCAACGCTAACCCTGCGGACATGCCCAACCTGGAAACACGGACCGAGCCAATGGTGCTCAATATGGGGCCGCACCACCCCTCGATGCACGGCGTTCTACGTCTGATCGTCACGCTCGACGGCGAAGACGTGATCGACTGCGAGCCCGTCATCGGCTACCTGCATCGCGGCATGGAGAAAATCGCCGAAAGCCGCACTAATATTGCGTTCGTGCCCTACGTCAGCCGTTGGGACTACGCGGCGGGTATGTTCAACGAAGCGATTACGGTCAACGCGCCAGAGCGCCTCGCAGGCATCGAAGTGCCGCGCCGCGCCAGCTACATCCGCGCGATCATGCTGGAGCTAAACCGTATCGCCAACCACCTGCTCTGGCTCGGCCCCTTCCTTGCTGACGTGGGCGCGCAGACGCCATTCTTCTACATCTTCCGCGAACGGGAGATGATCTACGACCTGTGGGAGGCGGCCACCGGTCAGCGCCTGATCAACAACAACTACTTCCGCATCGGCGGCGTTGCGGCAGATCTGCCCTACGGCTGGATCGACAAGTGCCACGACTTCTGCGACGACTTCGAGCCAAAGGTGGAAGAGTACGAAAAGCTGATCACCAATAACCCGATTTTCCGCCGTCGCCTGGAAGGTATCGGCACGATCGCCCGCGAAGAGGCGATTAACTGGGGTCTGTCCGGCCCCATGCTGCGCGCGTCTGGTGTTAAGTGGGATTTGCGTAAAGTCGATAGCTACGAGTGCTACGACGAGCTGGATTGGGACATCCACTGGGCGACCGAAGGCGACTGCCTGGCGCGCTACTTCGTCCGTATCGGCGAGATGCGCGAGTCGATTAAAATCCTGCGTCAGGCGCTCGACAACATTCCCGGCGGTCCCTACGAGAACCTGGAAGCGCGCCGCATCGCCGAAGGCCCGAAATCGAAGTGGAACGACTTCGAGTACCAGTTTGCGGGCAAGAAAATCGCGCCGACCTTCAAGATTCCCGAGGGCGAACACTACGTCCGTATGGAGTCGGGCAAGGGCGAGCTAGGCGTCTTTATCCAGGGCAACGACAACATCTTCCCCTGGCGCTTTAAGATTCGCGCGGCGGACTTTAACAACCTCCAGATCCTGCCCCACATCCTCAAGGGTGCGAAGGTGGCCGATCTGGTGGCGATCCTGGGCAGCATCGACGTAATCATGGGTTCGGTCGATCGCTAGGCTTGCACCGCAGCGGGTTTTGAATCGTTGAGTTGCATCTTTGCGACAGAGAGAGCTGGCGATCGGTCGCGATCGTCAGCTCTTTTTGTTGTTCGATAACGTTCGATTTCGTAGGGGCGTCACGGCAGTGCGCCCACGGTATCTTCGGAGCTTCCACCGATCCCGGGCGCATTGCCATGCGCCCCTACGTTTGGTGTCGAACGATTATTGTTGTTTTGCGGTTTAGTCGAACTGCGTCGAGTCAGCGCGCACAAAGGCGCGATCGTCGGGGTTTTTCTCGCTGGGCGGCGTCAGACCCAGTGCGGCGATGTCTGCATCGACCATCAGCTTCACGAGCCCCTCGAAGGTCACTTCCGGCTCCCAGTCGAGCTTTTCTTTCGCTTTGCCCGGATCGCCGATCAGCAGTTCCACTTCCGCCGGACGCAGGTATCGCGGATCGAACTCTACATAGTCTTCCCAGTTCAGACCGGCGTACTCGAAGGCGATCGTCAGGAACTCTTTGATCGAGTGAGTCTCATTGGTCGCGACAACGTAGTCGTCTGGCTCGTCCTGCTGGAGCATCAGCCACATGGCTTTAACGTAGTCTTTGGCATAGCCCCAGTCGCGCTTCGAGTCCAGGTTGCCCAGGAAAAGCTTCTTCTGCGTCCCAGCGACGATGCGCGCCAGCGCGCGAGTAATCTTGCGCGTGACGAAGGTTTCACCCCGGCGCGGCGACTCGTGATTGAAGAGAATGCCATTGCAGGCGAACAGGCCGTAAGACTCGCGATAGTTCACGGTCTGCCAGTGGCCGTAGACCTTGGCGCAGGCGTAGGGGCTGCGGGGATAGAACGGCGTGGTTTCCTTCTGCGGGACTTCCTGGACTTTCCCGAACATCTCCGAGGAACCGGCCTGGTAGTAGCGCACTTCGTTGCCGGTGCGCTGCTGGTAGTCGCGGATCGCTTCGAGCAGGCGCAGCACGCCCATACCGACGGTATCGACGGTGTACTCCGGCGAGTCGAAGCTGACGCGAACGTGGGACTGTGCGCCGAGGTTGTAGATTTCGTTGGGCTCGATCTGCTCGATCAGGCGTCGGAGGGTCGTGCCGTCGTTCAGGTCGCCGTAGTGCAGGAAGAGTTTGGCGTCTTCGACGTGGGGATCGACGTAGACATGGTCGATCCGATCGGTGTTGAACGTCGAGGTGCGGCGGATGATGCCGTGGACTTCGTAGCCTTTTTCGAGCAGCAGTTCGCTCAGGTAGGAGCCGTCTTGGCCGGTGATGCCGGTGATAAGCGCTCGCTTGGTATTCGTCATTTTGTAGGAAGGTGAACTAAACGGGACAGGCGCGATCGGCGGCTCTGAACGGGCATTTCAGACGGATCGAACGGGCTGCGATCGAGCGGAGTCGGCAGCGACTCCCGGTCGCCTTTTCGGGACGGCCTCGCGGCGATCGCAGAGTATCTATCTTCCCAAATGTAGCCCGTCTGTCGAGTTCGCGTGGGGGGCGTGTCTTCGATTGCTCGCCCGGTCTGGGGTCGGGCTCAGTACGCGCCGTTATTTTTCGGGAAGACGACTACGCCGATCGTCTTGAGGACGATGCCGAGATCGAGCCAGAGGCTGCGGAAGTTGACGTAGTACACGTCGATCTTGACCCGCTTTTCGTAGGGAATGTCGTTGCGTCCGGAGACTTGCCACACGCCGGTGATGCCTGGGCGCACGGTCAGGACTTTGTCGATGTGGCGACCGTAGCGGGGCAGCTCCTCGGGGACGAGCGGGCGCGGGCCGACGATGCTCATGTCACCCTTAAGGACGTTCCAGAACTGGGGGAACTCGTCGAGGCTGGTGGCGCGCAGGAAGCGACCGATCCAGGTGATGCGCGGGTCGCGCTTGAGCTTAAAGGTTTCGGCAAACTCGGCACGCATGGCCGGGTTACGCGCCAGGATGTCGCTGAGGACGCGATCGGCGTCTTGCACCATCGTGCGGAACTTGTAGCACTTAAAGGTCTTGTAGTCGCGACCGACGCGCTCTTGCGTGAAGAAGATCGGCCCCGGCGAGCTGATGTAGATCAGCAGCGTCACGAGCAGGTAAAGCGGCATGAGCAACAGCAGGACGCTAGCCGCGAAACAAATGTCGAAGGCGCGCTTGCCCGGAGCGATGCTGCTGCGGGGAATTGCGTAGTGCACGCGACCGCCCGTCATCCGAAACGTGCGGCCGCGCCGGTAGACGCTCGACAGTGCTTTCACCGATGACATATTGACCATGCTGCTTGTTAGTCCTCTCCTCCGCACTTACTCCGCCTCGATTCTAGGGCGATCGCCCTAGAGGGTTATGCCCTCACCGGGGTTTGGCGACGCTGTGACCGACTGTTTACCGGCGCGATCGCGACGCTCTAAACAATAGCGAATAAAGGTTAAGTATTGTTCGTCAAAGATTTTAGGGGTAAATCGTTCGGATTGGGTACGCGCGCAGTGGGGATCGAAGCGATCGCGGTGCTGCTCGAAGTACTCGACGGCGGCGACGAGCTCCGGGACGGTCTGGCGATCGAACAGGACGCCGGTGGGGCCGTCCGGGCGATCGCGCGGGTCTAGTACCGTCTCTCCCGTGCCGCCGCGCCGGTAGGCAATGACGGGCGTACCGCAGGCTTGGGCTTCTACGGGCGCGATGCCGAAGTCCTCGCAGGCGGCGTAGACGAACGCCTTGGCGCGGCTGACGAGATCGTTAACCACGTCATCGGGCTGGGAGCCGAGAAGCTGCACGTTGGGCTCGGCGATCGTCCGGAGCATTTCCAGCTGCGGCCCGCCGCCAATAATAAAGATCGGCTTGCCCAGTTGGTTGAACGCCCGGACGATCGTCTCGACGCGCTTATAGCTGACCAGTCGGCAGACCGTGACGTAGAAATCGTCTTTCTCGGTCACGAAGGGGAAGCGATCGATCTCCACGGGTGGATAGATGACCTGGGCTTCACGACGGTAGCAGCGCCAAATTCGTTGCGCGGTGTGGCGCGAATTGGCGATGAAATAATCGACGCGGTTGGCGGAGATAACGTCCCAATGGCGCAGATAGTGCAGCAGCGCTCGCGTGAACCAGCCCGCGATGCCGCGCCCCATCCGCGACGCCTGTAAGTATTCAAAGGTCAAATCCCAGGCGTAGCGCATGGGCGTGTGACAGTAGCAAACGTGGAGCTGGTGCGGGTAAGTGAGGACGCCTTTGGCAACGGCGTGGGAGGAGGAGAGCACCACGTCGTACTGGCCGAGGTCGAGCTGCTCGATCGCCAGCGGCAGAAACGGCAGGTACTTCTGGACGCCGTTGCGCGCTTTGGGGAAGTTTTGCAGGAACGTGTGGCCGATCGCCCGTTCGTAGAGATAGCTGTCGGGATTGCGCGACTCGAAGTCGATCAGCGCGTAGAGGTCGGCGTCGATGCTCTGCAAGATTTGCCGCACGACCAGCTCCGAGCCGCCTGTGGCCTCAGGGGTCAGCCACTCATGGACGAGGGCGCAGTTGGTGCGATCGAGGTGAAGCATTGCAGAAGCCATCAGAGCAGACACACTCGACATTCCCGACAAGAAAGTCTGGATACGAGCACTGAGCCTGTCGAAGTGCGGCCACTTTTCGCGAGTACACCCAGGCTTCGACAAGCTCAGCCTTCAATTGACGGCCTGTTCTGGGAGTCTTCTGTAGTTTTGTGGGAACCTAGGCAACCTTACCGGCACGGCTGGCAAAGCGATAGAGCGGCAAGCCGACAGCCACCGTTGCCAGCCCGATACAAGACTCGACCGGGTTGCCCAGGAAAACGAACACCAAAATCCAGAGCGCGATCGCCAGAAAAACCACCGGAACGACGGGATAACCCCAAGTTTTGTAAGGGCGCGGACGCTCGGGATGGCGGGCGCGATCGACGAAAATACCCAGCACCGTTACAAACGACGAGAGCGTTAGCGTAAAGCCCAAATAGGTCAGCACCGCCTCGAACGACGACGAGACGATTAGCGCCAGGGAAATCGCGAGCTGCACGAGGATCGCGCGGCGCGGAATCCCCGCGCGATTGGTCTTTGCGAGCTGGGCGAACAACGGAAAATCCTCGCCGATCGCCTGGGTGACGCGCGGCCCAGCCCAGACCATCGAGCTAATCGACGACACCAGCCCGAACGAGATCGCCCCGCCCATCAGCGTCGCACCCACCGTCCCGAAGATATTGGTCGCGGCGATGTAGCCCACCTCGATTTCGCCCGCCAGTTCTTCGAGAGGGGTGCTGTAGAGAAACACGAAGTTCAGCAGGACGTAGAGCAGCGTCACCACCGCCGAACCGGCCAGGAGCGATCGGGGCAAATTTTTTGCGGGCTCGTCGATTTCGCTGGCGAGATACACCGCCGCGTTCCAGCCCGAGTAGGCATAGGTGACGTACACCAGCGATACGGCAAACGGCGCGCTGGCGATCGTGCCCAGATCGGCGGCGCTGGGCGCAAAGCTAAGGGGCTGCGGGTCGGCCAGCAGCAGCCCGCAGAGGATAAAGACGACGATAACGGCCACCTTTACACCGGTGGTCACGTTCTGGAAGATGCTGCCGATCTTCAGGTTTTGGGCGTGGATCAGCGAGACGGCGATCGTGATGGCGATAGCGAAGATCGCGGGCACTGCGCCGTCTTCGGCGACGGGCAAGATCTGGGCGGTATATTTCCCGAAGGCCATCGCGGCCAGGGCGATCGGGGCGGCAAAGCCGACGGCCACGGACACCCAGCCAGACAGAAAGCCGATCGCCGGGTGGTAGATATCGGACAGGTAGCGGTACTCGCCGCCGGATTTGGGCATCGACGCGCCCAGCTCGCCGTAGCACAGCGCTCCACAGAGCGCGAAGACACCGCCGATGACCCACAGCATCAGCAGCGAGAAGCCGGATTTGATATCGAGCGCCTGGAAGCCGAGGCTGGTAAACACGCCCGTACCGATGATGTTGGCGATGACGATATTGGTGGCCGTGACGCCGCCGATTTTCGTGTCGGTCGGCGGTGGTGCGGAAGAATCTGGCATGGATTAATTTCGATGAGAACATCGGTTCCGCATCGTTCCCACGCTCTACGAAGAATCGTTCCTACGCTCTGCGTGGGAATGCCTCTGTGGACGCTCTGCGTCCCGTAATCTCACGACGCAGAGCGTCTGGAGAGTGCGTTACCGCGCGGGAACGATGCATGTTCCTATGAACGGCGCGCAGACAGAAAGCGCACTGCCGACAAGCCGTCCGGGGCAAGTGTAGCAGTGCGCTTTGGAATGTAGCTTTTTACCGACAACGTTAGGGGCGCACCGCTGTGCGCCCTGATTGTCAGGTAGCCAGATAGACAGCCGTTACGCCATCGCCGGAACCGGGATCGACAGGTGCGAGTAGAGCGGGAAGCGCGAGCAAAGGTCGGCGACGCGGCGCGTGCAGGACTCGGCGATCGTGCTGTCTTCCGGATCGAGCAGGCGATCGGCGATGATGTCGCCAATCTCGACGAATTCCGCTTCACCCAGACCGCGCGTGGTCATCGCAGGCGAACCGAGGCGCAGACCGCTGGTGACGAACGGCGACTCGGGGTCAAACGGCACGGTGTTTTTATTGGCGGTGATATTGATGCCGCTAACCAGGGCGTCGGCGACTTTACCGGTCATGCCGATCGAGCGCAGGTCAACCAACATCACGTGATTGTCCGTACCACCGGAGACGATCTTCAGGCCGCGTTTTTCCAGTTGACCGGCCAGGGCGCGGGCGTTGTCGATGACGCGACCGCTGTAGGCTTTGAATTCCGGCGTCAGGGCTTCACCGAAGGCAACGGCCTTACCGGCGATGACGTGCTCCAGCGGGCCGCCTTGGGCTCCGGGGAACACAGCTTTGTCGAGCTTTTTGCCCAGGTCGGCATCGCGGGTCAGGATCAGACCGCCACGGGGGCCGCGTAGGGTTTTGTGAGTGGTGGTGGTGACCACATCGCAGTAGGGGATGGGGCTGGGGTGGTGTCCCGAGGCGACCAGACCGGCGATATGGGCGATATCGGCCAGCAGGTACGCGCCCACTTCATCGGCGATTTCGCGGAACTTGGCGAAGTCGATAACGCGCGAATAGGCGGAGTAGCCGCAGACGATCAGCTTGGGTTTGTGCTCGATCGCAACTTGACGGACTTCTTCGTAGTCGAGCTGCTCGGTGTCCTTGTTGACGCCGTAGTGAACCGCGTTAAACCACTTACCCGAAACGTTGACCGGGCAACCGTGCGAAAGGTGACCGCCGTGGGACAGGTCGAGGCCGAGAATCGTGTCACCCGGCCGCAACAACGCCAGAAAGACGGCGAAGTTGGCCTGCGCGCCCGAGTGGGGCTGGACGTTGGCGTGGGCTGCGCCGAACAGTTCTTTGGCGCGATCGATCGCCAGTTGCTCGATCGAATCGACGAATTCGCAGCCGCCGTAGTAGCGCTTCTTCGGCAGACCTTCGGCGTATTTGTTGGTCAGCACCGAACCTTGCGCCGCCATCACCGCCGGGGAAGTGAAGTTCTCGCTGGCGATCATCTCCAGGTGATCGCGCTGGCGCTGGAGTTCGTTGCCGATCAGCTCGGCCACCGCCGAGTCGGTCGTGGCGAGAAAGTCGAGGTTGGTTTGGGTCATTGGGGGATTGCGATAGTGGATGGCAGATTGCGCGGGCAATGTCGCTGCGCGCCTGCGGGTCAAATCTCGATGCTCGGGTGCGAACGGGCGAAGCCATGCCCAACCCAGGCGGCCCGCCAAAATACTGCGGGGTCGTCGTTGTCGATCGCGACGCTGCGAAGGTTACAAATTCCCGTCGCGCAGTCCTAAATCCGAACGAATCGAAGGCTCCATCATAACCCCGACGAAAGGGGCGGCGATCGCAAATTTCTTCAAGACTTGGCGATTTTTATTGCGGACATTGGAGAGCGTTGAAGATAGCCCGTCGCGCCAGCCGCCAGACTTTTTCGTTACTGTCACAATGGAGCCTCGGCCTCGAGCCGATCGAAACCGCTCCCCCTTGCCATCGCCCTGCCCAACCTCAAGCATTATGGTCAAACGAACCGTCGCGCCGGAACTGAACGTTCAACTGTTGCGGGAAGGCATCCCCGAATCGCAGCACAAAGCCAGCGCGGTGGTCTGCGATCGGCGCGGCCGCATCCTCCTCTCGGCGGGCGATGCCAATATCAGCACGTTTATTCGATCGTCGCTCAAGCCCTTTCAAGCACTGACGGTCGCGTCCACCGGCGTCCTCGAGCGCTACGACCTCAGCGAGCTCGACCTCGCCTTGATGTGCGCGTCACACAAGGGCACACCCGCCCATGCCCGCAACGCCTTCCGCATCCTCTGGAAGTGCGGCCTAGAGCCAGACGCTTTGCAGTGTCCCGTCCCCGCCGGGAAAAAGTCTCCCCTGGAGCACAACTGCTCGGGGAAGCACGCCGGAATGCTGGCGGTCTGCCGCCTCCGCAACTGGCCGCCGAGCACCTACATGCAGCCGTCGCACCCGATCCAGCAGGCGATCGTCGAGAAGCTGGCGGAAATGCTAAACATGCCCGCCGCTGAGTTTCTGGTAGCGCGCGACGACTGCGGCGCGCCGACTTATCTCATGTCGCTAATGCAGATCGCAACGCTCTACGGCAAGCTGGCCTCGGGCGACAACCTCGAGCTCGAGCGCATCGTCCGCGCCATGACCCAACACCCCGAATGCGTCGGCGGCGACGGCCACTTCGATACGGAGCTGATGCGCGTCAGCGAGGGCAAGCTCGTGAGCAAATCCGGCGCGGAGGGCGTGCAGTGCGTCGGTCGCATCGGCGACGGTATGGGGCTGGCGATCAAGGTGGCGGACGGCGCGAAGCGGGCGAAGTACGCGGTGGCGATTCAGGCGCTGCGGCAGATGGGCTGGCTCGACCCGACAGCGGCAGAGACATTAGCGGATAAGTTCCTAACGCTCAATGATTTCAAGCGCCTGGAAGTGCTGGGCGAGCTGTCGATCGTCTGATCGAGCCCGACACGTTATCGAGCGCTGAGCGGAGTGGCCGATCGTTCGGGGATCGCGCCTCGCACCCTGTCAAGGGCCTCGCTACACTGAAGGGCAAAATTTGTCTTGCCCCAGCCATCATGACCGCAACCGCAACGCCCGCCGATCGCACCGACGCCTACCCCTCGCAATATTGGACGTGGAACGATCGCCAGATCCACTACGTTCGTGCGGGCGAACCGGTCGGCGATCGACCGGCGCTGCTGCTCGTTCACGGTTTCGGTGCGTCCACCGACCACTGGCGCAAAAATATCGACGCTCTCAAACGGGACTTCGAGGTGTACGCGATCGACCTGCTGGGCTTCGGGCGATCGGCCAAACCCGACATCCCCTATAGCGGCGACCTCTGGCGCGACCAACTTCGCGACTTTATCGATGAGAAGATCGGACGCCCGACCGCGATCGCCGGGAACTCCCTCGGTGGTTACACTGCGCTCAACACTGGCGCAACCTGCCCCGATCGCGTTGCGGGAATCGCCCTGCTCAATAGCGCTGGCCCCTTCAGCGACGCCAACCCCCAAAAGCCACCCAGCTCGATCAAGCGCGCCGTCCGCTGGCTGGCGCTACAAAACTGGGTTGCGTACCTGATTTTCCAGAACACCCGCCGCAAAGGCGTAATTCGCAAGACGCTCGAGAAGGTCTACCTCGACAAAAGTGCCGTTACCGAGCGCCTGGTGGACGAAATTTTCCGCCCGTCCTGCGATCCCGGCGCGGCTAAAGTCTTCGCGTCGGTGTTCAAGACCCCGCGCGGCGCGACCGTGGACGAACTGCTCGGCCAGCTCGAACGCCCGCTGATGACCATCTGGGGCGAGGGCGATCCGTGGATGAAGTCGCGCGATCGCGCCGCGAAATTCCGCGAGTTCTACCCCGCCGTTACCGAGCACTGTATCCAGGCCGGACATTGCCCCCACGACGAAGCTCCCGGCCTCGTGAACCCGCTGCTACGCGACTGGGCGATCGGGTTAGCCGCCAGCTAGATCCGGCCAGTTAAATCCAAGGAATCGTCCGCAGCCAGGGCCAAACGCCGGTCGCGCGGCGCATTTCCACGCCCTTGCTAACGTCCTTGACCACTGTTTCGAGTTCTGCCGTAGAGAACGTGTAGCTCAGCTCGTTGGCCACTTCGATAAACTCTGCCGGTGATTTTACGTCCGAAAACTTCTCGCGTAGGGAACTATCGTTGACGGCGTCCCGGAGGAATTTTTGCGCGCTCTCTAGTGACATATATCCGTTCGTTCGGTAAGAGGATCGAAAACTCGAAGGCTGTGACGCGGTAGGGGGCTCGCCGGGCGATCGACGGGTGCGAAGTCGCAGCGCAGCCGTTGAACATGTGCCGCGCCGAAATTACCTTACGGCACGCAAAGCCGAACGGCCAGCGCGCCCGCCAACCCCTAAGGCGACTGCCAGTCGCGCGGCGATTGGGACGCATCGAAGCCCCCCGTCCGCATCAGGCGCTCGAGTTCGCCGACGTCGGGCGAGACCTTTTCGGCTTCTTCGATCGTAATCTGCCCGTCGAGGACGCGCTCGTACAGCGCCTGGTTCATGACCTGCATGCCGCCGTAGGTGTCGTCCTTCATCAGACGGAAGGCTTCGTCCTCCTCGCCGCGAATCAGATAGTCTTTCATCGCGGCGGTGTTGACCAGAATGTCGTGGACGGCAACGCGCTTGTTGTCGGTGGTCGGCAGCAGAAGCTGCGAAACGACCGCCACCAAGGACTCGACTATTTGCAGGCGAATCACGTCTTGCTCGTTAGGCGGATAGAGATTTAGCAGGCGGTTGACCGAGTCGATCGCGTTGCGCGTGTGCAGCGTTCCGATGACCAAGTGGCCGGTTTGGGCGGCTTGGACGGCGGTATTGATGGTGACGACATCGCGCATCTCGCCGATCAAAATTACGTCGGGATCTTCGCGCAGGGCGGCGCGCAGGGCGTCTTTGAATTCGAGGGTGTGGAGCCCGACTTCCCGCTGGGAGATCGAGCAGTTGCGCGAGGGATGGACGTACTCGATCGGATCTTCGATCGAAATCACGTGCTTGAACTCGTTGCGATTTAGGTAGTCGATCATCGCCGCCACCGTCGTCGATTTACCCGAGCCCGTCGGCCCGGTGACCAGCAGCAGCCCCTGAGGCGCGACGATCAGATCTTTGAGGATAGGCGGCAGGCGCAGGCTGTCGATGCTGGGAATTTTGAGCTGGATCAACCGCAGCACGATCGCGGGGCCGGTGAGCGTCTCGAAGCAGTTGACGCGGCAGCGCACCAACTTCGGGTAAAACAGCGCCGAGTCCATTTCTTTACTTTTCTTAAAGCGCTCGCGTTGCTCCGGGCTGAGGATTTCCGTCAAGTATTGCAGCATAATCTGCGGCGTCGTCGCAGGCAGATCCTCGGCGCGCTCCAGTCGGCCTCGGATGCGGAAGCGGGGCGCTTCACCGACGCGAACGTGGATGTCCGACGCACCCGCTTCGTAAGCCTGCTTGACCATCGCGGCGATCGTCGCCTTGGGCATCGAGAGTTCGTGGCTTTCCGCACTACGCGCTCGACTGTTGCGGTTCGGTGGCGGCGGCGGTGGATGAATGCGGCTGGTGGGCGGCTGGTTGCGCTCGGACATGGCGGGGTTCCTCGTCGGGTCGTTGGGGATGCCGATGGATGTGGGTAGATGCTGGTGTCTCACGCGGCCTCACGCGGCCTCGGCGATCCCATTGGAGTGGGCGAGCGGTCTTACCCGCAATTATATCTAGTCCAACTTTTTTGTTGTTTTCGTCACAGTTATCGCAGCCTTCTTGTGGAGAAGGCGCTTCGAGACACACCTGTTAGGATGCGGAAAACTGCAACTCTTTCCCGATCGTCCCAGCCCTCCTCAAACCGATGGCCGATCCACGTACCGGACTCCAATCGCCCCGTCGCTCCGCGCTCCAGCGCCGCCTCGCGGGCTGGCTCGAAACCCACTGGGTGCGCCCGTCCTATAACGGTTGGGTGGTGATTGCGATTTCGATTTCTTACTTCGGCGCAGCGACGAACACGATGGTCGGCTGGTTGTACGCGATTAGCGGCCTGTCGTTCGCGCTGCTGGGGCTGGCGGGCTGGTTAGCGCGACGGATGTTGCGCGACCTGGAGCTAGAGCGGCTGCAGATCGCGCCGGTCAGCGTCGGCGAAACCCTCGAACTCGGCCTGCGACTGCGAAACGGCAACGCCAAGGCCGGGAAAGAACCGCTGCAATTTATCGACGAGCGCGATCCGGCCCTGGGCGGCAGCAACCCTCAGGCGATCGATGGGCTCGCGGCTGGGGGCGATCGCCTCTGGATCGATCGTCCGACCGCCAAGCGTCGCGGCGTCTATACCTGGGAGCGCGTCTGGGTGCGTACTGGCGCGCCGCTGGGATTGTTTTGGGTGCGGGCACTGCATCATTTGCCCGCGAAGGCGGTGGTTTACCCCCAGGTGCTGCCCCTGGCGCGCTGTCCGCTGGTCGATCGCCTCGGGGACGCGCGCAACCCCGTCGCCGCCACGCGCGATCGCCAGTCGATCGACGCCCAAGAAGGCGTCACCCGCACCCTGCGCACCTACCGTTCCGGCGACCCGATGCGGATGATCCACTGGCGCAGCAGTGCCCGCCTCGGCGAGCTGCGCGTCCGCGAGCTGGAAACCCACAACAGCGGTCGCAACGTCACGATCGCCATCGACGATCGCGCCACCTGGAACCCCGACGACTTCGAGCAGGCCGCCACCGCCGCCGCCTCGATCTACTTCTATGCCAGTCGCGCTCAGCTCGAGGTCAGCTTCTGGAGCGCCCAGACCGGCATCGTGCGCGGCCACCGCATCGTTCTCGAAGCCCTCGCCGCGATCGACCCCAGCCCCACCCTCGACGCGCGCCATCGCGACAGCACCCCGCCCGACACCGCCCTGCTCTGGCTCAGCAGCAGCGACGCCAGCCTGCCCGGCCTGCGGCACGGCAGCATCGGCGTTCTCTGGGGCGAGGCGATCGCCACCAACGACGCGCCCCGCGTCCGCATCGAAGCCGATCGCGACCTGCGCTTACAGCTCCAGAGCGCGCGTTGAACCTCGCCGCGCGCGCGACCAAACTTGCTAGGCTAAAGGCACTTAGGTCAGGTATCCAAACCAAGAATCCAAGCCGAGTATCTAAGTAAGCTCTCAAAGTAAACGTCGCGCACTTTTCCGACATCGCCCCCCTTCAAGCTGGTGTGAACCTTACGCGGCCCTTTCGCCATTGCCCCTTCCCCCCGCGATTGCGACGATGAAACGACTGAACGCTCAAATCCAAACCCTCGGAACCCTAGTCTCCGCCATGTGGCTGGTCGAAATCGTCGATGCCGTCGTGTATCGCGGCAGGCTCGATCGATTCGGCATCATTCCCCGCAACCTCGACTCCCTGTGGGGAATTCTTTGGATGCCGTTCCTGCACGGCAACTTTACCCACCTCATCTCGAACACCGTTCCGTTTATCATCCTCGGCTGGCTGGTGATGTCCTACGGCCTCAAAACCTTTTACAGCGCCTCGTTATTTGCGATGGTGACGGGCGGGCTCGGCGTCTGGCTGTTCGGCTCGTCGGGCATCCATATCGGCGCGAGCGGTGTCGTCTTTGGCTATCTGGGCTTTTTGCTGTTGCGCGGCCTCTTCGAGCGCAGCAGCCAGTCGATCTTGCTGTCGATGGTGGTGCTATTTTTCTATGGCGGGCTAATTTTCGGCGTGCTACCCGGACAACCGGGCGTATCCTGGGAGGGACACCTCTTCGGCTTTATCGGTGGCGTCTTGGCCGCGAAACAGCTCCCAGTTCGGACAGTGCGTTAAGCTGCGGACGCGCAACAGCTCGATCGGCACAGATCGGCACAGACCGGCACAGACCGGCACAGACCGGCAGCAAAGTTTTGCCGCCATCGAGGAGCGCACCGCCGCGATCGCCTCAATCCAAAAACCCTATCGCCTCGCTCTCCCGTCAATGCCCAAGAAAGCCAAGTACCCTCATCTCCTCGGCTCGAAGTGGACGTCGATGCAGCGCACTTGGGGGTGGCGACACTTTCAGGTGGTCAACCGCAAGAACGAGGACGGCTTTGTCTTTGCAGAACTGACGGCCTCTTGCGATCGCGAGACGCGCTTCTGGATCAACGCCAAAGCTCTAAGAGATCGCGATCGCTGGCGACCGGGCTGGAAATCCCTGGCCGAGCAAGAAGATCTGTGTCCCGACCCGGACTGGGACGCGCTCGCCACGGCAGCCCCAGTTCCCGCGATCGACCCGCCGTCCATCTCGTCCCTCGCGACCGACGAGCCCACGCGCTAAGCCCATGAGCCAAGTTATTCTCATCGGATTCGGTTGGGGTCTCGCCTTTGCGGTGAGCTTTGTCGCCCTCGGCTACCCCACGCTGCTGTCTTTTCTGCTCGGAACGCTGGGCGGCTGGGTCTGGAGCACCATCGCCACGTACTGGCAGAGCGGAGACGAGCTAACCGAACTGCCGAGCTACTTGAGCGATATCGAAGCGCTCGAGCGAGAGCTAGAAAATATCGGCACTGGCGGGCGCATCGACCTGCGCAAAGCCCAGCGACGCCGAGACGCCCGCGCCCTGCGCGAGAAAGTCCAGCAGCGCTATCGCAGCGACCAACTCCGCCACCGGGGTCGCCCGACGACGATGGGAGATCGCGTGCAGGCGCTGCGCAACAAGCTGTTTCCGCCCAAGAAGAAAGTGCTGCTTGACGATATGGGTACGCCGGAACAGCAGGCCGAACTTGACGCAATCATCGCCGAAATTAACGCCAAAGCCCCGCAAATCGACGCTCAGCTTAACGATCCCGATCGCTCCTCGTAATCGCCTCGCCAAAGTCACGCCAATGGTTCGCGCAAGACCTCGTAGAGCATTACGCAAAGGCATTGCCCGGCATCGAGAGAGGCATATGTTTTTCGAGACGCGCTCCGACAAGTCGGCATAAGAAAAGCGGCGATCGTGTTAAATCGCCGCCATTCGGTTTACGACTCGCGCTCGGGGAACTCGGCAGAGCGCGAATCTTGGATGTGCCGTGCCGCCTCTACCCGAGGTACTTCGCTTCGGCTTCGAGTTGGCGCAGCAGTTCGTTGTCGCCCTTCGCGCGTGCCGATTCAATGCGGCGCTCGAGCGCCTTCAGCAAGGTTTCGCGGTGAGCGCGGGCGGCATAGGTATGGGATTTGCGTTGTAGTCTGGCCATTGGTGATTATGGTGCGGTTGCATCGTGATGAACTCAATCTAGCATAGGCAATTTTTTTTTGTATATTTACATACAGAATTTTCCGCACCTTTACCAAATCTTCACCTCGCTATTCGAGAGCCGAGCGAACGGCTCGCTCGCGAGATCTGCTGATGGCCCTTTCTCGAGCGATCGTTGCCCTGCTCGCGACCCGCGACGACGGGTGCAATGATAAATAGCGCCGTCATCTCGCCTGCCGCAGCTCGCCCCTGCTTCTTCTTTCTGCAAATACTTCTGCAAAAAATCCATATGCCCGATCGCCGACCCTCCGACCCGTCCCGCACGCCGCCAGATGCCAAAGTGCGCGCCGATCGCCCCTGGCAAGCGTTCGCACCGGCGGGCGTGGCGATCGCGCTCGTGCTGGCGGGGGGCATCTGGGGCGGCTGGCGCGTCTGGCAGCAGCGGCAGCGAACGCTCCAGTGTCGGCAGGCGATCGAAGTCGTCGATCGCGGCTACGTTCGCATCCTGGAATTTCAAGGCAGCGACCCCCAGGCGATCGAAACGCTGGCCAATAACTTGCAGGCTGTCGCCAACGAGCTGCGCCTGCTCGAACTCTCCGACGAGCGGCTCGCCGAACAGCAGACCCAGTTCGTCAGCGCCTACCGGGAGTTGGGCGACGCCTACGGCAAGATGGCCGACGAAGTGCGCCGAATTTCCAGCGCCAAGCCCGACCCGCAGCAGCTCAAGGAACTCAAGCGATCGCAGGCACAGGTCAAACGCTATGGTGCAGACGCCCACGAGCAAGCGCGCCGCCTCGAAGCATTATCGCTAGAGTTCAACCGCTACTGTGGCGTTGAGGACTAGCGCTGCGTTGAGATGCAATATTTTTCAGACAGCCGCACCGCTAGAGGTACGTTTTCACGGCGTCGAGCGCGCGGCCAGACTTGAAAAATCCGTAAAGAAAAATGGGCAAAGAGGGACTCGAACCCTCACAACCGAAGTCGGCACATTTTGAGTGTGCTGCGTCTACCAATTCCGCCATTTGCCCGCAGATTTGGAGCCCTCACTATAGCAACTCCCTTCGGGGTTTAACAAGCGCTGATACTCGCGGCTGCGCGACCAGCGATCGATCTCGCGCGCCCGCAAAACCGGTACTGGGTGAGAGAGCAAATCGGTCTGCATTTGCTTGAGCATTTCGCCGATTTCGGTCTCGTCAATGCGATCGTAGGCTCGCGCCTGATCGATAAATGCATCGACATTCAAGCGCGCCGACAGCTTCGGCGACCCGCCCGACAGCTTCATCAGCACCGACGCCACCACCTTCGGATCTTGAATCGCCAGCAGCGCCGCCCGATCGCAGCTAAATTCCGCACAGCGCACCCACTCCATCATCTGACTCTGAAAATTCGCCGCGATCGGCTGACCCCAAACCGGGAGCTGCTCGGCGGCCAGCATCAGCAAGTTCGCCAGCGTCAGATAAACTCCGTGCTCGCACTTTAGGTGGCCGAGTTCGTGGGCGATCGTGGCCTTAACTTCATCGGGCTCGAGCAGGTCGATCAGCGACGTGTGCAGCACCACGAACGGCTGGCGACCCCGCATAGCAAACGTGTAGGCATTGGGGTTCGGGTTCTGCTGCACGTAGAGCTGGGGTGCTTCGACCTCGAGGACGCGCGCGGCATCCTGCACCATCTCGTGTAAATCGGGCAGTTGGTTCGGCCCCACCAGCACGCTCGCGGCGATGTTCTCCAAGTAAAAGAACTTTTCGCCAACCTCGCCCAACAGGCTGCGAATCAAGACCGCAAGCCCTGGAATCTGCTTGAGGGCGCGCGTCGCTTCAAAGTCGAGGGGGTGACGAAAATCGTCAGCGCGTAGGCCAAATAGGGGCGACTTCATGGCAGGAGCCTCATTCAGGACGGCGTAAAAGTTTCCTAGCCTCACAATTGTAGGTCTTTCAACGTGGCGCAACCGGGCCGCCGACGAACCAGCCCGCCTCGATCGCCACTCCAGACACCTCCGGCAAACAACGTCAAAAATTGCGAGATCGCCCCGATGTCAAGCCCATTGCCTCAACGGGGCCTTACAAGCGAATCTTCGCGCCGATCTTCAGTATGTTCTCTTATGTCTGCGGCAAAGAATCTGGAGCTTCGGCGACAAAGCAAGCAAGCAAAAATACGGAGAGCCTCATTGCGGAGGCCCCTTGAGTTAAGAAGAGTTAAGAGGAGCCCCTCCAAAATTGAGAGTAATAACTCCGCCGAACTAAAGATCGCGACAAAAAGGTAAGGAAATTTACACTTTTGTCGTATATTAATAAATTATTAACACCATCAGAGAAATAAACCTCTGATGATAGAGAGCTTTGTGAAATGGAGGTCTACTGAGTCACTCCATCGACAAGCTCTGTCTACGGAGCTTGTCGTCTCACAAGAGCGAAGCTGCTCCGCGATACATTATTGCCGTCCCAGAGAGATATAAACATGAGCCAAGCATCACCAAAGGAGATGGTCGGAAAGGCTCTCCTCGATAAAGTCCAAGAACTTGGCGATGTATCCAAGGAGGAGAAAGCAAGACATTGTGGTTACTATAGCGTCACCAAAAGTGGCGTCGAACGCGTCAATATGATGAAGTTCTACAATGCGCTGATTGAGGCGAAGGGCATCGAGCTCGACGGCAAGCAGAGTACGAACGGTCGAGGGGGAAGGAGCGCAAGCTACCGAATCAGCGTTCAATCCAACGGAAACCTGCTTATCGGCTCTGCATATACGAAACAGATGAACCTACAAGCGGGCGACGAATTTGAGATTACGCTCGGTCGCAAGCATATTCATCTCAAGCAGGTTGGCGAAGAAAGCTAGCTGTCCCGATCGACGTAAGGCGCGATCGAAGTTCAATGCGAAGTTCGCGGTCGAACCCTAAAAAATCACATGCAGTCAATCTGAAGACTTGCGTTTGAGGATTTGATTTAGTGTCTCAGAATACCTGGAATTTTCTGCGCCGCCTCGGTGGCAGTATCTTCGTTAACTTTAGGGCTTTATGCAAAGCTTGAGTCAAGACTTATTCGTTTGGGCAACACCTGAGTCAGTGCGTATTTCCTCGAGTCCACAATATTGATAATTTTCGACAGAGAGCGGTCGATCGATAAGCGATCGGCTGTTTTTTATGTCAATTTTCGACCCGTTTCTGAAAAACTGTGGCGCTGCCAAAAGGCCGTTTGAGCAGCCGGAGACGGACGAGCACGGCATGTATTTGCTTGTGGGGCGACCGGCGGGCTGAGTCTTTCGGCGATGGCCCCGTCCGCCCGACCCCGAATCGAATCGGCTAATCTATCAAAAGCGGTCGTGAAGAGCCGTTAGCTAGTGTGAACGCGAGAGGAGGTTGTGGGGATGGCTCGATCGAATCGAGGGCGCTATCGCTGGCAGGCGCTCGTTGCGGCGGCGTTGCTGCTGCCCGTGCCCGTGCTGGCGATCGCGCCACCCGTCGTCGCTCAGGTGTATGGCAGTCCGACGGGAGCCTATCGTCAAGGCGTCGAGCGGTTCGCGGTGGGAGACTACGACGGGGCGATCGCGGCATTCTCACAGGCGCTCTCCTTCGACCCGTCGGATTACGAGGCATACAACTACCTCGGGCGCTCGCTGTACAAAACGGGCGACCTCAGCGGGGCGATCGTGGCCTACGAGCTGGCGCTGGATATCCGCCCGGAGTATGCCGATGTCTATAACAATCTCGGCGTGGCCCAGCGGGCGGGCGGCAATCTGTCTGAGGCGATCGCGTCCTACGAACGGGCGATCGAACTCAACCCGAGCCTGGCTCCGCCCCACTACAACTTGGCGCTGGTGGCCGTCGAGGACGATCGCCGTGAGGAAGCAGAGGCTCATCTACGCGATGCGATCGACGCCGATCGTCGCTTCGCCCCGGCCTACCGCAGCCTCGGCGAGCTAAAGCTATCGCAGCAGGACTATCGCAGTGCGGCGTCGCTGTTGGGTACGGCGATCGACCTCAATCCAAATCTCGACGATACTTACGGCGATCTGGGCCTCGCGCTGGTGCGGCTAAATCGCTACGACGAAGCGCTGCCCGTCCTGCTGATGGCGCTCGATCGCACGGGAGATCGGCGCGCGGACGTTCACTACGCCTATGGCCTACTGTTGGCGGCGACCAACGACCTCGAGTCGGCGATCCTCTCTCAGGAGCAGGCACTGAAGATCGACAACACCGACCCGAGCTATTGGGTGGCGCTGGGCGACGCGCTACGAATCACGGGCGAGCGCGATCGGGCGCAGACGGCCTACGCTTCGGCGCTGGATCTCGTCGAGCGTCGCAGCGATCTGCCGAGCGCCGATCTGGCACGGGTCTACTTCAGCCTCGGGGATTACTACGCGGACGAAGGCCGAACGGCGATCGCAATTAACTCGTATCAGAACGCGATCGACACCGCTCCAGACTTCCCGCTTGGGTACGTGGGCATGGCGGATATGTTCGTGGAGCTGGGCGAGTATCGCAGCGCCAACGAGTACTACCAGCAAGCGATCGACCTCGACCCGGACTCGCCGATCGTCTACACGCGTCTGGGGCTTTTGCTCTACGACGAAGGCGAGACGGAACGGGCGATCGACGCTTGGCGCACGGCGATCGAACTCGACCCGAACTACAGCGAAGCTTACGTCCACCTCGGCAACGCGTTGGCAAATCGCCCGGTGCAGCGGCGGTAAAATAAGGCTTCATTCCCGCCCGAACCGCCCATCGGCTTGCCGACACGAACCCTATGGCCTCCACCGACTTTCTCAGTCACCTCAACCCCTCCCAGCGCAGCGCCGTCGAACACTTCTGCGGCCCGCTGCTGGTGGTGGCCGGTGCGGGCTCGGGCAAAACGCGGGCGCTGACCTACCGTGTCGTCAATCTGATCCTGACCCACCGCGTCGATCCCGAGAACATCCTGGCGGTGACGTTCACGAACAAGGCCGCGAAGGAGATGAAGGCGCGGATCGAGGAAGTCTTCGCCCAGCGCGTCGCCCTCGAAGGCCACGGCAAACAGCTCGAAGCGCTCCCGGCGATCGACCAGACCCGCATCCGATCGCAGGTTTGGAAAACCTACATCAAGCCCCTCTGGATCGGCACGTTCCACTCACTCTGCGCCCGCATCCTCCGCTTCGATATCGAGAAATATCGCGACCCCCAAGGGCGCAGTTGGACGAAGACGTTCTCGATTTTCGACGAGTCGGACGTGCAGTCGGTCTTTAAGGAAATCGTCACCCAACAGCTCAACCTCGATAGCAAAAAGTTCAACCCGAAGGCGGTGCGCTATCAGGTGAGCAACGCCAAAAACCGTGGCTGGTCGCCGGAGGAGTTCGAGCGCCAGGAGATGAGCTACTGGGGGCGGACGATCGCGGAGGTCTACCGCCTCTATCAGGGTCGCCTCGCGGAAAACAACGCCCTCGATTTTGACGACCTGATCCGCATTCCCGTCGAGCTGCTGGCGCAAAACGAGTCGGTGCTGGGCTACTGGCACAAAAAATTTCGCCACATCCTCGTGGATGAATATCAGGATACGAACCAGACGCAGTACGACCTGATTCGGCTGTTGGCGACCAATGGCGCGGAGGCGAAAGCGTTTACGAAAGTGCCGGAAAACTGGGCGCAGCGATCGATCTTTGTAGTCGGCGATGTCGATCAATCGATCTATTCGTTCCGGATGGCGGACTTCACAATTTTGATGGGCTTCCAAGAGGATTTCGGCGACGGCCTGCCCGATGGCGACACGCGATCGATGGTCAAGCTCGAGGAGAATTATCGATCGACCGAAACGATCCTCGAAGTCGCCAACCAGCTCATCGAACTCAACACCGAGCGTATCGATAAGGTGCTGCGCCCGACACGGGGCAAGGGCGACCCGATTTACTGTCACCGCTGCGATAACGAGCAGGACGAGGCGTATTTCGTGGTCGATCGCGTCCGCCAGTTCACCCGCCAGAATCCCGAGCTGAGTGGCGGCGATTTCGCGATTCTGTACCGCACCAACGCCCAATCGCGACCGCTCGAAGATGCGTTCATCAAGTTCAATATTCCTTACAAAGTGGTCGGCGGGCTGCGGTTCTACGATCGCAAAGAAGTCAAAGACGTGCTGGCCTACTTGCGTCTGCTGGAAAACCCCGCCGACACCGTCAGCCTCAAGCGCGTGATCAACGTGCCCAAGCGCGGCATCGGCAAAACCACGCTCGACAAGCTCGACACGATCGCCCAGCAGCTGGGCTGTCCGCTCTGGGACATCATCAACGACGAAACCTCGGTCAAGACGATCGCCGGACGCAAGGCAAAAGCCATCATGGGCTTCACCGATATCGTCAGAAACCTACAAGCCCAAGCCGCTGCCGATACGCCTGCGGGCGAGATTTTCCAGGGGCTGATCGACGACACGGGTTACGTGCGCGCGCTCCGGGAAGTCGGCACGGACGAAGCGCTCGATCGCATCCAGAACGTCAACGAGATCTACAACGCGATGATGCAGTACGCCGACGACGAAGCGGACGAGTCGCTGGGCGGCTTCCTGGCGAATGCCTCGCTGGCCTCGGATCTCGACAGCCTCGACGAGGGCGGCAAGGCCGTGACACTGATGACGCTGCACGCCTCGAAGGGGCTGGAATTTCCGATCGTCTTTATGGTCGGCATGGAGGACGGGCTTTTCCCCAGCTTCCGCAGCAACGATGACCCGCGCGCCCTGGAAGAAGAGCGCCGCCTCTGCTACGTCGGCATCACTCGCGCCAAGGAGCTGCTGTTTCTCAGTCACGTGACGATGCGCCGCCTCTGGGGCAACTACATGCCCGCCTCGCCGTCGCAGTTCCTCTCGGAGCTGCCGGAAGACCTCATCGAAGGAGACGGGTTGCCGTCGGTGCAGCGCGATCGGGCGCTGTCGCGGATTAACGCCCGCCTCGCGCCGGAGCCCGCTGCGGTGAAGACATTTTCGGCGCGCACGCGCTCGAGTGCGGCATCGAAGAAACCGGCGGGTCTGAAGCGAGTCTGGAAGCTGGGCGAGAACGTGATGCACGACAAGTTTGGCGTGGGCGAGATCGTGATGGTGTTCGGCAACGAGAAGAAGCAGTCGCTGGCGATTAAGTTTCAGCAGGGTGCGACGAAGATCGTCAATCCCCATGTGGAGTCGATCGACTTGCTCGAGGGGTCGTAAGTGTGGCGCGCGATCGCTTCCACGAACAGGTTCGCCTCGCGCTCGAAGCCGACGGCTGGTCGATTTCCGACGACCCGCTCCATTTGCGCTGGGGCAAAATAGATCTGTACATCGATCTCGCGGCGGAGCGGCCGATCGCTGCCGAGCGCAACGGCGAGAAAATCGCGGTTGAAATCAAAAGTTTCCTGCGGCAGTCCAGCGTTAACGAATTCCACGCCGCGATCGGGCAGTACACCAGCTATCGTGTCGCGCTTGCGAAAGACAACCCGGATCGCACACTCTATCTTGCCGTGCCCGCGCCGGTGTTTGAGGACTTTTTCACAACGCCATTTGCGGAAGCTGTCGTGCGAGACAGTCGCGTTAACTTGCTGGTTTACAGGCTAAAGTCACCTGAAATTGTCCTATGGCAGAAGTGGTAGATTTCGACGCAATTCTGAAAGCCTTTCTGCAAGAAGTCGCCGAAGACTTGCCGCCCGGAAAGGGCATCACCCAGGAGCTGATTTTCGACTCGGAGCGTGGCGCATACCTGTTGATGCACACCGGCTGGAGCAACGAGCGGCGCGTCTACGGCTGTTTGCTGCACTTTGCGGTGCGGGGCGACAAAGTGTGGATTCAGCACAACGGTACGGAAATCGAGGTGGGCGACGAGCTAGAGAAGCGGGGCATCTCGAAGCAGTCGATGGTGTTTGGGTTTCATCCGCCGGAGATGCGGCAGTATACGGAGTTCGCGATCGGGTAGCGGGACGATGGCATGCGAATCTCGACACAAGCGCCGGAAAAGACGGTTCGACTCGATCGACTGGCGACAGGATTTGGGGTATTTGGTGGCCGTCTCGATCGCGCCGATCGCGATCCTCACCTTCGGGTCGCGCACCACCGAGATCCGCTGTGAGCGTGCGACGTCCCCTCAAAATTTCGCGTCGGCCAACTGCGAAGCGCGGACGGTCTGGCTCTATGGCAGCGTGCCGTTTCGTCGCGATTCGTTTGCGCTGCTGGAGGTCTCGATCGCGACGGAGCAGCGCACCCGCAAGGTAAATCGCAACGTCAACGAAAACTACAGCCCACTGCGCGATGACGCGGTTTATCGAGAGGACTATCCGGTCTATGCGGCCTTCGCGATCGGGCGAGAGGAGCGCTGTCAGCTCACGCCGTGGAATGCAGCGAGATCGTCGGACGAGCTGGAACGGCGGGCTTGGCCGGAATGGCTAGCGGGTTCGGGCGTGGCAGTTTGTGCGCGGCGGTTTCCATTAGCGTCTCGACAGCTTACAGTCGCGTTTTTTGCAGCGATCGCGGGATGGGTTGGCTTGTGCGTTGCCAATGGTTTTCAGCGGCTCGATTCCAAAGTACGGGCAAAAAAATAGGGAAGCCGAAGCTTCCCCAAGTGAGTGGGGCGATCGCCCTAATCACAGCGGCTCGCGCGATCGGAGCCTCGCGGCCAGCCTATTCGCTACCTTGCACCTTCAGGAGCAAGAAGCCAGCGCCGAGGCCGACCATAATTAGCGTTGAAGACAAAACGGCGATACTGAAAATTTCCGCGCCCATGAATTTTGCTCTCTCTTAAACTGGTGATTGAAAATGTATGCCCTAGTATAAGCTGTGCCGAGTCGGGTTGTGCGCGGGCGCGGCAGAGCGCGGCTACAATATGAGGCCCTCTTTTTCGTCCTGTCATGCACAGCCCAAAGCTCGCAGTTTCGATCGGCGATCCCGCTGGAATCGGCCCTGAAGTTATTCTCAAAGCCCTGGCGGCGCTCGATCGCGAGGTTCGCAGCGCCGTGACGATCGTCGGCGACCGCTCGCTGTTGGAGCGCACGGCCGAGCAGTTGCGCGATCTAGACCTCGATCTCGAGTCCCTGAAGGTGGTCGAGCCGGACTTGGCAAGCGACCTCGATAACATCGTGCCAGGAGTCGAAGGCGCGCTCGGCGGTGCGATCGGGTTTGCGGCGCTCAACCGCGCGATCGACCTCTGCCTCGACGGAATTTGTCAGGGCGTCGTCACTGCGCCAATCTCGAAGACCGCCTGGAAAGCCGCCGGACACCACTACCCCGGCCAAACCGAGCTGCTGGCCGAACGCGCCGGGGTCGATCGCTTCGGGATGCTGTTCGTCGCCCGTTCGCCCCACACCGGCTGGGTGCTGCGAACGCTGCTGGCCACGACCCATATCCCGCTAGCCGAAGTGCCGACAGCACTGACCCCCGAGCTGATGCACCGCAAGCTCGACCTGGCGATCGAGACTTTGCAGCGGCAGTTTGGCATCGATCGCCCGCGAATCGCCATCTCTGGCCTCAACCCCCACAGCGGCGAAAACGGCCAGCTCGGTCGCGAGGAGCTAGATTGGCTGAATGGCTGGTTAGCGGAAGCGCGCGATCGTCACCCCGCCGCCGAACTCACTGGCCTCGTGCCGCCAGATACGCTCTGGGTTAAGCCCGGTCATGCCTGGTTCGGCCAACGCAGCGCCGAGAAGACCGCGCACGATCTTTACCTGGCGCTTTACCACGATCAAGGCTTGATTCCGACAAAGCTGCTGGCGTTCGACCTGGCGGTGAATACAACGATCGGCCTGCCCTTTATCCGGACGTCCCCCGACCACGGCACGGCTTTCGATATCGCCGGGCGCGGCATCGCCGACCCGACCAGCACGATCGCCGCGATCGAGCTAGCCCGCGAGATGGCCGCAACTTCGACAGGGGCTTCGAGCGCCGCTACGTCAGCGCGAAATGTTTCTCTACCACTTGCTTCATCCCACCGATAAACCGATCGGGGACGAATAGCGCCCGGCGATCGTCGAGGGACTGGAGGATCGATCGCTGCTTCTGGGCGTCGTCGAGAACGGCGATAATCTGCTCGGGAAACTCGTGCTCGTTGCCGATCAGCAACTCCGGGTGATCGGTGCCGACGATCTCGAGCTGGCCGCCCCAGTCGCGCACGAATGGAATTAGGCCCATCTGCACCATCTCGGCGATCGAGATGCCGAAGGGCTCCGGCTTCATATGGAACCCGTAGCGGCAGTGGCGCAGCAGCTCGATGTATTTCGCATAAGGCAGGTCGGTGTGGAGCGTGACCCAATCCGAGTGGCGCTTGGCGAGATTCTGAACTTTGCGAACGTAACCGCTGGCATAGACGCCGCTGCCTCCGCCGGTTAGATGCAGCTTGACGTTGTAGCCTCGCTGGCGAACGATATCGAGCAGCTCGATAACCCGGTGCGGCGTCTTGGGTTTGGTAATCCGGCCGCTGCAAATAAACGAAAACTCCGGGCGATCGTTCCAGGGCACGACTTCGATGCCTTCCTCGCCGGGAACTGGCGGATAGAGTACGTCTACGGGATTGCCGCAGCGCTCCTCGAACTTATCGGCGGTATAGCGCGAGTTCGCAACGGAAATATTCTGATAGGCGCGGCCTTCCGAAAAGTCAGACACCCAATAATAACCGGGAGTGAAGAGGACGTTGTGCCAGTGTATGTATTGAATGCCCGGGCAGCCGAAATCCACGGCGTTATAGCCTGAGATGCAAACATCAAACTGCTTGGCAATCGTCTTAAACCAGCGTACGAATAGGTGCGTTACGAAATTCTCGCCGATTTTGCTGTTGCCGTGGATGTAGCGAAACAACCCCGCCCAGCGCTCGGAAAATTGGGTCATCACGGCGACGCGATCGGGATCGACGCTCGTGGCGTACATCCGGTTGAGGTGCTGGATATCGATATGGGCGATCGTCGCGATCGTCACCTCGTAGTCGTCCTGCAAAGCGTGCGCCGCCCAGATTGCGACGGCCTCCGCCCCGCCGCCAGCAAAAAGTGGATAGAACAGAGCGATGCGCTTTCGCGAGCGAGTTTCCATAGACGCGCCGTGTGGTTGCCGTAGAAGTTGCGAGTTAAACCGGGCTAGTCGGGATGGGCGTCCGAGCGGCTGAGTCCGGCCACCATCTGCAAGACAAACTGCTGACCGCTCTCGTCGTGGTACTTGTCCGCCCAATCGCGAATCACCATGTCCAGTTCTTCCAGCGCTTCGTCAATCCGTTCGGGAAGAATATCGAGTTCTTCGAGCAGACGCTGAGTATCGGGCTTGCGCTGCGCCCAGGCGCGCATCATTCGGAAGAAGCGAGCGGTGTCTTCGACAGTGATGCTGGCGCGCTCTTCGTCGTCTACCGGCGAGTAGGAAGCCCGCGCCAGAGCATAGACCGGCATGCCCCAAGGCGAGTCGATTCGCGCCACGGTTCCCGAATACATCAGGCGGCGCTTGATATGCTCGGCCAGTGCTTCACTGAGGGGCATCCGGCGCTCCTCGGGCATGTCCTCTTGCGATCGACGGTGAAGAAACTCGATCAAGTCCATAAATTGGAACGAGTTGATCGCTTGGGCGTCGGGCAGCGGTTTCGGCAGCTTGTGTTCGAGCTGACGCTTCTCTGCGGCGCTCAAGCTCGTTCCGCCGATGCGCGGCTTGCCGGGAGACCAGGGGAACTGCTCCATCCAGACGTAGGGAAACTGAATCAAGTAGCGCGGCTCCTGGGAACCGAGCATTTTCAGTAGCTTGCCTTCGGTCAGCGCTTGGCGGACTTCCTCGACGATCGCCTTGACCCGGCGCGGCTCGATATGGTGCAGGTGGCCGGTCATCCGCAGGTTTTGCCCCTGCTCGACGTAGGTCGTGTAGATCGCGCACTTCGCTGCCGTCGCTGCTGCGTCGAGGAATGCCCCGTGGCGGTGGCCGCTCGTCCGCATCGCGCTGAAGGCGAGATAGAACAGGATTTGATCCATCGCACTCGGACTCAGCTGCTCGAGCAGGTCGTTATCAGTGCGAATCGTTTGCTCTAGTTCGGGTTGTGGTCTCGGAGTCACGAGCTTTGTGTTTGGTGTGTGGCGTTCTGGAAAAGCAGCCCGCTCCCCACGAGAAGGAGCGAGCCCGTACCGTGTGGTACCGGCAGTCTTGCGTCGTAAACGTTAGCGTGGTGCACACCTAGGCGTATTCGCGACAACTCAGCGACCGACCGGAGTCGATCGACCGCTATTTTTATCCGACAGCGTAACTTCACTTGAGATTATTCTCATCATAATCGAGAAATCTCTTGAATCCCGCGTCGCGATCGCGCCACCACCGGCACGCTCCGGAGGTAGCCGATCGCGGCGATCGCTCGAACAATTGACGAACCCGATCCGAGTCGCTACGATAAGAGACTGTTTCTTGAAAAGTAGTCATCGCCGACTAAAAGTGTCTTAACCCATGCCCACAATCCAGCAGCTCATTCGGAGCGAGCGTCAGAAAGCGCAGAAGAAAACTAAGTCCCCCGCACTTAAAAGCTGCCCCCAACGTCGCGGCGTTTGCACTCGGGTGTACACGACCACCCCGAAAAAGCCGAACTCCGCACTGCGGAAGGTTGCTCGCGTGCGCCTGACCTCCGGATTTGAAGTCACTGCCTACATTCCCGGCATCGGCCACAACCTGCAAGAGCACTCGGTCGTCATGCTGCGCGGCGGTCGTGTGAAAGACCTCCCCGGCGTGCGCTATCACATCGTTCGCGGCACGCTCGATACAGCTGGCGTTAAAGACCGCCGCCAAGCACGCTCGAAATACGGTGCGAAGCGTCCTAAGGACTAAATCGCAGCGCAGTCGCGCAAGCGGTTCCGTGCGGCGTTGACTTCAAGAAGCCTTGAAAGTAGAGCGGTGTTGCCTCGCGCTCCACTTTCATGCTGAAGGCATCGATCGGTAGGCAAGCTGCACCGGCCAGCGGTTTTCGGACGCCAGAGAGCCCGCATTCAAATGCGAAGTTCGAGCTTCAGACGATACCGGCTGTCCCCTTTAGATTCTCTCAACAGCGATGACCCCAGCGCCCGCGAGCCCGACCCACCTCGCCGGAACGTGCCCGGTTGTCCTACCCCATGACTTCACGCAAATAGCGAATTTCCAAGCACTATGTCTCGCCGTCAAAAAGCCCAAAAGCGTACGATTCCGGCTGACCCCGTTTACGGTAGCCGTCTGGTCACGATGATGACCCGCCGCATTATGTATAGCGGCAAGAAGTCCCTCGCATCGTCGATCGTCTACGGTGCGATGACCGCCATGAAGGAGCGTACCGGCGAAGAGCCCCTCGAACAGTTCGAGACGGCAATCCGCAACGCGACGCCCCTCGTGGAAGTCAAAGCCCGCCGCGTCGGTGGTGCGACCTATCAGGTGCCGATGGAAGTGCGCTCCGAGCGCGGTACGGCGCTGGCACTGCGTTGGCTGATCGCGGCGGCTCGCCAACGCTCCGGTCGCACGATGGCCATGAAGCTCGCGAACGAGCTGATGGATGCGGCCAACGAAACCGGCAGCGCAATTCGCAAGCGCGAGGAAACGCACCGCATGGCCGAAGCTAACAAAGCGTTCGCCCACTATCGTTATTAAGGTAGATGGCAGGGGCGGACGGTGCTGCTGTCTCGCCCCTGAATTGCAACTGCGATCGTCACCAGACCCGAGGATCTAGCCGTGCCTAGAACGGTTTCACTAGACCGCGTCCGCAATATTGGCATTGCGGCACATATTGACGCGGGAAAAACGACAACGACAGAGCGGATTCTGTTCTATTCCGGTGTCGTTCACAAGATCGGCGAAGTCCATGAGGGCACTGCCGTCACGGACTGGATGGAGCAGGAGCGCGAGCGCGGCATCACGATTACGGCAGCGGCGATCGGCACGCAATGGCGCGACTGCCAAGTCAATATTATCGACACGCCAGGACACGTAGATTTCACGATCGAGGTCGAGCGTTCTCTGCGCGTTCTCGATGGCGTGATTGCCGTATTTTGCTCGGTCGGTGGCGTTCAGCCCCAATCGGAAACAGTCTGGCGTCAGGCCGATCGCTACCAGGTTCCGCGCATCGCCTTCGTCAATAAGATGGATCGTACCGGTGCGGACTTTTTTAAGGTCTATAAGCAGATTTGCGATCGGCTCGAAGCCCCGGCAATGCCAATTCAAATCCCGATCGGCTCGGAGGTTGATTTCGGTGGCATTGTCGATCTCGTCCGCATGAAGGCGTACATCTACAGCAACGACCTCGGCACGGATATTGAAGAGACCGAGATCCCCGAGGAACTGGCCGACACCGTCGCTGAATACCGAGAAAAACTAATCGAGAAAGTTGCAGAAACCAACGACGACTTGCTCGAAAAGTACCTGTCGGGCGAAACGTTGACCGAAGGCGAGATCGTCGGGCAAATTCGCGAGGGCACGCTGCAAGGGACTCTCGTACCGCTGCTCTGCGGTTCGGCCTTCAAGAACAAAGGCGTCCAGCTCCTGCTCGATGCCGTCGTGGACTATCTGCCCGCCCCCACGGAAGTTCCCGCAATTCAGGGCGAGCTGCCCGGTGGCGAAACCGGCACGCGCCCGTGCAGTGACGAGGAGCCGCTCTCCGCACTCGCTTTCAAGGTCATGTCCGACCCCTACGGTCGTCTGACTTTCGTTCGCGTCTACTCCGGTGTCCTGGAGAAAGGGAGTTACATCTACAACTCCACCAAGGACAGGAAGGAGCGCATCTCGCGGCTGATTATCATGAAGGCCGACGATCGCATCGAAGTGGACGAGCTGCGCGCGGGCGATCTGGGCGCGGTGCTGGGATTCCGCGAAACGCTCACGGGCGATACGGTCTGCGTCGAAGACGATCCGATCGTCCTCGAGTCGCTGTTTATCCCCGAGCCAGTCATTTCAGTGGCCGTCGAGCCGCGCACCAAGGCGGATATGGAAAAGCTCGGCAAGGCGCTCAAGTCGCTCTCCGAAGAAGATCCAACCTTCCGAGTCAGCGTCGATCCCGACAGCAATCAAACCGTGATTGCCGGGATGGGCGAGCTGCACCTGGAAATTCTCGTCGATCGCATGCTGCGCGAGTTTAAAGTCGAAGCTGCCGTCGGTAATCCGCAAGTCGCCTATCGCGAGACGATTCGCGGCAAGGCGAAAGGCGAGGGCAAATTTATCCGCCAGCACGGCGGCACGGGCCAGTACGGCCACGTCGTCATCGAACTCGAGCCCGGAGAGCCCGAATCGGGCTTTACGTTCGAGTCGAAAATCGGCGGCGGCGCAGTTCCCCAGGAATTCATTCAGCCCGCCGCAAACGGGATGAAAGAGGCTTGCGAATCTGGTATTCTAGCAGGCTATCCCCTGATCGACGTTAGAGCGACGTTGGTCGATGGGTCGTTCCACGATGTGGATTCCAACGAGATGGCATTTAAAATCGCCGGGTCGATGGCAATTCGAGAAGTGGCGACCGCCGCATCGCCGGTTTTACTAGAGCCGATGATGCAAGTTGAAGTCGAGGTTCCGGACGATTTTATCGGTAACGTAATCGGCGACCTCAACTCCCGTCGCGGCCAAATCGAGCGACAGGAAACGGATCGAGGAATGTCCAAAGTTTCTGCTAAAGTTCCTCTGGCAGAGATGTTCGGATATGCCACCGACATCCGGTCTAAAACTCAAGGCCGAGGCATCTTCTCGATGGAGTTCAGCAGTTACGAGGAAGTTCCGCGTAATGTCGCCGATACGATCGTCGCGAAAAGCCTAGGGAACGCATAATCAGGAATAAAGGAAATCATCACTAATGGCACGCGCTAAGTTCGAACGCACCAAGCCCCACGTCAACATCGGCACTATCGGTCACGTCGACCACGGTAAAACGACGCTGACGGCGGCAATCACAATGACGCTGGCTGCAGCGGGTAACGCCCAAGCACGGGCTTACGAAGATATCGACGGTGCGCCCGAAGAGCGCGAGCGTGGTATCACCATCAACACCGCCCACGTCGAGTACGAAACCGACGAGCGCCACTACGCCCACGTGGACTGCCCCGGTCACGCAGACTACGTCAAAAACATGATTACCGGCGCGGCGCAAATGGATGGCGCGATCCTGGTGGTTTCGGCGGCTGACGGCCCGATGCCCCAGACCCGCGAGCACATCCTGCTGGCGCGTCAGGTCGGCGTCCCCAACCTGGTCGTCTTCATGAACAAAGAAGACCAAGTCGATGACGAAGAGCTGCTCGAACTGGTCGAGCTCGAAGTCCGCGAACTGCTCACCGAATATGACTTCCCTGGCGACGATATCCCCATCGTGGTGGGCTCGGCGCTCAACGCGGTCGAGGCGCTGAAAGCGAACCCTTCGACCAGCAAAGGCGAAAACGAGTGGACGGACAAAATCCTCAAGCTTATGGAAGAGGTGGACGCTTACGTTCCCACTCCCGAGCGCGACACCGACAAAGACTTCCTGATGGCGGTTGAGGACGTGTTCTCGATTACCGGTCGCGGTACTGTTGCGACGGGTCGTATCGAGCGTGGCGTCGTCAAGGTCGGCGAGACGATCGAAATCGTTGGCATCAAAGACACCCAAACCACCACGGTTACGGGCGTCGAGATGTTCCAAAAAACCCTCGACACCGGCATGGCAGGTGACAACGTCGGCCTGCTGCTTCGCGGTGTAACGAAGGAAGCGATCGAGCGCGGTATGGTGCTCTCGAAGCCCGGCACGATCAACCCGCACACCAAGTTCGAGGCGGAGGTCTACATCCTCGCCAAAGAAGAAGGTGGCCGTCACACGCCGTTTTTCCCCGGCTATCGCCCGCAGTTTTACGTTCGCACCACAGACGTGACCGGCAACATCGAAGCCTTCACGGCGGACGATGGCAGCGCCGCTGAAATGGTTATGCCCGGCGACCGTATTAAAATGACGGTCGAGCTGATTTGCCCGGTCGCGATCGAGCAAGGTATGCGCTTTGCCATCCGCGAAGGTGGCCGTACCGTTGGCGCTGGCGTGGTCTCCAAGATCCTCGCCTAGGCTGATACCGCACTGACTGACAGACTGCGAGAGGGGCGTCACCGAGCCTCTCTCGCACGCCTTCCGAACCTCGAAAATTTAATTCACACTCTTCAGCCCTACTTCTCATGGCCGCAATTCAGCAGCAAAAAATCCGCATCCGCCTCAAAGCCTTCGACCGTCGCCTCCTCGACACGTCCTGCGACAAAATCGTCGAAACGGCAAATCGCACCAGCGCTACGGCGATCGGCCCGATTCCCCTGCCGACCAAGCGCAAGATCTACTGTGTTCTGCGCTCGCCCCACGTTAATAAAGATTCGCGCGAGCACTTCGAGACGCGCACGCACCGCCGCCTGATCGATATTTACCAGCCTTCCTCGAAGACGATCGACGCGCTGATGAAGCTCGACCTGCCCGCCGGTGTCGATATTGAAGTCAAGCTCTAGGGCGATCGAAATGTGCCTGCCGTGTGCGGGTCGCGCTTTTGAAGCTGCGGCAGTGCGTCGCCTCGGACAATCGAATATCTATGAAGAGGTGCTGCGTTCCCGAGAGAGAGGATGCGGCACTTTCTGCAAGGCTACCGTCACGCTGAACTCGAATCCGCTACAGTAAAGGGCAAACCGTCGTGACATCAAATTCAGCTCCCTAGCTAATGAGCGCTCCCTCTTCGATCGCCGTTCGAGAATTGCCCCTGTTTCCACTGCCGGAGGTTGTCTTGTTTCCGGGCAGACCTCTGCCGCTGCATATTTTTGAGTTTCGCTATCGCATGATGGTGAACACAATTCTGGAGAGCGATCGCTGCTTTGGCGTTTTGATGCGCGATTCGGCCTCCAAGCAGCCAGTTAGCATTGGCTGTTGTGCTGAGGTGGTAGAGCATCAGCGCCTGCCGGACGATCGGCTTAATGTTTTGACGACCGGCCAGCGGCGCTTTCGCGTGTTGGACTACGTTCGCAAAAAGCCGTTTTACGTCGGGCTGGTCGAGTGGCTCGATGACGAACCCGTCCAGGGCGATCTGACCGACTTGGCCGCGACCGTAACTGACGTCTTACAGGATGTGGTGCGCCTGTCTGCGAAGCTGATGGGTCAGGCGATCGAAATGCCAGACGACCTGCCCGACTCGCCGACGGATTTGTCCTATTGGGTGGCGGGCAACCTCTACGGCGTGGCTGACGAGCAGCAGAGCCTTCTGGAGATGCAGAACACGCGGGCGCGACTGGAGCGCGAAGAGGAAATTTTGACGACCACTCGCAATCACCTCGCGGCACGGACGGTGATCAAAGACACTTTCGAGAGTCGCTCTTAGCGAACCGCGTTGAGTTTCGTCGTGCGGGCGAAACTCGCAACGGTGCTGGCGCTCTGGCAGGCGCGATAGCGACGGCGATCGCTCGACTCGTGAGAGCAAGCGGAACTCAGAAGACACAGCAAACAGTAGACATACGTAACAGGAACGACGATGGGCGAAGCAAAGCGACGTAAAGAAGCGCAGGGCGAGCAGTACGGCAAGGATCCCTACATCTTGCCGTGGGTTCCCCTGACGGCCAAGCAAGCCGAACAGTTCGTGGAGATTACGACGCGTGGCGCTTGGGTGGGGATCGTGCTACTCGTGCTGACCTGGCTGGTCGTAGTCTTCGTCGCGCCAAGCTTTGGCTGGCTCGAGCCGCGCCCCTAAGAAAGCGTTTTAAAATTCTTCTTAAAGCCTTGTGGCGTATAGGCTCGCAGTGATTTCGGTCAAAATCACTGCGAGCCTCGCCAGTCAACGGGTCTAGCGAACTTTTCGAACACTTTCTAAGACTCGAAGTTCGGTTAACCCGCCCGATCGCATCGCTCAGAGAAGCGTTGCGAACTACATCGCAATTCTCAGATAATGCCAGTCGCGCCGGTGTGCCCCTCTTGAAAATCGAGCGAGGTACGCGCTAACGTCAGGTCTGAAAGCCTGAAACGAAGGGAATAACTCCGCTTCTCTGCGCGAACATGCCGATCTCGTCGGCGGTAGCGCGAACACGCAAACAGAAGCGCT
This sequence comes from uncultured cyanobacterium, assembly GCA_937899645.1. GTDB lineage: Bacteria > Cyanobacteriota > Cyanobacteriia > Cyanobacteriales > Geitlerinemataceae > RDYZ01. Next base: position 7,763 of record CALCCD010000079.1, on the reverse strand, counting down.
AAACTGCACAAATGGCGAAGTTTGGCAAAGTTTACGGGCATATCGTTCAACCCGAACTACCCGCACCTTGCAAGGCGTGCAATGATGAGAGAGATTGTTAAGTAAATCTAAAAACGATGAGAGTTTCCTAGGGAAACTTTCCAGGAGAATTAGGATAATGTTTGTCAGACTCGCCGCCCAGCACCGCCGGTTTGTCCGCGAACTCGTGATGAATCTCAAAGCGCTCGCTACGGTTCTCGAACAGCGCGGTTATCTGGCATCGTGCTACACCTGCGGCACGGAAATGAACAGCGCTTCCTTTATGGTCAGCCTGGGGGACGAGCACCTCATCCGCTTCCTCGTTTCGGATTACGGCATCACCTGGACGGAGATGCGGGACGATCGCGAGCTGATGAAGCTCGAGGGAGCGGAAGCGATCGCGCAGCTTCAGGAGCTCGCGAACCTCATCAAGAACCAAATCGATCCGAACGAGTGTGGGCGGGAGCTGCGTCAACTAACAAAGAGCCTCTAGCGGGCTGTGAGGACAGGAGGCTGAATGGAAAGCACTGCTGGCGTTTGGAAGCATCAGTACGTTACGGCGAATAACATCCGCTTGCACTGCGTCACGCAAGGCTCGGGCGACCTGGTGGTTTTGCTCCACGGTCTGCCAGAGTTTTGGTATTCGTGGCGTCACCAGATCCCGGTACTGGCGCGGCAGTTCACAGTGGTCGTGCCCGACCTGCGCGGTTTTAACGACTCCGAGAAACCTGAAAGCGGCTACGATCTCGATTCGCTCGTTGCCGACCTGCGTGGTTTGATTGCATCGCTGGGCTACGAAAAGGCCCACGTGGTCGGTCACGATTGGGGCGGCTCGATCGCGTGGCGATTTGCGCGCGAGTTTCCGCAGATGCTCGATCGTTTAGCCGTGCTGAGCTTGCCCTGCCCGCAGACGCCGCTGGCGATGCTCGGCGGGGGGCTGGAGCGGCTTCGGCGTAGCGGCTCGCTGCTGGCTGTGCAGTGGCTCGGGCGATCGGAAGATCGAGAGCGGATGGGCTTGCAGGATGCGATCGCGCAGTTTTTTCGCGAGCAGTCCGTTCGTCAAGCTGCGTTTAGTGCCGAAGACGCCCAGCTTTACCAGGCCGCACTGACGAAGCCCGGTGCGCTGGCGGCACTGTTCGAGCACTACCGCCAATGTCTGTCGCCCCAGGTGCTGCTCGGCAACCTCTGGGATCGCTCGAAGAGTCCGGGCGCAGATATTCCGACGCTCGTACTGCTCGGCGATCAGGATGCCTCCGTCGATCGCTCGTTGTGGCAAAATCTGACGCGATCGCTGCGAGCGCCGCTGACCCTCAAGACGATCGCGCGCTGCGGCCACTGGGTTCAGCAAGAAGCACCCCAGACCGTCAACCGCGAGCTGCTCGATTTTCTAACGGGATCGCACAGCAGCGGCCGAGCGTAGCGGCTAGATTTTCGGGCAATCTGGGCGATCCGCCACCGGAATCAGACCTAGCCTGTGGAATACTTTGCATTGTTTTCACATTTTTTCCACAGCAACGTGGGTTCGACGGCGGGTAAAATCATTATTCCTTTGTAGCCTGAAATCCCCATGCTCTCGTCAGCGAGCCCCAAAAAGCCGTTTTCGTCGAACTCACGTATGGCGCGAAGGCTGCCTGCTCGGTTTAGAGACTTCCAATAATCCATCTTATCCAGAAGTCGGCAATGAAGGCTGAGCTTGTCGTTCGCCTAGCGCCGGCCTCGCCGATCGCCCGAGCGCGTGTGACGCATTATTCGCTTCGCGAAGGCGACGCCAAAGACGACGCTCAGCAATCGAACTCGAACAGTGGGCGTTTATTTCCGTGGAGTGCTCCTAGGCCGAGTTCTCTAGCGATTTGACACGCAATCTATTGTGGCGAGGGGCGGCGTCCTCGGTCACGCGTCACCCCTCGCGTTGGAGCTGCGACGGGAGCTAGCTCGCGCCGAACTGGCGATCGTACACTTCCTCTTCTTTGCCAGCTTCGATCTTGAGATCGGATTTGGCAAACGCCACGCAGAGCAGCGCGTACCCTTCGGCTTGGAGTTCTTCGCTGACGCCCATGCCCTCCTCTTGAGACACTTCGCCTTCTAGCACTTTCGCCGCGCAGGTCGTGCAGACCCCCGCAAAGCAGGAGCTGGGCAAATCGATATTGGCGTCGTGGGCGGCTTGCAGGATGGTCGTTCCTGAAGGCACTTCAAAGTGGCTGACTTCGCCGTTGTTCGAGACTTCGACTTTGTAAGTTTGACTCATTGGGATTGGGATTGCGATAAAGAGATAAAAAAACGCGATACGCGCTCTGGTGGAGCGCGTTGCGATCTTGAATCGTAATCGATCGGCCCAATAATTTCTGCGGGTCAACCCTTACCTCATCGGGCAAACGCATACTCCAAGATCTTTGTCCCGCCTTGCCTCAGGCTACCGGGGTGTCAGCATCATCTTCGGGGTTGGTTTTGGCCTCACAGTGGAAGCTCTGACGCGATCGCGAGTAGGTGCGGAACCTATCTAGGTACATGCCGCCCTGGTGGCTGTGAAAATCTTCCTGGACTTTATGGGTGAGCAGGCGCGAGACTTGCTTGACGATGCCCACGAGTAAGCTTTGCCCCGTCGTCGTAACGAGCTGCGACGGCAGCGCCCGGACGAACTTCGGGAAGTAAACGCCGACTCTGAGATCGAGCTCCCACTCCACGCGCGTGATATCGAGGTCGCTGCTGGCGTCAGTCGGCAACTCCACGAGGGTCTGTTCGGCCTGGAAGCAGACTTCGTAGCCCGGCGGTGTGTAGTCGGGGATCGGGATCGTCTCAATGCGGTAGACGCGATCGCGCTGCGGGACGAGTTCGAGGCCGATTTTAGGCGTGACGTAGTAGCCCAGCGCGCCGAAGCGACCGACCGTCAGAATGTAGCCGTTTTCTCCCAGCGGTTCGGCGGTCATCGGCTCGGCACAGCGGCGAAACCAGCCTTCATGGCGATCGAGATAGCTCGAGACGCGATCGGCGCGGGAGTACATCTCCATGCTGCCCGAAAACTGGCTGTTGAACCAAACGGGCGACATATCGGAGTTGGGTGCAGCCTGAAGAGCCATAAGCGGGGAAGAGGCGGGGCGTGGGCAGCCGGGTTCTAGCCTTACGATATCTCGAACGATTGCGGCCCGGAGCGGATTTTTCGCTATATTGTGCGCCAGATTTAAGATTAAGGCTCGATCGCAACCCCTGTAGGTGACGCTGGTTACGAAATGGACGCGCGAACCTGGCGATCGAGCCCGATCTCGGCAAGGCGCGGCAATTCTGGGCGAGATCGCGAATAATAGCGATCGTGTGGCGCATGCCTCGAGACCTGGGCTGCGAGCCGCGCGTGGATTTGGACGAGGAGCCGGACGACGGCTTTTGAAACCATGAAAGTGTGTGTTTTTGGTGCGACGGGACGGACGGGACGGCGCGTAGTGGAAGAGCTGGTGCGCTGCGAGATCGACGTGCGGGCGGTGGTACGCGATCGCGATCGCGCCTCGGTGTTGCCCGCAGGTGTCGAGACCGTGGTGGCCGATGTCGGCGATTCGGCAGCGGTAACAGCGGCGATCGCGGGCTGTAGCGATCTGATCTGCGCGACGGGCGCAACGCCCAGCCTGAATGCTTTCGGTCCCTTTGCGGTGGACTATATCGGCACGAAGAACCTCGTCGATAGCGCCAAGGCCCAGAACCTCGATCGCTTCGTGCTGGTCAGCTCCATGTGCGTGTCCAACTTCTTCCACCCGCTTAACTTGTTCTGGCTGGTGCTGTTTTGGAAGAAACAGGCAGAGGAGTATCTCGCCACCAGCGGCCTGACCTACACGATCGTCCGTCCCGGCGGCCTCAAAGACGAAGATGACGATCGCAAGATCGTTATGGAAAGCGCCGACACCCTCTCGGAAGGCAGCATCCCCCGCGAGAAAGTGGCGCGCGTTGCCGTCGAGGCACTGTCCCAAACCGACGCCAACAATAAAATCGTTGAAGTTGTCGCGCGCGAAGATGCGCCCGATCGCCCGATTTCCGCCCTATTTGCGGGAGTTTAGCGCTACGATCGGGGGCGAGACACTGCAAGCGCAGGTCGTTGTCGTCTATCGAGACATCAAGGAGAAAGTCGCATGAGCGGGGCCGCCAAACGCATCGTCCAACCCGTTGCCCGATCGACGACCCAACCGGCGACCCGGCCTGTTGCCCAACGAATCGCCCGACTCATCGCCCAGCAAGCGGTCCAACAAACGGCCCGCTGGACGCTAGCCCTGTTAGTTGCGGCAACATCTGTGGCGATCGACCTCGCTCCCAAGGGCAGAATCTGGAGGCCCGCACCCGCCCAGGCCGTCTCCGCCCGCGCCAACCTCACCCTCGAGGCTTATAGCGGCGAAGGTTTTCAGGACTTAACGATCCGCGCCGAAGCCCTGGCTCAAGATGAAATCGACGCCCGCTTCGGCAACGACATCACCATCAGCCGCGTGTCGCTGGTCGTGCTCGGCATCAACGGTGGCCTTAGCGCCCCGCTGCTCTCGCTCGAGTTCGACCGGGCGGACTGGCGGCGCAACCCCGACGTGACCCAGTACGCGCGCTACTACCCCGACTCGCGATCGCTGCTCGGCCTGCCGATGAACGGCACGTCTCAGACACTGGGAACCGGCGACGTTCAGGTGACCCTGCGCTGGGCGGGCCGCGACGATCTCGACCTAGCGGTGATGGGGCCGGGTGGAGAAATGGTCTTCTACGGCAACCCCGAGATTGCCTCGGGCGGTACGCTCGACGTCGATGCCAATGGCGGCTGCCAAGTCTCGATGCCCGAGCCCGTGGAAAATATCTTCTGGCCAACGGGCACGGCACCGACGGGCGAGTATCGAGCCTTGGTCAATCTGTTTTCGCGCTGCGACCCGTCTAATACCGGGCCGATCGAATTTACCCTCACTGTCATTCTGCTGGACGGCACACCGATCGACTTTAACGGCACGGTCAGCGACAGTACGCCCTACCAGACCTTCAGCTTTGACTTCGGCACGAACTAAGCCGCTGGCGTGACTGGCCATATGTCAGCGCTCAACAGCACCCGACCCGGTCGATTCCGACACGGCAGGTGCGACTCGGTTCGGCTTAGGATACATTTATATTCAAGAAGACATAATTCTTAAACGCCGACGAAAGCGACAGTCGCTGTGCCGCAACGGGCAATCGATCGGCGAAAGCGATCGCCCGAAGCGAGTCGAACGAACGAGCCGACTCCCCCTCACGGCTTCGATCGTCTCGACCCACTTAACCCACATTCTCTCGGCTATGACCCAGACGAACACCCAAGCTCCCCACCGCGTTGTTATTATCGGTGGCGGTTTCGGCGGACTGTATGCAGCTAAAGCGTTCGGGAACGACCCCAGCGTGGACGTGACGCTGATCGACAAGCGCAACTTCCACCTGTTTCAGCCGCTGCTCTACCAAGTCGCGACGGGTAGCCTTTCGCCCGGTGAAATCTCTTCGCCGCTGCGCATGGTGCTGCGCCACCAAAAAAATACTCACGTCCTGCTCGACGAAGCGCGCGACATCGACCCCAAAACGAAGACCGTCACGCTTCTCGAAGGCTCGATTCAGTACGACTCGCTGATCGTCGCCACCGGCGCGAGCCACTTCTATTTCGGCAACGACCACTGGCAGGAAGACGCCCCCGGCCTGAAAACGATTGAAGATGCCCTCGATATTCGCCGCCGTATTTTTGAAGCCTTCGAGGCCGCTGAGAAAACCAGCGACCCCGAGCAGCGCAAAGCATGGCTGACCTTTGCGATCGTTGGCGCAGGCCCCACGGGCGTTGAGATGGCCGGGGCGATCGCCGAGCTGGCCCACAAAACCCTGGTCAAAGACTTTAAAAATATCGACACCACCGAAGCCCAGATCCTGCTAATCGAAGGCATGGATCGCGTACTGCCGCCCTACGCGCCCGATCTCTCTGCCAAAGCGCAGGCATCGCTCGAAGGTCTGGGCGTGGCGATCCAGCCCAACAGCTTCGTGACGAACATCGAGGGCGACGATCTGACGATTCGCAGCAATGACACAGACACCCGAGTCAAAGCTAAAACGAAAATCTGGTCGGCGGGCGTGCGCGCCTCGAAGATGGGTCGCGTCCTGGCCGATCGCGCCGGTGCAGAGCTCGATCGCGCCGGTCGTGCGATCGTCAGCCCGAAACTGAGCCTGCTCGACTATCCCGATATCTACGTCGTCGGTGACCTGGCGCACTTCGCCCACCAGGGTACGCGCCCGCTTCCTGGCGTCGCGCCGGTGGCGATGCAAGAAGGCCAGTACGTCGCCACGGCCATCCGCAAGCAGCTCGCAGGCAAGGAAGTCGCTGACTTTACCTACGTCGATTTCGGCAGCCTGGCGGTGATCGGCCAAAACAAAGCTGTCGCAGACCTGGGCTTTATCCGCTTCTCGGGCTTCCTGGCCTGGTTCGTCTGGATCGTCGCCCACATTTACTACCTCATCGAGTTCGACAACAAGCTACTAGTAATGGTGCAGTGGGCCTGGAGCTATATGACGCGCGGTCGCGGTGCGCGCCTGATTACGGGTGAAGCGTCGCTAACGCCGGTGAAGGTCAAAGTTCCCGATGGGGAAGCCGTGCCGGTGCTTGAAGAGGAAACAGTCGCTTAGACGCGCGCTGTCCGAAAGCGGCTTAAACAAAGTGCGCCCGGAGCTGTCTGTTATCGACGACGGCTCCGGGCGCATTGTTTGTGTGCCCTATGTCGGGAGCGCGCACAAACCGCGCGAATCGAGATTCACATTCGGGGGCAGGTTTCGGCGCTGGGAACGGCGATCGCGCAGCGCCCGACCAGGCAGCTTTGCTCTTGCAGCGACTCATCCTCTTCGACCGGTGTGGCAACCTGTCCGAACACCATCTTGCAACTGTAGTCCTCAAAGTTCGGCGTCATCGTCACGGGAATGCCGAACTCCTTGGTGAAGAACTCCTGGGTCGGCACTTTGCAGACGTTGACGCAGGCCCCAACGCACTCGCTAGCTTCGAGGTAGCGGCACTTTTCGATCTTGACGCAGCTCGCCTGTTCGCGGGTCGTGCCGTCGGCTTCGGTGATGGTGGTCGTCTCGACGTGGCACGGCCCCACGAGCCACTCGAACATTTGCGTGGCAAACCAAGCGTTAAGTTCGCAGACGAGCTGAGTCGGCGAGAAGGCGGTGCGGATAAACCAGAGCACGGGCGCGGGAACGAGCGATCGCAGTACGCGACTCACGACGGCCTGCTGCTCGATCGCCGATCGGCCGCGGACGATTTGCTGGGAGAGTTCGACGAAGCCGTCGTAGCCGGAGGTGCGGTTGCGCATGCCGAGCTGGTTGGCGATCTTGCGCGAGAACAGGGCGATATAGAGGCGATCGAGGGGACTGTCGTGGTATTCGGTTTTGGCGGCTGGCGTTGGGCTGAGCGGGGCGTCGTGCATGGCGGCTGGCGAAGCGTCAGATGCGGGCAGGGATGCGAAAGGTTACTGAACGTCATTGTGACGGCTCTGTTCTCCGATTGCCATTCGATTGCTATCCGATTGCCATTCACCGCTCTGCGAAGCCAGTAATGCGGGCGATCGCCGAAGTCTTGCGCTTACTTCCGCAAGTTTCGCCCTAGCAGCCTGGAGACGCGGTTTTCGAGCAGCCGCACCAGCTCGAGCTGCATGTAGTCGTAGTTGTCGGGAATATCGAGGACGATAATACCAAGCCCAGAAAGTAAGACTACAGATAGGATAGAGGAGTCCCCCCAC
>CALCCD010000078.1 GCA_937899645.1 uncultured cyanobacterium | reverse complement strand
AATTCATTGCTGACTCATCTATTCTCTTCCTCACCACTTTAGACGGCCAGTGCCCGCGTCGTCCGCCCCATGACGCGACTTGATATCGTCCGGGTCGTGGCGCGTATCGAGCGATGGCGCGTTCCAAACTTGGCGATCGGTCAGCGCGTGTCGGACGTGCATCGCGAGGTCGCGAGCGAGGTCGGTGTAGAGAATCGCGGTCATTGTGACAACTGCATGAATAAAGATAATGCGTCACGATCGCGGCAGCACCTCGATCGCACCCATCTTCGGTGTACGGCAGCGTCATGCGGATATCCGCTCGATTTTGCAAATTCTCTCTGTTTTCACTTAGCTCGAACGACCCGCTCCGGCGCGATCGCCCTTGCGGTAGTTGCAGTCCGCACAGAGGATCTGGAGATTGCCCGAATCGCAGGCCAGCTCTGGCGCGCGCGCCAGAGGCTGGATGTGGTCGATGTGAGAGCCGTTCAGGTCGATCGGCGCTTGGCAGCAGGCGCAGCGGCCTCGCTGTTTGCGGTGCTGCGCGCGCTTCCAGTGTTTGCCATCGCTCGAGTCGCGCCATCGCTCGAAGCGCGATCGGGGCGAGTGTTTAACTGCGAGAGGACGCGCCAGTGCTTGCAATTCGGCGAGGGCGCGATCGGTGCGATCTTGCGCGAACTTCAGGTTCAGCACGGCCTCCGTCAGGTCTTGACGTTCTTCGGGTTCCATCCGGCCTAACGAGACGTGCGCCCCCGAATCTCAGCGGCGGTCGCCTTTAGGTCCGCCAGCGCGCGATCGGTCGTCTGCTGCGCGCCGAGCAAGCCGATAACGGCGTCGCGCAACTCGCGATCGTCACCCGCCATGCCAAACTGCGCCGTAATCACGTTCCCCAATAGAGGCGACAGTTGCATCAGGGCGTGCTGGATTGCCATCCGCGTCGCTGGCCGGACTCGAGGGTGCTCGGCGTACTCGCGCAGTGCGGACATTGTCGTGCTCAGGGCAAAACAATGGGCATTACCGCGCTTCGCAATATGGGTAAGGCCAGCCGTCACGCGACGTACGAGGTAATTCGATAGGCCATAGCCGCGCAGTTGCGCGCGGGTAATGTGGCGATTGTGGACAGCGTTCGTCATTGCGGTTTACCCCGCTCGGCGGTTCAGCAGCTCTTCGATAAAGTCGATCGTGATGCCGCGCTTTTGCAGTTGACGGTAGACCCGCGCGAGGGCTCCGCGCCAAAAGCTACGTTCCTCTTCGAGTTGCGTTTCGTAAGTCTCCGCCATATCGACAACTTTAACCTCAAGTTGCTCGCGGGCATTTCGATTGCGCGTTGCCTGTCCTTTTTGTGCAGCTTGCAGTCTTTGGCGTTCGGCCAGTTCGCGACCAGCGAACAGCGCCAGTGTCCTCAAGACTTCAACCTCGGTCTCAGGCGCACTGTCTTTCGTCCTACCATAGGCGCGTTCGGCATCTTTTTTCGTCCACCCGAGACGGTGTGCGAAGTCGATGTAGTCTTTCCTATTCATTAATACTCCAGATCGTATAGCCATAATACAGACCCTACAAGGCCACAGCCGTAGGGTTTGTCGCCATTCGATCGTCGCCCAAAAGCGCCCAAAGCCTCCTTCGATCGCCGTCACCAATCATCTGGGTCGGCTCACCAACCCAAACGATCGCACAACTTACCCAGCACGAATGCCACCGGCAATAACGGCACGAGAACCGCCAGCCAGGTCAATAAAAAAGTCGCGATAACGTAGTAGCCGCCGAACAGCGAAACCTGCCACGCAATCAGCATTTGCGCCACGCCTTGCTGCGTAAAACTCCAGTAGATCGCGAGGACAAAGCTAAAACCGAGCAGCGCGAGAATGAGGAACATTCTGGCCTTTCCCGGCTTAGTGGGTGGAGTGTGAGACATGGCAATAGGCCGAAATTGCGATCGACCTTCCAAACGACATCGTTCCTTCGCCGAGCGACAGCACAGCGCCACCGCAGCAGCGGACTTCGGAACAACTACAGTAAAATCTTTGCCATTACGGTTCGTATTCCTTTGAAGTCGTTCGAGGCAGTCATGAAAACATTTTTCGCCTTCGTTTTCACGAGCATCGCGATCGCCGTCGGTCTCAATCTGGCGCTTCCCACCGACAGTGCCGCCCTCTCGCCCGCGCCGCTGCACAGCTCGATCGTCGTTCGGGTTGCTGACGTGACCTGGGAGCAGCTCAACCCGGCGCGCGGCGATCTCAGCCCGCAGGCTGCCAATCTCTGGGGCAGTCGCACCGAACCGGGGCCAGCGGGATTCCTGCTCAAGCCCGTAGACGGCTTCCGATCGCCGCCGCATATCCACAACGTTGCCTACCGGGGCGTCGCGATCGCGGGCGAACTCCACAATGACGACCCGAACGCGGAAGATATGTTTATGCCGTTGGGCTCGTTCTGGACGCAACCGGCGGGCGGCGTCCACATCACTGCCGCGAAAGGTGAAGACGCGCTGGCCTATATCGAAGTCGAAGATGATTTCGGCGTTCAGCCCGCAGACGAAGCTTTTGAAAGTGACGAACGACCTGTCAATGTCGATGTCACGAATCTCATTTGGCTCGATGCTTCGACGACCGACTGGGTCAAGGGAGCCAACAGACCGAGCCGCATTGGCAGCGCCGAGATTGCCTTCCTTTGGGGCAACCCGCAGGAAGCAGACACGGACTCGCAGCTCAACGGAACCCTGGTTAAGCTTCCCGCCGGATTCTCCGGGACGATCCACAGCCAAGGCGCGACGTTTCGGGCGATCGTCATCCAGGGCAAGCCGCAGTACGGCGCATACTACAGCGACGAGACTCAACCCTTGGAGCCGGGAAGCTATTTTGGCTCGATCGGCGAGTCGATTCACCGAGTCTCTGCCGAAGAAGAAAGCGTTATTTACGTTCGGGTCAATGGAACTTTTGAAGTCGCACCCGACTGGAGGTAGTTGCAGGGTTGTGCCAGAGTTGTCGGCAACTGAAACGGGTCGATAGTCTCTCTTTCTTCAAGGGCGCGGTTCGCTCGTGTCGGCGATCGCGACCGGGCCATATCCCACGAGTCCTCCTCAGCGCCGCCATTCGACTCGACCTTACGGCGAACTCCGCTCGCGTGGGACAATACCGAACCGGCGATCGCCCACGCGCGGCGAACCGAGCGACCCTATCGACCGTGGCAACATGACCCCAGCACCCATCGTCCAAAAATTTGGCGGCACGTCCGTCGGCTCCGTCGAGCGCTTACAAGCGGTTGCCCAGCGCGTTGCCGCCACGGCCAAATCTGCCCCCGTGGTCGTCGTGGTGTCGGCGATGGGCAAGACCACCGATACGCTGGTCGGTTTGGCAAGCCAAATCACCGATAGCCCGTCGCGCCGCGAGATGGACATGCTGCTCTCGACGGGCGAACAGGTGTCGATCGCGCTGCTGAGCATGGCGCTGCAAGAACTCGGGCAGCCCGCTGTCTCGATGACCGGCGCGCAGGTGGGCATCGTCACCGAAGCCGAATACGCGCGGGCGCGAATTTTGCAGATTTCCACCGATCGCCTCCAGCGCCAGCTTGATGAAGGCAAAGTCGTTGTCGTTGCCGGATTTCAGGGCATGGCTTCGGGCGGCGAGCTGGAGATCACGACGCTAGGGCGCGGCGGTTCGGACACCTCTGCCGTGGCGCTGGCCTCTGCTCTCAACGCCGATCGCTGCGAGATTTACACCGACGTTCCCGGCATCCTAACCACCGACCCGCGCATCGTCCCTAACGCGCAGCTGATGGCGGAAGTCACCTGTAACGAAATGCTAGAGCTGGCTAGCCTGGGCGCAAAGGTGCTGCACCCGCGCGCGGTAGAGATCGCCCGCAACTACGGCGTGCCGATGGTGGTGCGATCGAGCTGGACGGACGCCGGGGGCACGCACATCGTCGCGCCGCCGCGCCGCGATCGCGAGCTAGCCGGACTCGAACTCGTCCATCCCGTCGATGCGGTGGAGCTGAGCGCCGACGAAGCAAAAATCTCGTTCGTGCGCGTGCCGGACAGCCCCGGCGTTGCGGCCAAGCTGTTCGGCGAACTCGGTCGCCGCGACCTGGACTTAGATCTCATCGTCCAGTCGATCCACGAGGGCAATACTAACGACATCGCTTTTACCGTCAAGGCAAAAGACGCCGATCGCGCCGAAGCCGTGGCGCGGGAAATCGTTCCGAAGCTGTGCGGTGGCGAGAGCGGCGCGGTGGACGATCGCGATGTGGAAGTCAAAGTCCAGCGCGAAATTGCCAAAATCAGCATCGTCGGTGCGGGCATGATCGGGCGTCCCGGCGTCGCGGCGCAGATGTTCTCAGCGCTGGCCGAGGCCGGGATCAGCATCCAGACGATCTCCACCTCGGAAGTAAAAGTGAGCTGCACGATCGACCGGGCCGACGGCGATCGGGCCGTGGCGATACTCTGCAAAGCCTTCCAGGTCGAAAACTCTCCCGTGCGCGAAGCCGCCGACGAAGATGCGCCTAGCGTTCGCGGTATCGCCCTGGCGCGCAATCAAGCGCAGCTCAGCGTGCTCAATATTCCCGATCGCGCCGGGATGGCCGCCAAAATCTTCGCGGCGCTGGCCGAAGCCAATCTCAGCGTCTACACGATCGTCCAGTCCGAGCGCGTCCGCCTGCTCGAAGGCGTCCCGACCCGCGACCTGTCGTTTGCCGTTAATGCCGAAGACGCCGATGCAGCAATGGCGAGCCTCGAGGCGATCGCGACCCAGGTTGGTTACAGCGAAGTGAAGCTCGCGCGCGATATGGCCAAAATCAGCATCGTCGGCGCGGGTATGGCGACGGCGTCGGGCGTGGCGGCGGCGATGTTTGCAGCGTTGGCCGATCGCAAAATTAACATTCAGGCGATCGCCACATCGGAAATCAAAACGAGCTGCACGATCGACGACAACCGCGCGATCGAAGCGCTCCAGGCCGTCCACACGGCGTTCGGCCTCGACGGCGACGAGCCGATCGAAGTGCCCTCGCCCCGCTAGATCGCAAGTCGTTCGAGTTCAGCTTCCCGACTCAGCGGGCTCAGAATCCTCCAGCGGCGCGATCGTCACGTCTTCATAAAGACTGTCGAACGTGCCGGTGTAGCCGATGCTTTTGAGCTGGAAGCTGTCGCTGTCGTCGTAGTTTTGGTAGAGCCAGAGGCCGTCGGTGTGGCGGCGGAAGATTTCGACGCGGCGGAGTCGGCTGCTAATCAGGACGTACTCTGCGAGGCGATCGAGGGTTTGGTAGTCGCTGAATTTGCGACCGCGATCGACGGATTCGGTGGAGTCCGACAGCACCTCGACAATCAGTTTCGCGAAGCGCTTGTAGGTCGGGGTCTCAGTGTCGCGCGGGTCGCAGGTGACGAGCAGGTCGGGGTAGAAGAAGCGGTTGCGGGCGTCGATGCGGGCTTTCATGTCGGAGATGTAGACGCGGCATCCGGTTCCGCGCAGGTGCGATCGCAGTTCGGTGGCGAGGTTGAGCGCGATCGTGACGTGGGCGTCGGTGGCTCCGGCCATGGCGACGATCTGGCCGTCGAAGTATTCGTGTTTGGTGGGGCTGTCGGCCTCGAAGGTGAGGTATTCGTCGGGGGTGAGGTTTGGGGTGTCGTGGGCGAGCATGGCGATTGGTGGGGCTGTTCTTAGATTTCGGTGACGCGATCGAGATGGCGTGGGGAACGGTCAGGCAGCTTGTTGGAGTTCGGCGGCGTACCAGATGGTTTGACCGTCGCGATCGTCTTGGCGCACTAACCCGAGACTTTCGAGGACTTCAAGGGTTTGGGCGATCGCGTCTTGTTTTGTCTTGCCTTTGGCGGAGCCTTTAAATTGGGCGGAGATTTGCAGGGCGGTCCACTCGCCGCCTTGGGTACGGAGCAGGTCGCGGATGGTGGCGATCTGGTCTTTGAGTTTTGTGGGCCATTTTTGTTGTTCGGGCGGGGCGATCGCGGCTTCGTCGGGGGGGAGGTCTACGTCGTCGATCGCGGTTTGGGTGGCGGTTCGATCGGGGGCTTGGTAGTCGGGACGGAGCCAGCGGATGTGGCCGTTGCGTTCTTCTTCGGCGCGTTGGGCGTTGAGTTTGACGAGGCGTTCGAGGATTTGGTTTTCGAGGTGTTCTTTGGCGGTGGGGTCGGTGTGTTGGGTTTCCCAGGATGGGATTAGGTCGTCCCAGCCGTAGGCGCTGAAGGTGGCGCGATCGAGGTCGTCGTGGATTTGTTTGAGGGTGGTGACGAGGGCGCGATCGTTGTATTGGCGGTCTTTGTCGTCGAGGGGTTGGCCTGCTCGGATTTTTTCGAGGAGGTTGTACATGCCGGTGATGGTGATGTCGGGGTGGGTGGCTTGTACGGTTTTGCGGTGGCGATCGAGTTGTTCGCCGAGGGTGCGGATGGTTTGTTTTTGGTGTTCGGTTGGGTCTGGGAAGGGGAAGGGATCGAAGCAGACCGAGTTGTTGTAGCGGGGTCGATCCTCAAGAGTTCCACCTGCGGCAAGTGACCAGACAACGTGGACTTGACTGGAAAGAATCCCCAAAAAACAAGCATCTTGACTTGGTATCGCAACAATTTGCTGGTCTGGCAAAATATCAAAATCTAGAAACACAAAAAATCTGTGCTTTGAAGTTTTGACAGTTGCAATGTAGCGACTTAATCCCTTTATGGCGTCTCGAAGTTCAGGTCGATTCCTTTCAAACAGCCACCAGTTATCGCGAATCTTAGAGTCTCGCTGTGCTATCCGTGATGGTTTGACGTTATCCGTAAGCCACTGATAAGCAAATGGATACTCTCTTCGTAAATCTTCTTCAGCCAACCCAAAGCAGTCAAGGATAGAAATACCTCTTCTTTTCTGAGTAATATCCTTGCCGTTTATATATTTTTTTACGATCTCCATCTCTGATTCTGGAAATCCACTAATATTTGTGTGATTCACAGAAAAGCCAGCGCCGTAAGGCTTCACACCATCAGAGCAGATTTTTGAGTTCGACAGAAGTGATTTAGCTCTACTCAGATCAACGCCAGATCGTAAATCTGAGTTGATTTGATCGACTAAATCAATGTAGAACTGTTCCAGATCTTCGACCAAGCTACACTGACCTATTTGTGATAAGCGACTTTTCTTTTTGGCAGAGTGAGCGGCTGTCATCGCAACTCTCACCGCAGCACCAAGATTTGACCAAGGATGATCTGGGACAGCGTAGAAAATACTTACATACTTAGAGAAATATTCAATAACACTCCTCTGTCTTGTTTGAGATATTGTGTTTGTAGTTATCAAGCCAAATCTTGATATTTTTTTGTCTGCAGTGAGAGAGGCTGAGACGTGCCACCAGTACATCACATAGTCAACCGTGCTGGAAACCTCTTGATAGCAACTCCTCAATGCTTCTGAATATCCATCTCCCAGCACTTCTCGCATAGTTCGATTCCCCAAAAAAGGCGGATTAGAAACAATATAATCAGCCACCGGCCACACCGCAGGCCGCGCATTCAAATATCTGTAAATCGTTCGCCGATCGCTCGGATCCGGAACCTCCTCACCCGTCACCGGATGCACCATCATCCCCCCACCCCACCGCGTCCGCACCTCACCCGTCTTCGCATCAACATCCGGCTCCACTCCGTCATACGCCAATACCGCATCCCGACACTCAATATTCCCAAACGCCCGCAAAATCGGTGTCTGCGGCTGCGTATCCTGATACCGCCGAAAATGCCATTGCAAATACCCAATCCAAATCACCAGATCCGCGATCGCTGCCGCCCGAGGATTAATTTCAATCCCCAAAAACTGCGACGGATTCACCTGATCCAACCCCAACCGCTGCTGCACCACCCCCGTAATATCCGCCAACCGCCCCAACACCTCATCCTCCAGCCGCTTCATCAAATCCATCGTCACGTACAAGAAATTCCCCGTCCCACACGCCGGATCCAATACCTTCACTTCCCGCAACTCCACCAAAAACGCTTCCAGCAGCGCGATCGCCGCATTCCGCTGCTTCGTCTTCGCCGACTGCCCCTTCGCCGCATCAAACTTATCCAAACACACCTCCACCTCCCCCTGCACCAACTGCCACCGCTCCGCCAACGGCTCCATCACCACCGGATTCACCAGCCGCTCCACATAGGCACGCGGCGTATAGTGCGCCCCCAACTTCTTCCGCTCCCGCGTATCCAACGCCCGCTCCAACAGCGTCCCAAAAATCGCCGGTTCCACCCGCCGCCAATCCTTCCGCGCCGCGTCTAGCAACGTCTCGATCTGCTCGCTCGTCAGGTCGAACGCGATCGCATCCTCAAACAGCTTGCCGTTGAAATGCAGGATCGCCCCCTCCATCGGCATCTCCCCGCCCGTATCCATCAACCGCCAAAACGACTCGATCCCCGGCTTAAACTGCCCCGGCGCATCCACGCACTTCTCCAAGAAATCCGTAAAAATCCCCGATCGCAACAGCGCCACATCCTCCGCGAACATCGTAAAAATGCAGCGCATCAGAAACTCCGCAATATCCCCCGCCCGCGCCTGGCCGTGCTGCCCCTCCAACTGCCGCGCCAAATCCGCCAACGGCTCCGCCGCCGCCCGCGTCACCAGCGCCGCAATCCGCTCCGGGTTGCGGTTCTGCGGATTCTCGAAAATATCGACAAACAGCGCGATCGTCTCCGGCTTGGCAAGATCCGCGATCGGCACGCGCCGCCGACTCTCATAGTCGCCATAGTCCGCAAACGTCCCCACCCAAGACTCGCTAAACCCCTGCCAAATCTCGAAATTCCCGCCCACATCGCAGGTAATCACAAACGGCGGTTTTTCCGGCAGCGCCCGCGCGTAATCGATCGCCTGATTGAACGCCTTCTTCATATACTTCCGATGGCTGCCCGTCCCGCGCTTGTTCGCCGACTCGCCCGCCATCTTCGCCTCGAAGACAAAACACCCGCGCTTGAACGCATCGATCTTGCCCGTCTTCCCGCGCCCACCGGGCAACACCATCCGCACCGGCTTCTCGTAACAATACTCGTCCTCGCCGTCCGTCTTCAGCCCCGGCGGCTCGACTCCGATCGCCGCGCACAGCTCGCTAAAAAACGGCTGAAAATTGGCCTCCTCGCTGCCCGTCCTCCCCTGCCACTTCTCGACGAATGCGCGAACGCGCTCGAGCGTTTCCGCCGAAATCGGAGCCGGGCCGAACAGATAGTCAGACATGACGCGAAGCCTCGCGATCGATAAACCTGATTGTCCCATGAGCGCGCTAAAGCCCAGCCCCCAATCCCAGCCCAAACCCGAAGAATTCAGCACGATCCAGGCAGTCCTCAAGGCTCGTCATACCCCACTGCGATCGGCCAAGCCGAACGCGCAACTGCAACTCATCTCAGCCCGTCGATCGAGCTAGACTACAGAACACCAGGAGAACGCCAGAGAAATATCCATGGGCTTCATCGACCCGCGCACCGACTTCGGCTTCAAGCGCGTCTTCGGCTCGCCGAGCAGCACCTCAATCCTGCGGAGCTTCCTCAACGCGATCGTCTATAAAGGCGAGCCGCGCATCGAGTCGCTTGAAATTCTCGACCCATTCCAACAGCCCAGCCTGCCGGACTTCAAGCTGACCATCCTCGACGTGAAAGCGCAGCTCGACGATGGCTCGATCGTCATCATCGAAATGCAGGTCGCCAAAGTCCCGGCATTCCTGAAGCGTATCCTGTTCAACACCACCAAGGCATACACCGGCCAACTCAAAAAAGGCCAGTTCTACTTCGATCTCAAGCCGATCGTCTCCGTCGCGATTACGGACTTCGTGCTATTCGAGGACGACGATCGACCGATCTCGCGCTTCAAAATCCTTAACGAAGAAACCCATGCGGTGTGCAGCGAAGAGTTCCGCTGGATTTTCGTCGAGTTGCCGAAATTTGAGAAAGACTTGCTGGAACTCTCCGACCTGGCCGATCGCTGGATGTACTTTCTGCGCCGAGCCGAAGAGTTAAACCAGGTTCCCACCGAATTCGACGCCGAAAGCGATCTCCGCGATGCCTTTGAAATTGCCAATGAGAGCCAACTGTCACCTGAGGAGCTGGCACTGGTAGAAGCCGAACGCGATCGGCGGTGGCTGCGAATGGGGGAAACCCTCTCAGCTCGTGCGGAAGGACTAGAGCAAGGTCGGCAGCAGGGATTAGAGCAAGGTCGGCAGCAGGGACTAGAGCAAGGACTAGAGCAAGGACTAGAGCAGGGACTAGAGCAAGGACTGGAGCAAGGGCTAGAGCAAGGACGCAACGAAGGACGCAACGAAGGGCTAGAGCAGGGCGAGCGCCAGGCAAGGCTCGATATCGCCCGAGGGTTGCTGGCCAGCAATACACCAGAGATCGTGAGTCAAATAACGGGACTGTCGCTAGATGATGTGCGGAGCCTGACTGAAGGAAACTGATACCAAACCTAAGCTCGCAACCTTGCCTACCGGCCTCAAACCCGATCCCATGCGATCGGCAGCAGCTATCCGATCTTCACTATTCGATTTTCCGCACTTCTTGCGTCGCTGCCGCTACCGCCGGGTCTAGCGTCAAAATCGCCACCGACTCCACGTGCGATGTCTGCGGGAATAAATCCACCGGCTGCACGCGATCGAGCGAAAACAGCCCGTCCTCGCACAGCAGCTTCAGGTCGCGCGCCAGGGTCGCCGGTTTGCAGCTTACGTAGCCGATGCGCTTCGGCTTCAGGCGGCGCAGCGCGTCGATCGCCGCCGGGTCGCAGCCTTGGCGCGGCGGGTCGAGTACCACCGCATCCACTTCGCCAAACAGCCGATCGCTCGCCACCTGGAACAGGCGATCCTCCACGCGCCCAGAGTAGAACGAGGCGTTTTCGATACCGTTGGCTAGGGCGTTGGCTTCGGCGCGATCGACCGATCGCTCGTGGACTTCGATGCCGATCGCCTGTTTGACTGCCTTCGCCAGCGGTAGCGTCAGCGTTCCGATCCCGCAGTAAGCATCGAGGAGCGACTCGTCCGGCTGCAAGGCCAGACCTTCGATTAGCGTTTCCACCAGGATCTCTGCCGCCTCGGTATTCACCTGAAAAAACGTATCGGCTCCCAGCTCCAGATTCAGTCCCGCAAAGCGCTCGTTGAGGACGCCCGACCCGGCGACGGTGTAGGTCTCTGCCCCAAAGATTGCATTGGTCTTCTTGGGATTGAAGTTCACCGTAACGCCCACCAGACCGGGGAACTCCTCGAGCCAGCGTTCGGCTTGTTCTTCCAGGCCCGCCAGCTTGCCGCCGCGCGTCACCAGCGTCAGCAGCACTTCGCCCGTGTGCCGCCCGATGCGAAGACCGATGTGGCGAACTTCCCCCTGGTGTTTTTTCTCGTCGTAAATCGGCCAGTTGCGTCCGGCGATGTCGTGTTTGACCTGCTGCAAGATGTCGTCAAACGACTCCGGCTGGACGAGGCAGCGGTTGATATTGACGATTTTGTGCGAGCCCTTTTGGTAGTAGCCGATGCGGAGGCGACCGTCTTCGCTGCGATTGACCGGATATGTGACCTTGTTGCGGTAGTGCAGGGCTTGGCCGGTGGTTTTGACCGGTGCGACGGGCGGCGCTTCGAACCCGCCGATGCGCTGGAGTGCCTGGACGACCTGCTGGTATTTTGCGCCGAGCTGGCCGCCCTGGCCGCCGCGATCGTCAGCGCGATCGGAAACCTCGGGATTATGGGTGATGTGCTGCCACTGGCAGCCGCCGCATTTATCGGCAACGATGCAGGGCGGACGCTGGCGATCGGGCGATGGCGTCACAATTTTTAACAGCTTGGCATTCGCAAACGCGCGCTTGACGCGCACTAGCCGCACCAGGGCGCGATCGCCGATCGCCGTTTGCGGCACGAACACGACGCGATCGTTCCAACGCCCGACCCCGTCGCCGCGATCGCTGAGGTCGGCTACATCAACGACCAGCGTTTCGCCTTGCTTCCAGTTGCCCGGAGCGGAACCGCTGGCGGCTTTGGCGGACTCAAAATTGTCGTTATCGCCGCGCGCGTTGGGCTGCATCTGAGACATCTGTTCCGCCAAACTCATAAAGTCGATAGACTATAACCTTAGTATTCCCGAACAACTTTTTTAAATCATGAGTGTTGTTAGTCAAGTCATTCTGAAAGCTGACGACGACCTGCGCTATCCGAGTGCTGGCGAACTTCAAGGTATTCAAGCGTTTTTTCAAACCGGTCAGCAGCGCTTTCGTATCATCGAGACGCTGACGGAAAATGAGAAAAAGATCGTCGCCAAGGCAAGCCAGGAACTCTGGAAGCTTCGTCCCGAGTACATCGCGACGGGCGGTAACGCCGCTGGCACCCGCGAGCGCAACCAGTGCTTGCGCGACTACACCTGGTACTTGCGCCTGGTGACCTACGGTGTGCTGTCCGGCAGCAAAGACCCGATCGAGTCGATCGGCATCATCGGCGCGCGCGAGATGTACAACGCGCTGGAAGTTCCGATGGACGGCATGGCGGAAGCGATGCGCTGCCTGAAGGAAGCGTCGCTCGGTCTGCTCAGCGATGAAGACGCTGTCGAAACCGCGCCCTACTTCGACTACATCATCCAAGAGATGGCGACTGCGTAGATTTTCCTCGCGCGCGATCTGCCCTTCCGGCGCTCGGCGATGGATTCCCCGCCAAGGCCGTCAATATTCCCCGTCTGCCTCTCTTCTGCAAGTTGCGCGAGAGGCAGTCTTTTTTTTGCATTTTTGATTTCGGGATATCTGGGTGCTGTCCTGCTTGCCCGGAGACCGCACTTCGACAGGCTCTGCGCTCACACGTTCGACTCCGCTCGGTGTTCATTGGCGGAGCTGCGCGAGGAGCTGCTGGGTAATGGGGTGGTCGGAGAGTTCGGCGGTGCGGTTTTGCCGGATCGCGGCCTGAATCAAGTTCGCCAAACTCTGCCGCGAGCCTTGCGTCTTGGGATGCGCCTCGCCCAGCACCTGCGCCCAAATCAGCAGCGATCGCACCAGCAGCCGTTCCGCCTCGCCCCAGCGATCTTGGTAGTAATACAGCACCGACAAATTGTTGAGGCTTAGGGCGGTAGAGGGGTGGTCGCTGCCCAGTTGCCGTTC
>CALCCD010000077.1 GCA_937899645.1 uncultured cyanobacterium | reverse complement strand
CTGCTTTTGAGGCGACCGACCTAAGTAAAACTACTTATTCAGAAGTCCTCTGAGAGCCAACCAAGAGACGCTAAGAAGTTTGTTTGTTGTGAGAGCTATTGTTGCGCTCTCCTGCATCAAGGAAAATCTGGGAGGGCGGTACGGAAAGAAGGGGGCAACCGGTCGCGACTGCTCCCTTTTTTTTTGCACGAGCTGGCGGCCGGACAAGCCGCCAGCTCCAGACGCTGTTACCGCCTGACCGAGAGGCGATCGATAACGCTTGAGGGCGACCCTAGTCGCCCTCAGTAGCTCGACTAGAAGCTAAACGTCGTGCGGACTGCACCGATGATCACGTCGTCGTTATCGTTGTCGTGGTTCGGGGCAGTCAGCCAGATCAGGCCGGGCGTGATCGTGATGCCGTCGGTGATTTGCAGCGAGTAGAACGCTTCAACGTGCAGCGAGGTATCCTCATCGTCGTCGATGCCCGCGCGTTCGAGCGAGCCGCTGACGTCGGTGACGCGGGGCTCTTGGCCGACGATGATGCCTGCCAGGTTGCCGTCACCGAACAGGTCGGGGAACGCCAGCGTCACCGCCCAGTTCCAGGCGTCGATGTCAGCACCCTCTTCGATCGGGCCGATGTCTTTTTCGACTTCGCTGTTAACGTAACCGACCCAGCCTCCGAGGGCCGCCCAGTCCGCGAACAGCCAGGAAAACTCAACGCCGAAGGCATCGCTGCTTACCGAAGCATCTTCGCCGTAGCGATCGCTCAGGAAGGAACCGAAATTCGACAGGTTGCTGCCCGTGCCGGTTTCCAGGCCGAAGGTGTGCAGGTAGGTCAGTGCGATTTCAAACTCGTCGCTGGGGTGGAAGGCCAGTTGACCCAGTGCGCCATACGCACCGTTGAACAGACCCGCTCCCGGCGAAGAGTCGGACGCATCTGCGGCATAGTAGCCGGCGCTCAGGGTAAGCGCATCGCTCATGGCGAACTCGAGGCCGACACCGGCTTGCTCGATCGGGTAGAAGACCGAGGCGCGGGTACCGAAGCGCGAGAGCGCACCGCTGTTGCCGTCACCATCTAGGTAGGGGTTAACCGAGCTGGCGAAATCATCCGACGCGCCGGCGCTGGCAGAAACCACAACGGTGAGCTTGTCGCCGACCGGGAAGGCGTAGTTCAGCGCGTCGATTTCGACGCTGTTGCCGCTGTCGCCAGCGAAAGCGAGTTCACCCTCGGGGGTTTGCAGCTCTTCTGCAAATTCGGGGATGTTGCTGGCCTGCAGACGCATGAACAGCTCGTCTTCGCCGGTGAAGCTGGTCAGGAACTCGAGGCGAGTCCGTTGACCGAAGCCGGTGACGCGATCGGCATCGCTGCCGTCAGCGCGCTCGCCCGCACCAATGCCGTACAGCGAAAAGATCACCGTACCTTCGAGTTTGGTCGTCGTCGAAAACTGCTGGGCTTCGACGGTGTCGAGGCGCGACTCGAGGCTATCGACACGGCCGCGCAGGGCTGCGAGCTGCGAGGCGAACTCGTCTTGCAGGCGGCGAATGGTGTCGAGGTCGCCAGGAGCGATGCCGCCGTTGGGCATTTGCGCCAGAATTTGATCCAAGCAAGCGTTCAGACCGGCAGCAAATTCATAACGAGTCAGGGGCTGGTTACCACGGAAAGTACCATCGGGATAACCGGCGATGCAGCCGTAGCGCTCGACGAGGGACTGCAGCGCTTGGAAGGCCCAATCAGTCGGTTGCACGTCCGAAAGCTGGGACACGGAGGTCACTTGCTCGGCTTCGGCTTCTTCGCCTTCCAGCGGGTTGGCGTTGAGACCTTGGAGCTCGAGGTCGGCAAGCTCGATGTCCTCAACTGCAATATCGGCGATATCGAGAAGCTCGGTTTCGGCCTGCGCGGGGGCAGCGGTTCCGAAGCCGATCGCGACAGCAGCCAGACCGAGATTGGCTAGGTTCGATCGAAGTTCACTCATGTTCTCACACGTAAAGTTTTAGTCCTGAGGATGGGACGACGGCTAGACACAAACTGATTTCGCAGTCTGGGTTTCGCGACGGCAATGAAAAGGCGGGAGGCCCTGGAAAGAACGATTAATTCCATCAGTGCGCCGACTTGTAGGCTTCCGGCGATCGCTCCCTGCGGCCTTGCCGCGAGGTCTCACCTCTAGTGCCCGATATCGAGCACGCCATCTATTGAATTAGATTCTCAAGAAAGTTAGAGAATGATAGCTCTTTTCCGGATTTCAAGGGAAGGTTCGCCGAGGAATCAGCGGAATCAAGCGAGACGAGATCGAACGGGCCAGCTCCGGCCATCGCCCTACCTCCAGACAAGAATGATAATTGTTCTCACGGACATTTGCGACAGGCGGCATCGTTTGCGGTCGCATTATCCGTAAGGCCGAATATTGCGAGGCTGCGTATTTTAAGGCGCGAGATGGCGTTTATCTCTGTAGAGACGTAAGAGATGTAGAAACGCCTGTAGAGGTTGCCCAGAAGGGTTACTTGAGGCCGTCCGGATTTCGACGGCTCGTATGAGGAGTTCGATGTGCCAGTGGGGCGATCGGCCTGTCGTTTAGGAGCGTTAGCGGGCCGATTTGCGCCCGTTCGCGCACCGATCGCGGAAGTGGTCGTGGAGTATCCGGATCTCCGGGCAGCGGGACGCAAGATTGAATCGCAGGCAACGAGAGCACAGCGCTCGCTTCCCAGTTCTTCTTCGCACCTCGAACTTTACCTAGTACGAAACTATGACGATCTTTGACTTCGTGCCCCAACTGCGTAACGCCGACGGCATCACCTCCAAGCGCAGCACCGCCCCCAGCACGAGAGGACTGGCCGAAGCCCTGGTTAACGACTTCGTCGCCCAGCAAGTCCGCGAGCAGCGGGAGTGGGAGCACATCTGCGAAAGAGCGTGGACTGAGATGGAGCGAGATATTCAAGCTTTCACTTCGCCCCATACTGACTGAGCGCACCGGGCGATGGTTGCGCCAAAGCTGGCCTTCCGAGCCCGCCGAAACCTCGCGATCGAATTCTGAAGCGAGCCCCGGTTCGCTCTGCCAGTCGAGTCCCCGTCGAGCTCTAGTTCGCACCCCGATTCGAGATCCGATATCAGGCTCTTAAAAAGCCGCGATCGCCACGAAGACGAGACTCATAGAGAAGTAGTAAAAAACGGCGACGCCCGCCTCACAGTTCTTATCGCAAGTCCATAGCAATATAGTCGCTCGCACTGCGGCTGAGCCTTTACAATCGACCTCTACAATCGACCTCTGAGAGACCACCGCCGAACATACCGCGACAATTGCTCTGCGGAGGTTAGAGACCCCGCAAGATCGGAATTTGGCTATGCGATCTGATGCGGCTCTACGATCGATTGATGGCACGCCTCAAAACCGCCCAGGGCAAACGTAGACTCCAAATTCTTGGCGCTGAGGTCGGTATCTCGAAGGCTGAGCGGAGTCGTTCGCGAAGCGTCGGCCTCGCCGATAGCCTGGGTGGGAGTGCGAAAAATGGCCGCCGCTTGGGAAAAGTGGCCGCACTATCTGCTTCGCAGAGGCTACGCCAACGACTACGCTCAGTGCTCGATTTATCGTTTTTCGGTTGTCGAAATTGAGTATGCGTTTGCCCTACAAAACCGCCCCGTTCAGCTGCTCGACCGCAAAAAAAATTGCTAAGATATATTAATAGAAAAGTTGCCTAGGGCGTGTCATCAGTTAACGCCAGACCCCTTGCGGGGCAAGCCGTTGAGCGCCCGACTTAACAAAAAACAAAAGGGGCTGAAACCCTTATGGGGCGAGGGCTGTAGATCTAACTGATGACAGCCCCTAGAATCGAGGCAACAAACATTTCGTAACTTAGAGAGACGAAAGCATATGTTGAATGCCTATCGCGATCGCGCCGCCGAGCGTGAAGCCCAAGGCATCCCTGCCCTGCCCCTCGATGCCGAGCAAACCAGCGCACTCTGCGAGCTGCTGAAAAATCCGCCGGAAGCCGAGAAAGAATTCCTGATGCATCTGCTGCGCGATCGCGTGCCGCCGGGTGTAGATGAAGCGGCTTACGTGAAAGCCGGATTCCTGACGGCGGTTGCCAATGGTGAGATTGAGTGCCCGCTTGTGTCACCCAAGTATGCGATCGAGCTGCTCGGTACGATGGTCGGTGGCTACAACGTGCAGTCTCTCGTCATGCTGCTGAAGTCGGGCAATAAAGAGTTGGCAACTGCTGCGGTCGCAGCACTGAGCAAAACGCTGCTCGTATTCGACGCATTCAACGACGTGCTCGAGCTCTCGAAAGCGGGCAATGGCTACGCCAAGCAGGTAATCGACGCCTGGGCGAACGCCGACTGGTTCCTCAACAAACCGGAAGTCGCGGAAGCAATTACCGTCACGGTGTTCAAAGTCCCCGGCGAAACCAACACCGACGACTTATCGCCCGCGCCTCACGCCACCACCCGTCCGGATATCCCGCTGCACGCCCTGGCGATGCTGGAATCGCGGATGCCGGAGGGGCTCGACACCCTCGCGGAACTGAAGACAAAAGGCAACCCGGTGGCCTACATCGGCGACGTGGTCGGAACCGGCTCCTCGCGGAAGTCGGCGATGAACTCGCTGCTGTGGTGTATCGGTGACGACATCGACTGCGTGCCGAACAAGCGCGCGGGTGGTTATATCCTCGGCGGTTCGATCGCGCCGATTTTCTTCAACACTGGTGAAGATTCGGGCGCGTTCCCGATCGAGTGCGACGTAACCAAGCTCGACACCGGCGATGTCATTACGATCTATCCCTACAAAGGCGAAATCGTGAAGGGCGGCGAAGTGGTCTCCACCTTCAGCCTCAAACCCAACACTATTCTCGATGAAGTGCGTGCCGGTGGTCGCATCCCGCTGCTGATCGGTCGCAGCCTGACGGACAAAACCCGCGAAGCCCTGGGTCTACCCATCAGCGAAGTCTTCACTCGTCCCGAAGCACCGGAAGACACCGGCAAAGGCTTTACGCTGGCACAGAAGATGGTGGGCAAAGCCTGCGGTCTGACCGGTGTTCGTCCCGGTACGTCCTGCGAACCGGCGATGACCACCGTTGGCTCGCAAGACACCACCGGCCCGATGACTCGCGATGAGCTAAAAGAGCTGGCCTGTCTCGGGTTTTCCGCTGACCTGACGCTACAAACCTTCTGTCACACCGCCGCCTATCCCAAACCGGTGGACGTGAACACCCACGCCACGCTGCCGGATTTCTTCTCGACGCGCGGTGGTGTTTCCCTACGTCCCGGCGACGGCATCATTCACTCCTGGCTAAATCGGATGCTGATGCCCGACACCGTGGGAACCGGTGGTGACTCGCACACGCGCTATCCGCTGGGGATTTCGTTCCCGGCAGGTTCCGGTCTGGTCGCCTTTGCTGCCGCGCTGGGCGTGATGCCGCTGGATATGCCGGAGTCAGTGCTGGTGCGCTTTACCGGCAAGCTGCAACCGGGGATCACCCTACGCGATATCGTCAACGCGATTCCCTGGGTGGCGATCCAGCAGGGCAAGCTGACCGTACCGTCGAAGAATAAAATCAACGTCTTCGCCGGTCGCGTGATGGAAATGGAAGGTCTACCGGATCTGAAGGTCGAGCAAGCCTTCGAGCTGACCGATGCCACCGCCGAGCGTTCCTGCTCCGGTAGCACGATTAAGCTCAGCGAAGAGACGGTGGCGGAGTATTTGCGCTCCAACGTGTCGCTGCTGAAAAACATGGCGGCTCGCGGTTATGCGGACGCGCGGACGATCCTGCGTCGCGTCGCGAAGATGGAAGAATGGCTGGCAAATCCGTCGCTGATGTCTGCTGATACCGATGCGGAATACGCGGACATTATCGAGGTGAATCTGGATGAGGTAAAAGAGCCGATCGTTGCGGCTCCGAACGATCCGGACAATATCAAGCTGATGTCGGAGTGTGCGGGCGACCCGGTGGATGAGGTGTTTATCGGCTCGTGCATGACGAATATCGGCCACTACCGTGCGGCGGCGAAAATCCTGGAGGGGGCGGGCACGATTAAGGGTCGCCTCTGGGTGTGTCCGCCGACGCGGATGGACGAGCAGCAGCTACGCAACGAGGGTATCTACGGTATCTTTGCGGCGGCGGGTGCGCGAACAGAGATGCCGGGTTGTTCGCTGTGCATGGGCAACCAGGCGCGGGTTGAGGATGGCGCGACGGTGTTCTCGACGTCGACGCGGAATTTCAACAACCGCATGGGCAAGGGCGCGCAGGTGTACCTCGGTTCGGCGGAGCTGGCGGCGGTGTGTGCACTGCTGGGTAAGATTCCGACGGTGGAGGAGTATATGGCGATCGTCAGCGAGAAGATTGCGCCGTTTGAGGGCGATCTTTACCGTTATCTCAATTTCAATGAGATTGAAGGGTTTGAGGATGAGGGTCGCACGGTGGCGATCGAGGATATGCCGAAGATTGAGGATATTCT
>CALCCD010000076.1 GCA_937899645.1 uncultured cyanobacterium | reverse complement strand
GCCTGGGATTCGAACCCAGAACAAATCGGTTAAAAGCCGAGTACTCTACCGTTGAGCTAGCGACCCGCCGCTTTTTTTAGCCTTAATAATTTAACTGATGTGCATTGGAAGCGCAAGGACTTTTCCATTTTTTTTGCGGACGTTCGCACGCTACCACTGGGGCAACTGCACGCTGTCGGCGGTCGATCGAGCGCCACTACGATCGTCCATCGGGTCGGCTGCGCGCTCGGCACTGCCCTCGAGTTCGACACCGTCGATCGAGAACGACAGCGACTCGCGAGAAACCGCCTGACTCCAAACTCCGGTGGCACGACCGACATCTTCGAGGCGATCGCGGACGGGTTGCGGTTCGGGCAGCGGGGCGAGGGGTAGCGCGTCGTAGGACACGAGGGGCGTCGTGTCGAAGGGCGAGTCGAACTCGGCGGCTGGCTCATCGGTCTGGGGGGCGAGGTCGGCAGGGACACGATCGGGCAGGGGCGGCAACTCTAGGGGCGCAAGCTCGTCGGGGCGGATGGCGGACGGCTGGCGGAGGTTGAGATCGAGGGCTTGCAGTTCGCTGGCCAGATCGCGACGCTCGCGCTGGAGGTCGGGGTGCTGGAAGTCGGGCTCGGCAGGTACGGCCTTCGCGATCGCGGGGTCGAGGCGATCGAGGCTCTGCTCGACGCTCCAGCGACCGGTCAGGGGCGACAGCGGGCGGCTCAGCTTCTGGGAGACCGGCTCGGAGGCCGCTTCGGGTACGGGCACTTCGAGGGCGGACTCGACTGCGCTGGCGCTTGGCGCGATCGCGCTGCCGACGGCCTCTGGAGAAAGGCCGAAAGCGGGCGCGACGATCGGCGAAGCGGGCGCTGCTTCCGGTTCTCGGTCGGGAAGCTGCTCTAACAGGGACGGCTCCGGTAAAAGCCGCTCTGAGGCAGATCGCTCCGAAAGATAAACATCGTCATCGGCGTCTTCCTCCGCTCGTTCGACAGAGACTTGCGGCGCTGTTGAGGGAGATATCTCGGCATCGTCGGCGAGACGAGCGAGGGGACGATCGAACCCCTGGGATAGGTCTTCGATGTGCTGGACGATCCAGCGTGCCGAGTCCGGGTCGGCGGCGACGGGGCGACCGTTCCACAGTTCGACTGGGATAAAGTCGGCGGCGATCGTCTCGCCGTCGAGCTGGAGGCGCAGCAGGGCGGCCTCTCCACCAAAACCATACTTTTCGTTATTAACGAGCTGTCCGAGGGAGTAGACGATCGGGCGATCGCGATAAGTCTCCGCGCCCTGGAGCGTACCGGCACTGTGGCCGACGATCGCGTCCGCGCCGACATCGACTGTGTGGCGAGCGAGTTCGGTTTGCCAATGGGCAGGATAGCGAGAAGCGGTGTCACCCCAGTGGTAGTTCACGACGATCCAATCCACGCGATCGCGCAGCTCGGTGATGTCCTGATGGATACGTTCGTGAAGGGCTTCGTTGACGCCGGAGCGGCGATCGCGCGCTACGGTGTAGTCCGCTGTTGCGTAGCCGAGAACGGCAATCTTGACCCCCTTAACTTCGAGGATGCGCGCGCGTGCGGCTTCGTCGGTGTCGCGGCCCGCGCCCAGCGTCGCGATTCCAGCGGCGTCGAGCTGGTCGAGCGTGGCATTGAGGCCGGACTCGCCATCTGCCAAAATTCGCCCGTTTGCCAGGTTGACGGCATCGACGCCCGCCATTTGGAGCGCTTCGATCGCGCCGCGCGCCGACTCCGACACCCTCGCGGCTTGAGACTCCTCCGCCGCGATCGTGCCAGCAAACTCAGCCTCGGCACGCGCCACGGCTGAAAGCGGCGATCCCAAGGTTAGCGAGGTTACGTCCGCCGCCGCTAGCGCGCCCAGCTCGCCAAATGCACGGGCGTTCTCTCCCGCCAGGGGGCCTGCAAAGCTGACATTGCCTCCGAAAAGCATCACCACATCGCGACGATCGGCGCGGGCGAGGGGCGGCTCGATGGGCGTGATGCTGGGGCGGGCGATGCGATCGAGCGCCGAGCGGATGCGCGCGAGACCGGACGATCGCGGGGCGGGCGGGGTTTGGGGGAATGGAACTCCGGGAAACGGGCGATCGGGCATCGGAACCGTTTCGACGATCGCCGCCGGTGTTGCGGTGGGCTGACGATCGAGCCACTCCAGGGAAGTGTGCAGGCTAAACCAAGATCCGAGGGTAAAGGCCGCCACCGCCGACCCCGCCAGAAAGAGCGCGCGCAGTGTTTTATAGCGCGATCGCACCCAGTCGCGCAGGGACGCGGCCCCACGTGCTACCGGACGCAACACCGCGCTCCAGTCGGGCACACCGTTCCAAGGAAGCTGCTGGTTCGCTGGGGTGACGATACGCACGGTCTGCTGCCAGAGAACTTCGGCACGTCCGGGCAGGCTGCCGCTGACCTTCACGCCGTAAATGGCTTTGGAGTTAAGCTGCCAGAGCTGGTGGCAGATGCGGCGAATAATGCTGGTTTGCAGCTCGCTTTGGGTCGCCGTACGCGGCGCGGGAAACTCGACGCAGACATCGACGCAACCACTGACACCGCCGCCGCGAACGCGAGCGTAAAACCCATCGGGAATCAGGGCGCGGTTAATCCAGTAGGCCAGGGCAGAGAAATCGCCTGCGCGCGCGAGGTCGAGCAGGGAAGACGAGTGCAGTGGAAAGTGTGCCGCGACCATAGGTCTCTCCAAGCCTGGTTGGGTAAGAACTGAAAGAGATGCAATTCCGATTTTACCCGCTTCGCCTGCGAGTTTCCGGGATAGTGGCGAGATTATTGGCAGAGGCGCAAGCTCGGCTTAGGTGGCAGACGCCTTGAGGATAGCCTTCCAGGACGAACAGCCGAGAATTTCGGACTGAAGGCGATCGAACGTCGTTTTGCAGTGGTTGACTTTGCTGAGTGGCAGCTCTTCGTTCTTGACCAGCAGAATAAGAGTGGCGGCACTGCGATCGCGCTCGACATCGATCAGCACCTCGGCTGTCGTCAGCAGCGAAAATTTCACCGATCCGGGCACCTCGCTGCTCATCACGTAATCGCGCGACTCGTGTAGCGGACGAAACCCGGACTTATCCAGTAAATCGCGGGCGATTTGGTAGATACGCTCGCCATCGGCAATGACGGTAAAGGTGGCGGTGTAACGCGCCATAGGCTTCGACCCTAATAAGTCAGAGCAAAGCTTAACACGATGTTCAGTGGCTGTTGCCGCGCGATCGCAATCAGTCTCACTCGGCCGATCGCGCGGATCGACCGAACTACATGCGGTCCAGCACTTCGATGCCCAGCAGCGATAGCCCGAGACGCAGGGTCTTGGCGCTCAGGTAGCAGAGCAACAGGCGCGAGGTTCGCTGGGGTTCGCCCGCTTGCAGCACCGAGCAGCGATCGTAAAACTGGTTGAACTTCTGGCTCAGCTCGAACAAGTACTGACAGAGACGGTTCGGCAGCAGCTCGCGGGCGACGGTGTCGATAACTTCGTCGAGGCCGAGCAGGTGTTTGGCGAGAGCGAGTTCGGCGGCATCTTCCAGGGCGATCGCCGGTGGTGTTCCTTCTGACAGGGCAGCGAAGTCAATACCGCCCTTGCGACCGATGCCCGCGACGCGCACGTAGGCGTAGAGCAGATAGGGTGCGGTGTTGCCCTGCATCGCCAGCATTTTGTCATAGCTGAAGATGTAGTTGCTGGTGCGGTTTTGGCTGAGGTCGGCGTATTTGACGGAGCTGAGGCCGACGACGCTGGCGACGCGATCGACAAACTCCGCCGGTTCGGTGCGATCTTCGGCGGCGAGGCGATCGGTGATGCTCTGCTGGGCGCGATCGACCGCTTCATCGAGCAGATCGCGCAGCCGCACGGTGTCGCCCGCCCGCGTCTTGAGCTTCTTGCCGTCTTCGCCCTGCACCAGCCCGAACGGCACGTGCAGCGCTTCGGTGTCTTCGGCCAGCCAGCCAGCCCGCTGCGCCACCTGGAACACCTGCTCGAAGTGGCTGCTTTGGCCCACGTCCACCACATAGATGATGCGCGACGCGCCGTCTTGGGTGGTGCGATAGCGCAGCGCGGCCAGGTCGGTGGTGGCGTAGTTGTAGCCGCCGTTGGATTTCTGGACGATTAGCGGCAGGGGCTTACCTTCTTTGTTGGTGTAGCCCTCCAAAAAAACGCACTGGGCTCCGTCGTCCTCTTGCAGCAGACTGAGTTCGTCCAGGTCGGCGACGACACCGGCCAGAGCGTCGTTGTAGAAAGACTCGCCGCGCTCGCTCAGCTTGATGTCGAGGCGATCGTAAATCTTCTGAAACTCGCGCCGGGACTGATCGCAGAGCAGCTTCCAGGCTTTGCGTGCTTCGGAGTCGCCGTTTTGCAAGCCGACCACCGCCTGCCGGGACTTTTCCTTGAACTGTTCGTCTTCGTCGAAGCGGATTTTTGCTTTTTTGTAGAACGCCACCAGATCGCCGATGTCGAGGGCGTCGGCTTGGGTGAGAGCGTCGGGGTAGACCTCGCGCAGGTAGGTAATTAGCATCCCGAACTGCGTGCCCCAGTCGCCGACGTGGTTGAGGCGCAGGACGTCGTGACCCTGGAACTCCAGCACGCGGGCGATCGCATCGCCAATAATCGTCGATCGCAGGTGGCCGACATGCATCTCTTTGGCGATGTTGGGGCTAGAGAAATCCACCACCACTTTCTGAGGAGACGCCACCGGTGCGATACCGAGGCGATCGCCGGGGAGCATGGCCTGGAGCTGGCTTTCGAGGTAGCTGGTTTTCAGCCGCAAATTGATAAACCCCGGCCCCGCGATTTCCGGTGGCTCGCAGATGTCGGACACGTCCAGCGCCTCGACGATCGCCGTGGCGATATCGCGCGGCTTTTGCTTGAGGCGTTTGGCCAGCGACATCGCCAGGTTGGCCTGGTAGTCGCCGAATTTCGGATTGTTGGTGGCGGCAAGCAGTGGGTCGGTTCCGGCGAGGTCGTCGCCAAAAGCTGCGACAAGGGCGCGATCGAATTTTTCGACAAGCAGAGCGATGGCGGACATGGACGGTGGAGAAGGGTTCGGGAGGTTAATACGTAACGATCGCGCTGCGACCGGCGCGGAACTGGAGTGTACCGCGTGGGGGAAACTTTGCCGATCCCAGTTGCGGGGCCTGGCAGGTACTTCTCGAGCGCGGACGGACAGCTAGCCGATCTGGGCGAGCACGTCTTGGTGAATGGTGTCGGCGTCGCGGCTGGCATCGATACGCAACAAGCGACCGCGCATTTCGTAGAACTCGACGATCGGGATCGTGCGATTGTGGAATAAATCGATGCGGCGACGGATGATTTCCGGTGCGTCATCGTCACGCGATCGCGACAGCGAACGTTTCATCATCACCGGCACGGGCACGTCGAACCAAATCGCCCAATCGAGACGCTGCCCCAAATCGCTCAGCAAAAAACTCAGTTCCTCGGCTTGAAACGCCGTGCGTGGGTAGCCGTCGAGCAGCCAGCCCTGTTTGGCGTCCGGTTTGGTGAGCCGATCGCGCATAAATTCGATCGTCAGCTCGTCGGGAACCAGGTCGCCGCGCTCGACGTAGGGAGCGGCCTTATCACCCAGTTCGGTGCGATCGGCGATCGCCGCACGGAAAATATCCCCCGTGGCGATGCTGGGAATCTCCAGCGCCTCGCACAGGCGTCTGCCCTGCGTTCCTTTTCCCGCGCCGGGGCCTCCCAAAATAACCAGTCTCACTCGCGTTCTCCCGTATTGCTTGGTAAATGGGCGAATTTGTGGATGGGCGAACTGCACGCGGCGACAGGGCTGACGATCGCGCTGGCGATCGAGAAGTTCGAGCCGCTGCCGCTTCGAGTTTCGCCCGCAGTGCAATTTCGCCTCCCAATCCTAGCAAGCCCTTTCGGGTGACGGTGCGTTATGGATCGAGCATGCTGCCTCGATCCATAACGCGACGATGTGTTGAGTCGATCGTCACGACTGCCACACTGCACGGGTACACGCTAATTTGGCCGTACGTTCTTGTAAATCGGCGTCTGTAAACTCGCTTTATCGATCGCTATCAGCCGCCATTAATCGCACCAGGAAAGTCACAATAGACCTCTTGCATGAATCGAAAGAGCCAGGATTCGAGCACTGAGCGGAGTCGAAATTGAGTATGCGTTTGCCCTGCCCGTTCCATTGAGTCGTTAGGCGATCGAGCCGAGAAAGGCAGTGAGTTCGGCGCGAAGGACGGCGATCGCATCCCGGTCGCGGATTCGTCCGAGCGCTATTCTTCTAGATATTCGTTATTCGCTGCGTTGTAGCGCGCTACCGCCTTGATCAAGAACGATACCTGGATTCGCGAGCTGGCCGATCGGGGCGGCATTGCCCCCTTCGTTTCGCAGCAGGTGCGCCGCGTGGACGATCGCCCCGCGATCTCCTACGGCCTGAGTAGCTTCGGTTACGACATCCGCCTCTCGCCGAAGGAATTTCGCATTTTCCGCCACATCCCCGGCACGGTGGTCGATCCGAAGAATTTCAACCCCGACAATCTAGAAAGCACACCGCTCCATGAAGACGAGAACGGTGAATTTTTTATCTTGCCCGCCCACTCCTACGGCCTCGGCGTGGCGCTGGAGCGGCTGGAGGTTCCCAGCACCGTGACCGTGCTGTGCCTCGGGAAATCGACGTATGCACGCACGGGCGTCATCGCGAATTTAACGCCCGCCGAAGCCGGATGGCGCGGCTATCTGACCCTCGAGTTTTCCAATTCATCGAGTGCGGACTGCCGGATTTACGCCGGGGAAGGGGTCGTGCAACTGCTCTTTTTCGAGGGCGATCCGTGCGATGTCAGCTATGAAGACCGCCGGGGCAAGTATCAGGATCAAAACGAGGAAGTGACGATCGCCCGGATCTAGCCGATCTGCCAGGAACGGTAGGGGCGTCACGGCAGTGCGCCCGCCATCTGCGATCGTGACGTCACACAGCCTCGGCTGGATCGGCGAACATCCAAACGATATCCCGGCGCACGGCGGTGCGCCCCTACTGGAAATTGGCGATACGCGCGAAGCTCTCGGCTTCCAGACTCGCGCCGCCCACCAGCGCCCCGTCGATTTCCGGCTGCGCCATGATTTCGTCCACGTTTCCGGGTTTGACCGAACCGCCGTACTGGATCGGCACGTCCTGATTTGTCAGCTTCGATCGAATCAGGCCGATGACGCGATTCGCTTCGTCCGAGGCGCAGGTATCGCCCGTCCCGATCGCCCAGATCGGCTCGTAGGCAATGACGAGATTTGACTGATCGACCCCGACCAGACCGGCTTCGAGCTGGGAGAAAATGTGCGTCTCGGTTTCACCCGAATCGCGCTGCTGCTTAGTTTCACCCACGCAGAGGATCGGCGTCAGACCGCTCGCTTGCGCTGCGAGCAGGCGCTTGTTGACCGTCTCGTCCGTTTCGCCAAAAAACTGACGGCGCTCGCTGTGGCCGACGACGACGTAGCGCAGGCCGATTTCAGCCAGCATTGCGCCGGACACCTCGCCGGTAAACGCGCCGGTTTCCGCCCAGTGGACGTTTTGCGCGCCGAGCTGGACGCGGCTGCCGTGCAGGCTCTTCGAGAGGAGACCGAGCGTGGTGAATGGAACGCAGAGCGCGACTTCGCGATCTTCGGGGGTCTCGGTGAGGTGGGGCAAAAACTCGGTCAAAAACTCCAGGGCTTCCGCCTGGGTTTTGTGCATTTTCCAGTTACCGGCTAAAACGATTTTACGCACGGACGATCGCGTCTAACTCCCTAAAACAACAGCTTTGCAGTTGTCTAGTTTACGCTGTGGCGGACGGCTCGCCGGTTCAATCGCGCGCGAGCTTCACCGGATTTAAATTTCTAGACAACTTCCGAGCAACTTCCGGGCAACTCCCGAACGGCGTTGGGCAACGTTGGGGCACGTTGGGTAAATACGGTCAGCTTCGGATGACTGGGCAACTGCGAGCGAGACCGACGGGCCGCACCGGCTAGGCGACGCTCGCGGCCTGGGGCGCGTGGGGCTGGTAGATGCACTCGCCGGTATCGAGGGCGAAGACGAACAGCGATGACTCGTCAAAGCGCAGGCCGACGGTGTTCCCGACGCGACCGACGACGCGATCGATCGTGACGATATCGAGCGTCGTTTTGGCGCTGGTGTCGCGATCGGCACTCGGGCTGGCATCGAGCAGTGAAACGCGCAAGAAAGTTTCGCGGCCTAGAGGCTCGATCGCTTCGATTCGAGATTGCAAGATGCCCTCTTCTGGCGCGACTAAGGAGATCGCCTCGGCGCGCAGGCCCAAATCGAAGCGCCGATCGCCTCGATCGGACAGCAGCGCGTGCAGCGAGGCCGAGCAATCGCAGCGCGCCGCCCCGATCGACAGCGCTCCGTCTTGGTAGGACGCCGTCAGCAAATTCATCGGCGGGTCGCCAATAAAAGTGGCGACGATGCGGTTGCAGGGGCGATCGTAGATTTCAGCGGGCGTGCCGATCTGCTGGATGCGCCCGTTGTGGAGAACGACGATACGATCGGCCAGGGTCATCGCTTCAGTGCGATCGTGGGTGACGTAGACCGTGGTGATGCCGACCTGCTGGTGGAGCTGCTTGAGTTCGGTTCGCATCTCGGCGCGGAGCTGGGCATCGAGGTTCGAGAGCGGCTCGTCGAGCAGAAATACTTTGGGCTGGCGGACGATCGCGCGACCGAGAGCGACGCGCTGCTGCTGACCGCCGGAGAGCTGGCGCGGAAAGCGATCGAGCAGGTGCTCGATATCGAGCATCCGGGCGGCACGGGCGATCGCCTCGCGAATCTCCGCCGCCGCCGCCTGACGCATCTGCAACCCGAAGGCCAGATTTTGCGCCACGGTCATGTGCGGGTAGAGCGCGTAGTTCTGAAAGACCATCGCCACGTCGCGCTGGCGGGCGGGAACATCGTTAACGCAGTCCTGGCCGATGTAAATTTCTCCAGAGCTGACGGCCTCGAGCCCTGCGATCGAGCGCAGTATGGTCGATTTTCCGCAGCCGGAGGGGCCGACGAGTACCCAAAACTCACCGTCGGGAATTTCAAAGGAAATGTCTTCGATCGCCACCTGTCGATCGAAGGTTTGCGAGAGCTGATGGAGACGGACGGTAGCCATAGCGTCGAGAAGAAAGTCCAGCAGTGATGGGCGTTTCAGGCGGCTGGCCCCAAGCGGCTCGAATCGAGCGCCACTCGGGGCCGGTCGCGAGGCGTTCGCATTCGGCTGTTGGGGATCGCTCCCCTAACCGAGATAACCCACGGGCCGAACTTTTGACAAGTCGGTCGATGGCGCAGCCCGCCGCCCCTGAAAGATCGCGCGCCGAAGACTGGCGATGCCCGACACGATCGCTACATTCTTCCGGCATTTGCTGGCTCGCATCCGGAGGGCGGCGGCAACATTACCCGACGCGACCCGATCTACAGGGTTTGGTGCGTGTGAGCGTGCTGTTTGACGTTGTCCGTTAGCTTAACGCGACGCTT
The DNA here is from genome assembly GCA_937899645.1 of uncultured cyanobacterium. GTDB lineage: Bacteria > Cyanobacteriota > Cyanobacteriia > Cyanobacteriales > Geitlerinemataceae > RDYZ01. The sequence goes on along the minus strand of CALCCD010000076.1, from coordinate 20,114 downwards.
GGGATTGAGAATGCGTTTGCGATCGAGGTTGTAGTTAGCGCCGTCCCAACTTTGGCCGATCGCCAGTTTGTCTGTCGATCGCGGGTCGCGGGCGTAGGTGCGCGCGGCGGCGGCGAGGCGCTCGATAAAGTCTGCGCTCCACTCCCCCGTCTCGAAACCCGCCGGTTTCTGCGGCGCGTCGGGTGTCTCCACGGGCAAAATCGAGCCGAGGGTAAAAGCGCTCAGGCGCTTGTAGGCGGTCGGGACGCCCTGGGCGATCGCGGTGAAGGCAGCGGACGGAACCGGCTCGATCGTCTCAATTTCGGTCAGCTCGCCGTCGTCTTGCAAAAAGCAAGTCGCAAGGCCGAGGATCACGTAGCGATCGACGTTCAGGTCGGTGGCGTTCGGGTAAGTCTGCGTCATTGTGTGGCCCGCTCGTTAGGATGCGTTGAAAATCAAACTGGGTTCGTTAAATCGAAAAATCGAACTCAAAGCCAATCCTAACGAGGTCGTTTTGCCAGACTGGATGCGCGATCGCAATTCTTCAGCCCGATCGCATTTCACCTCACAGTTTGTCGCGTTTTATCTCGCGCGATGAGCGTAGATTGCGGCTCTGTTGCACGCTCGTCTCGAAATGCTGCGAAATATGTGCCGCCCACCAGAAATCGCCAGACCTCAGCCGTTTCTAAAACCCCAGCAGTCTCGCCTCTCAGACTCCTGTAAACTCGACTCAATCGCGAAGCAAGGCGGGCATTCCTTGCCGCTCGGCCTCGCCGCTCGTCCTAGCCTCACCTAATTCAAATCCACCGCTCCAACCCGATTCGATGAAAGCACTGATCCTCTCGGGCGGAAAAGGCACGCGCCTGCGCCCCCTCACCTATACCGGCGCGAAACAGCTCGTTCCCGTCGCTAACAAGCCGATCCTCTGGTACGGCATCGAGGGCATCGTCGCGGCAGGCATCACCGAGATCGGCATCGTCATCAGCCCCGAGACGGGCGGCGAAGTGCGCGATCGCACCGGCAGTGGCGATCGCTTCGGCGCGAAAATCACCTACATCCGACAAGACGCGCCCCTCGGCCTCGCCCACGCTGTCAAAATTTCCCAGGACTTCCTCGGCGACTCGCCCTTTATCCTCTTCCTCGGCGACAACCTGATTGAAAACGAGCTGGGGTCGTTCCTCGATCGCTTCGAGAAAAAGCAGCTCGACGCCTTGATCCTGCTGCGCCCGGTCGAGAACCCTTCGGCCTTCGGCGTTGCCAAAGTCGATGACGCCGGCCGCGTGCTGGGGCTGGTTGAAAAACCCAAAGACCCGCCGTCGAACCTGGCGCTGGTGGGCATCTATTACTTCTCGGCGAAAATCCACGAAGCGATCGCCAAAATTGAGCCCTCCGCGCGCGGCGAACTGGAAATCACCGACGCCATCCAAAAACTCATCGACCTCGGCCAGCCCGTCGAGTCCGAGCAAATCGAAGGCTGGTGGCTCGACACCGGCAAAAAAGACGACCTGCTTAGCGCCAACCAAATCGTCCTCGACGCCCAGGTTGCGACTGACCTAAACGGCGAGCTGGACGAAGCGACGAAAATTGACGGACGCGTACGCATCGGCGCGGGCACGACCGTCAAAAACAGCCTGATTCGCGGGCCGGTGGCGATCGGCGAAAACTGCCGCATCGAGAACTGTTTTATCGGCCCCTACAGCAGCATCGCCGACGGCGTCACGCTCCTCGACACCGACATCGAACACAGCGTAATTTTGCGCGACGCCAGCATTGCGGGCATCCAGCAGCGAATCGTCGATAGCCTAATCGGGCAGCGGGCCAAGTTGGGCGAAGCGCTTCCGCGTCCGAAGGCGCTGCGCTTTATGGTCGGTGACGACTGCCAGATCGAGCTGGTCTAGCCCCAGAAAGCCGCCAGAAAACCATCGAGAGAACGTGCGGGAACGCTTTCCTGAAGTCTTCTGCCCGTTTGCACGAATCAAAAAAATTCCGTGTTTTTGGACTTGAGCGGCTTGCTACTCGACCTTAAAAACACCCTTTCCCCCGTTAGCTCGAGATTCCTCAAGACGGCTCAGTTTGCAGTACGGCGATCGAAAAGTCCCGATAGGCCAAAAGCATAGGCTGGCTGAAACGCTTAACTGGAGAGAGTTTCGCTTTGTGTCCCCGTACTGGGCAAAAACTCTCCCGTTCCGCGCGATCGAACTCGCGCCCCTCGAACTTTATCGCCACTGCCAAGGCTTCTCGCCACGCTAGCCACGACGGGTACAATTTGCACAACGTATTTAAAGCCATCACATCAAGTTTTGCATCAAAGCCTTGCTAGATATAGCGTTAAATATTTTCGTACGCAAAAAATCAGTCCATAGATAGCGCTACTATGGGGACGCGCCATTAATTCACCTCAGAAGGCTCCTCTCGAGGCAGGCCGCTGAGCGCCCAGCCAAAAAAATAGAATGGGCCGAGTCCCTTGTGGAATAAAGGCGGTCAGGTTAGTTGATGGCAGTCCCGAGTCTCGTCACGCCGATCGATTTCGCCAGCCACGTCCCGCTGTCAAACGCTCTGAGGAAACGCGATGCCTTTTGTCGGTCTTCACATCCACAGCGACTACAGCCTGCTCGACGGCGCGAGCCAGGTCGGCCCGATGGTCGATCGCGCCCTCGAACTCGACATGCCCGCGATCGCCCTGACCGACCACGGCGTCATGTACGGCGCGGCGCAGCTGATCGAAATCTGTCGCAAAAAAGGCATCAAGCCGATCGTCGGCAACGAGATGTACCTGATCAACGGCGACATCACCAAGCAGGAGCGCCGCCCCCGCTACCACCAGGTCGTCCTCGCCAAAAACCTTCAGGGCTACAAAAATCTCGTCAAGCTCACCACCGTTTCGCACCTCGAAGGCTACCAAGGCAAGGGTCTCTTCTCGCGCCCCTGCATCAACAAAGATTTACTCAAGCAATATCACGAAGGCTTGATCGTCACGAGCGCTTGCCTGGGCGGCGAAATCCCCCAGGCGATCATGAAAAATCGCCCCGACGCCGCCCGCAAAGTCGCCCGCTGGTACAAAGAGCTATTCGGCGACGACTTCTATCTCGAAATCCAAGACCACGGCTCCCAGGAAGACCGCGTCGTCAACCCCGAGCTCGTCCGCATTGCCCACGAGCTAGACATCAAATTCATCGCCACCAACGACTCCCACTACATCTCCTGCACCGACGTGGAAGCCCACGATGCCCTGCTCTGTATTCAAACCGGCAAGTTGATTAATGGTTTTGATAAAAACGGGCAACCGGAAAAACGCCTGCGCTACAGCGGCACGGAATATCTGAAATCCGGCGAAGAGATGGCGCTGCTGTTCCGCGACCACCTTGACGACGCGACGATCGTCGAAGCGCTCGATCGCACGATGGAGATCGCTGACAAAGTCGAGATATACGACATCTTTGGCGATACCCGCATCCCCGACTTCCCCATCCCCGCCAACCACACCGCCGACACCTATCTCGAAGAAGTCACCTGGGACGGCCTGCTCGAGCGCTTTGGCGTCAACTCCCGCACGGATATCGAAGACCGCTATCGCGATCGGCTCCAGTACGAGCTGGAAATGATGCAGCAAATGGGGTTTGCGACCTATTTCCTCGTCGTTTGGGACTACATCAAGTTCGCCCGCGATAGCGGTATTTCCGTCGGCCCCGGTCGTGGTTCCGCCGCCGGATCGCTCGTCGCTTACGCTATGCGAATCACTAATATCGACCCAGTTCACCACGGCCTGCTATTCGAGCGCTTCCTCAATCCCGAACGCAAGTCGATGCCCGATATCGACACCGATTTCTGCATCAACCGCCGCGACGAGATGATCGACTATGTGACCCAAAAATACGGGCGCGACTGCGTCTCGCAGATCGTCACGTTCAACCGCATGACCTCCAAAGCCGTCCTGAAAGATGTCGGTCGCGTGCTGGATATCCCGTACTCCCAGGCGGACAAAATGGCGAAGTTAATTCCGGTAGCGCGAGGCAAGCCCGAGAAGCTGAAAAATATGATCGCCGACGGTACGCCCGCCCCGGAATTCAAATCCGCCTACGAGACCGACCCCAACGTGCAGCGCTGGGTTGATATGGCGATGCGCGTCGAAGGCACGAACAAATCGACGGGGGTTCACGCGGCGGGGGTTGTAATCTCGGCGACGCCGCTGGACGAAATCGTACCGCTCCAGCTCAATAAGGACGGCGGCGTTACGTCTCAGTACCCGATGGAATATCTCGAGCAGATGGGGATGCTGAAGATGGACTTCCTCGGGTTGAAAAACCTGACAACGATCGAGAATACGCTCGATCTGATTCGCGCCAATCAGAATATCGACATCGACCCCGATCGCCTACCCCTCGAAGAGCGAAAAGCCCAGGAAGTCGCCCGCCGCACCGGCGATCTGAAGATGCCAGACGACGTGACCAACACCTACCAGCTCCTGGCTCAGGGCAAACTCGAAGGGATCTTCCAACTCGAATCATCGGGGATGCGCCAGGTGGTGCGAGATCTTAAGCCGTCCTGTATCGACGATATTTCTTCGATTTTGGCACTGTACCGACCGGGGCCGCTCGATGCGGGACTGATTCCAAAATTCATCAACCGCAAGCACGGACGCGAGGAGATCGTCTACGACCACCCGATGCTTGAGTCGATTTTGCAGGAGACCTATGCGGTGATGGTCTACCAAGAGCAAATCATGAAAATCGCGCAGGATATGGCGGGATACTCGTTGGGCGAGGCGGACTTGCTACGGCGGGCGATGGGTAAGAAAAAGATTGCGGAGATGCAGAAACATCGCGGCATTTTTATCGATGGTGCGGCGAAAAATGGCGTTTCGACGAAGGTCTCGGAGGAACTGTTCGATCAGATGGTGCTGTTTGCGGAGTACTGTTTGACGGCAGATATGGAGGTGGTGACGGTGGAGTTCGGCGCGGTGCCGATCGGCCAAATCGTCGCCGATCGCCTGGAGTGTCAGGTGTACAGCGTCGATGCGAACGGATTCGTGTACGCGCAGCCGATCGCGCAGTGGCACGATCGCGGCGTGCGAGACGTTTACGAATACACGCTCGAAACCGGCGCGGCGATCCGCGCGACGCCGGATCACAAATTTATGACCCAGGCGGGCGAGATGGTGGCGATCGACGAGATCTTCCGGCAGGGGTTAGAGCTGGAGTGGGTTGATGTGTCTCAGTTGGCGGCGCGGGCGGCGTAGCGATCGCGATCCATGCAGCTGAGACACAAAAACGCGAGGGGCGGAGTGCCACATTTAGCACTCCGCCCCTCGTCATCTCGAGCGAGATTTGAAAACGAACTCAGACTGGTGGTAAATTCACCAGTCGCATTAGCCTAGGCGCGGCGGCGGCGCAGGCCCATCGCACCACCGGCGACAGCGAGCAGACCCAGAGCCGTTGCCGGTTCGGGAACGTCTTCCGGATCGGGAGTTTCGTCGGAAATAACCGCAACGTCAGCCATGATGCCCATGCCGTCGTTGTTACACTCGGCGAAGATCCAGGCGATCATGTCGTTGTCGGCGTACTCTTCCGGCAGGTTGAGGTCGGCTTTCGAGAACGAGAAGCCGAAGGTTTCCGAGCCGATCGCGCCTTGCGAACCGAAGTCGAGACCCTTGGCGCTCAGCGCCGCCGCATCCAGGTAAGCGATGTCGCCGACTTTCGTGCCGCTGCTCATCACGTTTTGGTGCGAGACGTTCTTGTCGAAGTAGCTGTCGTCAAGGTCGCCGACGCTGTAGTCGTAGCCGTAGCTATCGACGCGCGCTTCAGCAGCTGCGAGGGTGTCGAAACCACTGTTGCTCGAGGCAACGCCATCAGTCGAACCAACTTGATAGAGACCGTTGACTTGTGCGCTCGAGTCCGAATCCGTACCGGCGATGTGCAGAGCGAACAGGTCGCCATCGGCCAGTGCCGTTGCGGTGTCTTTGCCCGAGAAGTTCAGGAACAGGTCGCCCCAGCCGATGTGGCCATCGTCTGCGCCGCTGCTGTTGTAGCCGCTCAGCGACAGGTTCGAGTTCAGCGCTAGGAAGATGTTGTCTTCGTCTTCCGTGACGGCCATGCCGTAGAACTCAAATGCACCGCCGTCGCCAGCGACACCGTTGGTGACACCGTCGTTGAAGGCATCGAAACCGTACGTCCAAGGAGCAGCGTGTGCGGGAAGTGAGGTTGCAGCGAGAGCGAGAGAAGCGGCTCCGAGAGCGGCGGTTAGGTTAGAGAATTTCATTCTGATTCAGTCGGCTCTAGTGTGGGGTCAGAAAAGTTGGACGGCTACTGTACTAGAAACCCCACATAACCCGGATTAGTACCGGTGTCGCGGTGGTTCGTTTTTGCCGTTATTGATACATTATCCCGACCTTGCGGATTCCGGTTTAAAGAGTCTATGAAGACACCGTCGCGATTTTAAAGCAGAGATGAAGCGCCCGTATTCTCTGACCTGAAAGGCTTTCAGGCTCTGCGTAATCACTTAAAAAGTCTCAGTATTTCGTACGGCTCAAGCCTCGGAAGTCGAGTCGAACGTCGAGCTAAATCGGTGTAGTTAAACCGGTGCGATCGAATTGTTTGTGGTGGCGTTGATGAACGATGTTCAATCTGCTCCGGTGTCGATTTTGGGTAGGTGCTTTCGGTAAGAGTGCAGCTCGAAAGCAAACGTGCCTCGCCGTGAAAGAGACGCAAGGCTTCTTGGGAAAGGTCGAACTTTTAAGGTGAACGACCTTTTTCAATAGCGCCCTAAGTGCGATCGCTTCCTTCCTCAGATCGGCGTCAGATCGGCAAAAGATAACGCACGAGCTGGTGCGAGTGAGAGGTGGTGTGGACGAGACGCTACGCCGATCGCAGCGCCACGATCGGATCGAGCTGCGCTGCCCGCCGCGCCGGAACGATCCCGAAAAACAGCCCTAGTGCCCCCGAGACGCCCGTCGCGATCGCCACGCTCGCTAGCGAAATCCCCGCCTCGAAGCTCGTGAAGCTCGACACCGTCACGATGCAAGCGCCACCGACGGTGACGCCGACGATGCCGCCCGCTACGGCTAGGATCGTCGCTTCGATCGTAAATTGCAGCAAAATATCCTGCGGCGACGCCCCGATCGCCTTGCGGAGGCCGATCTCCTGCGTCCGTTCCGTCACCGACACCAGCATGATGTTGGTGATGCCGATGCCGCCGACCAGCAGCGAGATGCTCGCCACCGTCGCCAGCAGCGCCGTCAGTGCGCCGGTGACAGCCGAGGTCGTCTCTTGAATATCTTTCTGGCTCGACACCGTAAAGTCGTCTTCGTCGGTGATGTTGTGGCGCTGGCGCAGCAGGTTTTCAATTTGGAACTCGATCATGTCCATCTTGTTCTCGTCCTGGGCCGCGACGTTAATAAACGTCACCGTTAGGCCATAGGGTGAGGTGCGACCCACCAGCCGGTTCGCCATCGTCGTCAGCGGCAGAAAGGCGGTTTCGTCCAGGTTCGTGCCGAAGGTCGAGCCTTTTGGCTGCATTACGCCGATGACTTCAAACGAGAGGTTGCCGATGCGGAGCGTGCGTCCGAGGGGGTCGGTGTTGTCGAACAGCCGATCGGCTAGGTCTGCGCCGATCGCTACGACCTGCTTTTGGCGGCGAATATCGAGATCGCTCAGAAAGCGTCCCTGGGCGATATCGAAGTCGCGCACGGGCAAAAATTCCGGCGTCGTGCCGTAGACCAGCGTCGAAACGTTGCGATCGCGGTAAGACACCAGCGTACTGCTGTTGATCTGCGGTGCGACTTTATCGACCAGTGGTACCTGCGAGCCGATCGCCAGCGCGTCTTCGTAAACTAGCGTCTGCGGCGAATACACCGGGCGGTTCTGCGCCTCTGGGCTCCCCGGCAGGACGAACAGCAGATTCGAGCCCAGCTCCGAAACTTGTCCTTCAACAAAGCTTTGCGCGCCCTGGCCGATGCCGATCGTGGCGATCGTCGCGGCGTTGCCGATAACGATACCGAGCATGGTCAGGCTGCTGCGGAGCTTGTTGGCAACCAGGGTTCGGCCTGCCATCTGACACGATTCCCAGAAGTTCATGGCGCGGAGTGGGTTAAGGTTGGCGGTTCATCGTTCCCGCGAGTAGCGCGCGTTCGGATGTTCTGTGCCTTAAGCCCGAAGACGACGCAGAGCATCGCTGGAGGCATTCCGACGCAGAGTGCAGATTAACGATGCATAGATACAGTGTGAACGATCTCGCGAGATTTCTGACCGCTCGGGAATTGCAGTTGTTTTGGCGAATTGTTAAGGTGCTGATTGCGACGCGCGGATCGCGGGCTTTACCCGCAAGGCTCTGGCGCGATCGCGTGGCCTGCCGTTTGGAGACTTGAAATCATGTGGATTTCTGTTGCCGCTGCGATCGCGGCGTTTATTTTTTCCAGCTTCGTTGAATATTGGATACATCGCCTGATGCACTCGTCGGCGCGCGCCGGTAAGCGCCACCGCGACCACCACCGCCGCAACGAAGGCCAGGGCGTGTTCCTGGAGTTTGTCGATTACGTCAAGGGCGCGGGTATCGCGATGGTCGTGCCGCTGATTTTCTCGATTCCGTTTGGCCTCGGCTGGCTGACGGGGGCGCTGCTCTACGCGGCATTCTCGGCCTACGCGCACCAGCTCCAGCACGAAAATCCGGCGAAGTGCTTCTGGATGCCGATGCCGGTTCATTACGTCCACCACAAGTATCAGATGTGGTATCACAACTTCGGCCTGGCTGTGGACTGGTGGGATCGCGTGTTTGGCACGTATAAGGCGGTTGAGTGGATCTCCGATGAGGAGCGCGCGTTGGCCGAGCGCAGCTACCTGCAGCTGCGCTGGTGGTAGTCGCTTCTGACTGAACCCATAGCTCGAAAGTCCGGTTCGATAAGTGCCTGTTTTGGCGCGATCGAGCCGGATTTTTCGTTTGGTATGGTTAGTTCAACGAAAAGTGAGGCACTTTGGCTCTATCGTTCTTGAGCCTGAGCCGCACTTCGACGCCGCTCAGTGCTCGTCGGCCTTTTAGGTTTCCGGCTGGCATTTGGGGCAAAAATGCGCCGATCGCCCCGCTAGCCGAATCCGCTCGATCGTCGTGCCGCAGTCGTGACAGGGGTCTCCCGACCGGTTGTAGACCCGCGCTACACCGCCGTAGCGCCCGTTCGTTCCCGTGACGCCGGTGAAATCGCTAAAGGTCGTGCCTCCTAGCGCGATCGAATCTTCCAGGACGCGGACGACGTTGTGGCGAAGCTTGTCGATGCGATCGCGGCTCAGATCTTTGCACAGCGTCGTCGAGCGAATGCCGCTGAGGAACAGCGCCTCGTCGGCGTAAATATTGCCCACTCCCGCCACGATCGCCTGATCGAGCAGCGCCGTTTTAATCGGACGCTTGCGTCCGGCCAGCGCCGCCGCGAATGCCTCGGTGGTGAACTTCGCCGACAGCGGCTCGGGGCCGAGCTTCTGCAAGCCCGTGACGATCGTCGGCTCGGCCACCTGCGGCGGAATCCACCACATCTGCCCGAAAGTGCGCGTATCGACAAAGCGCAGCTCGCGAGTGGTGTCGTCATCGCGCGTTAGGAACAGCCGCACGCGGGTGTGCTTTTGCAGCGGGTCGGCGCGATTGCACCACAAAAGCTGCCCCGTCATTCGCAGGTGAACCCCCAGGCCGCAGCGCGTGCCGTCGGCGCGATCGAGATCCGAGAGCAGATATTTGCCCCGCCGTCGCCACTGGCGAAACGTCGCGCCCGCCAACCCGCCGAGAAATGCCGCGCTCGTTTCAGGATACGCCACCGTGCGATCTAGCAGCACTTCGCCGCCTTCGATCGCATAGCCCAGCGTTTTGGCCTCCAGACCACGGCGAACGGTTTCGACTTCTGGCAGTTCGGGCATGGTGACTTCGGAGCGATCGAATTAAGAGGAACGAATTGGGAAAAAACGCAAAAATAAACGCGCGGGCCGGAAGCCACGCGCGATGTTCGGTTCGGGTAAATCGCAATTGAAAACGATTGAAAAATACTGGCAGTTCTGGCAGTTGTTTACTCGACGAGCTCTAGCTCGTGCTCGGCAAAGTTGTTCGTGTTAACGCCGCCTGCCGAACCACTGTAGCCGTTGTAGTTAACCGTCGTGAAACGAACGATCACGGGGTAAATAATACCGCTCTGATCGACCGTTGCCACAGTGCCGACCTCGCGGTACCAGTAAGATTCTTTGCGAAGAATCCGGACTTTCGAGCCACGTTTAATAGACATAATTACGTTTTCCGCTAATTAATGAAGCACATCGGTAAAATGTCAGGCTAACGGGTGCGCTCGACGCTCAGCCGGAGCAGTAGCACGTCCCAGCGGGCAAGAGACCCGTATCCTGACTGCTGCTAAAGCATTACTACTCAGGTTACTACCGCGCTCTCGCGATCGCCCGACCGATGACTTTAAGTTTTATTTCTAATTCGCTACGGCCGATCGCTAGCTCGAGCTGGATTTTTGACGACTACTGACAGTCAGTCGCAACTGCGAGCGAGCTGTTAGCGTAGCTTCCGGCTCGATCGATGCAAAAATGGTCGGGGTGCGAGTGAAATTGAAACTAAAACGCATTAGCCGGGCTTGCCAGTCAGCCGTCAGCTAACTGCCGGTAAACAGCCATTTTTAACGCTGCCGCAAACGATTTAACCGCTGCCAATCACGTACTTTTGCCATTCGGGATGCGTACCGCTGCGCAAATACTTACGCACCTCGAAGAAAAGGCTGCTGTGCGGGCGTCGCGGCTTGTGGCTCAGGGGCATCTCGGCTTCTTCGGGCGTGCGGTTGCCCTTCTTGACATTGCAGCGGACGCAGGCGGTCACGAGGTTTTCCCAGGTGTCCGCACCACGGCGCGATCGCGGCATCACGTGGTCGAGAGTAAGGTCTTCGCCCGTATAGCCGCAGTACTGGCAGGTGTGGCCATCGCGAGCGAAAATGTTACGCCGCGTCAGGGGAATCTCCTTGTAAGGCAGACGAACGTAATACCGCAGGCGGATGACGGTCGGCAGCGGCATTTCGGGGTAGATAAATCGCCCGTTGTGTTCGATCTGTTCGGCTTTGCCTTTAATGACGAGTACGATCGCTCGTTGCCAGTTGGTGATATTAAGCGGTTCGTAAGACGCGTTAAGGACTAGAACCTTACTCATGAGTTGAGGAGGTGACGCGCACGGGATAGGTTTGTTTCCAAAGGCTAACACATCTGTTTGAGGTGTGCTGACAGGCGAGAATTCGAGCCGGAAAGCGACATTTGAGCCAGTGTTTAAATCGGTCTTTATCGCCGGTTTCGCGAGTGTTAAAAGTGGGGCGATCGCCTGTGAAATTCGTATAAATTACCCTACATCGGCGGCAGTTGCTCTGGTGGAGCGGCGTTGAGCGAACCGGGCTGGAAGTTCCCGGCCATATTGCGAAATCGGGTGTACTGCGAGTCGAAAAGCAATCGCACGATGCCGGTAGGGCCGTTGCGATGTTTAGCGAGAATAAGTTCGGTGATGCCGCGATCGGGGGTGTCGGGGTTGTAATATTCGTCGCGGTAGAGCATGACGATCAGGTCGGCGTCTTGCTCGATGCTGCCCGATTCTCTCAAATCCGACATCATCGGGCGCTTGTTCGTGCGGGCTTCGACGCCGCGACTGAGCTGGGACAGCACCACGACGGGCACGTTCAGCTCCCGCGCTAGACCCTTGAGCGATCGCGTGATGCGCGAGATTTCCTGAACGCGGTTGTCGCCGCCGCCCTCCATAAGCTGAAGGTAGTCGAGCAGAACCAAGCCGAGGGACTGACCCTGTTCGGCCTGGAGGCGGCGACACTTGGAGCGAATTTCGCTGACGACGACGTTGGGCGTATCGTCGATAAAAATCGGCATCTCGGAGAGCGAGGCGAGGGCGTTGTTGAACGGCTCCCACTCGTTTTGGCTGACACGCCCGGCGCGCAGGCGGCTGGCTTCGATGCCCGCTTCGCTGGCGAGCAGGCGCTGCACGAGCTGCTCTTTGGACATTTCCAGGCTGAAGATCGCGATCGGCAGGCGATAGGCTTTGGCTATATTCTGTGCGATGTTGAGACTGATGGCGGTGTTGTGGACGCAGATGTCGTCGGCGATAAAGTTGTGGGTCTCGGGCACGGTGAGGTCGTAGACCTGGCGATCGCCGATGGGTTCGATCGCGACGATCTCGTCCCAGTACACGTCGCTCTCGGCCAAATTAACGAGATTACGATCGCCCAGTGCATCCGCAAGGCAGCGCAGTCGGGCTCGAGATAAATCGCGCTTGCCGACGTGAATATTGCTCGCGCCTTGGATGCCCGCACGTTCGGCGAGCGACTTCCAAGATTCGCCTCCTTTTAGAGCCTTTAGCGTTGTCCAGAGCGTTTTGGGGATGAGGTCGCGGCTGAACTGGCGGCGACGCTGGGCGAGCTGCTGTTTGGCACGATCGACCGCAGCTTCTTTACCCAGCACGCCAATCTCTTCTAGGAAGATCGCGATCGAGTCAGCGTGGGTGATATCGAGCTGCCAAGCGGGGCGGCGAGTGTCTTTATAGCGAATTTGGCGCGGCTTGAGGGCGGCGAGAATTCCGAAGCGGAGCAGGAGGTGCTGGAGCTGTTTGACGAGCGTTCGGCTGACTGACGTGTAGCCGACCTGAACCTGGCCGCTGGCCAGCGTGCTGACCCAGCCATCGGTTGCAAACAGGCGATTTACGAAAAGTGCGAGTTGAGGTTTTGGGAGCTGGAAAATGCAGTCCGGAATTGTCTTTTGGTGGGCGTTTTCCCCCCAGAGCTGATGCGCTTCGAGCCAACATTTGACGCTGTTCGCACGGCTGGAGGTTTCGAGGGTTTGCACGAACGCTGGTGAGGCGTAGGGTGTTCCAGGCAAGTCGCGGGCGAAGAGATCGGCTAGTTTTGCACGCGCTTCGGGATTGGGGGCGCATTTACCGTGCTTCCAGTGGGACAGGGAGGCAGGCGAAACGCCAATGCGATCGGCCACGGCAGCGGCAGGCTGGGGGGGGGCCGTGATCGCGCAACTGAGTTGTGCGGCGGCGATATCGCGCGCGCGCTTCGTGGCGTCGCGATCGGCGACAACGCAAAAAGACGGCGTCCGCGTCCCGCCCGAGGTTTCGCAGCGCACGGTAACGCCGGGAAAGTGCTCGATCGCCTCAACAAAGCTCACCTGGAGTATCGGGTTTGAGTTGGTGAAGCGCGGAATGCCGTCGGTCACGGTGCCATCGCCGATAAAGTAGGCCAGCAGCTCGATTTCCGGCTCGGGCAGGGTGCGATCGCCAAACACCGGCAGCACGCGCGGCACGGCAATGCGATCGCCCACCGCCAGCTCGCCCAGCGGACGCCAACCCTCGATAGTCAGGAACGGATGCGACAGCGTCGTTTCCACCCGCCGCCCGAGCCGCGTCGTCACTCGAAACACCGGCTTGATGCCATCGTCCACAAACTGCGACGGCTGCGCGACGTGTAGCTTCCAGTCGTCGCCCAGCGTCAGCAGGTTGGCACGCTGCTGGCGGTACAGCTCGCCGATCGTCACCAGCCGCCCATCCGCCTGCAAAATTTGCGCCGTCTCGTGCAGGCATTTTCCCATTGACGGACGACCGGCGACGATAATCAGGTCGGATGGCTGCAAACCGCCTGTCATTGCGTCGAGATCGTAGAAATCCGTCAGAATCCCTGGCTGCGCTTGAGTTTCGTGCTTTTCTTCGATGTCCTCGAAGGTGCCGACCAGAGTTTCATAAATCGGGACGAGATCCTGCTGCGGGCGCTTTTGGGTAACGTTGAAGACCTTTTGCTCGGCGCGATCGAGGACTACTTCTAGATCGGTGGCGGTGTCGTAGCCGAGGGCGTCGATCTCGCGTCCCGCCGCGATCAGCTGCCGCCGCAGGTATTTGTCCATCACCAAGGCGGAGTAGCGATCGATGTTTACCGCTGAAACGGTGCGATCGACGAGCTGCACCAGCTTCGCCTGTCCGCCGACGGCTTTCAGTTGCTCGAGGTCGCTCAGGCGCGAGGCGACGCTAATCAGATCGGTCGGCTGGCTCTGGCCGTGCAGGAAGAGCATCGCCTGGAAAATAACCGTGTGGCTGCTGATGTAAAACGCCTCGGGCAGCAGTAGCTCGGCGATACGCCCGATCGCCTCGGGGTCGAGCAGAATGCCGCCGAGGATTGACTCCTCCGCCTCGATATTTTGGGGCGGGAGGTGTCCTTCTAGCCCTGCAAAATTCAGCTCGTCTGGCATCGGTTTTTCGGGGTCTCGTCTGCGGTGTTCGTCGGAATATCAGTCGGCTCGCCAGCGCTCGATCGCCTCGCGAGCGGCAGCGTGGGCGGCGGTGTCGCTCGGAATCAAGCGGGCTGAGGCGATCGCGCTGGAACGCTGGCCGCGATCGGCGCGCTGCTGGGCGAGTTCTAGCATCTCGGTAGCCCAAGCCTCAGTTTGGGCGCGGGCGTCTTCATCGAAAGGCTGGCCGCTTTGAATCGCGCGCAGTTTTTCGATCGCCCGCCAGTAGGAGGATGCCTGGCTGGGGTCGAGTGAGGCGCGCGCGGCCTTCAGGGTGCGTTCGTTGAGTTGCGCCTGCGTCCACCAGTCGATCGAGCGATTGGCGCGCTGCTGGAGCTGCTCGAGTTCCGGCGGCACGAGGCGGGCGGCGGCGATCGCCAGCGTCCACTCACCGCGATCGGCGCGGCTCTGGGCGATCTCGAAGATCGTCGTGCCCCAGCGTTCGATGTCGCGATCGCGGCGATCGTAACCCGGGCTCTCGGGCGACAGGGCGCGGGCGCGGGCGATCGCTACGTCCAGCGGCGAGGCGGCCAGCGAATGGAGCGAGGCGATCGCGACCGGATCGATCGCGAGCATCGTACGGGGTGTCTCTCCAGACGTTTCTCCAGACGTTTCGCCAGGCGTTTCGCTGGGAGCTGTGGCGGGGGCGCTGGCAGGAGAGGTTGGGACGGGCTCTTCAGAGTCGCGGACGTTGAGCTGGGGAGGCTCATCGGCGAGCAGTTCGGGCGGCGTTTCGTTCAGCGCGACGGGATTGCTCGACTCGTTAGTGAATCTGGCTTTTGCGGTGTCGGGGTTCGTAACGGGCTCGGCGGCGGTGTCGGCGGAGTTCGCGGCGGTGTCGGTGGCGGTGTCGTTTGCCGAGTCGGTCTCGGGAGCGGTATCGGCTGAGTCTGGAGCGGGCTCGATCGCGGCGGGCACATCGGCGGGTGGTACTGCCGACGGGGAGCCGGACTCATCGAGAACGCGATCGTTCATCCAAACGCCCAGCCCCAGCACAGAAGCGAACAGACCCAGCCAGACGGCAACGCTCGAGAGTAGACCGGTGCTGGCTTGCTGCGACTCGCCGCTGAAGTCTTCTGTGGCGGAGCTTTTGGGGCGATCGACGTCTGAGGGTGTGACTCGATCCGGGGAATCGATCGGAGTCGGTGTGGGGTCGCTCGTGTCGGTGTCGGAGCTGACAGAATCAGTAGAGCCGGAAGTCGGTTTGGTCGGGCTGACCGGTTCGATCGGTTCGGTCGGGGTAATTGGTGCAACCGGGGCGATCGGCGTTGCGGTGTCGGTGCTGCCGGACAGCGCAAACGGCTGCGGCACGTCTGGCCCGATCGCCAGCATCGGTAGCTGCGTCGGCTGCCAGTAAAGCTCGCACAGTTCTGGTACGCGATCGAGCAGGTAGCGCTCCAGGCTGTCTAGGGTCGGGCACTTGCGGTGGCGCAGGGCTTCGAGCAGCGCCGCACCAAACAAGCCGTGGCGCAGGTCGCGGGTCTCGCGCGATCGCTGGTGGGGCTGGCAGGACAGTAAAGTCGGGATGCCCCGCGCTTTGGCGCGATTGTAGGTGTCGAGGCCGATGTCGCTGTCGGTGTGGCCGCCGGTGGGGCGGTTGATATCGAGGATCAAGATGGCGCGATCGCTCGGCGCAGCCTCGAGGGCATCGAGAACGCTGGAGATAGGGATGGCGGAATCGGCGAGGCGCTCCGGGTTGGCGTCGATCGGCAGCAAGCGATCTTCGCCATCGATTTCTAGGCCGTAGCCGCTAAAGAAACACCACAGCAGGCGATCGGCAGGTACGGACTCGCGGCTCCATTGATAGAGACCGTGCAGAATATTTTCGCGCGTGGGATAGGTGCTGCGCCCGCCGCGACCGGGAGACGCCTCGGTCAGCAGCAGGCAAGCCGGATCGACTGTTTCAGACTCGAATTTGGCAGCGAACCGTTCTTCCGGGCTGGGCACGACGAGAGTCGCCAGATCGGGCAGCGGCATGGGCAGCGTATAGCCATTTTGGGCGTACTCGCTGCCCAACACGCGCGCTTGGGAGGGGGCCGCACTCTCACCTCGATCGTTCAGCGCGGCGATCGTGGCGTGGAATTCGCGAGCGTCTTCGAGGGCGTAACGCAACGGCTGCATGTAGCTGTAGCGATCGATGCCAATGGCGATGCAGGCGTGCTGAGTCATGGCGGCTCGAGGAAGGTAGAGCGGGACACGCAGGTCGCCCGATCCGAGCGCGAGACCTGCCGCCACATTTTAGCCAATCGCGATCGCGGTTCTAGAAGCGAGCGATGAAAGGACGGCGAATAATTCCGGACTGGCCCAAATCTCTAGAGTTTTAGCCGATCTCGCGCCAGCCCAACTGCTCGCCCGACCATCAGCCCGCATCAGCCGACGATCGCGACCCGAAGTAAGTCCGCCGCGCCGCCTGCTGTACCGCCGACCACGATCGCCCGCTCGTCCGCGCCACCCGCGCCACGTCTTCGTATTCCGGCTGGGCGTTGACGATCGCGCCCTGGCGATCGCGCGCGATTTTGATTTGCACCGTGTCGCCGTCTAGCTCGACAGCCTCGAACTCGCGCGCCAGGATCGTCCGCGACTGCAGGCGGTGGCGAATCCCCAGGGTCGTAGTTTCGCGAAAGATAACTGTCTCGCAAGCAACGCGGCGATCGGGGTGGCAGATAACCGTCAGCGCCAAGCCCGTGCGGGATTTTTTCATGCCGATCGCGGTGGTAAACACGTCCAGGGCTCCGGCCTCGAACAGCTTATCGAAGGCATAGCCGATTGCCTGGGGGCTGAGATCGTCGATTTGGGTTTCGAGCACCGCAACGGTTTCCGTCGCGCCCAGCGATTCCGGCGACTCCGACAACCTTAGAGAGCTTGACGAGTCTAGCAAATCTGGCGGGCCTAACGAGCTTGAGGGTGACTGCGGCGGTTCCACATCGCTGGTCGTACCAACCCAGAGCCGCAGCGCGTTCGGCAGCTTGAGAGCGATCGTGCCCGCACCCCAGCCGACTTTCTCCAGCGCGATCGCCGGTGGCCGTCCGAACTCCGTTGCCAGCTCCACCATCAGCGCCGCGCCAGTCGGCGTCACCAACTCGCGATCGATGCCGTTGTCGTACACCGGAACGCGGCGCATTTGCCACAGCTTTAGCACTGCCGGAACCGGAACCGGCATCCGACCGTGTGCCGCCCACACCGTCCCGCCACCGGTGGGCAGCGCCGAGCAGTACACCGCCTCGACGTCCAGCCAGTCCAGCCCCAGGCACGTGCCGACGATATCGACGATCGCGTCGATGCCGCCGACTTCATGAAAGTGAACTTCGTCGATCGGCTTGCCGTGAACTTCGCTTTCGGCCCGAGCGAGGCGGCAAAACACCGCGAGGCTCCAGTCGCGGGCGCGGTCGGGTAGCTGGGCGCGATCGATTAGCGCTTCGATATCGCGAAGGGTGCGGTGGTGGTGATACGTGCCGTGAGAGGGATGGTCGTGCGAGGGATGGTCGTGCGAGTGGTGGCCGTGTGAATGGTGGCCGCTGTCGTGCGCGCGAGCGTGGGAATGGTGGTGATGCGCGTCGTGCGAGTGGTGGTGTTTTTCGACGGGTTCGAGCTGACCGCCTTCGCCCTCTTCGCAAAATTCACCCGTCTCGCGATCGCGCAAATCGACGTGTAGCTTCGTTGCCGCCTGGTCGTTCTTCAGTACGCGCTCGACACGCAGGCGATATTCACCCGCGATGCCGAGACGATCGAGATATTTCTGCAAATACTCCACCGGCACGCCCGCCTCGACCAGCGCCCCGAGACACATATCCCCCGCGATGCCGGTAGGACAGTCGAAGTAGGCGATCTTGCCGGTGCGGGATGCAGGACGTTCGGGACTCACGGCGGTTGGGAAGTGGGTGTTCTCCTATCGAGGATAGCGAGTCTTGCGCCCGCGATCGACGATTTACTGCTGCTGCGTCTACGCCAACTGCTCCGCAAACCGATCGCTCAGATCGAGCAGCGCCGAGCGAATCCCCGGCTCGCTGGCCGAATGCCCGGCATCGTCAACCACCAGCAGGTCAGCCTCCGGCCAGAGGCGGTGCAAGTCCCAAGCCGAACGCATCGGGCAAACCACGTCGTAGCGCCCCTGGACGATCGCGCCAGGAATACCGCGCAGTTTATTGGCATTGGCGAGAATCCAGTCGTCGCGATCGAAAAAGCCGCCGTTGACGAAATAGTGACACTCGATGCGCGCAAACGCCTCGGCAAAGCGATCGCGCCCGAAACTCTGCCGCGATCGCACGTCGGGAATCAGCTTGCTCGTCGCCCCTTCCCAAATCGCCCAGGCGCGCGCCGCCTCGATCCGCACCTGCGGGTCGTCGCTTGTCAGCCGCTCGTAGTACGCCGCCATCAGATCGCCGCGTTCTGCCTCGGGAATCACCGCGAGATAGTCCTCCCAAAAGTCAGGAAAAATTCGACTCGCTCCCTCCTGGTAAAACCACTCCAGCTCCAAGCGGCGCAGCATAAAGATTCCGCGCAGCATCAGCGCCGTGCAGCGCTCCGGATGCAAAATCGCGTAAGACAGCGCCAGCGTGCTGCCCCAGCTCCCGCCGAACACCGCCCAGCGATCGACCCCGGCGATCGCGCGCAGCTTCTCGATATCTTCAATCAGGTTCCAGGTGGTGTTCTCGCGCAGTTCGGCGTGGGGGGTGCTGCGCCCGCAGCCGCGCTGGTCGAAGAGCGTCACGCACCAGCGATCGGGGTCGAAATACTGCCGGTAAAACGGCGGACAACCACCACCGGGGCCACCGTGCAGAAACACCACCGGTGTACCGTCGGGGTTGCCGCACTGCTCGTAGTAAATTTCATGCAGGTCGCTGACCTTCAGGCGTCCTGCCGCAAAAGGCTCGATCGGAGGATAAAAGTCGCGCGAGGCAGCTTTGGGAATAGGCGATCGGGGCATGGGAACAGTTGCGACTAAAGGTAGACAGAAGAATCGCGTCGGCTTTACTTCGAGCGTAATTACACACCGGCATAATTACTTTACTTTGCCCGCCGCATGCCACGGCTACCTGCGAGAAAGACAGGCCGATCGTAAGAATCGTAAGACGACTGCGTCGAGCTGCTGGCGAGCCGCGCGAGCCGTCAGCCGCCATCAGCGCCGCAAACGGTGCGGGGTAATTCGTCGAGCGGCGCGCGGGTATATCCGACGCGCGCACCGCTACGAGACGGGCGGGATCTGCCCGCGCCTAGGCCGTCGCCGGGGTCTTGAGGCCGACCAGCTCGGCGCTCAGCTCCCAGAGGCGCTCGGCTTTATACTCGCTGCTCGCCTCGTCGGAGATCTCTTGATCGAAGGCTTGGCGACCGTCTTTTTGGCGATTGCCCCAGCTCCAGTAAACGCCCGAAGTGTTGAATTCTGGCAGATCGACCACGTCGGCCACCCGCGTCCCGGCCAGCGCGTTGGTAACGTAGCCGCCCGTCAGGTTCTTTTGGAACCAGGGGAAAATCTTGCGGAAGGCTTTGTAGTGATTGCGGAACAGGCCGGTTTCGGCAACGCAGCCAGGATAAAGGGCGTTAAAGGTGATGCCCGTAGACTTGTGGTAACGGCGGTGCAGCTCGCGCATGGTGAGCATATTGCAGAGCTTGCTGTCTTTGTAGACTTTGCCGGGTTTGAACTCGCGACCGTCGATCGTCGCGATCGGGGGTTTAAAGCCCGCCTCGAAGCCCGCCAGGTCGCCCAGGTTCGGCGGCGCGGGGATGGGAATCTTGCCGCCCAGCTCTTTCGGGTTGGCGGTGACGGTTCCGAGAATGACCAGGCGTTTGTCTTCGACGCTAGATTTCTTCAGGTCGTCCAGCATCAAATTGCAGAGCAGGAAGTGGCCGAGGTGGTTG
>CALCCD010000075.1 GCA_937899645.1 uncultured cyanobacterium | reverse complement strand
CTTCCCGTTCGCGATCGCGGCCTCGTTCGAGTCCCTGTTCGAGTCCCTGTTCGAGACCCTGTTCGAGCCCCTGTTCGAGTCCTTCTGCGAGCCCCTTCTCGAGCGCGTACTCCTGCTGGCCGCGCTCGTACCAGAATTTCATACGCTCCCGTTCGGCCAGCTCGTACTCTTCTGGCGAGAGCTGGCTTTCGTTAGCAACCTCGAAGGCTTCACTCAGCTCGCCGTCGGTGAGCGTTTCCGGCGCGCGATCGAGCTTGCCCGCCTGCTGGATAAAGTACAGCCACAGTTCGCTGCGAGTTTCGAGCTGTTCGGGCAGTTTTTCGAGTTTGGGGAGTTCGGCAAAAATCAGTTCGATGTGGTCGCTGCAACGGCGTCCGGTGGCGGTGTTGAGGAGCTGGTAGCGGCTGATGGGGTTGGGGTCGTCGTCATCGGGGAAGATGAGGAAGTCGGCGATCGTCAAGGCGATGACGGGTTTGAGCAGCCAGTAGCCTTCGCCGCGTTTGAGCTGGCTGGCGTAGGCTTTGGCGGTGTTGTAGATGATTCGTTCGGTGAAGGCTTTGACGGGCAGGACTTGCATCTCGACGATGACGATGGTGTCGTCGTCGAGGATGGCTTTGATATCGAGGATGCTTTGCTTGAGGCTGTAGAGGTCGGGGTTTTGGTAGGGATCGAGGATTTCGAGGTCGGTGATGCGCTCTTCGCCGTCGTAGACGATCGCATTGAGAAGGTTACGCAGGATCGGTTTACTGCGATCGGAGCCGAAGATGCGTTTGAAGCCGAAGTCGGTGCGCGGATCGACGAAGCCCATGATGTGCGGGGAAAGTGGTTATCTGAATTTTGGCACAGGACTCTGACACACTAAAACCCCGCAAACCGAGCCACCCGTCAGATGGGAGAATAGCATTCTGATGTTTTCCTGACGCCGCCGCGCAGCGCACCCGCCCGAGCTCATGGCGAACCTACACCACCTCTCACAAATTCTCGCCGGAACCTACGCTTGGCACGCTTGGCGGCGCTCGCATCCCGACGAACCGATCGACCTGAGTAGCGCGAGCTTGGGCGCGATCGACCTTTCCGAGAACGACTTTGCAGGCGCGGATCTGTCGGGAATTGAGGCGATGGGCCTGAACCTGCGCGGCGCGAACCTGGAGCGGGTGAGTCTCTGCGGTGCGAACTTGATCGGAGCCGACCTGCGCGGAGCCAACTTGCGCCACGCCGACCTAACCGGCGCGCAGCTCGATCGCGCCAACCTCAGCGATATTTGCGGCCACCATCTTCACGGCAGCGAGATTTCGGCTCATGCGGCGATCGCCTATCGCGCTGACTTCACCCGCGCCCAGCTCTACAATGCCGATTTTACCGGCGCGAACCTCTGCCAAGCCAAGCTCAACGGCACGTATCTCGGCGGCGCGAACTGCGCGAACGTGCGCGCCCTGGCCGCTGACTTTCGCTGGGCGCGCGGTCGCGGCATCTCGTTCTATCGCGCCGACCTGACGGATGCGATCTTCCAGCACGCTGACCTGCACCGCCTCAACCTCCAGCACGCTCGCCTCGATCGCACCGGCCTCGACCCGTCGCCGATGTCAGCACGTTAAGAATCGATCCCGCGCGGAACGCGGTCTCGTGACCTGTAGTCGGAACATCGAACCCGCGATCTCGCTTCGCGCCGCCTGTAAACTTTCATTTCCACGACGATGCTCGAACTTCAACGCCCCGCCCGCTTGACTCCCATCGCTCGCTTCGCCTGCGCCGCACTGCTGGCCTGGAGCACGGCTGGCCTGCCCGTACTAGCCCAAGAGCCACCCCGCAGCCTGACGGTCAACGGCCAGGGGCAAATCGCCATCCCCGCCACGATCGCCCAGGTCAGCCTCGGCGTCGAGATTCGCGCTCGCACGGCAGAAGACGCCCAGGAACAGGTGGCGGCGGCGTCCCAGGCGATCGTCACTTACCTAAAGGCCAACAACGTCGAAGACCTGCAAACTCAGGGGATTCAGCTCTCGCCGATTTACGTCAATGAAAACGGACGATCGCGCATTTCCGACTACAGCGCTTCAAATACCGTCAGTTTTCGCATTTCCGCCGACGAGCTGGGCGAAATCCTCGATGAGGCGGTTCAGCGCGGCGCGACCCGTATCGCCGGTTTGAGCTTTGTCGGCTCCGATGAAGATATCGCCGCTGCTCGCAATGCTGCCCTGCGGGTCGCCACCTTCGATGCTCGCACTCAGGCGGATATCGTACTCGGGGCGCTCGGCCTTCCGACGGGAGAGGTGGCGCGTATCAATATCGGCTATTCCACCCCGCTCGCGCCAGAGTCGATCCGCAATATGGCTCCGGCGACGGGGGATATTATGGCGCGATCGGCAGTTGAAGGCGGCGAGCAAACGATCCAGGCATCGGTGATGATGGTGATTCACTACTAGGGGCTGTCATCAGTTCAATCGACAACGCTTACCCGACGAGGGTTTCAGCCCCTAGTTCTATTTTTGGGTCGGGCGCTCGACTGCTGTCTTCGTGAGGAGTCTAACGCTAGTTGATAGCACGCCCTGCGCTACTCCACTGTGACCGACTTCGCCAAGTTTCGCGGCTGATCTACATCCAGGCCGCGCCGCGCTGCGATGTAGTACGACAAAAGCTGCAACGGAATCGAAGCGACGATCGGCGAGAGCACCTCATCGATCGCCGGGACGGCCAGCACGTCATCGAACAGCTCGCTAGCATTGGGGTCGTTGTCCGGCACGACGCCGATGAGGCGCGCGTCGCGGGCTTTGGCTTCTTGAGCGTTGGAGAGCACCTTGTCGTAGACCGATCCGGGCATGGCGATCGCGACCACCGGCACGCGGGCATCGAGCAGCGCGATCGGACCGTGTTTCATCTCGCCCGCCGGGTAGCCCTCGGCGTGAATGTAGCTGATTTCCTTAAGTTTGAGCGCACCTTCCAGGGCGATGGGAAAGTTGATGCCGCGCCCGAGGAAGATAAAGTCGCTGGTTTCGCTAAAGTCGTGGGCGAGCTCTTCGATGCGGTCTTCCTGACTGGAGAGGATCGTCTCGATCGCGTTAGGAACCTGCCGCAGCCCGTCGATTAGCGCCATCGCGCGATCGACGTCGAGTTTGCCGCGCCGCACGCCTAGGTCGATCGCCAGCGCGTAGAACGCCATCACCTGCGCCACAAACGTCTTCGTCGCCGCAACGCCAATTTCGATCCCCGCATGGGTGTCGATAATATTCGGCACGAGCTGACCGAGGGAAGATTCCGGGCGGTTGGTGATGCCCAGCAACCGAGCGCGATCGGCCACGGTGGCCTCCGCGCGCCGCTCGCGCTCCATATCCAGCGCCGCCAGCGTGTCGGCGGTTTCGCCGGATTGGGTGACACCGATCGTCAGCGTGTTCGATCGCATCGGCGCGGGCGAGTAGCGAAACTCCGAGGCATACTGCACCTGCGTCGGCAGCTCGGCCAGCTGCTCTAGCAGGTATTTCCCAACCAGACTCGCGTGCCAGCTCGTGCCGCAGGCTAACACCTGCACGCTTTCCACGCCTTCGAGCAGCGCATCTTCCAGACCCAGCGTTACGGGCGAGACACGAGTTTCCGGCGTCCAATGACTGTCGAAGTAGGCTGCGAGGCAGTCGCGTATCACGCCCGGCTGTTCGTGGATCTCCTTGAGCATAAAGTGACGAAAGCCGTGCTTTTCCACCGCGACGGGGTTCCAGTCGAGCAGACGCGGCATTTTCGCCAGCCGATGCCCGCTAAAGGTGTAGATTTCGACGCCCAGCGGAGTCAGGCGGCCAATTTCGCCATTTTCTAGATTCAGGACAGCGCGAGTGTGGGGCACGATCGCCGGAGTGTCGGAGGCGCAAAATAGCTCGCCCTGCCCGAAGCCAATTACTAGCGGCGCTTGCTGGCGAACGACGATCATTTCGTTGGGGAAGTCGGCGCAGATCGCCGCGATCGCAAAGGCCCCCTCCAACCGAGACACCGCCTGCCGTACCGCTGCGAAAAAGAGGCTCGGCTCGTTGTGTTCTGCGTGTTTGTCTTGGAGAGATTCGAGCTTTAGCGATTTCAGGCAGTCGGAAATCAGGTGCGGGATCGTTTCTGTGTCGGTATCCGACAGGAACTCGTAGCCCTTAGCCGTCAGCTCCTCGCGCAGCTCGCGGTAGTTCTCGACGATGCCGTTCTGCACCACCGCCACATGGGCGTCGCGATCGAGATGGGGGTGGGCGTTGCGCTCTTCGGGTTTGCCGTGAGTCGCCCAGCGGGTGTGGCCGATGCCGATCGTTGCCGGGTCGTCCTGGCCGTGGAGTTTCTGGCGCAGGTTTTCGAGCTTGCCCTTGGCGCGGACGCAGCGGACGCGATCGCCGCTGACGGTCGCGATCCCCGCCGAGTCGTAGCCGCGATACTCCAGTTTTTGCAGTCCGGCCAGCAAAATATCGCTAGCGGCTTGCATGCCGATATAGCCGACGATTCCGCACATCGTTGCAGTCCTCTCAGATCCCTTTGCGAACGCGGCGATCGGCCTGTGGGGCTCGCGCATCGCCGTATTCAAGTCTGCACTAAATCGGTCGGCTCTCACGCATGGCTTACTGGATGCGAGAAACCAGGTTTCTAAAAGAAGTTCGGCATGGGGAGTGCGATATCGGAGCTCAACCCTGGCCGAGTTCGCGCGATCGCGCCGTTGCGGCCTGCACCGCCGAGATCAGCGCCGACCGCAGTCCCGCCGCCTCCAGCGCTGCGATCCCCGCGATCGTCGTACCGCCCGGACTCGTCACGCGGTCTTTTAAAACTGCCGGATGGGTTTCCGTCTCGGCGAGCAATCGCCCCGTGCCCAGTACCGTTTGCACCGCGAGTTTTGTCGCGATCGCCCGCGACAGCCCAACCGCAACGCCGCCATCGATCAATGCTTCGACGATCGTCGCTACGTATCCCGGCCCCGAACCCGAGAGCCCCGTTACCGCATCGAGCTGCGATTCGGACACTTCCACCACCTCGCCAACCGCGCCGAGGAGCTGTCGCGCCATCTCGCGATCGGCGTCAGTTACGTCCCGGCCCCAAGACAGCGCCGAAACACCGGCCCCAACGGTTGCGGGCGTATTCGGCATAACCCGCACCACGCTGCGCCCGGGGAAGCAGGCTTCGAGCTTAGCGAGCGGTACGCCTGCCAAAATCGAGACGATCGTCTGACCGTCCTCGGGAGGCTTCGTCGACTCGATCGCAGCACTCACCAGCGGCAAAATTTGCGGTTTCACCGCCAGCAGTACCACGCTCGCAGCTTCCATCACCATGACGTTATCGTCCGTCACCTGAGTCGAATAGCGATCGCGCCACAGCGCCTGACGCTCGCGATTTGGCTCCGAAACGAGCACCTCTTCCGGCGCGTACACATTCAGCAGCAGCAGCCGCGAGGCGATCGCCTCGGCCATCATGCCACCCCCTACGATCCCTAACTTCACGGGTGGATCCTCCACGTCGCCAGCGATTATTTTTAACTATCGAAAACTTACCCGATCGCCCCACCAACCCCCGACAGAATCGACCGCTCAGGGCACAAGGCAAAACGAACGAAATCTTAACAGAGCTAGCAAAAGACATGGCGCAACTAGGCAAAGTCGCGCCGAGATCGAGCTTGACCTATCACCTCTGTCGCGCTCCTCACTGCATGTGACGGAATCAGTCCGCTCGGACAGATGGAGCGCTTTATCCAACTTTAACGAAGCCCGGCAACCCGGCGCGACTGCATCGAGTGACGGCATCGAACGACTGCATCGGGCGACGGCATCGAGTGCGAGCCTAAGACTGCGCCGCGCGGAAATCCGTCGTCCAGCTCGACGGCGGCGTACCCACTGACTGCTGCGACACCTGGGCCGGAACTCCAGGCACGACCTCGTGAACGACTCCCGCTTGGGTGCTCACCTGCACGCAGTTGGGCGTAAACAAGAAAATGCTCTCACCGATGCGCTCTTGATGGCCGTCGAGAGCGTAGGTTCCACCGGCAATAAAGTCCACGGCTCGCTGCGCTTGGTCGGGATCCATAATCGTCAGGTTCAGCACCACGGACTTACGCTCGCGCAGCGCTTGAATCGCTTGGGGCATCTCCTCGAACGTGCGCGGCTCCATCACGATCACTTCCGACGTGTTGGCAACGCCAGGAAGACCGATCACGTTGCTGGAGGGAGTCATAGGAGAAGCAGAATTCATGGGGATGGGGTTAGACAATGTTGAACTCAGCTCGGGCGAGCTAAAGGAGCCGAGCGAGGTTGCGGCGCTCGGGGCGCTCGAGGCCGGTACAGCCTCGCTCGCTTGGGGGTAAAGGTTGGACGAAGCGTAGCTATTGCCATCCATCTCGTCGTACTCGTAGTCGTAATCGACCGGCTCGTTAACGACGAAATCGCGCAGCTTAGAAAAAATGTTGCTCATATTACTAACCGATGGAATACCGTTCCAGTCTCGACCGCCGCTCGATCGAGCGTCCGCACTGCTTGTCAGAACTAATGGCTCAACGATAATCGATCGCCAAACAGAATATTAGTCAAGTGGGCTAGCAGTAATGCTGAGACCACCGTAAAACAGACCGAAATCGACCCAAGAAAGACAGCCGCAGTTGCAATAATCTAGCGATTCGACCTCGGTATTCGACCAATATTTAAGTTGACTCAATATATCACTTCACCGTAGTGGCGATCGCGCACCAAACCGCACTCCCAACCGCCTGCCGGATCGTCGCAGACCGTGCTGTGAACCGCACTGGCAATCCTGACGTTCCCACCCGACATCACAGAAAATTCGCCCCGCTCTAGCTCGAGCGATCGCCGAAGATCGTCCGCCCGACACGCACCACTGTCGCCCCCGCCGCGATCGCCGGCCGATAGTCCCCCGACATCCCCATCGACAGCGTATCGAACTGCCAGCGCTGGCTTGCGGTCTGACGCTCCTGCCAGAAGTGACGGGCGCGCTCGAACAGCGATCGCGTCTGTGCCTCGCCAAGGCCGAGCGGCGCAATTGTCATCAAGCCCCGCACGTCCAAATTCTCCAAAGACTCGAGCGTCTCCCAGTCCGCCAGCAGCTCGTCCTCGTGCCAGCCAAACTTATCCGGGTCGGGCGCGAACTTCACTTGCAAGCACAATTTCGGACTCGACAATCCGCGACCGATCGCTCCATTAATACGGCGCGCGAGCTTAAGACTATCTACAGAATGAATCCAATCCATATGCTGCAAGGCCGCATTCACCTTGTTCGACTGGAGGTGACCGATAAAGTGCCACCGCAGCTCCTCTAGCTCCGACAAAGCCTGACGCTTCTCGATCGCTTCTTGAATGCGGCTCTCTCCAAAATCGCGCACGCCCGCTTCACGAGCCGCCCGAATCGCCTCAATGGGTTTGTATTTCGACACCGCCACGACGCGCACTCCCTCAGGAACTTCCGCGCGCAGCTTCGCGATATTGTCCGCAATCGCAATTGCGTCGGTAAGGCTCGCTTCTGTATTGCCCACGGTCGCACCTGCCATTGCTTTCTTTCGAGACTTACGTATCTCTCGAGATTTACATATCTCCGGGCTCGAACCGTAACGGTTGATCGACGCATCGCTGAAACATCCCCGGCCGTAGATCGCGAGTAAATCTCGAGCCTTATTCAGAGACTCCAGCAGTTTTGCGATCGCGCCCCCCTGCCGCCCGGAGTCGCTCCTACTGAAAAGTCTGCTTGTGAACGCGCTGAAGCTCGTGCAGTTCTTGGCGCGCGCCCTGGCGACGAAGTTGACGCATCCGGCTCTCGACTACCATCCGGGCGTCGGCTCGGGTCAGCGGCTCGAAGGTCAGAGCGCCCTGCTGGCTTACCAGAAAAAACAAGCGCTGGGCGTAAAGCGTCGTAAATAATTCTCGATCTCCTTCAGCCTCGCACACGTGGAACAGAAGACCAAACGTCGGGTGGTTGAGATAGTTTTCTTTGCCCATGCAGGTGTCACGTAAATCGAACGGTTCGGCGAGCACTCTGTCAGCTCTACGCCGCAGAACAATAGCGCAGAATTTTGCTGCTAACCACTGTATCAGCCGTAACAGCCAATAGACTGAGCATGCTTCGGCTTTTTCAGCCAGCCGAGTCGTCTGGCGCGAAGCTGACAGCCGGTCGGTAGTAGTGCAATCAGAATGGTATACCCGCCCTGAGTTGCTGAATAGCGGCAGTCTCAGCGATTTGAGACCACGACGCGACATCACCACTCAAAAGGAAGAGGGACGATCGGCCCCTCTTCCTACAGATATTCAAACGGTCGGTCGAGCTGGCTGCGACTAGGCTTCGTCGCGCGCCAAAATCGGCGAGCCGGGTGGACGCAACTCGGCGGGCAGCTCTTCATCGTCCTCATCGTCGTCCAAACCCGCCGGATCGAGTTCGAGCTGCGGCGGGGCGCTGGCGATCGGCGGTTCCGAGACGATCGGCGAAGTGGGCACGTCCGGACGCGCAAACGGCGGAGCCGGGATATCCACTGGTGGTGCAGCAGCGGCACGGGCGCGGGCTTCCGCTTCCGCTTCGGCGCGCGCTTCGGCTGCCGCACGAGCTTCAGCAGCAGCACGGGCTTCCACCTCGACGCGAGTATTGCGACGCTCGACGGCCAACTGCATTGCTGCCTCTACGTTCTCTTCGTCCTCGTCGTCGTCTTTGCCTTGGCTCGCCTCGATAATGTCTGCGGAGACCGCGTTAACGTCCTCCTGAATCAGGCGTTCGACCCGGTTGGCAAAAGCGCGGTAGGCGCTCGCGTGGCTATTCGCTTTGGCGTAGGGGCCACTGAGCTGGAAGTACTGCCAGCCTTCGGTTTTGAGGTATTCAGCCGTGCGGCGATACTGCGCCCAGCGCTCGCCGTAGTGGAAAAATTCTTCTACGGCGGCGCTGATGGCCACGACCTGCGCTAGGACGAAGGTTCCCCAAAAAACCGTCTCCTTGACACGGCTATCGCCGATATTCAGGCTGACGGCAGCGGGAATGATTACCCCACCGATGATCGTCACCATTCGCAGCTGTAGGTGCTTTCTCTGAGCCTGACCGGCTTTGCCTTCCAGCCACAGTAGTTGGTCGAGCCAACGGCTCTTGATGAACTGCTTCTGTAGCCCGGAAATATTGAGCTGATCGACAAGCTCGCCAAGCTGGTTTCTTAAAAAATCGCTGTAAGAGTCTTTCGCCATCTCCGGCTTCCTGGTGAAGGTATCCCTAACGACTCGTCTGTCGGCGAGAGGACTCGCCGCATCGAGGCACTGCACGTTTCGTTTCTTGCCGACCCGATCGCCGTAGCCGCATCGGTGCGGGTTTTTATAGTGCCGCTTGGCGGTGAGGCGAGAGTGCTTTCCCGACCTGCGGATAGTCCACAGTTTACCGCAACGTCACCGAGACGCGGGTTTCGGTCGTACGTGGCTCGCGGCAGGGCGTCTACGGAATCGCGAGCAGGGTCGCGAGGCGCTCGCCGAGGCTGTCGCGATCGCCCTCGATATCGATCGCCTGGAGCAGCCCAGAGGCGACCAGCGGCGCGGCGCGATCGTCGGCGGGCTCGTCGCGCAGTTCGGCGGCTAGCTCGTCGGCGGCGCGACCGCTCCCGTCGAACACGAGGGTTTGGCGACCGGCCTCGACGCTGTTGGCCACGTCTTTCCAGGTGATGCTGCCGCCGTTGATCACGATCGTGCAAGAGGTCTGCGATCCGGCGATCGCCGTTGCGGTGGCAGCCAGCCACTTGCTTTCGTCACCCCAATCGTCGCCGGGGACGAGAATAAAGTGGGTGTGGTGTTCTTCGAGGGTGGCGGCGTCGCTGTTGTCGTTGTCGATGCCCGGACACTCGATCGTGCCGATCGCCGAGACGCCCACCAGCGGAAACGAGGTCTCCGAAGCCGCGCGAGCATCGCCGATCAGGCTCATCACGCCGGAGTCCGTGCCGCCATCGACCACCACTGCGCCGAGGCGATCGACGAACGGGGCGATAACTTCCTTAAATAACAGACCGAGACGCTCGAAGGTTTCTGGAGACATGTTGCCCGCGCCGCCAACGATAACGAGTACCGGACGCGGTAGATCGAGGCCGAACTTCGCCACGAGTTCGGGTAGGGCGTCGATCTGCTCGATCGAATGCAGGCTCGCGCAGTTGCCGTTCGCGAACTCGCACGAAGATGGCGTCGATGGCGTTGACATAGCTAATGTAGAAGGCTGAAAGTGAGCTTTAGCCGCCGAATCTGTCGAATTCGTCGGGTTTGCGAGTGCAGAGCGAGAAATCAAGCCGCATTACGGACGGGCTCATCGTTGGAACGATGGAACGAGCGAGCGCGCCGTCGGTCAATTTTAGCCCAGACATCGACCCGCGCCCGCTTGCCGACAACCCGAACTCGCCCGCGTTTGCTCCGTTTGCGCGATCCGACGTCCGGACTCCGACGATCGCCGCCCATTTGCCGCCAGCCGCTGTTAGCCGCTGCCAGCCAGCACCCGACGAACTGCTCGCCACCCTGCCCTCGCACGAGGCATGTAAAGATATGTGACAGTACGTCATCATGGCCGTACGCCATCGTCACCCGGCTCGATAGCGCCGCTCTTTTCGTGACAGACTCTTCCGCCACTTCACCCGATCGCACTTTGCCCGACCCAACCCGCCGCACGCTGGCCGTTCTCTTCGGCACGGGGCTACTGTTCTGGACGAATATCACCACCCAGCTCGCCACGATTCCGCTCTACATCCGCGAGTTCGGCTCGACGGAGGCGCAAATCGGCATCGTGATGGGCGCGTTCGCGATCGGCCTGCTGTTGGCGCGCCCGCAGCTCGGCAAGCTCGCCGACCTCAAGAGCCGCGTTTTGGTGCTGCGGATCGGCTGCGCGATCGCAGCGATCGCGCCGTTGCTGTACCTGCTCGTCGATTCGATTCCAGTTTTATTTGCCGTGCGCGTCTTCCACGGCGTCAGCATGGCCGCCTTTACGACGGCCTACAGCACCCTGGTGACGGATATCGCACCGCCCCAGCGGCGCGGCGAGGCGATCGGCTACATGTCTTTGGTGACGCCCCTCGCCCTCGGATTCGGCCCCGCCCTGGGCAACGAAATCGCTCGGCAGCAAGGCTTTACGGCCATGTTCGCGACCAGCGCAGTGCTGGGCGTCCTCAGCCTCGGCCTGAGTCTGCCGATTGCCGAAGCCACCCACGTGCGCGAAAATCGCCTCGCTCGCCAAGCCAAGCCCACCAGCCACGATCGCGCGGCTCGAGGCGAAGCCGAGAAATTCTGGTCGCTGCTGCTCGAGCCACGCCTGCTGGTTCCGTCGCTGACGCTGCTGCTGGTCGGCACGATTTTTGGAACGATCGTCACCTTCGTGCCGCTCTTTATCGACTCCCTCGAAGTCGATCTCAATATCGGACTGTTTTACTCCGCTGCCGCGCTGGCGAGCTTTTCCGTGCGTCCGCTAGTCGGCAAAACCTCCGATACGATCGGGCGCGGGCCGTTCGTCTGCTTGGCGCTGTTCTGTTACGTCATCTCGATGGCGATGCTATCTTGGGCGGCCAGTCCGGTGATGCTCCTGGTGGCCGGGTTTATCGAAGGGGCGGGGGCGGGAGCACTGATCCCGACGACCCTGGCGATCGTCTCCGATCGCTCCCAGCCTGAAGAGCGCGGACGTTTGTTCGCCCTCGCGATTAGCGGCTTCGATCTGGGCGTGGCGCTGGCGGGGCCGTTGCTCGGGCTGGTGGCAGGCGTGCTGGGCTACCGCAGCCTGTTCGCGATCGCGTCGGCGATGGCGACGATCGGCCTCCTGTTCTTCTCCACGCAAAACAGCAAAAATCTCGGGCACTCGCTGCGGTTTTCCCTCGGTCGCGAGCGCGACGTTTACGCAATCGACGTACCGGCAATTGCGTCCGATCGCGCTTGAACGGGGTGTCGTGAGGCGGACAGTTTAGCGGTCTTCTCGGTGGGTGCTCGATCCCCGTCTGCCGCCCGTTTGCCGTCCGTTCGTAACTCGCGGCGCGGGTGCGAAATTCACGACCGCACCGCACCTAGATTGCGTGAAATTAATCTGTTAGTCTAGCCTAAATCACTTTTGGGAACAGTAACGAAACGTGGATATCGTAATTGGACGGGGCAAACGTGCCCGCCGCGCGTACGGCTTTGATGAAATCGCCCTCGCTCCCGGCGGACGGACGATCGACCCGAGCCTTGCCGACACGACCCTAACCATCGGC
This sequence comes from uncultured cyanobacterium, assembly GCA_937899645.1. Taxonomy (GTDB): domain Bacteria; phylum Cyanobacteriota; class Cyanobacteriia; order Cyanobacteriales; family Geitlerinemataceae; genus RDYZ01. Next base: position 3,481 of record CALCCD010000075.1, on the reverse strand, counting down.
AACATTACGCGCGAAGTCCCGATTATCGCTAGCGCGATGGACGGCGTCGTCGATGTGGGCATGGCAGCGCGCCTGTCCGAGCTAGGAGCAATGGGCGTCCTCAATCTCGAAGGCATCCAAACCCGCTACGACGACCCCAACCCAATCCTCGATCGCATTGCCTCCGTCGGCAAAGAGGAGTTCGTGCCGCTGATGCAGGAGCTGTACTCGGAGCCAGTGCGCGAGGAGCTGATTACCAAGCGCATTAAAGAAATCAGAGATGCTGGCGGGATCGCCGCCGTCAGCCTCACCCCGGCAGGCGCGAGCAAATTCGGCAAGACTGTTGCCGACGCCGGAGCTGACCTCGTCGTTATCCAAGCCACCGTCGTTTCCACCGAGCACGTGTCGCCGGAAGGCATCATCCCGCTCGACCTAGACAAGTTCTGCGAAGAGATGCCGATGCCCGTGGCGCTGGGCAACTGCGTCACCTACGACGTGACGATGAAGCTAATGAAAGCTGGTGCGGCGGCAATTATGGTCGGCATCGGCCCCGGCGCGGCCTGCACCTCGCGCGGTGTCCTCGGCGTCGGTGTCCCGCAGGCAACGGCGGTGGCCGATTGTGCGGCGGCGCGCGACGACTACTTTAAGGAAACGGGCAAGTACGTCGCGATTATTGCCGATGGCGGCATCGTCACCGGTGGCGATATTTGTAAGTGCATTGCTTGTGGTGCGGACGGCGTCATGATCGGTTCGCCGATCGCGCGTGCTGCCGAAGCGCCCGGTCGCGGTTTCCACTGGGGGATGGCGACGCCGAGCCCGGTGCTGCCGCGTGGTACGCGCATCAATGTCGGTTCGATCGGCACGATCGAGCAAATCCTGCGCGGCCCCGCCAAGCTCGATGACGGTACGCATAACCTGCTCGGCGCGCTGAAGACCAGTATGGGAACGCTGGGCGCGAAGGATATTAAGGAGATGCAGCAGGTGGAGGTGACGATCGCGCCGTCGCTGCTCACGGAAGGGAAGGTCTACCAGAAAGCTCAGCAGCTCGGCATGGGTAAATAGGCGATTGCTTCTTCCCTCGACAAAGTGCAAAAGTCGGACTTCTCGAACGAGTCCGGCTTTTTTGCTGGTCACGTCTTCAGTGCATTACGGCTGACGATCGAGCAGCGATAAGATACGCATAGATATTTTGCGCTGCCCGTTCAGGTACTTATGGCTCGTAATCCGCTACTGCCCCACTTCCGCGAGGCGTACCAAAATCTCTCGCTCGATCCGCTGGTGACGCCCGAGGCGATCGCGCGGTTTCGCGTGGAATACGATCGCGAGACGTTGGAAAACCTCCAGCAGGAAATCGAGGACAGCCCGCGCAAGGAATGCAAGGTGGTGTTCACGGGTCATCGCGGCTGCGGGAAATCGACGCTGTTGGCGAGCCTCAAGCAAGAGTTAGAAGCGTCCGGCGAGTTGTTCGTAGTGCTGTTCTCGATCTCGGATTTAGTCGAGATGTCCGATGTCAATCACGTGAATATCTTGTTCGCGATCGCCATGCAGCTCATGGGCGCGGCGGACGAACAAAACATCGGGATCAAAGACTCGACACGAAAGGAGATTGAACGCTGGTTTACCGAAGAAGTCGTCACTGAAGCAAGCGAGTTTAAGGCACAAGTTGAAGCGGGCTTTAACTTCAAAGCGCTATTCGCCTGGTTTAAGGGCGTGCTGCAAACCAGCTCAACGGTACGGCGGGAAATCAAGCAGCGGTTCGAGAAAAATATCTCCGAGTTGTCGCAAATCATCGATCTGCTGGCGACGGTCATCGAAGATGCGGCGGGTAAGGAAATCGTGGTGATTATCGACGATATCGACAAGCTGGACATGAGCACGGTGCGCGACGTGTTCTATACCCACGTCAAGGCGCTGTTTCAGCCGTCGATTCGGTTGGTCATGACGATGCCGATCGCGGCGCTGCGCGAGGGGGACATCTTCGCGACGCTGCAAACGGAGACGAACAACAAAGTCATTCCGATGGCGGTGCTGAAGCTGATCTCAAAGGGGGACAAGCGCCTGCCAGACGCGCGACCGAAGCCGGAGTACGTAGAGATCTTTCGCGATTTGCTCGTCAAGCGGATGGACGCGCGGCTGCTGATGGCGGAGGCGATTCCCGACATCGTGTTCTATAGCGGCGGGGTGTTGCGCGAGCTGGTGCGGATCGTGGCGAAGTGCTGCAACCTCTGTTTGCGGGAGGTGCGACGCCAGCCGGAAAATACCGAGATTCGGATTACGCCGGAGGTGGTGGAGCAGGCGGTGCAGGCGCTGCGGCTGGATTTCGAGCTGCCGCTGGGAGCGCGAGACTACGAGACGTTGCAGCGGGTGCATCACAAGTTCGCGCCGGAAGACCCGAACGAGCAGGCGTTTCTCGATTTGCTCCACAGTTTGCACGTGCTGGAGTATCGCAATGCGGAGATTTGGTACGACCTGCACCCGATTATCGTGGAGATCCTGCGGCGTAAGGAGTTGATCCAATGAGCCGGGATGGAAATCTAGAGTTTGAGAACAACCGCGATCGCTACGAGGAGCTGCTGGTGGCGCTGGAGGCGGGGTCTCGCAAGCTGAGTTTGTTGATTGGGGTTTGCGATGACAGTCGGCTGCGCGATGAGGTTGTCGATCGCTACGAGTCGGAAATCGAGGACGGCGCGATCTGTCAGCGGGTGATGCTGCAGCGAGAGAAGCCGAGCTTGAAGTTTTTGCTCGAGGAGCTGGCGGCGGCGCATCCGGAGCTTGAAACGCAAGAGCGGGTGGTGGTGTCGGTGTTGGGGGCCGATCGGCTGCAATTTCTGGAGCTGGAGCCGGGGCAGAAGTCGGAGCTGGAGGAGTTCGCGGGCTACATGCAGTGGACGCGGGAGGGGCTGCGGGATTTTCCGTTTTCGATCGTGCTGTGGGTGACGACGAACGTGGAGCAGGCGCTGAAGCAGCGGGCGCAGGATTTTTGGAGCTGGCGCAAGGGGGTGTTTCGGTTTGTGGCGAAGCCTCGGGAGTTCGTGCGGAAGGCGGATTTGGCGTCGGTGGCGGACTGTTTCGGGAAGAATTTTCAGGCGGAGTCTACGTCGTTGATTCCAATTGACGACCTGGAGGCGTTGGTGGCGAAGATCGAGGCGGAGAACCCGGAGAACGAGCGGTTGCTGGCGCTGTATGACAGTCTGGGACGTAACTATCGAGAGCGGCTACAGAGCGGGGAGTATCGGGACTATCAGCGGGAGTCAGAACGGGCGATCGGTTATTTCCACAAGGCTCTGGCGCTTTCTCCAGAGGAAACGGAACAAACCGCCTATCGACTCAATGAAATGGGTTTTGTGTATAACTCGATTGGTCAGTTTACAGAAGCCGAACCGCTCTACCAACGCGCCTTCGACATCTGCGAACGGCAACTAGGCAGCGACCACCCCAATACCGCCGCCAGCCTCAACAATTTGGCGGCATTGTATAAATCGCAAGGGAAATACGAGTCAGC
>CALCCD010000074.1 GCA_937899645.1 uncultured cyanobacterium | reverse complement strand
CGCGCCCACGTCCGCATCCCATCCCCTCCCCTACTCCACCTTCCACTCCCATACCCCCCATCCCGAGCCCTAGCCTTAACCCTAGCCGTCACCTGAACCCGAGCCGGAACCCGAGCCAGAACCCGAGCCGGACTCCGAGCCCGCACCACCCGAAACAATCGATAGCCCCTTCGTCGATACCGACCTGACGGCTGAGGCTGTCGCCACCGATCTGGCAAACTCCGTCCCGCTGACCGTCGAGACCGTCGCCCCCATTTCCGCCCAGGGCTTTGGGCTCTCGCCGCGCCGTGCTCGGATCGTCTCCCTGCTGGAGGCGGGCGATATTTCCGCCGCGATCGCCCTACTCGATGCCGAAATGAGTTCCGAGTTCGTCGAGCATCTAGAACTGAGCGAAGCCGCCGAGGCCGCCGTCGCCCGCGCCAACGCCGAAGAAGACATTAACGCTGAAACAGTCGAAGCCGTGCAGGTCGAGCTAACCGCCGCCCAGGAAGCGACGGGCACGATTCCGGCGATGGTGTACGTCTTTGTCGAGGCCGATCGCCTGTCGCTCATCGTCGTGCCCCCCGACGGGCAGGCGTTCTATCAGTCCGTCGAGGTCAGTGAGGAGGAACTCGTCGAAGCCACGCGCAATCTGCAAAACAGCCTGATTAACGTGCGTCTGCGCCGGGGCGACGCCCACAAGATACCCGGCGGCCAGCTTTACGACTGGCTGATCGCGCCGATCCGCGCCGACCTCGATCGCCTGGGCATCGACACGCTGGTGTTCGCGCTCGATCGCGGCTTTCGCGGCCTGCCCCTCGCGGCGCTCTACAACGGCGAGCGCTACCTGGTCGAAGACTTCGCGATCGGGCTGATTCCCAGCATCAACCTCGTCGATTTCACGCCGAGCAACCTACGCGACGCCCCCGTGCTCGCGATGGGCGCATCGGAGTTTGAAGATCTGGCAGCGCTGCCTGCCGTGCCCACCGAGCTAGAGACGATCGCCAACCTCACCCAGGGCCGCAGCTTCACCAACGCCGAGTTCACCCTCGATAACACTCTGGCCCAGCGCGCCGACTACCCCGCGCCGATCTTGCACCTGGCAACCCATGCCGAGTTTAGTCCCGGCGCGCTCGAGAACTCCTACATCCAGCTCTGGGACGGCAAGCTGACCCTCGATCGGATGCGCGAGCTGAGCCTGAGCGATCCGCCGGTAGAGATGATGGTGCTTAGCGCCTGCCGGACGGCAGTGGGCGACGACAATGCCGAGCTGGGCTTTGCCGGAATAGCGGTGCAGTCTGGCGTCAAGTCGGTGGTGGCCAGCCTCTGGTACGTCAGCGATGCCGGGACGCTGAGCCTGATGAGTCAGCTTTACAGCAACATCCGCACCGAGCCGACCCGCTCCCAAGCGCTGCGGCACACCCAACTGGCGATGCTGCGCGGCGAGGTGACGATCGAAGACGGTCGAATTATCGGCCCCGACGGCGAAATCCCCATCCCAGCGGAGCTAGAGCAGGCGGTCTACGACCTCTCGCACCCGTACTTCTGGGCGGCGTTTACGACGATCGGCAGTCCCTGGTAGAGGGCCGTCGGGCCGAAATCCAAGTCGAGATTTAAGCCGAGATTCGGGCCGGTCTCGAGTCGGGAGTCGGGTCAAGATCTGGGCTCGTCCGAGGCGCGATCGGGCAGAAAGTGCCACACTCGAAGCAGGCGTTTGTCTAGCTGCGTTTCCCCGAGAGTGTTCTGCCGATCACGATGAGAGTTTTGTTTTCTACCCTGGCATTGACGTACCGTATGCTGTTGCGCAACCCAAAAGCGCGCGGCTGGGTCATCCTCGGCTCGATCGTCTATCTCCTCAGCCCGATCGACCTCGCGCCCGACCTGCTGCCGCTTTTGGGTCAAATCGACGATATCGCTCTGGTGGCGCTGCTGTTTTCCGAGCTGTCGAAGCAAATTTTCGAGGGCTGGCGCGGTGGCGCTTTTGCAGACCCCAGCGTCAGCTCGACCGGGCCGACCGACGCAGACCGCGACTACACCCAAACCGTAGACGTGCCCGCAACTTCCGGCGATCGGCCGGCGGACAGCGCTTCGTAGCGGTTTCAGCGACTTCATCGATCGGTGCGAGCCATCGCGAGCCAACACAGCTCGCAGCAATCCAGCGATTGCGTCGAGAGCGGCGATTGCGAAACGGTGCGAGAAATATAGTGAAGCGGGTGCGGCAGGACTCGAACCTGCGACTCGCTGCTTAGAAGGCAGCTACTCTATCCAGCTGAGTTACGCACCCCGATCGAGGCGGGAGAGGTGGGCCGTGACGGCGGTGGAGGCACAAGCCCGACTGCTTTGCTCGATATTGTACTTCACTCAGAATCGAACCGGAGCAGGAAAAAAAGCGCCGACCCAGAGCAAACGCAGGCGCGACGTTGCCACGGTCAAGAGGCCCGAATTCGCCCGATATCACGCAGCGGTCGGCGGATCGCATGTTCGATCCGCCCCTGCCGATATCGGCGCTGCCATCCAACGAAACGGCAATGTACACTAGGAAAATCCTAGGGAAACCTTCGCTATCCGAGCCCAGGTGGATGCATAATGGCTGAAATTCCGCAGCGATCGCCTGCAAGGCAGCATCGCGCGTCCCGAGGTGGTTGATATCAATTCGACGACTCGGGCGCTCCGGATTGGCCTGCACGACAGTCCGGCTGCCGCCCGTCCCTGCACGACTAGCCTCGATCGGAGTCTATCCACAGCGTCATGTTCATCTTAAAAAGGCAGGATGTTGAAATATCCGGTATTCAGCACCCTAAAACCGGTCAGAAGATTCCCGTGCTGAACTATCAGGATCAAACATTTCGCCTGATTAGCGTCTTCAATGCCAACCAAGCCGAAGAGGCAAGAAGCTTTTGGCGCGACCTGACAGACAACCGAGGCAAAGCTTGCGTTCTGCTCGAAGAGCCCGATCGCTACAGCGTTTGGGGAAAAGTTCGCCTCGAACAGCTTGGCGACGAGCAGAGCAGCGGTTCGGCCTCGCCCTTTTTTACCCAGGCGGCGCTAATCCTGCTCCAAGAGGTTTACTACGCGATCGAAGACCTGCTGGGCAATCGTCAGGCCGGTGCGTTCCAAAAAGATATGGTCAAGCTCTTCCAGCAGTGGAACTTCCCCGACGCCACCGCACCGGAAGCTGTGGCCGACTTGCTCGAGCGAGACCCGCTCGAGAGCAGTAAGATTCCGCCCTGGCAGGAGCACCACCTTAATACGCTGCTTCAGGAGCTTTACCGCATCGGCAAAGACTACTTCGGCAATACGAGTTTTGTCGGTCGGGCGATCGACGCGCTCGAAGATATGCCCGACGGCGAGCGCACCCAGTTTGTCGGCTGGCTCAACCAGTCCCCCCTCGGGAAGATGTGGGAGACCGCCTAGGGCAAAGTGCGTTTCTGCGTACGTTTCGGTATCTGAATGTTACGAAACAGCCCGCAACCCCCTCGGACTCGTTGGCTCGGCCAATAATGAAGGCTTGGCAGTCCGAATCGCCGAACGCCCGACGCCGCCCAAAGAGGCAGATATTCCCCAGGGCCAGAGCGCTGCAAGCTAGCGGCACACTCAAACGACGGCAGCCTTTGACTCACCGTTCTAACTTTCCCGTCTGAGAACTTCCGACCCGTTCACCCCTCGCGTTTCCTTGGTTCATGAGTAGTACCACTTCAGATAAAGGCAAGACTGGTTTCCTCCAGACCATCGTCTCGACCCCAACCCTCGTGCTCGTCGCGGTGAGTTGGGGCGTGATCGCGCTGCTGTTCTTTCTGCTATTTAGCGTGACGCTCCCCGGTGAGGGTCGCCCTTTTTGGTATGGCATCGGCACGCTGTTGCTCGAGCAGGTCGGTTTCCTGCTGGCAGGTATTCTCTGCTTGCGTAATGGCTTCAGCAGCAAAATCGTCAGCGGACGTAACGTCTGGCTCGGAATGGGGCTGGGGCTCTCGTGCTATTTCATCGGCAACCTCTTCTTTAGCTGGTGGGAGCTTTACTGGGGCCTGAGCCCGACGGTGTCGCCCGGAGACCTGTTCTACGTGATCAGCTACCTCTGCCTGGCGTCGGGGATGGTTTTTGCCGTACGATCGCGCCGTTTGAACTTGGAGCTGTGGCAGTGGGGCGTGACGGCGGCGATCGCCGCGACTGGTATCGCGATCGCCGGTTGGCTATCGTGGCCGCTCGATCTGAGCATGGAGCCCGCGCCTGAACCCGTCGCCATCGAGCAGACCGCTGAAGCGAACGGCGAAGCGGGCGGAGAAGCCGCTCCGGCGATCGCCGATGAAGAAGAGGGCATCGCCGAGCGTCCGGCTCCGGCCTGGGTGAAGGCGATGGACCGCCGCCTCGAGCCCCTCGGCAACCCGCTGAACCTGACCTACGTCGTACTCGACATCATCCTGCTGATTATCGCAACGGTGCTGCTGCTGGCCTTCTGGGGCGGGCGTTTCTCCCAGTCCTGGCGGATGATCGCAGCGGCGGCCTTCTCGCTCTACATCGCCGATATGTGGTTCAAGTACGCCGATAAAAATATTCCAGACTACGAAAGTGGCGACCTACTCGAGGTGTTTTTCACCTTTACGGGCGTGTTCTTCGCGATCGGCGCGATCTTGGAATACGACGTTTCGACCCGTGCGGCCAAGTCGAGCTCGCGCGGCGGACGCCGCCGTCGCGGTGGCGGAGCGTCCTCTTCCTAGCTGCGGTTCGCCGCACATCGATCGAGGCGATCGCGCTGCCGCCACTGTTGGAGCGCGACGCCGCCTCGGGCCGGAGCTCGCACTTCTCTAGCCCCGGCCTCAACTGTCACCTCAACCCTGCTTATGGCTCCCAAACGACTGTCTGAAACCGAGAAACAACAAATTGCCGAGCGCTACCGCCAACCGGCGGAAAGCACCTCAACGCTCGCGCGCGCTTTCGGTGTCAGCACGTCGACGATCGGGCGGGTGCTCAAGAGCAGCTTCTCGACAGAAGAGTACGAAACCCTGGTACGGCAGAAGCGCTCCCTCGGTCGCGGAGGGGGGAAACCGACAGAACAGCCGGTCGAAACGCCGACCGAACAGCCGACAAAAAAAACGACCGAAAAGCCAATCTTAAAAGCGGCGAAAAAAGCGGCAGATCTCGACAGCGGATCTGAAGCTGCGGATTCTGGCTCGGATTCCGCGCCGCCCGCCGCAGGGAAGGCCGCGCGCAGAACCCGAACGCGACGCCGCACGAAAGCCGAACGCGACACCGCAAATACCGAACCGGCAGCCACCGACGACGCCCAGCTCGACCTGAGCCTGACGGGCGAAACCGCCGACCCGCCGCTCGTCGTGGCCATCAAGTCCGGAGACGCCTCGAGCGAGAATGGCCGCACGCGCCGCCGACGCCGCCGTTCGGCCTCGAGCCGCAAGTCGGAGGAAGCGGCCGATACTGCCAGCGCGCCGATCGAGGTCGAGACCCTCGAGCCGGAAGACGAAAAAAGCAGCTCGCGCCGTCGCCGATCGCGCCGCTCGTCGCGATCGCGATCGCGCCAACCCGAAGCAGAGCCAGCACCCCCGCGCGAAGTCGAAGCGCCACTGGCGGAAAGCGAACCAGACGCGAGTTTCGATCCCGTTACGTTCCTAATCGCGCCGCCGCTCTCGGAAGCGAGCCTGCCAAAGGTGTGTTATCTCGTTGTCGATCGCTCGTCGGAGCTGATTGCCCGCCCGCTCCAGGAGTTCGGCGAGCTTGGCGAGATTCCTGCCGGAGAAGAGCGCGAGCAAACGCTACCGGTTTTTGACAACCATCGAGTCGCGCGCCGATTCGCAAATCGCACCCAGCGGGTTATGAAAATTCCCGACAGTCGCGTGCTGCAAAAAACTGGCTCGCACTTACAAGCCAAAGGCATTACGCGTTTGCTAATCGACGGTAAACTCTACTCGCTGTAGCTCCACCAGTCGCCTTCGAGTGTCTCTCGGCGCTCTGCAAAGAGCGCCCCGATCGCACTAAAGCTGAATTGGGTTTCTCGGGCTGCGACGTATTGCCGGACGCTTCTCCTGATAGAACCGCTGCGAGTTCGATGAAATTGGGGACTAACGCCGCTTGCCGCCGAACGCCAGCATCACAGCAGCGACGATCGCGCCGAGCCCCGCGCACCCCGTCAGCAACAGCCCGAGGGGCAGCCGAATCGACTCGTAGCCGAACAGCGATAGAGACGCAGGGCTCGCGTTTTGGATCGCCAGCAGTGCCGCCGATCCGGCGATCGCAACCGCGATCGCGCACAGGCCGAACAGCGCAAGTTGTTTCACAGTCGTGCTCCTCGGGGGCAAACGGCCCCATCGCTACTTACCGAGCTGCTCGATCTCTTGCTCGCGCTGCTCGTTCTGGTTTTTCGGCTTGAGCCAGTCCGGCCAAAGCCCGATGATAAAGACGCGTGACTTGTAGCTGGCGTTGCGTACGGGATCGGGTAAGAACGCGTAGCTGTCGGCGGTCGTGACGAAGACGATCGCCAGGACGACGAGGACGGGCACGAATTTTTTGGGGGCCATAATGGATCGGGCAGAATGTCAAGGCGTCTATGGTAGCAACTTGGCGTCGGCCCGCCCGACCGATGCCGGAAGCTGTGTCGGCTCGGTCGATCCTATCCGGACGGGTTGCGACCCTCGGCGCACGGAATCCCAGCGCAGAACGCTAGGGTTTGCCAAACACTGAGGGTTGGCAAACCCTAGGGGTTGCCAAAGGTGTCGATCTCGCCGTTGCCGATATAGCGACCCGGTGCCGATCGCGGTACGGAATAGGGCGTCGGTGCGTTTACCGTCGCGCCATTGGGAGAGACGCCGATCGCTTCCGTCGGGCTGGGCGTCACCGCCCCATTGGGGCTATTGAAGTTCGGGGCCGTATATTGCGGCTGCGCGACCGAAGGTGCGCCGTTGCCAGTCTGGGTCGCGCCCGGTGCGGGGTAGCCGGTGTAGCCGCTGCCGTAAGTGGGGGCTACCGGTGCAACATTGCCGCCCGTCGGATAGCCCGTAAAGGCGGGGGCGGCACTGCCGGTCGTACCGGGAACGGGGACGCCGCTGGAGTAGGGATAGCCGGTAAAGGTGCTGGGGCCGACGCCGCCGAACTGGGTCTGGGTCGCGGCGGGGGCAACGACTGGCGTTTCGGCTAGGTTCGCGGCGGGAGCCGCGCTGCTGCTAAAGCGGCTGGGAGTGCGATCGAGTTCGCGGCTATCGCCAGCGTCGGTTTCGGTGGCCGTACGCCCGAAGTTAAAGCTGCGCTCCGCCCGTGCCGGGTTGCTGTCGGCGGCAGTGCGATCGCCGTTGCCAGGATTAATCAGGTCGAGCAGCCCAAAACGGCGCGTGGGTTCGGCACTGGTGCTGCGACCTTCACCATCCGCACTGGCCTCAGCGGCGGCTTCCCCACTCAGGTCAGGCAATCCAAGCAGATCGACTTCTTCGAGGTTGACGCGCCCGGCTCGGGCTTCTGCTTGTTCGACGCTATTATCATCGGCCATCACGGGCAGGCGCGACTGAGAAAGCAGCTCGGAGAGAACGTCGGAGCTGTCGATTTCGGCAGCGGCGATCGAGCTAGCCTCCGAAACCGTTTCGGCCAGCTCGGAGACATTTTCGCTGACGAGCGAAGCCTCAGCATCCTCATCGAGCACGGTTAAAGACTGCCAGTAGTCGGCGCTGAGCGCCAGCAACAGAGCGATAACCGCCAGTGGAGCCCACACCGCCGGACTCGCGGCGTTGCGTAGATAAGCGCGCAGAACGCGCATGTAGGCTGGAGTTTCAGCTTTGGAGGCCGATCGAGGGTCGCTAGGAGAAGGCATGGGCGGTGAGAGGCGCAGTGGGGAGCGAATCGATATTTATTTAGGCCGGGAGCGAACTGGCTGTAAGCTACTTCCGGATTCGAGCGCGGGCGTCGAGCGTAGGACGAGATCGCGCGCATTACCGACTCTATCCATAGTTTAAGCGATCGATTCCGGGCGCGACCCGGAACGCCGCAGTGCTTTAGGATAAGTGAGCGCATTTTTCCTCCCATTCGTCCTTCCGCAGGAGGCAGGCCGCACGCTGCCGGAGGTCAATTTGCCAGCTCGGGCCGTCGTGCGATCGCGGGCTTGGTGCGCCACTTTTCTCCACGAGCCGCAACCGATGAGCCGCAACCGACTCGCCACCCTCGCGCAGTACCTGCGCCCGTACAAGAAAGATGTCATCCTCGGGACGCTGAGCCTGGCGATCGTCAACGCTGTCGGGGTCTATATTCCACTGCAAATTCGCGAGGCGATCGACGAGCTACAGGTCACCTTCGAGTACCGAGAAGTTCTGTTTTTCGCAGGGTCGATCTTTGCCCTCGCGAGCGTAATGTGGCTGATTCGCGTCGCCTCGCGGGTGTACCTATTCGGGCTGGGGCGACAGGTAGAATACGACCTCAAGCAGCGCATCTTCGACCACCTGCTCACCCTGGAAACGGGCTACTTTTCCAGCACCACCAGCGGCGACCTGATCAACCGCGCCACGAGCGATGTCGATAGCATCCGCCGGATGCTGGGTTTCGCAGTGCTGAGCTTGCTCAACATCATCTTTGCCTACGCGCTGACGATCCCCGTACTGGTGTCGATCGACGTTCGGCTTACGCTGCTGGCGATGTCGGTCTATCCGATCATGTTCGGCGTCGTCTGGTTCTTCAGCGGGCGAATGCGCAAGGAACAGGCCGACGTGCAAGAAGACCTTTCGCGCATCAGCGACCTGATCCAAGAAGATATGAGCGGCATCGCGCCGATCAAAATCTACGGCCAGGAGCTCAACGAGCGCGATGCCTTTGCCCTGACCAACTCCAGTCTGCTGAGAAGCAACCTGGCGCTGGCGCGCACCCGCACGATCCTGTTTCCACTGTTGCAGGGACTCGCCGCCGCCAGCTTGCTGATTCTGATGGGGTTTGGCGCGGGCCGCATCGCCGACGGAGTGCTCGACGTAGGCGGCCTAGTGGCGATGATTATTTACATCGATCGCCTGGTGTTTCCGACGGCGCTGCTGGGCTTTACGCTAACGGTGTTCCAGCGCGGCCAGGTGAGCCTCGATCGCGTTGAGGCTATCTTCGAGCGCGAGCCAGAGATCTCCGACGTACCCGACGCACTGGAACTGCCCCTCGATCGCGTGCGCGGCGAAATCCAAGTTCGCGAGCTAACCTACGCCTTCCCCCAAACTGACGAAGACGCAGCGGACGAAGCGAGAAATGCCCTCGACGGCCTCACGCTAGAGATCCAGCCCGGCGAAACCGTGGCGATCGTCGGCCCGATCGGCTCCGGCAAGTCCACCTTCGCCAGCGCCATCCCCCATATCCTCAATATCGACCCCGGCCAGCTCTTCCTCGACGGCCTCGATATCACTCAGATTCGCCTCAACGACCTGCGCCGCGCGATCGCCTATGTCCCTCAAGACAGCTTCCTGTTCGGCACGAGCGTCGGCAACAATATCCGCTACGGCGACCCCGAAGCCAGCCAAGACGCCATCCGCGAAGCTGCGAAAACCGCGCAAATCCACACCGAAATCCTTAACTTCCCGCAGCAGTACGAAACGATCGTCGGCGAGCGCGGTATTACGCTCTCGGGCGGACAGCGACAGCGCACGGCCCTAGCGCGTGCCCTGCTGCTCGACGCACCGATCCTAATCCTCGACGACGCGCTCTCGAGCGTCGATAACCAGACGGCCACCGACATCCTGCGGAACCTCTCGGGCGGCACGCGCAAGAAAACCGTACTGTTCGTTTCGCACCAGCTTTCCGCTGCGGCCACCGCCGATCGCATCGTCGTTCTCGATCGCGGGCGCGCCGTCCAGGTGGGCAACCACGACGAGCTGCTCGTCGATGCCGACGGGCTCTACTTCGCGCTCTGGAACGAACACAAGCTCGAGGCGATGCTGGCGTAGCGCGGCCCGCAATACCCCCCATAAATCCCGAAAAACCGGGTTTCTGGAGGTCGATCGCACAAACCGCAAGGGAATCGAAGCAACTCGGTTTCCGACCGGCGGCGAGAGTTAACCTCCTCGCGATCGTATCGCTGCGTCTAGAACCGTAACGAAATCGCAACACAATCGCGCCTTGCCGCGCCAAGCTCCAGTCGAGGTGCAATTCTAGGTAAATCGATAAAAAATGCTTTAACCGCGCAGCTTGTGGCTAGCGCCCCGTTCCATGACTCAGAAAACCGTTATCGTCACCGGCACGACCTCCGGCGTCGGGCTCTACGCGGCGAAGTCCCTCGCCGAGCGCGGCGACTGGCACGTCGTTCTCGCCTGCCGCAACCTCGATAAGATGCGCGCCGCCACCAAGAAAGTCGGCCTCAACGAAGCCAACACCACCGCGATGCACCTCGACCTGGCAGACTTCGACAGCGTTCGCACGTTCGTCGATGACTTCCGCGCCAGCGACCTGAGCCGCAACTTCGCCTCGCTGGTCTGCAACGCCGCCGTTTACCTGCCGCTAGAGAAAGAGCCCGTCCGCAACAAAGACGGC
>CALCCD010000073.1 GCA_937899645.1 uncultured cyanobacterium | reverse complement strand
ACTGGTGGCCTACACATCGCTCTAACGCTCTTCACTAAGTCGGATTTGGTATGAGTCGGGCTACACTCACCATCAAGCCACCGAGAGCGGCCATCATCGCATCGAGTCTCGTCGTCTGTGGCAGATTTCCTCTCGTCTGGTATTTTCTGACGAGCAGCACCGTCGCTGGTCGGGTCTTCGCAGTCTTGTGGCCGTTCGCTCCGAGCGCCGACTCTGGAATAAGGATTCTTCTCAGGTGCGCTTCTTCCTCAGCTCGCTCGATGCGGATGCTCGTGCTTTTGCTCGTCACATTCGCCAGCACTGGGGGATTGAAAACCAGTTGCACTGGTGTCTCGACGTGGTCTTTCGTGAGGATGCTTCTCGCATCCGTAACGCTCATGCTCCTCGCAATCTCTCCGTCTTGCGGCGACTGGCTCTGAATCTGCTCCGCCAGGAGCCTTCCAAGACAAGTCTGACGATGAAGCGTTATCGGGCAGGTCTTGACGACCAGTTCATGCTCACCATCCTCTCGGCTGGGCTTGCTTCTGACACTCCATGAATCGCCCCCTTTTTAGATGCGTTTACCCTGGCCACTGACGGCAGACGGCAGCGTGCGCTATCGCCTCAACGCGCTGTACCGCACGGAAGATTATCACCGCGATTACAACACGGATGTGGAGCGGGTGTTTATTGCGCCGGTCATCGCGATCGATATCGACGATGATACCGACCTGATTCTGGAACTGGAGTATAGCGATGACAAACGCCCCAATGACTTTGGTTTGGTTGCAATTGGCGACGAGGTTATCGACGTACCGTTCGATCGAGCGCTGTCCAATCCTGATGAAGCGGCAGAGACCGAATCATTGCGCCTGGGCTACCGCTTAGAGCACCGTTTTGATGAAGATTGGAAGCTGCGCAACTCGCTGGTCTACAACCGCTACGATTCGGAAATTTTCATCGACCTGGCACCTCAATTGGTCGGTTTTGGGCTACTTCCCACTGCGTTTAATGAGGACACCGGCGACGTCTTTTTCTATCCGGCCAGTCTGAATCAGCCTGCCAGCAATCTCGACTTGCAAACCAACGTAGTTGGTGAATTTAATACCGGCTCGATCGAGCACACCCTGCTGGCTGGTGTGGACTTTTTCACCTTTTGGGATCGCGGCAATGAGTCCCGTTCGGTATTCCCGCCCGATCCCAGTCTGATTGGGTCTCTGAACCTCTTTAACCCCGACTACAGTGGCCTCTCCACGCCTGATTTTGACGACTCGTTTGCAGAAGTCCTCGGCGGCTCGGGGCGTACGAGTAATCTGGGGGTTTACGTTCAAGACCAGGTGAAGCTACTCGATAACCTGATTCTGCTGGCGGGGATACGCTTTGACACGGTCTACCAGGAAAACACCAGCCGCTTTTTGGGTCGTGCGACTGAGACCGAGCGTGAGGAGTCAGACTGGACGCCCCGCGCCGGTCTGGTTTACCAACCTTCAGAAGACCTTTCGCTCTACGCCAGCTATGGCCGCTCTTTTACCCCAAACTTTGCAACGCAGGCTAACGGTAGCTTTATTGAAGCCGAGCGGGGCGAGCAGTTTGAAATCGGGGCGCGGGCCGAGCTGCTCGACGACAATCTCTACATCAATTTGGCACTGTTCAATATCGACAAAGAGAACGTCGCGATTACAGACCCCAACAACCCGGCGTTCTCGATCGCCAGTGAAGCCCAACGCAGCCGAGGCATCGAGCTCGATATCATCGGCGAAATCCTGCCCGGTTGGAATATCGTCGCCAACTACGCCTTGCTGGATACGGAAATCACCGATGATGACGATCCAAACTCGGGCAACTCGCTGCTCAACGCGCCGGAAAACGTCGCCAACCTTTGGACGACCTATGAGTTTCAGTCCGGAGCTCTGGAAGGTTTGATGTTGGGCGCTGGCTTTAACTACGTCAGCGAGCGCTTCGGCGATCTGGCCAACAGCTTCTCGGTGGATGACTACTTCCTGACGAATGCCGTCATTGCCTACGACAAAGACAACTGGCGGGCAGCGGTGAACTTCCGCAATATCTTCGATATTGACTACATCGAAACTGCCGGCAACAGCCGTGCGCGTGGGATTCACGCTGGCCAAGGCTTTACGGTGATTGGTTCGTTCTCGATCGAGTTCTAACCCGGCATCATCGTATGGGTCTTAGAAAACTGGGCTACGGCCTGCTGTCACTACTTGCTTGTTGCTCGATCGTCGCCTGCGGGCGGGGAAATCTCTCGGTTTCCAATGGGCAAGCTGGCGGGCAGTCCGACAACTGCCGCACGATCGAGCACGATTCGGGTCAGACCAAGATTTGCGATCGCCCCGAGGATATTGCGACCCTCGGCCTCCACTCCCTGGATTTGCTGCTGTCGCTCGATCGCGAGCCCGCCGGAGTCGTGACGCCGCAGCCCGTCGAGACCGATCGCGTCGAACAACCCGAGTTCGCAATTCCCACGCTCGGCGAGCGGCTTGCTAGCCAGCCCGTCGCGCTCGGCTCGTTTGCGACTCCGGCGTCACTGGAAGCCCTGGTGCAACTGAAGCCCGATGCGATCGTCGGTGAAGCCCACCGCCTGCCGAGTCCGTTGCTGTCGCAGATTGCGCCCGTGCTACCCCTCGCGCGGCGTAGCGACACGGGGAACTGGCGCGAGAACTTGCGGCTTTCGGCAAAAATGTTGGGAAATGTCGATCTGGCCGACGCGGCGATCGCCGACTATCAGGCGCAGCTCGAGCTGACGCGCCGGGAGCTGGCCGAGACGATCGCGACGCATCCAAAGGTGCTGGTGCTGAGCGGGGACAACCTCACGCGGGGCATCCTCTTCGCGCTCACCGAACAGAGCTTTGTCGGCGAGCTGCTGACAGCCGTGGGGTTCGAGCTGGTCGTGCCGCGTGGGGCAGAGCGCAACTCGGTTCCCGTCTCGATCGAGCTATTGCCGGAACTCAACGAGGCCGACTCGATCGTCATACTGGGCTACAGCATAGAAACGTTGAGGGCTGGAGCGTCACAGAGCGATCGCGAAGCTTTCTTCAAGAGTCAGTTTGAAAAGATTCGCTCGGACTGGGAGCGCAACCCTCTCGCCCAGTCGCTCGCGGCTAGCCAGGCCGATCGCGTCTATTTCCAGACGTTTTACGAGTGGAATATCCTTAACGGGCCGATTGGAGCAGAGCTCGTGTTACGACGGCTTCGTGAAACTCTGGGAGATTCTTAATCCGCCAGCAGCGACGCAAAGCCGCTAAACCCATTCTGCGGTTGCCGCCTTATCTTGCCGCAATCTCACTCACTGTCGAGCCAATAGAAGCTGAGAGACTCTCGTTGCGTTACGAGAATCCAGCGTGGAATCTCTGGACGAGTCGGTGCGAGTCCTCTATCTTTATGAGATTAATTTGCATTAGTGGGGCGTGTGGTCGTCCATCCCGATCGCGCATCACTAGTGCATCTGTTGTGAGGAGTGATTCGTGAGACCGATGAAACCGCAGGTGTTGAAGTTAAGTTCGGTTGCATTGCTGGCTCTCGGCGGCGCACTGGCGGCGGGTGACGTATCGCGAGCGCTGGATTTGTCTCCTTCGCTCGATGTCGATCGCCTCGCCCAGTCCGAAGCGGCGGTGACGATTACGGGACTGGGAATCGTTGAAACCGAGACGGGCTTGCAGCTCACTCTGGAAACCGACGGCGAGATCCTGGCCGGGCCGGATACGAGCCGCACCCTGGGCAACGCGCTGATTTTGGAGATTCCCAACACGGTGCTGTCCGAAGTAGGCTTCGAGGAATTCGCACCGGCGGACGGGATCGCGCTGATTCAGGTGTCGGAGCTAGACGGCGATCGCGTCCAGATTGCGATTACCGGCTCCGATGCTCCACCGATTGCGGACGTCACCGACAGCAGCGCGAGTCTGGTGCTGAACGTGACGCTGGGCGCGGCTGGAAGTGGTGATGGCGGAGACGCGATCGTTCTAGGCGTGACGGGCGAAGAAGACGGCTACCTCGTTCCCGACGCCACCACCGCGACACGCACCGATACGCCCCTGCGCGACACGCCCCAATCGATTCAAGTCATTCCCCGCGAGATTTTTGAAGACCAGGGCGCAGTTGGCCTGAGCGAAGTGATTCGCAACGCCAGCGGCGTCACCAACGCCGAGGACGACCCGCGCGGCCAGCGCTTTACGATTCGCGGCTTCGACAGTGCGGCAGTACTGCGCGACGGCGTCCGACTCACCAACGGCGGCACGAACAACGCGGGCTTTGCCGAGCTGGCCAATATCGAGCAAGTCGAAGTCCTCAAAGGGCCGGCGTCGATTCTCTTTGGCGTCCTGGAGCCGGGCGGCGTAATTAACCTGGTCAGCGAGCAGCCCCTAGGCACGCCGCGCTACGAGCTGGGGATGCGCGTCGGCAATCGTGAATTCTTCGAGCCTAATATCGACTTTACCGGCCCGCTATCGGCAGACGGCAGCGTCCGTTATCGGCTCAACGCGCTCTATCGCACCGAAGACAATATTCGCGGCTACGATCGGGCGATCGAGCGATTCTTTATCGCACCGACGGTGGCGATCGATATTGGCAACGACACTGACCTAACTCTAGAGCTGGAATATCGCGACGACGAGCGCCCCGGCGAATTCGGGCTGCTGGCGGTGGGCGACGAGGTCGCGGACATTCCCTTCGACACCCCCCTCAATGACCCCAGCGACGTAGCAACCGCCGAATCGCTACGCTTTGGCTACCGACTCGAACACCGCTTCGATGACAGTTGGAAGCTGCGCAACTCGATGCACTACAACCGGTATGACACCACAGTTCCCACCAGCGTGACGAGCTTTCTAGTGGACTTCGGCCTGCTGCCCACCGCATTTGATGAAGATACGGGCGACCTGTTTCTGTTTATGGGTCGCCTCGACCAGCCGCTGAGCAACCTCGAGCTGCAAACCAACGTGGTCGGCGAGTTTAACACCGGCCCGATCGAGCACACGCTGCTGGCAGGTTTTGACTTTGTCAGCTTCTGGGATCGCGGTACTGAGACGCGTACGCCGTTCCCGCCGTCGGTTAATAGCGTCGATGTGCTCAATATCTTCGATCCCGACTACAGCGCCGTCAATTCACCCGATTTCGACAGTCTGCCACTGTCGGGTCGCAGCACCGGGCGCACCGATGCCTTTGGCGTTTTTCTGCAAGACCAGATCCAGCTACGCGACGATTTGATTCTGCTGGCGGGTTTGCGCTTCGACAGTATTTACCAAGAAACCAGCAACTTTAGTGTGCTGACCGGCACGACCGACTCCGATCGCGAGGAGTCAGAGTGGACGCCCCGTGCCGGTATCGTCTACCAGCCATCGGACGATATTTCGCTCTACGCCAGCTACAGCCGCTCTTTTGCGCCGAGTATCGGCACGACGTTTGAGGGTGGTTTGCTAGACGCCGAGCAGGGCGAACAGTTCGAGGTCGGTGCGCGCTTCGAGCTGCTCGACGACAACCTGCTGATTAACCTAGCGCTGTTCGATATCGAGAAACAGAACGTCGCCCTGCCCGACCCGCGCAATCCGGTCTTCTCGGTTCCCAGCGGTACGCAAGCGAGTCGGGGCATCGAGCTAGATATCGTCGGCGAAATCTTGCCGGGTTGGAACGTGGTCGCCAACTACGCCTACCTGGATACGGAAGTCACCGACAGCACGGACGGTACAACCGGCAACGAGCTGTACAACGCGCCGGAGCATATGGCCAACCTCTGGACGACCTACGAGTTTCAGTCGGGCGATCTAGACGGTTTGCTGCTCGGTTTCGGCCTCAACTACGTTGGCGAGCGCTTCGGCGACATTGTCAATAGCTACACTGTTGATGAATACCTAATCGCCAACGCCGTGATTTCCTACGAGCGCGACAACTGGACGGCAGCGGTCAACTTCCGCAACCTGTTTGACGAGGAATACATCGAAGGGGTCGCCAACGGTCGCCTCGTGGAAATCTACCCCGGCGAAGGGTTTACAGTACTCGGTTCGTTTTCGATTCGGTTCTAGCGAGGAAGAACGATGAACGGGTTCCTTCGTCGGTGGTTTCGCTTCCGCGCCGCGCTGGTGGCACTGGTGGTTTGCGGCTTCGTTGTCGCCTGCGGGGGCAGCGTTCCGACACCCACCACAGGCAGCGACGACTGCCGCACGGTGTCCCATAGCTTGGGTCAGATGGAGATTTGCGATCGCCCGGAAGCGATCGCCGTCTTCGATATTCACTCCCTCGATCTGCTGCTGTCGCTCGGCCAGCAGCCCTCCGGTGTGGTGACGGCCTTGCCGGTGAAGGCCGATCGCATCACCCAGCCCAATTTGGCGATTCCCTATCTGGGCGATCGCATCACCACCGAACCGCTCAATCTCGCGACTCTGGGTCAGATTCCCTCCCTGGAAACCGTCGTTCGGCTCAATCCAGATCTGATCGTCGGCGAGTCCTGGAATATTCAGGGCGCATCCAGCGTGTTGTCGGAGATTGCCCCGGCGTTGCCCCTGGCACCGCGCTCGGAAAAGGGCAACTGGCGCGACAACCTGCAGGCGCTGGCAGTCGCCTTAGGCGACGAAGCACTGGCGGATGCGGCGATCGAGCGCTACGAGCAGCAGGTGCAGGCCGCACGCGCAGAATTTGCCGAGGTGGTGGCAGCGCATCCCAAGGTGCTGTTGCTGACGGGCGAGAGCCTATACAGGGGCGCAATTTACGTGCTGACGGGCGAAGGATTTATCGGCGAACTGCTTGAAGAAATCGGCTTTGAGATGGTCGAGCCGCCTGGTGTGGTGCGTAATTTCATGCCGTCCTCGATCGAGATTCTGCCCGATCTGGAAGCCGATCTGGTGTTTGTCCTGGGCTACTCTTCCGAGCCGAACCCGAGCGTGGAACCGAACGAAGTTAATGCCGACGCGCTGATCGATCGCCAGCTCGGACGCATTCGCGACGACTGGCAAGCTAACCCGATCGCCCAGTCCCTCAGCGCTAGCCGGAACGATCGCGTTTACTTTCGGACGTTCTACGAGTGGAACGTACTCAACGGGCCGCTGGGGGCAGAGCTAATCTTGCAGCAGCTTCGCCAAATCTTGCTTTAAAGGCTGTTTCATGGACGCGCGGGTGAAGTTTACAGGTCTGAGCTTCTACCATTCCGAGCTTCCACCATAAAGATGCACTGGAGCGCCGCTCGAAAATAGTCACCGCAGTCTAGAAGTCTGGCTTTTTCGATCGGTCAGACTTCTAGGCGACAGTGCCGAGTGAATTAGCCGATCGCGGCCTGCAACCGTTCCACCGCTAGACCGCGCTGGTGCAGCACCACCCAGGACTGAATCAGGTCAGGGCCGGACAGCTCGCCCGTCAGCGCCGCCCGCAGCGATTTCATCACCAAGCCTTTCTTAACGCCTAGCTCTTTGGTGACTTCTTTAATTGCTTTTTTCGCTGCTGCCACATCGAAGCTTTTCGCCGCCTGGGATTTCTCCAGCGACAGCTTCAGCGCTTCGGAGACGTTTTCCATTGCCAGTTGGCCCTGGGCTTTCTCTGACATCTCGATCGCGTCGCTCATCAGTGGGCGGCTCATCTCCACCGCCTCGCTCAGCACCGAGAGGCTGGGGCCGATCGTCGCCGCGATCGCCTCTAGCCAGGGCTTATCGGTGTCGAGATCGAACCGGTAGCCCGCCTCTTTCCAGTAGGGAACCAGCATCGGCAGGAGCGTCTCGACCGGCAGCTCGTGCAGCACCTGGCCGTTGAGCCAGTTGAGCTTATCCCAGTCGAACTTCGCACCGGCTTTATTGACGCGATCGAAACTGAATTGCTCGGCGGCGTCGCCCAGCATAAAGCGCTCTTCGCCATCGGCGGGCGACCAGCCCAGCAGCGTCATATAGTTGGCGATCGCCGGGGCGGTGTAGCCTTTTGCCTGGAAGTCCGACACCGACGTAACGCCGTCGCGCTTGGAGAGCTTCGCGCCTTTCTCGTTGAGGATTAGCGGCGTGTGGGCGAACTCGGGAACCGCCGCACCGAACGCTTCGTAGAGCAAAATTTGCTTCGCGGTGTTGGCGATATGGTCTTCGCCGCGAATGACGTGAGAGATCTTCATATCGAGGTCATCCACCACCACGGCGAGGTTGTAAAGCGGCTGGCCGACTTCGCCCGGTTTGGCGGCGCGGGAGATCGCCATATCGCCACCAAGGTCGCTGGTGTTCCAGCTCACGCGATCGCGCACCATGTCGTTCCAGGCGATCTCGCGATCGTCATCGATCTTGAAACGGACGACGGCAGTGCGGCCTTCGGCTTCATAGGCGGCGCGCTGCTCGTCAGTGAGGTGGCGGTGGCGGTTGTCGTAGCGGGGGGCTTGTTTGGCGGCACGCTGGGCGGCGCGCATTTCCTCTAGCTCTTCTGGCGTGCAGTAGCAGCAATAGGCCAAGCCTTTATCGAGCAGCTCTCGAACGGCTTTTTCATACAGATCGAGGCGCTGGGACTGGAAGAAAGGGCCTTCATCCCAGTCGAGGCCGAGCCATTTCAGACCCTCGAGGATATTGTCGGTGAATTCGGCTTTGGAGCGCTCGGTGTCGGTGTCTTCGATGCGGAGAACAAAGGTACCGCCCTGGTTGCGGGCGAAGAGCCAGTTAAAGACGGCGGTGCGGGCAGTGCCGATGTGTAGTGTGCCGGTGGGGCTTGGGGCGAGGCGAACGCGAACGGACACGGGGCTTTCTCCTGGATGTTTGTCTGTCGTTATTATCAGGCGATCGATTGTAAATCGTGCCGCTCCCCCATTGCAGGTTTGATTTGCGGGCTCGACTCGCAGGTTTGATTTACGGACTCGATTCGCAGGTCTAATTCGCAGAAGGCCGCTCGCGGTTTGTCTCGGTTTGCGATCGCCGCGCGCGATCGTATCCTGGAACGTAGATTTTTTGCGTCGATCGCGTGCGGTCGGCGGCTTTGATTTTTTGCGATCGCCGACCCGCAGTGTTGGCCGCGATCGAGCTTATAAATTCCCCTTTACCCCCAAGCACCGTGACGACTTACTATTACGCTGTCGCCAGCCGCAATTTCTTGCTCGAAGAGGAGCCGCTTCAAGAGGTCATCGAAGAGCGCACGCGCAATTATCACGAGCGCGAAAAAGAAATCGACTTCTGGCTGATCGATCGTCCCGCCTTTCTTGAAGCGCCGGAGCTGGCTGAGGCGAAAGCCAACTGCCCCCAGCCTGCTGCGGCGATGGTCTCGACCGATCCGGTTTTTATCACCTGGTTTAAGCTACGCGTCGAGCACGTCCTGACGGGCGAGTTTGAAGCGCCCTCGGAGTCAATTCCCGAGCCGCTGGCTTCGCTGGCCACTGCTTAAGTCTCTGTCGGGTGTCTTTGCGGGCTGCTCGTCCGAACGGCTTGCAAAGACGCCCGGCGACTGGCCCGACGACTGGCCCGACGCACTGGCTCAATGACCGGCTCGCCCGCAACCCCGACTCGCAATTCTGCCGTTTCTCCGCCGTCGATACGTCCGACCATTCCCATGCATTCTTCCGTCTCGCGCTCTTTCTTCGCTTTGTGCGGCACGTTCTTCGGTGCTGCGATCGCCGGTGGCTTTAGTGGCCTGGGTTTCGGAGGGCGCACGGCGATCGCCCAAGATCTTGCGGCCTGTCCACCTCCTGCAGCGGACGAGTTCCTGGTACTGGCGATCGCCAACGATACCGACGCGCGTGAGGCGGCGATCGAAGGTCTCGACGGCGAATATCCCGCACAGACCTGCACCTACCTCGACGACACTGTTATTCGGGTTTCGGGCTTCACCGATAGCCAAGCAGCCAGCGGCCTCGCGCGTGGCTTTACCGATAATTTCGGGCTCTCGGCCTTCGTCACGCGCCTGCCGGAAGACGAGCCGGAAGCCGACCCGCAGTTCGCGCCGCGCCCTTACGGTCAAGCACTAGAACTGCCGGAGGTGCAGGTGGTGGACGCGCGACCGGCGGGAGATGACGCGTCCGCTTCGGTAAGCGCCACCTCCGATGACGCCTCCGACGACCCCGAAGAACTGCCCGTATTTACACCCGAGGATCTGCCGCCGCCGCAAATCGACGCCCGCGAGCCGATGGACGATACGCCCCCGGTGGCCAGCGTTCCTCCGCCGTCAGTGGCCCAGTCACCGCGCGCGAACAGTGGCGATCGCGTGCCGCCCCCGTTTGGCACGACCGACGTACGCAGCCCGCGCAACGACGCCGCTCGCGACGGCGAGATCGTCGTTCCCTTTAACCCGCAGCCCTTGGCCGATGGTTTTGTCGTGCTGGTGGACTATTTCAACGACCCGAGTGTTGCCTCCGATGTCGCAGCGGTGACGGGGCAAGCGGTGGGCCTGGTGTCCTACGGTCGGCGTCCGTTTCTGATGGCGGACTTCACGACTGACGAGGACGAAGCCAAGGCCACCCTAGAAGCGCTCGGCGAGATAGGTCTGTGGCCGCTGGTGGTGGACAGTCAGCGGGCGGTGCTGCTGACGCCGCGCGTTCGCCTCGACCCTTAAGATCGGCTGATTTCGCTAGCATTGGTGAGGTTTACTGTAGTTCTGACCTCCCGAATATGCGACTCCTCCACACCATGCTCCGCGTTGGCGACCTGGAACGGTCGATCGACTTTTACTGCGACGTCCTCGGTATGAAGCTCCTGCGTCAGAAGGACTATCCCGGCGGTGAGTTTACGCTGGCGTTTCTCGGCTACGGTGACGAGTCAGACAACACCGTCATCGAGCTGACCCATAACTGGGGCATCTCCGAGTACGAAATCGGCTCGGCCTACGGCCATATCGCGATCGGTGTCGATGATATCTACGGAACCTGCGCGCAGATCGCCGATCGCGGCGGCAAGGTCGTACGCGAACCGGGGCCGATGAAGCACGGCTCGACAGTCATCGCCTTTGTGGAAGATCCGACGGGCTACAAAATCGAGCTAATCCAAATCGGCACCCAGGGCTCGGTGCAGAAAGCGTCTTAGGCGACTTCTGCGGAACCCAGACGCTGGCACGCGATCGGGTTTCGCAAAGTTTTGCCACAGTTTGGCAGAAGTTCGGCAGAGACTCCGGAGCCCGACCGACAACGCGCGAACAAAGAGAACGACCCGCGTCGAGCGGGGCCAGGACTCGCGCCACTGCGGCGGCTGGCCTCCTCGGCGATCGAACTTCGCCAGCGCGTTCGACTGCCATGCAACAGCTACCTCTGCCCGACCTCGAAACCGTTATCGCGAGCCGCAAGCGCAGTGCGGACGAGCCCAGTCGCGCTGAGCACCGCGCCGCAGCGCCGACCGAGCCGATCGCCGCAGGCTTAGTCCTGTCTCCCGTCAAGCCCGCGCCTCTAGCGCCTAAAGTCGATACGATCGGCCTGGGGGTCAGCCTCGCGACGGGCCTGACGCTGGGCATCTGTGGTTACTATGCTCACGAGCTGATCGACCCGGAAATCGATGCGTCGCTGCTGCCCGATATTCCCGTTTCCGACGAAGGTGCGCGCTTCGGAGCCGATCGCAGCGATCGCTCTGACACGGAAGTTCTCGGCGTCGCCACACCGGAATTTCTGCCCAGCCTGGGCCGGGAAATCCGGCAGTGGCGCAGCGACCTCGATCGCTTCGTCCGCGCCCTGCGAACCCGCCCGCCGCGCCGCGAAGCCCAGCCGCTCCCGGCTAACCCTGCTGTCGAGAACCTGCTCGATCGCCTGTCCGGTCTCGTTCCCGAGGCGTCCACCGATCCGCTCGGCGAGCTGCACATGTATCGCGCCAGAACTCAGGCGATGTCCGGCCAGTTCGCCGCCGCCTTAATCGAGCTGCATCAGATCCCCAGCGACTCGCCGAGCTACGCGCTAGCGCAGGAGAAAATTGCTGAGTACACCCAGGCGCGCGATATTCGCGCCCGCGTACTGCTGCAAACCGCCTTCGATTTGGCCGCTGCCGGTGACTTTAGCGGCGCGCTCTCGTTCCTCAGCGAGATTCCCGCCGAAGCCTCGGTATACGCAACCGTTGCCGAGAAGCGCATCGAATACACCGAGAAGCTGGAAGTCCAAGCGCAAACTCAGCTCTACCGCGCCGAGCTGCTGGCCGAAGACGGTCGCCACGCCGACGCCAGCGCTCTCCTGCGGGCGATCCCGAGAGGTACGGCATCCTACAGCGACGCCAAGCAAAGAATCCTCGAGTACCACCGCATCGCGATCGCCGCCGATCGAGAAGCACAGCCGCCGATCGTTGCCCAGCGTCCAGTCGAACCGACCGCGCCCGAAGCCCAGCCGCAACCTTCCGGGCCACAAGCTGCCGTGCCCGCCCCCGCCCAGCCAGTCGCTCAGCCAGTCGTTCGGACTGTGCCTGCACCAGCTCCTGTGGCTGCACCGGCTCCGGCTCCTGTGGCCGCACCGTCTCCGGTCGCACCCGCACCAGTTCCGGCTCCGGCTCCCATTCCCGCTCCAGCTCCCGTTGCACCAGCGCCAGCCCCGGCTCCCGCGCCTGTCGTGTCGGCTCCATCGCCACCAGCTCCCGTCGCCCAAGCCGAGCCCGAGGCATTTTCCCAGGACTACCTCGATCGCAAACGCATCGAGAGCCCGCCAGCCGCAGTTCCCGAAGCGGCCCCCCAGGCCGCAGTTCCCGAAACACCCCAGACTACAGCCCCGACTCCGGAAGTCCCGGCGGAGTGAAGATCGCGGCGGGATCTGAGAGACCGGGTTTCTACGATGCGATCGCGGCTTCCGCGAGCAGTTTCCTGAAACCCAGTTTCTGACCGCAGCCCCGCAAGATTACTTCGATCGCAAGCGCATCGATCCTGGGCTGTCCGGTGAGTAGTGGTGTATCGCACAACACCACGCCACGCTCAATTTATTCCTCAATTTTCAGACTGCCCCAATTTTCGCGATCGCGCCACCGCTCGGGATCTCGGTGCTGACGGTGGATTCGATAATACTTGTAATCTTCAATGTACTGCTGGCGCTGCTCGAGCAGATTGTACTTTGCCAAGAATGCTTCGATCTGCTCGGGCGAGGCTGTTCGAGCACGCAACTCACGCCAATCCTCGAGTAAAGTATTGGACGCACCTGTTGGCATTCCCAAGCCTAAAATCCCATTTCGATAATCAGCTTCGACCCACTTGTACCAATCAGATAAAGCCGCACTGACACCTGATTCATCAACCTTGACTTTAGCCAAGATGTCGATGAGCCTACTCTTGATTTCTTCTTTCTGTTCCTCACTGTAGGGTTCGACTCTACCAGCACTTTGAATAACTGACAGCGAGATACGTGTAGACTCGATCGCCAGTATTTTGAGTTCCTCCAATGCTGATTCAGAACGATCGATAATCTCTCGCGTCTTTGTGCTGACTCCTGTAGCGCTGGCCTGGAACTCCGAAATTCGGTCTAAGTTAGCGGCAAACAACAGGAAGAAAAATCCTAACGTGCCAATGGCTGCAACGCTTTCCTGATGAATGAATTCGAGTACCAGCACTGCCACCAAAATTGCAATGCTGGCTGAAGTTAGGAACCATTTCATGCGTTCTGAATCTCTGCACAGATTTCATAGCCCACAAAAAAGCAGGCGATCGCTCACGAAACTTGTGGGATCGCCTGCTTTTTGATTTCTGTCGTAAACGAACGGCAGGTGCGCGACCCACCGTTCGTAATGGGGACTTAGTAATCGAAGTCGCCGCCCATGCCAGCGCCCGCCGCAGCGCCATCTTTCGGCTCGGGCTTGTCAACGACGATGCACTCGGTCGTTAGAACCATGCCCGCGATCGAAGCGGCGTTTTGCGTCGCCGAACGGGTGACTTTCGCCGGATCGACAACGCCCGCCTCGAACATGTCAGCGTATTCGTTGACCGCTGCGTTGTAGCCGACGTTGAAGTCTTTTTCCTTCACGCGCTCGGCGACAACCGCACCGTTTTGACCCGCGTTTTCAGCGATGCGCTTCAGCGGAGCCGTCAGCGCGCGAGCGACGATCAGTGCGCCCGTCAGCTCTTCGTCGGTGAGGCTGTCGTTCGCCCAGGTTTCCAGGCTCGGAGCCAGGTGCGCCAGGGTCGTACCGCCACCGGGGACGATGCCTTCTTCAACCGCCGCTTTGGTTGCGTTGATGGCATCTTCCAGGCGCAGCTTGCGGTCTTTCATTTCGGTCTCGGTGGCCGCACCGACTTTGATGACCGCGACGCCGCCCGACAGCTTGGCGAGACGCTCTTGGAGCTTCTCTTGGTCGTAGCTCGAATCGGTCTCTTCGATTTGACGGCGGATTTGCTCGCAGCGGGCGGTGACGCCAGCTTCGTTGCCTTCCGCGACGATCGTCGTGCTGTCTTTGGTGATGGTGACGCGGCGAGCCGTGCCCATCATTTCGATTTTGGCGCTCTCGAGTTTGAGGCCAGCATCTTCGGTGATCAGCTGACCACCGGTGAGAACGGCGATGTCTTCGAGCATTTGCTTGCGACGATCGCCAAAGCCAGGAGCCTTAACTGCAGCGACGTTGAGGACGCCACGCAGACGGTTGACCACCAGGGTGGCCAGGGCTTCTTTCTCGATGTCTTCCGAGAGGATCAGCAGCGGCTTGCCAGCGCGCGCGACTTGCTCGAGGACGGGGACGAGATCCTGAACGAGGCCGATTTTCTTATCGGTGATCAGAATGTAGGGCTCTTCGAGCACCGCTTCCATGCGCTCGGTGTCGGTGGCGAAGTAAGGCGAAATGTAGCCTTTGTCGAAGCGCATCCCTTCGGTGATTTCCAGCTCGGTCGTCATCGACTTGCCTTCTTCGAGGGAGATAACGCCCTCTTTACCGACTTTGTCCATGGCGTCGGCGATCATTTGGCCGACTTCTTCATCGTTACCGGCGGAGATGGCACCGACCTGCGCGATCGCGGTGGAATCGCCCACTTCACGCGCTTGGTCTTTGATTTTGTCGACGAGGAACGCCGTAGCTTTGTCGATGCCGCGCTTGAGGAGAATCGGGTTCGCACCGGCTGCGACGTTACGCAGACCTTCTTTAACCATCGCGTGCGCGAGGACGGTTGCGGTGGTCGTACCGTCACCAGCAGCATCGTTGGTTTTCGAGGCCGCTTGGCGGATGAGCGAAACACCGGTGTTTTCGATGTTGTCTTCCAGCTCGATCTCTTTGGCGATCGTGATACCGTCGTTGACGATTTGCGGTGCGCCGAATTTCTTCTCGAGGACGACGTTACGACCCTTGGGGCCGAGGGTCACTGCGACCGATTCCGCCAGGATGTCCATGCCTTTTTCTAGAGCACGGCGAGCGTTTTCGTTATAGATAATGCGCTTTGCCATTGTTTCTGATTCCTCTGGGAACTCTCAAATGATGTGAAGCAAAAAACTCGAAGGACGACTGCTGGCGTCAAACTCAGACAGTCTTGCCCGAACGGTTGCGAGTGTGGCGCGATCGAACCTCATGCAGGGATACAGCTTCAACGCAGTGTCGGAGTTGAAGCCGCGTTGGAGGCTCGAACGCACTTCGATCGCGGCTCGACGGGAATGCGAAGCGCGATCGACAGTGATGTGCGAGTCGTAATTCTCGAAGCGAGAACTAGCCGACGATCGCGAGGATGTCTTTTTCCGACAGCAGGACGTACTCGTCGCTGCCCAGCTTGATGTCCGTACCGGCGTACTTCGAGTACAGGACTTTGTCGCCGACTTTGACGTCGAGCTCTTGGCGCGAACCGTCGTCGCCGCGCTTCCCGGGGCCAACTTGGGCGACTTCACCGACTTGGGGCTTTTCTTTGGCGGTGTCGG
The DNA here is from genome assembly GCA_937899645.1 of uncultured cyanobacterium. Classification (GTDB taxonomy): domain Bacteria; phylum Cyanobacteriota; class Cyanobacteriia; order Cyanobacteriales; family Geitlerinemataceae; genus RDYZ01. Next base: position 4,825 of record CALCCD010000073.1, on the reverse strand, counting down.
GCAGGAGGATGCCGCCTGCGGTTTTCTCTTCAGAGGCGCTGACTTTCACGAAGACGCGATCTGCGAGGGGCTTCACAGTCGAGACACTTAAAGATACGGCTGCCATAGGAACTCTTCTCCCGTTATTCTCGTGCGGTTGTTGGACTAAGATTAGTGGGGAATTTGGGGCGGAGCTGCGCGCCGAACTGCAAGTATCAGCAGAGATCGAGCGCACCGCGTGGTGCTTTTAGCACTCTCAATTCCCGAGTGCTAATCTAGCGGAGTCCATTTACGCGGTGCAACTTGCGTAACTGTACGGGTTCCCGAACTGTCTTGGCGCGCTTCGGAGCCGCTTCGGCACAGCGTCTCGTCTGGCCGCCGCTGCGAGCGTTCGAGCCCCGATCCCCGACTGAGTTTTTCCCGTTCGACGACGTTCCTACCGTTCCCCCGTGACCGACGATCGCACCGCCACCACGACTGCCGCCGACAATCGCGCCTCGCAGATCGACGATCTGCCCGCCGCAATCGACCGTCGCCTCGCCGAGAGCGTCCGCAGCCTCTCGATCGACCGCATCGATCAGCACGTCTTTATCTGCGCCGACGCAACCAAGCCGAAGTGCTGCCCGAAGGAAGACAGTATCGTTGCCTGGAACTATCTCAAGCGACGCCTCAAAGAACTTCAGCTCGATCGCGCGATCGACGCCCGCCCGACCTGCGTCTTCCGCACCAAGGCCAACTGTTTGCGCGTCTGTCAGCGCGGGCCGATCCTGCTCGTATACCCCGACGGCGTTTGGTATCGCGACGCCAACCCCGAGGCGATCGAGCGCATCATCCAGGAGCATCTCATCGGCGGCAGCGTCGTCGAGTCCCACGCCTTTTTCCAGCGTCCTTTGCCAGAACCACCTGAATCGTAAAAGCGCGATAGTTCGCGGGCGAGTGAGCTGAAATATACGGATTGTCCGCACGGGCCTTGGAAAGAGGAGAAAGGAGGTCTCTCCGGGCGCATGGCGAACTCGCCAGAACTAATTCCAAGCGCAGAACGCGACGATTCAACGAGCGGCGCAATCTGCGAAATGCCGGAATATAATGACTCCAGGGCGAGAGCGTACCGTCGAAGCCGCGCCCCTTCGAGAGCATCGATCGCCCTGAATCGACTGCTCTGAGACCACACGCCGAAACCACGATGCGGATACCGAAAACAGTACGGTCTTATGAAAAACCCCAAGCAGAAGCGCTTACTACTCGTCGATGACGATCCGAACCTGATCCTCCTCGTCAAAGACTACCTAGAATTTCGCGGCTACGAAGTCGTTTCTGCCGATAACGGTCGCGTCGCCCTCGAGCTACTGCAAGAAGATTTGCCCGACCTGATCGTCTGCGACGTGATGATGCCGGAAATGGATGGCTACACGTTTGTCGAGAACGTCCGCGAAGACAAGCGTACGGAGTGGATTCCGGTGATTTTCCTCTCGGCGAAAGGCCAAAGTCAAGACCGCATCAAAGGGCTCAACACCGGCGCGGATGTTTACATGGTCAAGCCCTTCGAGCCGGAGGAGCTGATCGCCCAAGTGGAGTCGTCTCTGGCGCAGGCCGCGCGCCTGACCGCGCGTAAGACGATCGGTAGCGATGGCGCGCCGCCGCTCAAGGTGCGTCCCGGCGTCGAGCTGACCCCGACGGAACTCAAAGTCGTCCAGTGGGTGGCGCGCGGCATGGCCAATCGCGAAATTGCCGTAGAGATGAAAGTCAGCCAGCGCACGATCGAAAGCCACGTCTCGAATATGCTCGGCAAAACGGGCCTGCACAACCGCACCGAGCTGGCCCGCTGGGCGATCGAAAGCGGCAAGGTCTAGAGCGCGTTACGAAAAGGGGCACGCTCTAAACAGCGCGGATTGCGAATATGGCGCACGGCATCGCTGCTAGAGAAACCTAGCTTTTCGTCTCGATGTTGCCTCAAGACGAAGGAACATCGCGAGCGCTCGTTGACTGCAGTTCTGTCGTGGCCGAGCGCTCGGTGCGATCGCCGCTCGGGCGCTCGGGAACCTGCCCGAAGCCGCTCGCCAGCACTAGCCCGCCCACGGCGATCGCGCCGAAGAGTCCTACGAGCGGCGCAACGCCGATGTTGTTACAGACGAAGCGGGCGATCGGCTGGCCCCGACGGCGCAGCGCGCGCACGAGGTCGTTACGGGGTCTGACGGGATCGCATACGAAATGCCCGCTCCAGGACACGACAATGCGCGTCTTGCAGTTCGGACAAGTGTAAAGACCTTCGATCTGTTCGTTGGGAATGTTATGGCTTGGACGCGAGCAGGTCGGACAAACAATCGCGTGCGTGTCAAATGCTGGAGTGCCCATGCGTATACAAAAAAGAGATGTTGAAGAAACGATCGGAAAAGGCGAGAACGGGATGTACCCGACCGAAATTCCGGCGGGTACTGCAATCGAAATGAGCCGAGTTCGTTAAGCCGAGGGCACTGCGACCGGTTGAATTTCCCAGTCGATCGAAGCCCGGCGCAAGCGATCGCCACAGGTCGTTCGAGCGGTCGTTCGAGCGCCTGCAAAAGCGTCGGATTCCTATTCTCTAATTTAGTACTTCCAGAGAGGAGAGCTCGGATCGGGAATACGAAAGGTAACGTCAGCCCCGAGTGCCACGATCCTAGGTCTGTCGGGGTTTGCGCTCGACAGCTTCGATTCGGTTGCGTCACAAAAATTTAATGGCGTTGACGTTTCAAGACAAAAGGCGAAAAACGATCGTCTCAGCAAGATTACGACTTAAAAATGGCTCGAACGCGACCCAAAGCGATGCTTCTGTGGGGCTCGATCTTGGGGCTTTTCCGTAGGGATTTGCGCTGGGGCTTTCTCGTCGATATTAAAATCTAATCGATATCGTCTTTAACGATTGGCTCGGTCGGGCGATCGAGTGATGAAGAGTCGCGATCGGCTTGGATTTATCGCTTTTCCCCGCACGGGCGGCTCTTTTATTTTCTGTCGGGTCGGGCGTTGTTGGGTCGAGCGTTCAACGGCTCGCTCGAGTTCTGGCAGGAAGGGGCGGCACGCCCGGAGAAAATCGCTAGCCCGTCATCTGGCTTCTAACTTAGGTTTGTAACTCGACTATGGCCTCGATCGATGCTGAATTCGACCGCCAACTGCGCCAACTGGCGACCCGCGTCGGGCTAACGAGCTGGCGAGCGCTCGGCGAGCGCGCTGGCGTCCCCCTCGGCCAGATTCGCAAGCTGCGTCAGGGCCAGCTCGCCACGCTGCCTTTGGGCTCGATCGACCGTTTGGCGGCGGCGGTTGGCTGCTCGCGCTCGGCCTTTCTCGCGACGTTCGATGGCGTTGAGGATGCGGCAGGTAACGCGCGAGCCGTAACCGATTCAGCGCCAGAGCCAGCGCCAGCGTCGGAAAACCACATGCGCCGCTGGCAGCGCCAAGCCCTCGATCGCCTCGAGTCGTTTCTGACGTTCTGGCCCGTCGCCGCCGATCGCGCCCGACGCGACGCCGCGCTTCCCGCCCAGAAGCTGGTGCCGCTGGTGAAGCCCATAGAGACGATGCTGGCGGACTGGGACGTGGAGACCATCGGCGCGATCGGCGAAACCGTCGCCTTCGACCCGCAGCAGCACCAGGCGATCGGCGCGGAGCCAGCACCGGGAGCGCTCGTCCGCGTGACCCACTGCGGTTACCGCCACGACGGACGGCTGCTGTTCCGCGCCAAAGTCAAGACCGACGGGGCGGGCGCGTGACGGCGGGCGAGTCGGCACGGGCGATCCGGGCGCGGCACGAAGGCTGGATGTGGCAGGCGATCGAGCTGGCGCGCGAGGCAGGGGCACGGGGCGAAATTCCCGTTGGCGCGATCGTCGTTGCAGGCGATCGCGCGATCGCCACGGGCACAAACCGCCGCGAAACAGACGACGACCCGACGGCCCACGCCGAGATCGTCGCCCTGCGCGCCGCCGGGCGGGCGCTGGGTTCTTGGCGGCTCGATCGCTGCACGCTCTACGTCACCCTCGAGCCTTGTCTGATGTGTGCCGGGGCGCTGGTGATGGCGCGGTTGGGCCAGCTCGTCTACGGTGCGGATGACGTGAAGGCCGGGGCGGTGCGATCGGTTGTCAATCTGCCCGATTCGGTCGCCTCAAACCACACTTTCCCCGTAGTCGGCGGCATCTTGGAAGCCCCGTGTCGCGAGCTATTGCAGGCTTGGTTTCGCGAGCGGCGTTCCGCTAGGGGCTCGTAGGTTCGGCATCGCCGGTAGCTTCGCCCGCTTCCTCGCTCGCTTCTCCCGCTTCCTCGCTCGCTTCTCCCGCCTCTCCTGCTTCTCCCGCCTCTTCACTCTCGATGGCGCTATTCGCACCCTCCGGCGCGTCGGGGTCGGCGGGCGGCGCGATATCGATCGCCGGGTCGGGCAGCTCGAAATCCGAGCCGATCGCGATCGTTGCATCCCAGTCTTCGAGGTCGCGATCGATGGCGTCGATCAGGTTGGGCGGTAGCAGCAGCACTGTCACTTCTTCAGCGTCTTCCGCGCGATCGAGCGTCGCGTAAACAAAGCTTTGGGTAAAATCGCGCTCGCCGAGTTCGAGGATGTGGCGCGTGCCATCGGTGAGTTCCAGGGTCAGGCACAGCGGGGGCGCGTCGAGGCCGTAGTCCCCGAGGCTGTCGGCGGAGGCGTCGATCGCCCGTTCGCGGCTGGCCCGCTCGATCGCGCCGAACAGAAAGTCCATATATGCTTGCCGCGCCGGGATGGCGTCGCTCGGGGTTTCGCCACTGTCGGACGTCGCTTCGGCTTCTGGGGCCGTACTTTCAGTTTCGGCTTCAGCGGGCTCGGTTTCTTCAGGTTCGGCGGGCTCGGTTTCTT
>CALCCD010000072.1 GCA_937899645.1 uncultured cyanobacterium | reverse complement strand
AACTGGCTGGAACGCCTGCTACGTCAAGGTTTCATTTTTGTCAGTCAATCAGCCGCCGAGGTAATACGGGCCTTTTGGAAACACAGACTGGATAATTTCTATATTTGCTGACGCGATGGCTTCGACGCTCTCTAAAATCGGAGACTGACTGTCTAAGCCCTGTGCTTGCAAACCGTAAACAGGTCGATCGTCGTCCAGCTCCCGCGCCAAACTTTTGAGATATAGGATGCTGCCCTTAACACCGTATGTCAAAAATAAGGGCGCTTTCTGTCCGTGAGGTTGGAGCGTTATCAGCTGTGAACTAGGCGTCTCTCGATCCTCTTGATCGAGCCATTCGGCGATGCCTGCGATTGTCGGATGTTTAGCCAAGAGAGCGAGTGAAATTTCGCAATCGAGCTCGGACTCAAATTCTGCGATGAACTGAGCCCCAAGCAATGAATTTCCACCGAGATCGAAGAAATCTTCATGTATTCCAATACGCTCTATTTTGAGCAAGTATTGCCAGATTTCTGCGATTTTTTCCTCTGTTGGTGTCCGTGGCTCGATGAAGTCCTTGGGAAGTGTGTGAACTTCTGCTTGGGGAGTCGGTAGGGCTTTGCGATCGAGCTTGCCGTTAGGTGTCTGCGGCAGGGCATCGAGGAAGACAAAGGCGGCGGGCACCATATAGTTATTCAGGCGCTGACGGACGAAGTGACGCAGTTGTGGCGCGGAGACACGATCGGCTTCGTGGGGTACGACATAGGCGACGAGCGACATTTCCTGCTCCGTCAGCATTTTCCCCACAACAACGACTTCCTCGAGCAGGCGAGTATCGTTCAATGCCATCTCAACTTCGGCGACATCGACGCGATACCCGCGAATTTTGACCTGAAAGTCTTTGCGCCCCATGTGAACGAGGCAGCCGTCGGGTAAAAATCGCCCCAGATCCCCGGTTCGGAAGCGCCGAATCCGGCTATTTTCAGCAACCGGAGCAAACGTCTGAGCGTTGCGATCTTCTTGCTGCCAGTAGCCCAGCGCTAGGTACTCGCTCTCGATCGTGACCTCACCAAACTCGCCGGGAGGCACTTCTCGTCCGGCTTCATCCCACAGCACGACACTGACGTCATCGACGGCATAGCCGGGGGGAACCTGCGCCATGCTGACTTCGGTTTGTTTATCGAGGAAAAGGATGCGGATAGTGCCCGCTTCGGTCGATCCCAAACCGGTGGCGAGCAAACAGGTGTCGGGCAGTTTTTCTTTGTAGAACTCGACGTCCTTGCGATACATGGCTTCACCACCCAAGATGACCAAGCGCAAATCAGAAAAGAGGCTTGTATCCGTAAAAATTTCGGAGAAATGGCGAAATAGGGTCGCGACGGAGTGAAATACGGTGATTTTTTCCTCTCGGAGCAGCTTCTGGAGTTCTTGAATGCTTTGACGCTTGACATCGAAGGGATACAGCCCCGTTCCGCTCAGTAGAGCGTTGTAGATAACCCGGACGGCCCCCATCACGCTACAGGAGTGCACCAGGGGCATGCGATCGCCCACGCCCAGGTGGAAGGCGTTGATTTGATTCATCGCATTGTGCAGCAAGTTGCGATGACTCTGGAAGACGCCTTTGGGTTTGCCCGTCGAGCCGCTGGTGTAGATGATGTATGCGACGGCATCGGGAGAAATCGAGAGATTGGGATTGTCTTGCGACGTTCCGTCCGGGAGTTCGTCGATATTCAGCACTTGGTGCTGCTCGGACTTAAGTTCATCAACAACATCCAGGCTCTTCGTACTCGTGACGACAAGGCTCGCTGTTGAATTTTCGATGATGTAACGGTTGCGATCGCTGGGAAAGTCCGGGTCGACGGGGACATAGCTCTTACCGGCTTTGAGCGCGCCAAAGATAGCCGAGAGGAAGTCAACACCTTGCTGAAATAACAAGATGACAGGGACATTTTCCGTCCCGATCGCCGAGACGATCTGATGGGCGATTTGATTGGCTCGTTGATTGAGTTCTCGGTAAGTTAGGGCACGATCTCGAGTTCTGACAGCGACGGAGTTTGGATATTGCTCGACTCTTGTCTCGAAGCATTGAGCCACCGACTGCTCGATTTCAGAAGCCTGAAAGGGCGTGAATGACTTTGATGGCGAGACCAATCTGAACTGTCGGTTTGTTTCCTGCATAGGTGATGGTTTCGAGCCGTAGAGCTTTCAAGCGAGCGGTCTGACTTGCACGGCGGTTGGTCTTTGGGGGCTGAGTTCAAGTATCGCAGCACGATGAGGCGATTGATGTCACCAGCGCTGCGATCGTGCTTACCTGGCGCGCATACCGCCGCGATCGCGAGGATGGAGACGCCGATCTGAGGCGATCGCGGGGAATGTCATACTCGTCTTGCCCGATAGACCCGCTAGTCATGAGCCCGATCGACTTCCGCAATACCAATATGATTTGGGCGTCGGTTCTGGTCGAAACCCTTGCACGCTGCGGGCTGCAAACGGCGATCGTCTGCCCCGGCTCGCGATCTACACCGCTAACGATCTCCCTGGCAAACCATCCCGATATCGAAGCCATCCCAATTCTCGACGAGCGATCGGCGTCGTTTTTTGCGCTTGGCGTGGCGCAGCGCACCGGGCGGGCGACAGTGCTGGTCTGCACGTCCGGGACAGCGGGTGCGAACTTCTTTCCGGCGGCGATCGAGGCGCACGAAAGCCGCGTACCGCTGTTGATCCTCACCGCCGATCGCCCGCCCGAGCTGCGCCAGTGCAGCTCGGGACAGGCGATCGAGCAAGTCCGCCTCTACGGCAACTATCCCAACTGGCAAACCGAGCTGGCTGTACCGCAGCGCGATTTGCATCTGCTGCGCTATTTGCGCCAGACGATCGTCCGAGCTTGGCATCACTGTCACGCGCCCAGCCCTGGCATTGTTCACCTGAACTGTCCGTTTCGCGACCCGCTACCACCACTGCCGGAACCCTCTGCCACTGAGGCGCTGCAACCGGAGGCGTTCGCGGAGTTCTTCGATCGCGTTACGCCCTTTCCCGCCTGCGAGACGAACTTTGCTAACAGCGACCTAGATGCAATCGATAACGCGATCGCACGGTGGCGGCAGGTCGAACGCGGCGCGATCGTCGCGGGCGTCGCCACTAGCCTCGAGCCGGCCCGTTACGCTGCCCGTGTGAAGCGCATCGCCAACGCCCTCGGCTGGCCGATTCTGGCCGAAGGACTGTCGCCTGTCCGCAATCACGTTAAAGATCCCAGCCAATCGCCCGTCGTCTGCACATACGATCTGCTGCTGCGCCACGATACCCATCGCGCTGCGCTCGAGCCGGACTGCATTATCCAAATCGGTGCGTTGCCGACGAGTAAAGTCCTGCGGGCGTGGCTGGCCGAGTGTGACCCGGAGCGCTGGATTGTCGATCCGAGCGATCGCAACCTCGACCCGCTGCATGGGCGCACGCATCGTCTCTACTGCACGCCTGCCGCGATCGCCGATCGTCTGCCGGTCGAGCCCAGTGAGCCCAGTGTTTACCGAGTTGCCTGGATGCAGCGCGATCGCCAGACCCGAGCTGCGATCGACGACCTGATGCGAGCGTCAGTAGAGAACACTTCGCACCCGCCGATCGCGCCGACGATCGAGCCGATTCTCTCCTGGCTGCTGCCGCAAATTCTGCCGCGCGAGACGCCAATTTTTATCGCCAACAGCATGCCCGTCCGCGATGTGGAATACTTCTGGCCGCCGAACGATCGCGGCATCCAGCTCTGGTTCAATCGCGGTGCGAACGGCATCGACGGCACGCTGTCCAGCGCGATCGGCATTGCTCACCGCAACCGCCCGACGGTAATGCTGACCGGCGATCTGGCGCTACTCCACGATACGAACGGCTTTCTGCAGGCGCGATCGCTGGTCGGCTCGCTGACGATTGTGCCGATCGATAACAACGGCGGCGGAATTTTCGAGATGCTCCCCGTTGCGAAATTCGAGCCGCCCTTCGAGGAGTTTTTCGCGACGCCGCAGTCGGTGGATTTTGAGGCGCTTTGTGTGGCCTATGGCGTTGAGTATCGTGCGATCGCCGATCCGATCGACCTTCGCCAGCAACTCGCGGCCCTGCCCGAATCCGGTATTCGGCTGCTGCACGTCTGTACCGATCGCAAGCACGATGCCTCCTGGCGCAAGCGTCACCTGAATGCCCTCGGCGCGCCCCCATCGGGAGAAATATCGTAAGAGCTCGTAAGCAAGCGGCATCGTCGAGCGATCGGCGATGCCGCTGTTGGCTGTTGGACGGACGGTGGAATTTGCGACTATTCCGTTGGTAGTGCGACTATTCCGCCGGTAGATCGATGACCTCTTGCGGCTCGAGGCCGGACTCCGCTTCTCCTGCTAGCTCGGCGCGCAGCGCTGCGAAACGTGCCTCGTATGCTTTCATCACCACTTCGGCCGCAGTGGCGAGATGTTCGGGAAACGGCTGGCCTGTCGCCTGACGTTGCTGGTACGCCTGCATGACCAGCTCGACCGCGACATCGAGACGCTCGTAAATCTGTCGATCGTACTGGGTCTCGGGCATTGCCTGAAGAGGAGTCGCGCCGAGCGGCGGAGCCGGTGTTGGCTCGAAGGCGCTCTCGGATTGGGTGTCCGATTTTGCGTCCTGCGGGGCTGCGTTTTTGGCTTCCTCTAGAGCTTCCTCCACCGCATCGGTCGGCGATTCAGCTTTAGGGGTCGCCGCTACGCTGGGCTCGGTCATCACTTCCTGCAAAGTTTCTGCCGAAGGCTCGGGCTCAACCAAGATGTCATCAGCTTGTGGCGCAGCGTCGTCGAAGATGTCGGCGTCTAGGATATCGGTTGACGGGGCGTCGATCTCCGAGCTTGCCCGCACGTGGGCCGGATTTTCGGTCGGACGCTCGACGGAGACGAATTCAACTTGGAGCGTCTCCTCGGGCGACTCGTTCGGCTGGCGCTCTGGCAGTGCGAGCGGTTGCGCTACGGTCGGGGACAGATCGAAGCTGCGCGTGAGTAGCGGTTGGGCGGGTCGGAAGTCCGAGAGCAACGTGCCGTACTCCAGGCAGCGAAGCAAGTTCGTGCGGTTGCACTTCAGCTTGGCGATAACAGTGTCGAAGTTTGCGATCGACGCAGTGCCGAGTGCGATGGCGTTGTCGATCGCTACTTCAAGATCCTTGACGAGTTCGTTATGAACCTGCATGTCCCGCACGAGTTCTCCTAACTCCTGCGAGTAGGCAGTGCGCTGTTTGGGCTTGAAGAAGCATACACACAAGGACAATAAAAACGACAGTGCAAAGATCGAGTAGCCAAATAAAGTATTGAGACCTGGAGGTAATTTATTTGCTGCTCCTCTCAATGAAGCAGATGCTCCCGCTGTCAAGAACATCGTTAAAAAAGTCGTTTTGACAACGCGAAAGGCTAGGTTCTCGCGGTTGTCACCAGAATCGTCGACGGGGGACAGATCGTCGCCAAACTCGCATTTTCCGTGACGACGGGCGTCTTCTTTGGCAATCGCGAGTGTTGGAATTTGGTAGCGCAGCATAAGAACTCTCTGGAAGTACTAAAAGCATGAATCCAAACATCTCCTCAGGTTGAATACTTGTCTCAATCGCGGTGTTTTACGAATGGCGGTAAACACCCTATATTGATTCTCCGCGATCGAAAAATCGAAAAAATCAAGCGTTCTGTAAAGGGATCGTTGTGAACCCATTTGACTCGAGTATAGCCAGTGAAATTACTGAGTCAGCACGCATAAATTCTAGGCCCGTTATAGATTTCTGATCGGCTATCGAATCAGATACAAATGTTAGAAAAATGCTGCTTATCTTAATTTCTTAAAAAAAACTGAAGATCTGAGTCGATCGAGCTGCTTTGTAGAGTTGGCCGACCTCGATCGAGAGTCGGCAAAAAACCTTGTTCTGGCGAGGATAAGCTTGTTTGCAGGAGCTTATGGGCGAAAATACTCAATTGTGCCGCTTGATGCCGATCGCGCAAGGTTTGCTCGATAGCCATGCAAATATCGCTGCTTCGATTGCAAACTCTTGATTATTCTTTGCGGAAATTCGTGCTTGAAAAGACCCCGATCTCGTCGGACGGTATCAAAAAATACGGAAATATTTTTCAGGGCAAAAAACGAGCGATCTGGTTAAGTTTTGTGGTGATTCGGCTTTTGGGTGGTGGCGACGTCTCGATCTCGATCGCGTTTCTGCTGAAGTGTTGACAACGCTTCGTCTGCTGGGAGCGATGGGGTGGTATTGGCGCAAAAGATCGCGCCAATGCTCCCAAGCCTGAGAAAGTGTTTGAAAAGTTCGCTAGACCTGTTGACCTGATTGACGGACAAAAGTGATTAGAGGAGCTTGTAAAGCCTGACAGTGTGGC
>CALCCD010000071.1 GCA_937899645.1 uncultured cyanobacterium | reverse complement strand
ATACGCGCTACTCTAATACGCGCTTCGCTAAGTCGGATTTGGTATGAGAAGCCGCGCGCCGATCGCGGGCGGGTCGGCCTCGACGGGCGCGGCGCGACGGACGCCAGCGGCGCTCGAGTTCGGCGATCCCCTGACGGTCGCGGTCGGGAAAGTACCCTGCGACCTGCTCCTCAAAGCTGCGTCCATTGGGCGCGCGGTACTCGACGCGCGTACGCCAGCCTCGTAGATCGGGCGTAACCGTGGTGCGCGCCCACCAGAGACCGAGTTCCCCCTGAAGCTGACGCTCCCAAGTTCGCGGAACGTCTGTTCGGGAAGTCGTGGCGGCGCTCGGAACTGTCGGGACGCGGAGTTCGGGGAGTTTCGGGAGCGCGCTGCTTTCAGGCGATGGGCGATCGACGATTTCGAGGTCGATAATCTCGTCGGACGCGTCATCGGGCGTGCCGTCGGAGATGTTGCCGGAAGCATGGCGGGTGGCGGCTTCGCGGCGAGCGGCGATCGCGCGAACGATATCGTGGGGCGAAACCGGGACGATCGCACCCGTTTCGGTCGCCGGGTTTTCCGTTGGGGCTTGAGTCTCGAGCGCCACTTCCGGCAGCAGTTCTTCCGACAGCGGTTCGCCCGTTTGCGGTTCGTTAATCCGAAGCTCGCCCGACGATCGCGTCAGGGCCTCAAAGCCGTCGCCCACTCGATCGCGCCCGGCGTCGGTGGCCTCCGAGATCTCGGGGACGGCCGCCACGAGCTGCTCCGGCCAGCGTTCGGCCACCGTCTGCCGCGCCCAGTCGAGCGCCCAGCGATCGTCCATCCCCGCCAGTCGGGCGCACTCGCGCAGCTCCGGCACGCCCAATACCGAGTGCGATCGCGTCAGCCGCTCGAACAGCCAGTTCAGCGTCACGTGGCGCTTCACCTGTCGCTGGAAGCCCACCAGCCGGAACAGGTCGGCCAAAATTTCCACATTGCAGTCCGTCGGGATCTCCCAGATTTCCGCCTCGCGATCGGCGTCGATTTCGCGCGGCTCCGGCGGCTCGCCCCGACCCTGCCACTGCTCCATCTCCATGACGCCACCGCAGTTCGGACAAGTGTAATAAGTAATCGAGCGGAACTCCTGGTGCGGCGACGACCACTCGAAGCTTCCCGGCGTCTGGGCGTCCGGCTCCGGGCGGAACGTGCTGCGGCAATGGGGGCACATCACGCCCCAGCGCTCGCTATCGCCGTCGATCGCGTCCAGGCTCCAGGAAAACGGGCGATCGGGCAGGCCGTGAGCGACCCAGTTTTCCGTGTGATCGATGACGATCGCCGCGTCCTTGCCCGGGCTCGGCCTGAGGCTGCGCCCGACGATCTGTAGCCACAGCGCCAGGGACTTGGTCGGGCGAATGCACTGGACGGCCTCGATGCTCGGCACGTCGAAGCCCTCAGAAAACAGGCCGCAGTTGCTCAGCACTAGCGTCTCGCCCGCTCGAAAGCGGTCGAGAACCGCACGGCGATCGGCATCCTTAATACTGCCGTCGAGGTGCTCCGCCGCAATGCCAGCCGTGCGGTAGGCCGCCGCGATCGCCTTGCTGTGCTCGACGTTCACCGCGAAGATCACCGTCTTTTTTCCTTGCGCGAACCGCTGCCACGCATCGATCGAGTCGCCCATCGTCAGCGACGTACTGACCGCTTTAGCGAGCTGACGCGGGTTGTAGTCGCCGCCCATCTTGCCGACCCCGGTGGTATCGACGGTCTTCGGCGCGGCAAACAGCCGATAGCGGCTCAGATACTCGCGATCGATCAGCCACGACACCGCAGGCCCCACCACCAGCCGATCGTAAATCTCCCGGAAACCGCGCCCGTCCGATCGCACCGGCGTCGCCGTCACGCCCAAGATCGACGCCTCGGGGAACTGCTCGAACAGTTGCGTATAGGTCAGCGCCGTCGAGTGGTGGGCTTCATCGACAACGACCAGCGAAGCGGGCGGGAGCTGGCGGTTGAGCAGGGACGCGACGCTGGCTACCTGGATCGGCGCGTCGCGATCTTCGCGATATCCGGCTTTAATCAGCCCGACTCGCTCTCCGGTAACGCTTTCGAGTTTTTCCTTCGCTTGCAGCAACAGCTCTTCGCGGTGGGCGAGGACGAGCACTGGGGCACCGCGCTCGGTGAAGCGATGGGCGATCGTGGCGAACACCACCGTTTTGCCCGCGCCGGTCGGCAGTTGCAGCAGGATTTTCTGCGCCGATCGCGACGCCCAAAGCTGCCACACCTCGTCGATAACCTGTTGCTGGTAATCGCGCAGGCGGTAGGTGGTGTCCGGAGATAGTGCAGTCTCTGTGGCGATCGACGGTTGTGGCATTTTGGGCGGAGAGGGAAAGCGCGATCGGTCGCGATCGACAGCGATGATTAGCAAATTCTAGGCGATCGCTCGATTTTTCGTCCGCAGCCGCTCAGTTACGCCTCCCCGCTGATACCCTTCCCGAAAAATTTTGGCGGCTCGGCCAGCGTATAGATTTGCATCTCTTCTGCCAGCGCCTGACGCAGGTGCTTCGGCAAGCTCAACATTCCTCGCAGCGCCGTACCGTCGAACATCTTCAGCTTTTCCAGTTCGGGCTGGCTCAGCAGCGAATCCGTGCGATCGGCATCCATCAGGCAGTCTAGCGACTGCGCCGACGCCAAAACGAACCCCCAAGGCGCGGCGTAGGTCGGCACGTAGGAGTTGTAGGACGCCACGTGAGGAAATAGCGACTCGAGCGTCTTATATATGCGCGCGTGCAAACGCAGCTCCGCCGGAGCGACCGGCCCCGCCTGGACGATAAACATCCCGTTCGGACTGAGGACGCGCTGGACTTTCGCGAAATATTCCTTTGTGAAGAGCTGGAACGAGGGGCCTTCTTCGATCGGGTCGGATAGATCGGAGATGACGATATCCCAGGTCTCTTCCGTGTCGTCGAGGTATTGCAGCGCGTCGCCAAACACCAGCTCCGTACGAGTGTCGTCGAACGCGCCCTGGTGCATCTCTTCCAGGTGAGTTTGGCAAGCGCGCACCACCGCCTCGTCGATATCGATCATCACGGCGCGCTTGACGCTCTGCCAGCGCAGCACTTCCCGTAGGGTCGCGCCTTCGCCACCGCCGAGAATCAGCACTCGCTCCGGCGCACCGTGGGCGATCGCGGCAGGATGCACCAGCGGCTCGTGATAGAGAAACTCGTCGCCCGTGCAGGACTGCCACTTGCCGTCGAGAACCAGCGCCTTGCCGTACGCGCCCGTCTCGACGATTTGCATCTCCTGGTACGGCGTCTTTTCGTAGGCCAGGATATTCGTGACGCCGTGGACGTAGAGATCCCAGGGCGTGATGTACTCGGTGATCCACAGATCGGCGCGGAGTTCGCTACCTGCCATTGCGGGGTTTGCTCCTTGATGGGCGGGAAATGCCTATCAACTATAGCCAACGTGCCGATCCGGGGGGCCGGACGCAACGATCGCGATCGAACGAGCGAGATTGCTAAGCTGAAGCTCAATCGCGGCCTGTTTCCCAAACGGAAAACTTATTCATGGCTACTCCCGACAAAATCGATCGCCGCCACCCCCAAGCGCACAACGACAAACTGACCATCCGGCAAATCTTGACTGGCGAACAAACCTCGGAAAACCTAGCCGAACTCGCCCGCCTGCGGATTCGCTATCGCGGTTTTCCCGGCGCGTACGACATCCAGAACGACCTGGCCAAGGCCCTGGAGCGCTGGGAGCTAACTGAAGAGGAACTGTTCGCCAAAACGCGCGAAATCCATGCCGGGAAGCCGATTTACAAAGCGCGCACGAACAAAAAAGACGAAGAGGACTGGAGTTAAGACCGGGGTTAACCCTTCCTGAAGTTTGGAAGGCACTGACTCGTGCAAAACCTGTCGGGCTTACGCAAACCTCAGAAGTCCAAACAACATTTCTCGGTTCTGACAGACCCCTGGGAACGAGACCTCAGAGTACTCCACAAATATATTTGTCCAGAAGTCACCAATGAAGGCTGAGCTTGTC
>CALCCD010000070.1 GCA_937899645.1 uncultured cyanobacterium | reverse complement strand
GGGCTTGCTTCTGACACTCCATGAATCGCCCCCTTTTTAGATGCGTTTACCCTGCCTACTCTCCGATCGCCGCCAGCGCCGGGTTCTCCGCCTTGCCGTTCGCCGACTCAACGACCGGCGCAACTCCCGCCATATCCAAAATCTCCGGAATCAAGTCTTCACGGCGGATCGCCATCACGTGGACGCCTTGGCAGATATCGCGGGCGAGGCGAATTTGCTCCGCCGCGATCGCCATGCCCTCTCGCAGTGGATCTTCGGCGTTTTCGAGCCGCTCGATCGTCGCGTCGGGAATCTGCACGCCCGGAACGTACTTATTCAAAAAGCGCGCGTTCTTTGCCGACTTAATCAAAAAGATTCCCGCCAAAATCGGCGCGTCGCCCAGGCTGGCAATCTCGTCCATAAACGCCGCCAGCTCGTCGAAGTCCGAGATCAGCTGACTTTGGAAAAACTGGACGCCGTTCTCCAGCTTGCGCTCAAAGCGCCGTTTGAGGCCGGACTTGCTCTTCGCCTGCGGATCGACTGCCGCGCCGGGAAACAGATCGGTGGAGCCGTCGGTCAAGGTGCGATCGTTAACATCAAAGCCGCTGTTGAGCTTGCCGATCGCATCGAGCAGCCGCACTGAATCCAGGTCGAAAACAGCCCTCGCTTTCGGGTGGTCGCCAACTTTGACCGAATCGCCCGTTAGTGCCAGCACGTTACGAATCCCCAAGGCGTGGGCTCCGAGCAGGTCGGCCTGCATGGCGATGCGATTGCGATCGCGGCAGGCCATCTGCAAAATCGGCTCGATACCCTGCTGGTGTAGCAACACCGACGCCGCCAGTGATGCCATCCGCATCACCGCCCGCGACCCATCGGTGATATTCACCGCATGGACGCGATCGCGCAGGCCGTTCGCCATCTTCAGCATATGGGACGGATCGCCGCCCTTCGGCGGGGCAATCTCGGCGGTTACGACAAATTGGCGATCGCGCACTGCTTGATGCAGGCGAGAAGAAACGCGGTTCATATTGAAGAGAAAATCAAAGCGGAATGAATCGTAACGAAAGGTGGTGACTGCGGCCCGCAGACCTAAACCGGGGTCGAGAAGCCCATCGCGGTTTTGACGCGATCGAGCGTCGCGCTGGCGATGGCCTCGGCGCTCTCGCGTCCTTGGCGCAGCACCGACTCGAGATAACTGCGATCGTCCATCACCTCAGCGTACTTCTCTTGGATCGGACGTAGCGCCTCGACGGCGGTTTCCGTCAGCAGCGGTTTAAATTGACCCCAGCCTATTTCGGCGCACTCTGTCGCCACAGTCTCTTTCCTTTGCCCCGACAAAATCGAGTACAGCGTCAGCAGGTTGTGGCATTCGGGACGCTCGGGATTGTCGAACTCCAGGCCGCGCGCCGGGTCGGTTTTGCACTTTTTAATCTTCTTGGCGATCGTCTCGGGCGAGTCGAGCAGTTCGATGCGGCTCAACTCCGACGGGTCGGACTTGGACATCTTCTTCGTGCCGTCCGTCAGGCTCATCACCCGCGCGCCGTCCTTGCGGATCATCGGCTCGGGCATCTTCAGCACCGGCTTTTTCTTCTTGCCGAACTGGTCGTTCATGCGAATCGCCAGGTCGCGCGTCAGCTCGATATGCTGCTTCTGGTCTTCGCCGACTGGCACTTTATCCGCGTCGTAGAGCAGAATATCCGCCGCCATCAGCACCGGATAGTCCAGCAGACCCGTACCGACGTTCTGACCTTGCTTTACGGCTTTCTCCTTAAACTGGATCATGCCTTGCAGCCAATTAATCGGCGTGATGCAGTTCAGCAGCCAGGTCAGCTCGGCGTGGGCGCTGATATGGGACTGGATAAAGATATTCGAGTGCTCCAGGTCAATGCCGCAGGCCAGGTAGAGCGCGGCGATCGCATAGGAGTTCTCGGCCAGCGCCTTGGCATCGTGCGGCACGGTGATCGCATGGAGATCGACCACGCAAAAATAGTTCTCGAACCGGTCTTGGATCTCGACCCAGTTACGAATCGCCCCGAGATAGTTTCCGAGGTGGAGGTTGCCAGTCGGCTGAACGCCCGACAGTACGCGCTGTTTTCCCATGAGGCTTCTGAACGACGCGATCGCGCTGCTAGCACAGCAGCGCGATCGCGTTTGACCCGCTTAATTCTTAAAATTTCGACACGTCATAGTGTGTCACATTGCCCTACCGTCTCGAAATCATAACAACGTCGAAGTCTGGCCATTTCCGGTGTATCCAGCGAGGCCAGCGCCCTCGGACGCGGGAAGCTTGGATTTGCGTTGCCATCGCGCTGTCGTCTCAGTAGCTTCTGCGACATGCTCCGTGCGATAAAAAAATCCGCGCAATAAAATTAATCGTAAATTTCTGGCAGGGAGACACAACGGCAACTTCGAGCGCTGACGCGATCTGCCACATGGCAGGCAGCCCAGACGAGAGGATGCACTTTTAGCCGTTTTTCGTGTCTTAGCTAACTGTTTACCATCTTTTAGTTCGTATATAATTCTCTACTAGCCACAATCTTAAGGTGTGAGTAATCTCGTGAAACAATCAATTGCATGGAAACTGCTGCTGGCGAGTCCTGCGGCACTCCTCGTCGGCCTTGGTGCTGGTGCGAACGCCGCTCCCGCAGCAGACGCAACCAAGCAGCTGTCGGTCGGTGACTTTATTACCGAAAGCAACCGCCAAGAAATCGACACCGTCAAGGTTGGCGACGTCGATCAAGTGACCTCGGTCTCTCAGCTCTCCGACGTCCAACCGACGGACTGGGCCTTCCAGGCACTCCAGTCGCTCGTCGAGCGCTACGGCTGTATCGCTGGCTATCCCGACGGCACGTTCCGTGGTAACCAGCCGCTGTCCCGCTATGAGTTTGCTGCTGGTCTGAACGCTTGCTTGGATCAAATCTTGGCCCAAGTCAGTGGCGACGGCATCGCACCTGGCGATCTGGATACGATTCGCCGCCTGCAAGACGACTTCGCTGCCCAGCTCGCTGCCCTGCGCGGTCGCGTTGACAGCCTCGAGTCGCGTCTCGACGTTGTCGAATCCCAGCAGTTCTCGACGACCACCAAGCTGATTGGTGAGGTGGCCTTCACCCTGACCGACGCGTGGGAACTCGATGGCGACGGCCCTTCGAGCGGCATCGACAGCAACCAAACGACGTTCTCGGATCGGGTTCGTCTCAGCTTCCTCAGCAGCTTCACCGGTCGCGACCAACTGTGGACTCGTCTCGACGCGGGTAACACCGGCGGCATCGACGGTCTCGACACCGACGGTTTTGCGCACGGCTTCGATAGCGGCAACAACGTCGAGATCGGCTGGCTGGCGTACTACTTCCCGATCGGCGAAGATATTCTAGTGTACGTCGCTCCCTGGGGTGGCCTGTGGCAAGACATCGTGCCGACCATCAGCCCGATGCTCGAAGGCTTCACCGGCGCAAACCACACCCTCAGCAGCTTCGCCGAGTCTAGCCCGATCTACAAAGTCGGTACGAACAGCTCCGGCGTCGGCTTTGACGCCCGCTTTGGCGATATCTCGTTCTCGGGTGGTTACTTCGCACAAGACGCTGCGGACAGCTCGCCCGGTGCGGGTCTCTTTAACGGCCAAGACTCGATTCTGGCTCAGCTCGCATACATGGGCGACAGCTTCCAAGCGGCGCTGACCTACAACCGCACGTACATGACCGGCGGCGGTATCTTCGACTCCGGTATCGGCGGTGTCGGTACGACCGGTGCGAACACCGGCACGACCTCCGAGTCGGATACCTTCGGTATTCAACTGGCGTTCATGCCGAACGACACGCTGGGTATCAACCTCTTCGGTGGTTACACCAACGCTGACGACCTCGCCGGTGCGGATGACATCGACATGTGGTTCTACGGCCTCGGTCTCGGCCTCCAAGACTTCGGTGGCGAAGGCAACCTGCTGGGTCTGTTTGCCGGTGCGCAACCGTACATCGGTTCGACCGACGGTTCGAGCACGTTTACCGGTGGCGACGGCAACCACGACGATGTGCCCCTGCACTTTGAAGCGTTCTACCGCGTCGCGCTCAACGACTTCATCAACATCACGCCCGGTCTGATCTGGCAGACTGCGCCCGGTGGCGACGAAGACAACGATGATGCACTGATCGGCGTCGTGCGTACGTCCTTCAACTTCTAGATCGCCCTTCTAGAACGGTCAGTCCTACATGGCTGACGTTGCCCGATCGCCTGAATTTGGCGCTCTGGTGACGTAAAGAAAAGCATCTCTCTGCTGCGGTAGGGGGATGCTTTTTCGATCGACCGGTCAAAATGAAGAAGGCGCGACTCGATTGTCGCCACCCCCTGCACTGCTAACCCCTGCCACCCGCGCTGCCCCACCCCGGACGGTTCTCCACGATGCAAGACTTGCACTCCTCTCTCGGTTCTGCCGCTGCACCATCGCCTGAAGATCGCCGCCTGCAAATATCGAACATTCGCTCGTCGCGCGAGATCGAGCTGCTCGCCCGCGCCGCGATCGCCCGGATCTATTGCGCCGCGCCGCTCGGCGAGACCCTCGGCGAGATTGCCGAAACGCTACGCGAAGCGCTGAACTGCGATCGGGCGATCGTCTGGCAGTTCGTTAGGACTGACGACGATGCCGCACCGGCGGGGCAAAGTTCCAAGTGCGACGGGCACGCCATTCCCGTGGTGGAAGCGAAGGCGGACAACTCTCCGAGCCTGATGGAGTGGGGCAAAACTTTTGCGCTGGCCGACGATCCGCTGTGGCGAGCGCTCGATGCGATCGCGCCGGACGATGCCGCGAGCTGCCGGACGGAGGTGCGATCGGCGGCGAGCCGCGCGACCTTTGCGGTGCGATCGCGCGCTGTAATGCCGGTGTTCGTGCGGGGCCGCGATCGGGCGGCGGTGCTGTGGGGCGCGATCGCCATTCATTACTGCCGTTCGTCGCGTCCCTGTTCGCCGCGCAAGTGCAGCGCTTTGGAATACGTCGCGCCACTGGTGGCGCTGGCCGTGCAGCAGGAGGCTTTGCAGCAGTCTTTGTACCGGCAGGCTGAAGAGTTCAAGCACGCGATCGACTACGATGCCACGCTCAAGCGCATTACCGACAAAGTGCGCGATAGCCTCGACGAGAAGCAGATCGTCCAGAACGCTGTCCGCGAAGTCGCCCACGCCCTGCAAGTGGGCTCGTGCAACGCGGCAATTTACGATCGCAACCGCCGTACGTCGCAGATCCTCTACGAAGAGACGATCTTTCTGCCCGCGCAGATCTACCGCGAGTCGGATATGTCGGCGTTTCCCGAGCTGTACGACCAACTTCTCAACAAGCAGTACTTCCAGTTTTGCTCGCTCTACGAGCGCAACGTCGATCGTGAAAACTGCGACCGTAAGGGCCGCGTGGCGATGCTGGCCTGCTCGATGTTCGACAACGAGGGCGTAATTGGCGATTTGTGGGTCGTCCACGGCTGCGATCACGAGTTTTCCGACCTGGAAGTGCGCCTCGTCGGTCAGGTGGCCAACCAGTGCGCGATCGCCATCCGCCAGGCGAGGCTCTATCAGGCATCTCAGGCCCAGGTGGCCGAACTCGAAAAGCTCAACCAGCTCAAGGATGACTTCCTCAGTACGGTGTCCCACGAGCTGAAAACGCCGGTCTCGAATATGAATATGGCGATCCAGATGCTCGAGATCCAGGTCAAGCAGTGCGATCGTTCGGAAGAGACCCAGGCGCGTATCGCTCGCTATATGGGCATTCTCCGCGACGAGTGCAAGCGCGAAGACGAGCTGATTACCGACTTGCTCGATCTCCAGCGCCTCGAGGAAGGAGGCTACTCGGCGGCAATGTCGGTGATCGACTTGGAGAAGTGGCTGCGAAAGACTGTGGCCTTTACCCGCAGTCGCTTGTTTTCGCGCAAGCAGACGCTGACCATCGAAGACGAAGCGCTGCCGACGTTAATCGCCGATCGCGTCATTCTCGATCGCATCATCATCGAGCTGCTAAACAACGCCAGCAAGTACAGCGCCGACGGCAGTGAAATTATCCTGCGCCTGAGCCGCGCCGAGTGCGACGATCGCCCCGGCGTCCCTACTGGCATCCGGCTGTTCGTCACTAACCCGGCGACAATTCCCAAGGACGAGTTGCCGAAAATTTTTAGCAAGTTCTACCGCATTCCCAACGCCGACCCCTGGAAGCAGGGTGGGACGGGGCTGGGATTGGCGCTAGTCGCGCGCTTGGTGCGTCAGCTTGGCGGCGAACTCGACGCGGTCAGCGAGGACGGCTCGACGACGTTTTCGATCCTGATCCCCAATCATAAAGACCGGTTGGACATGAGCGACTAGGAGCGATCGCCTGCTTCCTTGCGCTCGTTGAGCTCGAGCAGGATCTGGGCGTGGACGGACTTCGTCAGCGGATAGAAATAGGCCAAAACCAGCCCGATCGCCAGGATGCTGGCCGGGAACGGCGCGACCAGGACGCGCAGCACGAACAAGACCGAGTCGGACTGCGTCGGCAGCGTATTGTCGAAACCAAAGCGCTCGAGGGCTTGGCCGACCATCGCCAGACCAAAGGCGAGCCCGAGCTTTTGTAGCAGCACCATCAGCGAGTAGAACGTCCCTTCGCGGCGCTCGCCCGTCTTCAGCTCGTCGAGGTCGGTTACGTCCACGATCATCGACCAGGGCACGAGATAGGCCGTGGCGATGCCGATCCCGGCTAGCGCGCAGAGCCCGTACATCAGCCCGACGCTGTCCGAGGAGATCGCAAACAGCCCCGCCTGGGCGATCGTCCACAGCCCCGTACCGAGAAAGTAGACGCCGCGCCGCCCGATCGTCTCGCCCAGCTTCGCCCAGGCAAATAGCGCCAGCATTGCCGAGCCCTGGACGATCAGCGCCACGGCGAAATACGAGTCGAGGCCCATGTAGTAGGTCGCGAAATAGGGGATCGTCGTCGCCGTAAGCTGGAACGCAAACCACGAGCAAAGGTAAATGCCGATCACGTAGCGAAAGGGTACGTTTGCGAATACCAGCCGCAGCTCCTGCCACCAGCTGCTGCGCTTCGGAGCGGGCTCTTCTTCGATAGGGCGATCGCCCGCTGTCGGGTCGGTGGTTCCGGCCACGCACCAAAACACCGACAGGATCGAGACGATCGCGCTGACCCCACCTAGCAGCGCGTACTGCAACGTCGGCTCGAGCCCCTGCTGGGACAAGACAAACCCGAAGGCCAGCGCCGCCAAGCTGCCGCCGATCGAGAAAGCAAAGCGAAACCCCGTCAGGCTGGTGCGCTCGTCGTAGTCCTGAGTCATTTGGGGCGAGAGCGCCGTATAGGGCAGGTTCACCGCCGTAAAGGCCGTATTAAAGGCAATGCTGACCGCCACGTAGTACCAAAATAGGCCGATTTGGGTCTCGCCCAGGAACGGCGGCACGATCCAGTGCAGGAAGAACAGCAAACCGAAGGGAACCGCCGCGCAGATCATCCAAGCGTGGCGGCGTCCCCACTTCGATCGCGTGCGATCGCTGAGAATCCCGACGAGCGGATCGTTAAAGGCGTCCCAAATTTTGCCGATCGCCAGGACGCTGCTCGCCAATCCGGGCTGGAGTCCGGCGACATCGGTGAGGAACACGAGAAACGAAAATACGTACAGTGTCGCCGTGATCCCCGCGCCCGCGTCGCCCGCGCCGAAGGCGAGTTTCGTTGCCAAAGACAAGCGGGGCGCGGGCGGGCGGGCGGGTCGAGAAGGGGTGTCGGTCATCGGAAGAACTACCGTGGAGGGACCAAAAAGGGGCGGGGAGGGAACGAAACGGCGCGCGAAGTTAGAGCGCGAAGTTAGGGCGCGAAATCAGACGCGAGCAAGGTCGGGCAAGGCTGTCGCGAAGTGCTGCCTAACAGCATGGGCGATCGACGCGATCGGCGCGACGCAGACCCGGCCACAACGGCGATCGCCCACCGCAGCAGGCGCGGTCGCGGAGCGAGATTCGGCCCGCAGCGAACACCCGCGATCGGCAACGGTTCGCAATCGCCGCAATTGACGAAGCGGCCCGATTTCCAGCGATCCCCTTGCCAATCGAGCCAGACAAGCCGACACTATGCGTAAAGATTTTAAACTTCATAGATTCGGCAATTCTGGAGGTTTTCCGGTGAAACGTGTTTTAGGGATCATTCTTGGGGGAGGGGCTGGGACGCGTCTCTACCCACTGACAAAGCAACGTGCGAAACCGGCTGTTCCTCTTGCTGGCAAGTACCGCCTGATCGATATTCCCGTTAGTAACTGCGTCAATTCGGGGATCGAAAAGATCTACATCCTGACGCAGTTCAATTCAACCTCCCTGAACCGCCACATTTCCAGAGCCTACTCGTTCTCGAACATGAGTGGCGGCTTTGTCGAGGTGCTCGCCGCCCAGCAAACCTCTGACAACCCCGAGTGGTTTCAAGGTACTGCTGACGCGGTGCGCCAGTATCTCTGGATGCTGAAGGATTTGGATGTCGATGAGTTCGTCATCCTGTCGGGCGACCACCTCTACCGCATGGATTACCGGCTGTTTGTCGAGCGCCACCGCGAAACTAACGCCGATATTACGCTCTCCGTCGTGCCGATCGATCGCGAGCGCGCAAGTGCCTTCGGTTTGATGAAAATCGACGATAGCACTGGCCGCGTCCTCTCCTTTTCTGAGAAACCCAAGGGCGCAGATCTCGACGCAATGGTGGTCGATACCACCAGCCTGGGCCTCGATGCCGAGCAGGCTAAACTCAAGCCATTTATCGCCTCGATGGGGATTTACGTCTTCAAAAAAGACGTGCTGATCGACCTGCTCGAGAAGAAAATCGAGCAGACCGATTTCGGCAAAGAAATTATCCCCGCCGCCGCCGAGAAATATAACGTCCAAGCCTATTTGTTCGACGATTATTGGGAAGATATCGGAACGATCGAGGCGTTTTACAACTCGAACCTGGCGCTGACTCAGCAGCCCATGCCGCCGTTCAGCTTCTACGATCACGAAGCGCCGATCTATACCCGCGCGCGCTACTTGCCGCCGAGCAAGCTGCTGGACTGCAACGTAACCGAGTCGATTATCGGCGATGGCTGCATCCTCAAGCAGTGCCAAATCGAGCACTCCGTTTTGGGCATTCGCACCCGCGTCGAGTCCGGTGCGGTCGTACGCGACTCGTTGATCATGGGCTCGGACTTTTACCAAAGCTCCGAAGCGCGCAAAACCGACACTGCTAGCGACAAGCCGCCGATGGGCATTGGCAGCAACTCTCTGGTCAGCGGCGCGATCGTCGATAAAAATGCGCGCATCGGTAAGGACGTCAAGATTACCAATAGCGAAAATATCGAAGAGGCCAACCGTGAGGAGCTGGGCTTCCACATTCGCAGTGGCATCGTCGTCATTCAAAAGAATGCCGTTATTCCCGACGGATTCGTTATCTAGCGCCATTCGACCAGCGCCACTCGACCGAGTGCGGTCGGTTGGGGCGATCGACACTGGGCGATGAAAGCTCCCGACCTTGAGGAAATTGACGCGATCGAGCGCTACTGCACCGCAGAGCGCCCGATCGCGTCGCTTTTGGTTTTAATCGGCATACCGGGCAGCGGCAAAACGACGCTCGCCTGCACCCTAGCGGCGCAGTGGCCGAACTGCGAGACGATCGCCACCGATGCCGTGCGAGCCGAGCTGTACGGCGACGCGAGGATTCAGGGTCACTGGCCGCAAATTGAGGCCCACGTCGAGCGGCGTCTTGCCGCGATCGCCCGTCGCGGCAGCTCTCGAAGCCGCTCTCGCGGCCACGAAAACTCCGGCAACCTCCACGGCTATCCCGCAACGATCTACGACGCCACCAACGTCGATCGCGACCACCGTCGGCAGGCGATCGCACGGGCGCGGGCTTGCGGGCTGACGGCGGTGCTGGGACTCTGGCTGGATGTACCGCTGGCTGTGGCCATCGAGCGCAACCGTCGTCGATCGCGCCGGGTTCCGGATGCCGTCCTCGAGGCCATGCATCGAGCGCTGAAGTGCTGCCCGCCTCACCCGGACGACGGTTTCGATCGGCTCTGGCGCTGTCAGCTCGTCTGACGCGATCGCTCCACATGCTCTGACGGCGGCCCGCACGGGACTCGCGCGGTAGATACGATAGGGGCGCGCTGGTCCGGTCGTAATCGGCCGGATCGCACGGGCAAGATCTCACAGCGGTCGCACCGGCGCGGAGCAAACCCGTATGCGCGACGCGACAAAAATGCACCCCTCGCCCTTGCGGTCGGGGCCAGAGGCGACGATGCTAGAGTGTTTAGACTGAAAAATCGCTCCGAACCTGTTTGGCTTTCAAGCATCCACCTTCCCGCCTCAGTCGCCGCAATGCGATCGGGCCTCGACTTTTCGTCCTTGGCAAGCACGCATTGGCTCGCCGGTCTCGATGTTTCAACTTCGCGCCGTGCTGCCGGTCATCTTCGTCTTTCATGAACGACGCCTCAAACGCACTTACATCAATTAAGGGGGTTATTCTCATCGTCGATGACACAGCGGCACATCGACTCTTATTTGAGGACATGCTGAAAAGCGAGGGCTACGTGACGCTGAGCGCGGAAAACGGCCTCAGCGCCCTGTCCCAGGCGCGCAGTGCTCACCCCGACCTGATTTTGCTCGATATTTGCCTGCCGGATATGGACGGGTACACCGTTTGTTCAACCCTGAAGTGCAACCCCAAAACGCGCGATATTCCGATCGTTTTCGTCAGCGCGCTCGACACGACCATCGACCTGGCCCGCGCCTTTGAGGTTGGCGGCGTCGATTATTTAGTCAAGCCCGTCCAGCCCCTGGAAATGTCTGCCCGCGTTCGCAACCAGCTCCAGTTTCGCCGCATTCAGGCGCAGCTTATCGAGCAGAACCTGCGTCTCCAGCAAGAGATTCGCAAGCGCTATCACGTGGAGAACGAACTCAGTGCCAACCGCGAGCGCTGGCATCTGGCGCTCCAGGGCAGCAACGACGGCCTCTGGGACTGGGACATCGCCAACGGTTCGATGTACTTCTCCGAGCGCTGGCAGGAGATCGTCGGCCACGAGCCGGGGACGCTGCTGCCTCAGCGACGGAGCTGGCAAGAGCTAGTCCACCCCGAAGATCTCGAGTGGGTGCTGGAGTTTATCCGCTACCACCTCGAGTGCGTCACGACTCACTATTACGCCGAGTACCGTCTGCGTCACAAGAGCGGCCAGTATCGCTGGGTGCTCGATCGCGGCCAGGCCCAGTGGGACGATCGCCGTAACCCGATCCGCATGTCCGGCTCGCTGACGGACGTGACGCTGCGCCACCAGTCCGAAGAGCAGCTCCAACTGCTGCTGGCCACCGGGCAGGCGGTCGTCCAGGCGGACACCTTCCAGGAGATGCTCGAGATCGTCCTCGGCAAACTCTGCACGATCGCCGAGTGGGATGCGGGCGAGGCTTGGTCGATCGACGAGCCGTCCGGGCGGCTGCAGCATAGGATGGGCTGGCATAGCTCGCAGCCCGGACTCGAGGCGTTCCAGCAGATGCGAACGGGCCTGTTCTTTTCGGAAAACCAAGGTTTTCCCGGCTACGTGTGGGCACTTCAGGAAGGGATCTGGGTCGAAGATATCGAGAGCGGCGGTGCGTTTGCTTCCCATCGATCGATGTTTCGCGAAGCGGGGCTGCACTCGGCCTACGGCGTGCCGATCTTTGCCGACCGTCAGGTGGTGGCGGTGTTGGTCTTCTTTTCCTGCGGGCGGCGCAGCCACAATACTCGCGCGATCGAGCTGACCCAGGCGGTGGCCTCGCAGCTCTCGTCGTTCATGCTGCGGCAGCAAACCAAGCGCGCCCTAACCGAAGCCAACACCGAACTCCAGCGCCTCGTCACTCTCGATGGCCTGACCCAGCTCGCCAACCGCCGTAAGTTCGACGACTACATCCACACCGAGTGGCGGCGCGCCCTGCGCGACGGGACGCCCCTAGCGCTGCTGATGTGCGATGTCGATCATTTCAAGCGCTACAACGATTACTACGGCCACCAAGCGGGCGATGCTTGCCTGCGCTGGGTGGCCAGCGTGCTCGAAGCCCAGGCCAAGCGCATCACCGACCTGGCGGCGCGCTATGGCGGGGAGGAGTTCGCGATCGTCTTGCCGAATACCGACCTGAGTGGCGCGATCGCGGTGGCCGAGCGGGTCAACCAGGCCGTCCGCGACCTGAAAATTCCCCATGAAGAGTCGCCGATCTCCGATTGCGTAACGGTGAGCATCGGTGCGGCCTACACGACGCCGCTAACTGGGACGCTGCCCACCCGACTCATCGCCCGCGCCGATCGCTGCCTCTACCAAGCCAAAGCCCTGGGCCGCAACCGCGTTTTCGTCTACAAAGACGACGTGCTGCTCTCGGAGGGGTTGGGACGCAGCGAGTAGCGCCCGATGGTGTGTGGGGAAAGAGCACTCCAAGAATATATTTGTCCGGAAGTCGTTAAGGAAGGCCGAGCTTGTCATTCGCGTGGCGTCGGCCTCGCCAATCGCCCGATCGCCTGAGTGTGACGCACGATTCGCTTCGCGAAGGCGACGCCAACGACTGCGCTCAGTGCTCGAATCCCGGACAGTGGGGGGGGGATTTCCGTGGAGTAATCTAACGGGCAGACGTAACAGCTTGTCAGGCGCGCCGGAGATCTTTCGAGGCGAATGCTAGGATGCGCCTACGCCTTTTTTGATTCGATTTTTTATCCGCTCGTTGAGATCGTCAGATCGGGAGTTAATACCGTGTCGGAATCCAAAGCTTCGCCCCCTGCAAAACGATCGAAAGCACTCAGATCGGACGAGTGGCTGGCGCTGTTCGTGGCCTTCGGAACCCTGGGAACGCTTGGCGCGACAATTGTGACACGCGGAGATCGCGGCGACGCGTTCAATTTCCCCAACCGCGCCGAACAGCAGTTAGATGACAACGCTTCGGCGGGCCGCGCTGACAGCAGCGCCGATCGCGATGCCGAGCGAGAGATGGGCGATCGCGACATCGATGATGCCGATGCCGCCGATGCCGCCAATCGCCGCACTTCTACCACCGGCCGTGCTCTAAATACGATCGGTTCGCGGGCTCGCGAGGCGGGCGCGCTGGCAGCGGGTGCGGGCGCGCTATCGTCGCGAGGTCGAGGTGCGAACAGCCAAACCCCGACAACCGAGGAGGCGCGAGGAGATGCCTCTGGTGCGGGAGCCATTGCGGGAGATGACGGCGCGACCGATGCTGCCGCCGCTGGCGCGAATGGTGGAGCTGATGGCGAAACCGGCGGCGGCCCCGTCGCTGCCGAGGGCTCGGCCAGCGTCTCCGAAAACATCGCTGAAACTGCTGAAGCGGCGAACTTTACCGACCTACCCGCCGATCGCTGGTCGAAGCCCTTTATCGATGGCCTCTCGAAGCGCGAGCTGGTTTCGGGCTTCCCCAACGGCACGTTCGCGCCCGATCGTCCCGTGACCCGCGCCGAGCTGGCCGCACAGATTCAAAAAATCTTCGATCGCGATGAAAATCTGAGCGACTCGATCGCCTTTAGCGATGTCGGCGGCGACTACTGGGCCCGCACCGCGATCGACAAGTCCGTCGAAATCGGCTTTCTATCCGGCTACCCCAACGCTCGCTTCGCGCCCGAGCGCCCGGTGTCGCGACTGGAGGTGGCGATCGCCCTAGCCACCGGCCTCGGCTTGGGCCCCTCGGGCGATCCTGCCGCCACCCTGGCCGTCTACTCTGACGCCGCCGCCTTCCCCGACTGGGCGAAGCCGAAACTCGCTGCTGCTACCCAGGCCGGTCTTATCGTCATCGATCCGGAAGTGTCGGCCTTCGATCCGGACGTGCCCGCCTCCCGCGAGGTGGTGGCCGCGATGATGTATCAGGCGCTGGTCGATGCCGGACAGGCCGAGCCGATCGACTCCGATCGCTTGGTGCGTCCCTAGGTTGTCGCGGTGCGCTTCGATCTCCCGATCGCTTTGCATCAATCTCGGCTCGCCTACTCCGGCGGGTCGCCGACGCGGGTTTCTAAGGTCGCCTCGACGCCGTCCGGCAAGCGATCGAGCAGATCGAGCTGCGTCCTCGACTCGATCGCATCCACCGAAACCAGATAGCGCCGCCAGTCCGACGACACGCGATTGTCGTTCGGTACGTCCACGGCAAACACCAGCGTATCGGGCGTGACGGACTCCGGACGCTGGCCGGGATCGAGCACTGCGATCGCCTTCCAGGTGTTGCTGGGTACGGTGACGTTGCCATCGGCGATGCGCTTCGAGCCGCCGTAGACTCCGGCGATGACGTACAGCTCGTAGCCGCGTGCCACGAGGTCGCGGCTGTACTCTTCTAGCTCGCGCCAGGTGTTGCGATTGTTTTTGCGCGACTGGGGAATGATGTTGGTCATCACGAAGGTCTGCGAGTTGCTGGCGGCACTGGACGTGCGATCGGCGGACGGTACGAGGTGGCCGCGATCGTAGCCGCTGCCGCGATAGTCGTTGCCATCGACGCGATACCAGCCCTGCGGCAGGCGATCGTCGGCGCGAAAGTCGTCCTGCCGCTTTGCCGAACCCAGCGTCGCGCGCGACAGCTTCCAGCTCACCCAGTTAGCCGTGCCGCGCGACTGGTTGTAGGACAGCGCGTACTCCACATCGGAGATCAAGAAATTGTCCGTTTGGCTCGGATCGGCGATCGCGCCACTGGGGTTGCCAAAGCTCAGGTGCTCGGAATACTCGGAGTCTGCCGGAATCGGCTCGAGCAGCGCAACGAGCAAATCGCAGCCGCTCGCGCCGATCGCCAGTAGACCGGCGCAGAGGCCCACGGCCAGAGTGCGGCAGGGGCGAGCGAAAAGCGAGCAAACGGAAGACAGATCGGGAAACATCGAGTTGAAGAGAAAGGGCGAAAAGCGAGAGGGAAACGTTATGTCAAAGCGTCGCGGCAAACCGTCTCCAGTCGCGCGATCGGCTGACGGAAATTGCCGCGTCAAAGCTGGCCGAACGGTCGCCAACAGCAGATTCGCAGCACGCGGGCGAGCGCGGGGATCGGTCGCACTTTCCGATACTATAGGACGAGAAAAGCGCAGCAGCGCACCAACGGCACGGATCGAGCTTCCGGCGATCGCGGCAGCGTCGCGACTTGAGGAACGCTAAGAACTGTGTGAAAATCCGACGTGCCGCAATTAAGGAAAATCCAGGAATAATGAGTAACGAGATTTTTGCAAAGGTTAAAGATGTCGTCACGGATCAGCTCGGCGTTGAAGCTTCGGAGGTGAAGCCCGAGTCGTCGTTTGTAGAAGATCTCGGTGCTGATTCGCTCGACATCGTCGAACTGGTCATGGCCTTCGAGGAAGAGTTCGATATCGAAATCCCCGACGAAGCCGCAGAGAAAATCACGACTGTTCAATCGGCAGCAGACTACATTACCGAACAGTCTGCCTAAATCGCGGCCTTCGACCCCCAAGAGCTGGTGTGGACTGCGTTCTGCCCCGGCTCTTATTCGTTTAATGCGGGTTCGGCGCGCGCGACTGCTATCGGCGCTCGGCTTGCCTTCGATGTTTGCTTGCTTCGCGCAGCACCCTTCCATTCCGATCTCTTCTGACTCATGACGAACCTCCAGCCCAAACGTGTTGTTATCAGCGGCATTGCGGCCATCACGCCGATTGGCAATACCCACGCGGAATATTGGGACGGCCTGATGGCGGGCCGTTGTGGCATCGGCGCGATCGACCTGTTCGACGCCGAGGACTTTGCCTGCCAGATCGGCGGACAGGTCAAAGATTTCGACCCGACGCAGTACATGGAGAAGAAGGAGGCCAAGCGTATGGCGCGCTTCGCCCAGTTCGCCGTGGCGGCTAGCAAAGATGCCCTCGCAGATGGCAACTTCACCATCGACGAACTCAATGCCGAGCAAGTGGGCATTATCGTCGGCAGCGGTGTCGGCGGCCTAAAGGTGATGGAAGAACAGGACGAAGTGCTACTCAAGCGCGGACCGTCGCGGGTTAGCCCGTTTACCGTGCCGATGATGATCGCCAATATGGGCTCGGGTCTAGCGGCGATCCATACTGGCGCGAAAGGCCCCAACACCTGTCCGGTGACGGCTTGTGCGGCGGGTTCTCACTCGATCGGCGACGCTTTCCGGCTCGTTCAAGGCGGTTACGCCCAGGCGATGCTAGCCGGTGGCGCGGAAGCGGCGATCACGCCCCTGTCTTACGCCGGGTTTGCCTCGGCCAAGGCGCTGTGCACCTCGCGTAACGACGACCCGCTCCACGCCAGCCGACCGTTCGATCGCGATCGCGACGGCTTTGTGATGGGTGAAGGTGCGGGTGTCCTACTCCTGGAAGAACTCGAACATGCCAAGGCGCGCGGTGCGAAAATCTACGCTGAAATTATCGGCTACGGCATGACCTGCGACGCCTATCACATCACTTCGCCGCCGCCGGGAGGTGAAGGCGCAGCTCGCGCGATCGGCCTCGCTGTCAAAGATGCGGGCATCACGCCCGACGCGGTGGACTACATCAACGCCCACGGAACCAGCACCCCGGCCAATGACAAAAACGAAACCGCCGCGATCGTCACCGCCCTTGGCGAAGACCATGCCAAAAAGCTGGCGGTCAGCTCCACGAAATCGATGACCGGCCACCTGCTCGGCGGCTCCGGCGGCATCGAGGCCGTGGCGACGGTACTGTCGATCGTCAACGATCGCGTCCCGCCGACCATCAACCTAGAAAATCCCGACCCCGAGTGCTATCTCGACTACGTGGCGAACGAAAGCCGCGATCGCGAAGTCAACGTCGCGATTTCTAACTCCTTCGGCTTCGGCGGCCACAACGTCTCGCTGGTATTTCGCAAGTACCCTGCTTAGGCTGCATCGTCAGCCCGGTGCATCAGGTGTAGACTCGAACTCAACTCGCCGACGATCGCGTCGAAAGCCCTGTCCGGCCTGGGTCGCTTGCCCTGAGAACGCGTAGCGGCAGTGTGATTTCGGCCAGCATCCCGCCTTCGTTCGGCGTTAGACCCAGCGTCCCACCGTGGCTTCGCACCGCTTGCAGTGCTAGGGTCAGGCCCAGCCCCGTGCCTTGGCCGGGGCCTTTGGTCGTGAAGAACGGCTCGAACAGCTTGGCGACGCGTTTCGGGTCGCAGCTCGCGCCCGTGTCGGAGATGCCGATGTAGATATGCTCGCGCCTAGCTTGCGCGGCGATCGCGATCCGTCCGGGCTGTGTTGCGCCTGCCGCCCAGCGCTGTTCGATCGCCTCGACGGCATTTTCGAGGAGGTTGTAGAGCGCTTGAAGGATCTCTCCCGAACAGCACTCGACGCGCGGTAGCGGATCGTACTGGCGCTCGACGGTAATGCCCGGACGGACGGCATCGGATGCGAATCGTCTGGAGAACAGCTTGAGCGTGTCTTCGATGCGATCGCACAGGTTAATTTCCTTCAGCTCCGATTCGTTGCAGCTCGTGAACACCTCGAGGGCGCGGACGATACTTTGGATGCGCTCGATGCCGTTATGCATCGAGCCCAGCGATTTAGGCAAGTCGCTGCCAACGAAATCCCAGTCAAAATCTTCGAGCTGTTCGGCAAGTCCCGCTGGGAGGGTCTCCCGCTGGCGGTGAGCGACCTGAAACACGGTCAGCATTTCGTCGAGGGTCACTTCGAGATGAATTAAGTTGCCCTTGATAAACGATAAAGGGTTGTTGATTTCGTGAGAAATGCCTGCTGAGAGTTGGCCGATGCTGGAGAGTTTTTCGGCTTGGATCAGCCGCATTTGCGTGCTTTGCAAGTCGCGTAGCGTGCGTTGGAGGGTGCGGCGGCGGTGGCCGAGCGTTACGACCAGCGCGATGCCGCAAAACGCGAGCATACCCACTCCGATGAGTTCTGCCAGACGAAACGAGTCGATGCTGTCAGCGAAGAGCGGCATGGCGCTCGGGCCTCTCAAAGGGATGAGCCGCACGCCGAGCATCGCCGTGTAGTGAGCGATCGCGATCGCCGAGCCCATTAAGACCGACGCATACCAGCGCCACGATTCGCGCGCGCGACCGATGCGCTCGAACTGTCGCAAAATCTCCTGCGCCATCCCCGAGACCGACACGGCGATCGCGATCGAGAGCAGCATAATTGTGGGGTTCACCTCCACTTGCGCCGGGACGCGCATCGCTTTCATGCCGATGGCGTGCATCGCGATCGCGCCGCTGCCCATCACCGCCGCCGCTGTCAGGCGCTGTGACCGCTTGAATTCTGGCTGGGCGACCTGGAATAATGCGACGCTCGCGCCGAGCACCACGATCGCTAACGACGCGAGCGTCTGACCGATGTCGTAGCGGACGGGAAACTCGAGCTCGAGCGCCAAGATGCCGACAAAGTGCATCGACCAAATGCCGCCGCCCAGCATCATTCCACCGACGATACTCCAGGGAATCTGGCGGCGTTGCGAACGAGCGCTCGCGGCACATTCAACGACCTCGAAAGCAGCGTACGACGCGAAAATCGGAAGCGAGATCGAGAGCGCTACCAGTGCGGGTCGATAGTGAAAGTAGGAGAGCGCGAGCATAGAGAACAGGATTACACGCCATCGATCGAGCGAACTTCAACCCTTTGGCAACATACACGTGACAACCGCACCAAACCGGGCAAACGTTCGCTCGAGTTTTGCGCGAACGCCAGGACAGACTTTGGAGCGAACGCCAAGATCGCGGCCGCTGCGATCGCGTTTCGCTTCTGTTTACTTCTCATCTCCTATCGGTTTCGTCCCCGTTTCATCTCCGTCGCGATCGCGCCTCCAACCTGGCATTGAGAAAAGTCGAGCGCCTGCTATTTCCCCCAATACGCCCAGTCTTGCCCCCCGATCCCCCTAGTGGCATGATGGTGTCAATTCTTTGCAGGAACGTGTTTTAAACCTCGTTTAATCGTTCGCGATCGAGACGATCGAGTGCGCGTGAGTCCTCCGTCACCAGTGCCTCGCTCGTTCGGAGCCCCATCGCGAATGCGAAAAGCACCCCTGTTCGATAAACCCCGATTTCCTGTCGGCGAGTCCCCCCGAGAGAACCGCTGTCGCCCTGCCCTTAATAACGAATGAGAGATTAGCTATGGCTGTTGCCACCCAATCCGTCGAAGAACTTTGCATCAACGCGATTCGCTTCCTGGCGATCGACGCCGTTCAGAAGGCAAAGTCCGGCCACCCCGGTCTGCCCATGGGTGCAGCACCGATGGCCTTCACCCTCTGGGACAAGTTCATGCGGTTCAACCCCAAGAACCCCAAGTGGTTTAATCGCGATCGCTTTGTCCTCTCCGCCGGTCACGGCTGCATGCTGCAATACGCGCTGCTGCACCTGTTCGGTTACGACAGCGTGACGATCGAAGACATCAAGCAGTTCCGTCAGTGGGGCTCGCGCACGCCCGGACACCCCGAGAACTTCGAGACGGCAGGTATCGAAGTGACCACCGGCCCGCTCGGCCAAGGCATCTGTAATGGCGTCGGTCTGGCACTGGCTGAAGCGCACCAGGCGGCGAAGTTCAACAAACCCGACGCCACGGTGGTCGATCACTACACCTATGTCATCCTCGGCGACGGCTGCAATATGGAAGGCATCTCCGGCGAAGCTTGCTCGCTGGCGGGTCACTGGGGTCTGGGTAAACTGATCGCCCTCTACGATGACAATCACATCTCGATCGATGGTTCGACCGACGTGTCGTTCACCGAAGACGTATCGAAGCGCTTTGAAGCCTATGGCTGGCACACGCTCCACGTAGAAAACGGCAACACCGATCTCGACGCGATCGCCAGCGCGATCGAAGAAGCCAAGAAAGTCACCGACAAGCCGACGATGATCAAGGTCACGACCCTGATCGGCTACGGTTCGCCCAACAAGCAAGACACCGCAGGCGTCCACGGCGCGGCTCTCGGCGACGCCGAAGTCAAGCTGACCCGCGAAAACCTCGGCTGGAGCTACGAGCCCTTCGAGGTGCCCTCGGAAGTGCGCGACTACTTCACCAAAGCCGTTGAAAAAGGCGCGAGCCTCGAAGCCGAGTGGAACTCGCTCTTCGCCCAGTACAAAACCAAGTACCCCGAAGACGCCGCCGAGCTGCAGCGCGCGATCGACAACAAGCTGCCCGACGGCTGGGACAAAGATCTGCCGACCCTGACCCCGGCAGACAAATCGCTGGCGACCCGCAAGCACTCGGAAACGACCCTCAACGCCCTGGCCCCCAACCTGCCCGAGCTGATCGGCGGTTCGGCCGATCTGACCCACTCGAACCTCACCGAGCTGCACTGCTCCGGCGACTTCCAGAAAGGCGCGTACGAAAACCGCAACGTCCACTTTGGCGTGCGCGAGCACGCGATGGGCGCGATCTGCAACGGCATGGCGCTGCACGGTTCGGGTCTAATCCCTTACTGCGCGACCTTCCTGGTTTTCGCCGACTACATGCGCGGCGCGATTCGCCTCTCGGCGCTGTCGGAAGCAGGTGTCATCTACGTGATGACCCACGACTCCATTGCACTCGGTGAAGACGGCCCGACGCACCAACCCGTCGAGACCCTGGCGTCGCTGCGTGCCATCCCCAACCTGGTCGTCTTCCGTCCGGCAGACGGCAACGAGTGCTCGGCGGCCTACAAATACGCCGTCGAAAACCGCAAGTACCCGACGCTGATCGCTTTCACCCGCCAAGGCGTGCCGAACCTCGCCGCTAGCAGCATCGAGAACGGCATGAAAGGGGGCTACGTGGCGATCGACTGCGACGGTACGCCCGATCTGATCCTTATCGGTACAGGTTCGGAAGTCGGCCTTTGCGTTGACGCTGCGGCCAAACTGACCGAAGACGGCAAGAAAGTCCGCGTCGTTTCGCTGCCGTCCTGGGAGCTGTTCGACGCGCAGTCTAACGAGTACAAAGAGTCCGTGCTGCCCGCTGCCGTCACCAAGCGTCTGTCAGTGGAAGCCGCCATCTCGATGGGCTGGGCGAAGTACGTCGGCGCCGAAGGTGCGAGCCTCGCGGTTGACAGCTTCGGTGCTTCGGCTCCCGGTGGCGTGATGATGGAAAAATTCGGCTTCACCGTCGATAACGTCGTTGCCAAAGCGAAGGCCGTGATGGGCTAGGATCTGTCGCGCACTGCTGGGGGCGCGGGATCGCGTCCCCAGTGGCGTCCCTATTAAAGCAGGTCTTTGTGTAGCTTGATTAAGCCCTCGATCGACTGGGATCGGGGGCTTTTTACGTGCGGCCTTAGGGCAACGTGTCGTTACGCAGTGTCGTGTTGGATCTCTCGATCGCTGCGTGGTCGTAGTCCGCGAGCGATCGTTTTGCCAGGGGAGGGAGGTATGGCATCGGACGATCGGGCTAGCACGATGCGGATGAAGTTCTCGACAAAGATTTCTGGCCGTGAGATGCAAACTTGCGATCTGCACCTCCCTCAAACTTCCACATCCGGCAAACGCTGCAACATCCCCTCCCAGGTTTGCTCCGCTTGCAGCGCCGCCACCACCGACGGCAGCGGTTCGGCGTGAATCTCCGGAAAGTCTGCCTCTCCAGGAAGCCGTACCGCATAAGCCAGACGCTCTTCCGGCGGCGTAAACTGCGCGTCCACTCCGGGCTTGTTGCCGCGCGGATCGATGCGATACCAGCCGAACTCGGGCAGGTGTACTGCGTTAAAGCCATGCAGGCTGTAGGGCGCGCCGCGATCGTCGATGCTCAAGCGCTGGTAGCAAAATCCGGCGGGGATATTGTTGGCACGCAGCAGCGCGGCCAGCAGGTGGCTTTTGGCGAAGCAGTAGCCGGTTTTGTGGCGCAGCACGTCGGAGGCTCGCCAAGTCACGGGATTTCTGCGCTCGTCAACGCTGTGACCGATTTTGTCGCGCACCCACTCAAAACAGGTACGGGCGATCGCAAGCGTAGAGAGGCGATCGGCAGCGAGATTGCGGGCAAGCTGGACGATCGTGGGGTGTTGCCAGTCGATCGTGCTGTCGGCCTTCAAATACTCGTCCATTACGCAAAAATCTCACCGAGCTGAATGCGGCAGTCTGCGAATACGGTAAACGCGATCGTTCCCGACTCAAACACCTGCTTTTGTCCGTACGTCTCTCCATCCGGCTCGCGAAACACGACCACGCGCCGATCGCGCAAATCCACCACCCAATACTCCCGAATTCCCGCCCGCGCGTAGAGGTCGCGTTTGCGCGTCAGGTCGCCGCGCAGTGTCGTGTTAGAAATTTCGATCGCCAGAAACACGTCCCCCGCGCTGGGATGACGATCGACGTAGGGAACACCGCACGCATCGACCACCGCAATATCCGGCTCCGGCTCAGAGTTCGCCAGCGTAATCGGTCGCGCTTCGCGAACCCAAGCGCGATCGCCCAGCCGCCGACGCAACAGCATCGCCAAAATCTCGCCCCGCCCTGCGTGCTCGGCGCTCTCCGGAACCATCTCGACAATGTCTCCTTCGATAAGTTCCACTCGGCGATCGTCGAGAATCCCAGCCTCGATGATGCGGTGGTAGTCCGCGATCGACCATTTTGCAAGCGTCGGTGACATGGTGCGGTGGAATCTGTTGGGAAATCTCCTGCAAATGCAGCATAGCAACGCTGCCAATAGCCGCGCTATCGTACGCAATTATGACTAGCGATCGCCAACCCCTTCTCCAAACCCCCGATCGGCTCGAAGCCCGCCTCAAAGAGATCCCCCCCGAACCGGGCGTCTACTTCATGCGCGATCGCGACGATGCCATCCTCTACATCGGCAAATCGAAAAAGCTGCGATCGCGCGTCCGCTCCTACTTCCGCGAATCCAACCACCACACCGAACGCATCGCCATGATGGTGCGCCAAGTCTGCGACATCGAAATCGTCGTCACCGACACCGAAGCCGAAGCCCTCGCCCTCGAAGCCAACCTGATCAAAAAGCATCAGCCCCACTTCAACGTCCTGCTCAAAGACGACAAAAAATATCCCTACCTCTGCATCACCTGGTCCGAGCAGTACCCGCGCATCTTCATCACCCGCAAGCGCCGCCCCAACCGCAAAGCCGATCGCTACTACGGCCCCTACACCGACACGCGCCTGCTGCGGAGTACGTTGGGGCTGATCAAGCGCGTCTTCCCGCTGCGCCAGCGCCGCAAGCCGCTGTATAAAAATCGCACCTGCCTGAACTACGACATCGGTCGCTGTCCCGGCGTTTGCCAGTCGAAGATTACGCCGGAGGACTATCACAAGATCGTGCAGAAGGTGGCGATGGTGTTCCAGGGGCGCGGTCACGAGCTGGTGGAGATCTTGACGGCACAGATGGAGAAGGCGGCAGAAGAGCTGCGCTTCGAGGCCGCAGCGGCGATCCGCGATCGCATCGCCGGACTCGAATCCCTCGGCGCGGCGCAAAAGGTGTCGCTCCCCGATGACCGGATTTCGCGCGATGCGATCGCCGTTAGCCAGGGCGAACGCCACGCCTGCGTCCAGCTTTTCCAGGTGCGCGCCGGTCAGCTCGTCGGGCGGCTGGGGTTCATCGCCAGCACGGGCGAGCCCGGGGCGGTGTTGCAGCACGTCCTCGAAGAGCACTACCGCAGCGTCGATCCGGTGGAGATTCCCAGTGAAATCCTAGTGCAGCACGACCTACCCGAAGGCGAGCTGCTGGCGGACTGGCTGGGCGATCGGCGCGGGCGCAAGGTGTCTTTGGTCGCGCCGCAGCGACAGATGAAGGCGGAGCTGGTGGCGATGGTGGCACGCAACGCCGATCGCGAGCTGGAACGGCTGCAGCGCCAGGACGAGCGCAACATCCGCGACCTGACGGATCTGATGGAGATTCTCGATTTGCCCGACCTGCCGCACCGCATCGAGTGCTACGACATCTCTCACGTTCAGGGCTCTGACGCGGTGGCCTCCCAGGTGGTGTTCCTCGACGGCATCCCCGCCAAGCAGCACTACCGCCGCTACAAAATCAAAAATCCCGACGTCAAGTCCGGGCGATCGGACGACTTCGCTAGCCTCGCGGAGGTTCTGGGACGCCGTTTTCGCAAGCACGCTCAGGCGCGACGGGACGGGACGCTAAAGCCTGAGACGGACGAGGATTTCCCCGATTTGGTGGTAATCGACGGCGGGAAGGGGCAACTTTCGTCGGTGGTGTCGGTGTTGCGCGACTACGATTTGATTGACTCGGTCAACGTCGTCAGCCTCGCGAAGCAGCGCGAAGAGATCTTCCGACCGGGCGAATCAGACCCGACGATCGCCGAACCCGATCGCCCTGGCGTCCAGCTCGTACGCCGCGCCCGCGACGAAGCCCACCGGTTTGCCGTCAGCTTCCACCGCCAGCAGCGCACGGAACGGATGCGTCGGTCGCGTCTCGATGAAGTTCCCGGCCTGGGCTTCCAGCGCCAAAAGGAGCTACTCGCTCACTTTCGCTCGCTCGACTATATCGTCCAAGCTTCGCCGGAGCAGCTTGCGGAAGTCCCGGGCATTGGCCCCAGCCTGGCGCGACAAATTTACGACCACTTCCATCTAGAGCAGCACGGTTAGGCGACAGCGGCGCGATCGAGCGAGCAGCTTGCCGTTTGTGGCGATAGCGGGACGCGCACTTCAAAGCAAGTCCGATTCGCAGACGACTGACACCGCAGAGTTCCACCGTGGGTCTCAGCGACGATTGTGTAGGAAATTGAGAGACCCATACCCGTGCCGCGCCCGACCTCTTTTGTGGTGAAGAACGGATCGAAGATGCTCGCTTTGACGCATTCGGGAATGCCCGGCCCGTTGTTGCTGATGCATATCTCGCACTGGCCGTGGACGAGTCGCGTTGCGATCGAGATTTGGGGAATCTCGAAGTTTGGGTCGGCCTCCATATGTTCTTCTAGGGCGTCGATCGCGTTGACCAGCAGGTTCATAAACACCTGATTGAGTAGGCCGGGGTAGCAGTCTATATGGGGCAGGTCGCCGTATTTGCGGAGAATTGCGACCTTCGGGCGATCGGGCTGCGCCTTGAGGCGATGCCCCAGGATCGTCAGCGTGCTGTCGAGACCGGCATGAATATCGGCAGCCTTAACCTCCGACTCGTCGAGCCGTGAGAACATCCGCAGCGAGAGGACGATTTCTTTGATGCGATCGGCTCCAATCTGCATCGACTCCAGCAGCGCTGAAAGGTCGCCGGTGATGAACTCCAGGTCGATGTCTTCAATGTGCTCGGCGATTTCCTCGTTTGGCTCCGGATAGTGCTGGCGGTAAAGCTCGATTAGCTCCAGCAGGGCGCAGGTGTAGTTATGGGCGTGGGTGATGTTGCCGTAAATAAAGCTGACGGGGTTGTTGATTTCGTGGGCGACCCCGGCGACAAGCTGCCCGAGGCTCGACATTTTTTCACTCTGGACGACCTGTGCCTGGGCTTGCTTGAGGGCTTCGGTTCGTTGTTCGACGCGGTCTTCGAGAGTTTCGCGCGCCTCGGTCAGGTCGTGGGTGTATTGTCCCGCCCAGCGCACGAGCCGATCGACTGACTCCGCGAGCCGGGCGGTTTCGTCGTAGGTTTCGACGCGAACGCGCTGCCCGAAGTCCTCGGAATCGGTGATGCGTTGGGTGATGTCGGTCAGATAGCGGATGGGACGCGCGATCGCGCGGCTGGTATAGATCGCCAGCACGATCGCCAGCAGCGTCGCTAAGGTCATGCTGCCGAGCACGGTGTGGAACCGCAGCTGTCGCGCCGCCTCGAGCCGGGCGAGCGCGTCTCGGCTGCGCCTCTCGGACAGGCGACGAACTCGCAGCAGGTCTTCAGACAGGCGCTCGAAGCGCACCCGCAGCGCTTGCCACTCGTCGTTCGAGATGTACCGCACGAAGTCTTGCATCGTGCGATCGGAGCCTTCGCGAGCTGGCGACCACAACACTTGGCTCCAGGCCGTATAGTCTGCCAGAAACTGCGGCGTCACCGTCAGAATCCCAGACTTCGCCAGATCGCTGCGATCGCGCATTTCGCGGAGTCCGCCAGCCCTGTCGCGATCGAGCTGCTGCAAATCTGCCAGCGTCTCGCGCAACTTCTTTGCATTAGCTCGATACAGCCCCACCTCGTACTCCCACCACAGCGGATCGTCCACTGACGCGAGCAGCTTCTGGGGATGAAGAACTAGCGTGAAGATCTGGCTCTCCAGGGCATAGATCGACGCCGCTTCGTCATTGGCAGTCTCGTACTGCTGCAACGCTTGCCGCTCGGCAACGCTGCCGACGATTAGGCCCGCGCTCGTCCCGACGACCGCTAAGCCGATCGCCATGAAGTAGCCCAGCGCGATTTTGTGCGCGATCCGGTGCTTGCGAAGGCGACGAACGAGCGGGCGGATATTTGTGCGGATATCTCTGCCGATACCTCTAAAGTGCGGCTCAAAGCGCGACTCGAAGTGCGACGGGATGCGAAACATTTTTGGGTTCCCCGTATTCAAAAGCCCCGTATTCAAAAGCCACAATGGCGAATGACGACCGAACGCGCGAACTCGATACAGGAGTGCGAGCCCACATCGGCGGTAAAACTACTCTCTAGATGCTGGGACTTGCATCAGAACGGTTGCCCCCTACCAGCCGTAGTTCAGGGCGCTCGATCGCGCCTCGATCGACTTTGACAACACCCGCCGACTTCTACATAGCACCAGCATTTCGCTGTATTGTACGGCTTCGTTGGGGCAATGCCCGGAGGTTGAAAATAACATTTTCGGAAATATTAAATTTCTCTTTCATTTCGCACTAGGTTTGGGATTTTATGGGGCGAAGCTCGCCTTTTCTCCGAACTCAACCGATCGAGGCTCGTACGTTTTCCAGCTAAAGTTGTGCGATCCCGCAGTACAGTGCCGCGCCCTCTTGCTGTGTGCGATGTTCTGCCTGTATCTTGCATACCTCGGGCCGGTTTGGGAGTGCCGCATACGAACCGAATTGATGGTGAGGCTTATTATTGAATCAAGCTCTCGATCCCTAGTTTGAAATACATTTCCCGCACGCCGTTGTAGTCGTTATCGTCGGCGGGAACTAGCTCCGATCTCGCGTATTTGTCATTTCCCGGGCTCGCTGTTAGCGCTGCTAATAGGGCTTGCTGTTCGGCCACCATCGTCGCGCGCAGCTCCTCGAGGAAGGTCGGAGCGAGCGTGGGGCTCGCGACAAAAATATCGTTGGGCAGCGGCTCACCGCGATCGAGTT
Organism: uncultured cyanobacterium; assembly: GCA_937899645.1. Lineage (GTDB taxonomy): Bacteria > Cyanobacteriota > Cyanobacteriia > Cyanobacteriales > Geitlerinemataceae > RDYZ01. The sequence continues at coordinate 3,550 of CALCCD010000070.1, read as the reverse complement.
CGACCAGCTCGCCATCTCTCGCTGCCTCGGCTTGTAGCACCGGCGTCGTGCGCGAACTCGAGTCCAGCCAGGCGGCAACTTCGCGGTCGCGCACTGCCCGCTCGCCATCGTCGCCAACCATCACGACGGTGTATTCTCGGTCGATCGCGAGTCCGGCATCCTGCATGAGTTTCGTCGCGCCGATGTGCCCGGACGTGGAGCCGACTTCGTGCATGCCGACGGTTTTGCCGCGTAGGTCGGCGAGGCTCGTAATGCCGCTGTCCGCCCGGACGACGACGGTGGTGTGGTATCCCGGTCGCGTAATCGAGACGATCGGCTCGGCCTTGGCGCGGGCGCGCAGCATCAGATATTCTGACGGCCCCGCCAGCACCAGATCGAGGCGCTCGTTCAGCAAGGCGGGTGCAGCCGCGACGGGCGTCTCGAGGGGCAAGAGCTCAACGGGTAAATCGAACGCCCTACCGAGCGCGTCGCGGAACGCGCCGAAGTTAGCTTCGAGGGTTTTGAGCCCCTTCACGTCGGAGACCGCAAACCGGAGCGTGTCCGGACGATCGCCTGAAGTGTTTGCGCCGCGATCGTCGCCGAGGCGAGTCGCGGTGCAGCCCGCCAAAAATAGGAGCGAGGCGGTGAGGACTGGGCGTCGTTTCATGGGGAGGAACGTCAGACAGGTCGTAGGTTCCGACGTATGGACGGCATCGAAGGATTGAGCACGGCGGACTGACTCACACGCCCGAGCTGCGTCGATTCTAGCGAGAGGAATTTCGATTGAGTACGTTACAAACCGTTTGCATGCAATCGAGTCGGGAAATCCATCGATAGAGGTTAATGCCTGGAATCGCTGGCGTGGCGATCGAGCGCCGTATGGATTTCTTCAAGCTCTGGCTGGGCGGCGATCGCGCCAACCTTCTGCGTCGTCAGTGCTCCGGCCATGCTGGCGAACTCGATCGCAGCGCGCAGCGCCTCCGGGTCGGTCTCGATATCGTCGATGTCGATCGCGTCGCTGGCCGCGCAGAACCGGTGGAGCAGCGCTGCCACGAAGCTGTCGCCCGCGCCGGTGGTGTCGATCGTCTTCACGTCGAATGCCGGATACTCGCCCGCGAGGTTGTCCTCCGGATTGCCGACCCGATAAGCGCAGCCGCGATCGCCCCGCGTGACGATGACGCCGCGCGCGCCGGGGAAGCGCTCGGCGATGTCACCAACGTCGTCGGTATCGAGCAAATAACGAGCGTCGTCATCGGAGAACTTCAGCCAGTCGGCTTTGGCAATGAAGCGCAGGATACGATCGCGCGGCGTTTCCGGATCGCCGAACCGATCCAGGCCAGCAAAATCCTGCCAAAACACCGATCGCCAGTTGACATCCACAAACACCGACGTCATCGACTGCTTCGCCATGCCGATCGCCCGCTCGATCGCTGTGGCTACGTCCGGCTGCGCGAGGCCGAGCGTTCCGGTGACGAGCCAGTCCGCCCGGACGATCGCGGCAGCTTTCAGGGCGGTGGCATCGAGCTGGGCATCGGCAAAATTCGCCGACTCGAAGTCTGCCGTGCGGTTGCTCGCGCCAAACCCGACAAACCGCCGATCGCCAGCCGCATCGCGCTCGACGAACACGTGCCGCGTCGGGGCAGCAACCTCCGCCAGCATCGACGTCTCGACCCCGCGATCGCGCAGCCTCGCGCGCAGCATCTCGCCCGCCTCGTCCGCCCCGATCGCGCCGATAAACCCCGCCGCCGTCCCCAGCCGCGCCAACGCGCAGGCCACATTTGCCGGAGCGCCGCCGGGCTGGTGCGTCCACGCCTCCAGCGTTCCGCCGCCCGCCGCAACATCGCGCAGACAGTCAACGAGCATTTCGCCCAGGCAGAGAACGCGGGGATGCGACATAATTTCGATCGATTACCGTTTCGTTTCGCTTCAATTATCGAGCGTCGCGCGATCGGAGCGAACTTCCCGAATATTCCCACCATGTCCCAGCCTTACCACGTCGTTTACGACGGCGACTGCAATCTCTGCGTCACCCTCGTGCAGCTCCTCGAACGCCTCGATCGCGGCACGCGCTTCGCCTACATTCCGATGCAGGATCTCGACGTGCTGGCCGAGTACGACATCACGCCGAAGACTTGCGAGCTGGGCATGATCCTCGTCGATGCTAACGACCCGGACAACCCCGATCGTCGCTGGCAAGGCAGCGACGCCGCCGAAGAGATCGGACGCATCCTCCCCGGTGGCGAGCCGTTCGTCGCGGCCTATCGCACGTTGCCGGGGCTGAAGTCGGCGGGCGATCGCGCCTACGAGCAGGTGCGCGACAACCGCTACGATTGGTTCGGACGCCGCCAGGACACCTATCGATCGACCTACCGCGCCACGATCGCCGATCGACCTAATCCGGCAACGCCCGCAACCTAATCCCCGTGCTGCCATGTCCGCGTCTGCCCTCCGCTCCAGCGACCCCGCCGATCGCTTCATCGTCCCGCTCGATGTGCCCGATCTGGATTCGGCGATCGCACTGATCGACGCGATTCCCGAGGTGAAGTTCTGGAAGGTGGGGCTAGAGCTGTTCGTGAGTGCGGGAGCCGCGCCGCTGGAATATCTCAAGTCCAAGGGCAAGCGGATTTTTCTCGATCTGAAGTTTCACGATATCCCTAACACGGTGGCGGGAGCCTGCCGGTCTGCGGCTCGCTACGATGTGGACTTGCTGACGCTGCACGCGACGGCGGGACGGGCGGCGCTGAGCGCTGCGACGGAGGCGGCGAAGGAGGGCGCGATCGCGGCGGGATGCGAGCCGCCGACGCTGTTGGCGATTACGCTGCTGACGAGTCTGAGCGCGCGCGATCTGGCGTTCGATCTGAAGGTGCCGATCGAGCTACCAGAGTTCGCGCTGGAGATGGCGACGCTGGCGAAGGCGTCGGGGATCGGCGGGGCGGTCTGTTCGCCGCAGGAGGTGGCGGAGCTGCGGCGGGTTTGCGGCCGAGATTTTACGCTGGTCTGTCCGGGGGTACGGCCGAGCTGGGCGGCGCGGGGCGACCAGCAGCGGGTGATGACGCCGGGTGAGGCGATCGCGGCGGGGGCGAGCTATCTGGTGGTGGGGCGTCCGATTACGCAGGCGGAGGAGCCTGGGGTGGCGTTCGGGCGGATTTGTGAGGAGGTCGGCGCGGCTTTGGCGTAAGGCTAGGCTTCGGTGAGGGGGCGATCGTGTTGGGACATATACGGGTTTGGCTTGGTGCGTTCGCGAGCGATCGCCGAGATGAAGTCGCTTTTGGGGATGCCACGATCGATGAGGTCTTCTATCAGGGTGTCAGTACCGTTCCACTCGATGTGAATTTGGCGATCGATGATGCGTAAGTGAATAACGATGTTGTGAATACGTTCGTCATCAGTCCACCCGAGGTTTACGAGCAGGTAGTTGTCGGTTGCGGTATCGCAGATGGCGATCGTGTGGACGGAGGATGTGCGGCGACGCAGTTGGGCATATTCGCGAAGGGTTTCGGCAATCGCGGTGCGATAAGAGTACTCCACGGAAATAAATGTCCAGTATTCAGAATTCGAGCACTGAGCTTGT
>CALCCD010000069.1 GCA_937899645.1 uncultured cyanobacterium | reverse complement strand
CGCTTCGCGAACGACTCCGCTCAGCCTTCGAGATTTTGCTTTTTCCAAGCCCAGAAATCTTTGTGCAAGAGGTTTATTTCATAGAGCGCGATTTTTTCCGGCAACGCTCCGAGTCCGAAAGGGTCTGCGCCTGCTCCAGTAACGGCTCGGAGCGGGGGCAATGTGCAGTTGTGCGATCGTCCGAGCTAAAAAGCCAGGACTCCCATTGTCACAGGGGGGCGGAGACAGTTCGCAAAGTAGAACGCAGCACGTTCTGCTGCTATCGAGCGCCCCGCACAATAAACACATCGAAGCGGGACGAGCACCCGCACCTCACACGCACGACGCAGGAACAGCCATGAACACGATCGCACGCCTCATCGCCGACAAATTCTCCGGTCAACTCTCCGGCCAGCCTTCCCAAAAACTCCCCAAAAAAGTTCAGCTCGCCACCTTCAGTGCGACCCTACTCGGCGCGACTCTCCTCGGCAGCATCGCCCCGGCCAACGCTGCCTTGTTCGGTCAAGAAGAAGTCCGCCAGCGAGACTTCGTTGCCATCTCCGCTCCCGTTGGCACGACGATCCGCCGCTCGCTGCTAATTGTCGAGCAAAAAGCCAGCACCCGCCCCTGCTGGTCGGAAAGCGGCTCTGCGCCGACCGTTGTCGAGCCGCTGCTGCTGGACTTCGACTTCACTGGCATCTGCGGTCGCGCCACTGACAGCAACGCCTACTCCGTCCGCGTCGGCGGTGAAGACCTAGGCGTTGGCTACACTCTGAGCCTGGTGCGTAGCGGCGATGAAATGCTGCTGATGGCTAATCCCTTCCGTGGCGACGGCCCCCGCCTCGAAATTGGCCGCGCGGGTTATACCGACGACTTCAGCAAAGTCCAGCTAAATCCGGGCTGGCGCTTCACGAAACGCACTTACCAAGGCCGCACCCTCGGACACATCTACTTGACTCACGACAGCACCCTGGCCGAGCTGGCCGAAACCAACACGGACGTAGCGATCGACCCGGCTCCCCCAGCTCCGACCCCCAGTCCGATCGCTTTGCCCGAGCCTCCCGGCGTTGACAGCGCGCCAGTGGCCGACGACCCGAACATGGACTGGCGCGATCGCCTGGAGCTGACCGACAACCAGCGCGTTGCCATCAACCGCATTCACCAGGACTACCTAGAAGAGCGCGATCGCCAAGAAATTGCCCTAGCCGAGGCGCGCAACACTCTGCAAGACCAAATCTTCGCAGGCGAGAACCGTCAAGCACGCCGCTCGCGCTCGACCATCCGCAAAATCCATCGCAGCCTCGCCGATTTGTATTACTCCAGCCTGAGCGACATGCGCGACGTGATGGACGACGAGCAGCAGGTCGAGTTTGCCGAGCTGATTACGCGTCGCAGTACCGTTGAGTCTGACGAGCCGCTGCTGACTGGCATGGTTCGCTAGGTTCCTCGGTCTCAGGGCCTCCCGCCGGTTCGTTCGTTCTTTACAGTTCGCTTTCTAGCTTTCTCTCGTACGAGTTTCTCCTACCGCTTAGCGCCCTCAATCGGGGCGCTTTTTTATTACAGTCAATTCAGAATCGAACAGAACGCACGAACGAGGTCGTCGAGAGAAAGCTGAGGGCGGTGTGAGCGGTGACGCTTCATGACTCCAAAGGTGTTCTCAATCGGGTTTAGGTCGGGTGAGTATGGCGCGGCCAACAACAGATTGGCTGAGCAAGGGCTGGACGAAGTTGAGGCTTCATATTAGACCTCTTGCATGAATCGAAAGAGCCAGGATTCGAGCACTAGACTTGTTGTGAATTACGGCTCAAAAATGGCTCAAACTCTGGCTGTATATGGCTTTTGGCGATCTCGAACCCACAACCCCTGAAAGCTCTACTTAGTAAGGGTTTCAGTGATTTTGGAAGCTATTTCGCAACAAGTCTACTGAGCGGAGTCGAAGCGCGGCCACTTTTCGCGACGGCACCCAGGCTTCGACTCCGCTCAGCCTTCAAAATCTCTCTTTTTCGAGAACTCAGGATCTTTGTGCAAGAGGTCTATTCACGAGCAATCTTCAGCCGATTTAGCTCGCTGACGGCGCGCTCCCACAGCTTTAACTCCCCCAACACTACGGTCAGGTTGTAGCGCGCGAAGTGGAGCTGCGGGTCTTTCGCAAGGCAGGTTTGGCAGTAGTGGTCGGCGCGATCGCCTCGGTTGTAAGCATCGTTGCCGAGCTGGAAGTCGTCTTCTGCGGCTCGTTCTATGTCGCTGTTCTCTCGACTGGCTTCACGCTTCTGACGATCTCGTCGTTCGCCCCAGAAGTCGGACTTTTTGGAAAAGCTACGACCTTTCAGCGCCAGCGTGAAGAGTCCGACTCCTCTGCCACCATAAAGAAACCATCGCTGTCGCGAATCGGCATAATTAGGAAGCCACGCCGTTTTTCGTCATCCCTACGCCACTCGTACCATGTCTTCTCGCCGCCCGCGCAAAGTCCGCAGCCGCCTGTCGCTCTGGTTCGAGCGCGCCCTCGCCGCGATCGCCCTCGCCGACCTCGGCCTCGTCATCTTCGACCTTACCTACATTTCTTGGCGCGACTTCTACGTCCTCAGCGTGCCGCCCGCGATCCACGAAACTTACGATCGCGTCAAAGGTATCGAGCCCTACCGCGACACGGAGCAGTACATCGAGCGCGTCGAAGACCTCAAAACCCAAGTGGCGCTCACCGGCGTCGAGTCTGAGGAAGTCGAGGTCATCCTGGCCGATCTGCGCGAGCGCAGCATCGAGACGATCGAAGATAACCCGTTCCAGCTCGCCGAGAAAACCGGCAACCTAGAGCGCATCAAAAATTCCGTGCGCGACTACATCGGCAACGACTCGGCAAAGGACTCGTTTCGAGAACTGTGGTCGCAAGCGCACCTGCGGGAAAACTGGGAAGCTTCAATCGAGTTGTACGAAGCAGAACTCTACCCGAACTTCCGCACGAACTATTTCCGGGGCATCAGCGAGACCGGCGATTTCGTCGATCGCTTCTGGTTCATCGACTCGTTCTTCATCGCCTTCTTCGGCCTGGAGTTCTTGACCCGCACCTGGGTGATGTCGCGGCGGCTGGGTACGGGCTGGCGCGAGGCGATGCTGCTGCGCTGGTTTGACGTGCCGCTACTCTTGCCGTTCTACCGCTGGCTGCGCGTGATTCCCGTGGCCGTGCGGCTCGATCGGGCGCAAATCCTCGACCTGGAGCCCCTGCGCCGCCGCGCCAGCGAGTTCGTGTTAGCGGGCGTCGCGGCGGAGATGACCGAAACCGTCGTTATCCAGGTGCTCGATCAAGTCCAGACCGCCATCCGTCAAGACGCGCTACTGAACGCGTTGCAAAGCCTCGAACAGCCGGAAGACTATATCGACCTCAACAACGTCGATGAAGTCGAGGAGCTATCCCAACGGCTGATCGGTGTCAGCGTTTACGACGTACTGCCGAAGATTCGCCCCGACCTGGAGTCGCTGCTGCATCACACTGTTTTCGGCGCGGTCGAGGCGCTGCCCGCTTACCAGAGCCTCAAGCTGGTTCCCGGTATGGAGGAGCTACCGAAGCGCATCTCCCACGAAGTCGTCGGCGCGATCTATGACGGTATTGTCGGCGCGATCGAAGACCCCGTCGGCGCGGAGCTGACGCAAAACCTGACGCAGAACTTCGCGAAGGCGCTGAAAACCGAGGTTGAGAAACCGAAGAACCTGGATGAGATCGAGTCGCTGCTGGTGGCGCTGGTGGACGAGATTAAGATCAACTACGTCCAGCGATCGGGTACGCGCGACATCGAAGCCGTCGTCCGGGAAACCAAGCGCCTCCAAGCTGCTGCCAACCAGCGGAGTTAGGCCGCCAATTCAGACGCAAAAAAGTCTGCAAGCACTGCGTTTAAAACTCCCAGTCTTCATCCTCGTCCGCCGCCGCACTGCGCGTCGGGGGCGAACCCACTGCCGTGACGACTTCGGCGGAAACGGGCTGAGACGGCTTCGCCGATCGCACCACCGGTGTCGCATCGAACTCGGCAAACTCATCATCTGGCTCGAACTCGGGCTCGAATTCCGGCTCGGGCTCGAACTGGGGCTCCGCGCTCGGATCGCTCGGCACATCGCGGTCTGCCATCTCTAGTCCCGCCGCATCGATCGTCTCTGGCGAAATGGCATCTGGGTCGATTGGGTCGATCTCGTCCACCTCGGCTTCTTCAGCTACCGGCTCAGTCTCCACCGACTCAGACTCAATCGATTCGGGTTCTTCGGAAACTTCTGCTTCAGCAACGCTGGCCTCGACAGATTCGACCGTCTCGGCGGGCTCCACCGGTGTCGCGACAGCTTCCACTGGCGTTTCGATCGAAGGCTCGACCTCGGCAGCTTCAGCGGCGTCTGCCATCGACGTCGGCTCGAGAATTTCCGGCGACGCGGCCTCGATCGCGGGCTCCGGTGCAGTCTCGACCACCTTCTCAAACACTAGCGCGTCCTCATAGCAGTCCACGCGGATCGTGTCACCTTCTACGAATGCCAGCTCCAGGAGTTTCGTGGCGATCGGGTTTTCCAGTTCGCGCTGGATCGCCCGTTTTAGCGGACGCGCGCCGTACACCGGGTCGTAGCCCACGTCGGCGATGTAAGTCTGTGCCGCATCGGTCAGCTTGATCGCGATCTTCTGGTCGGCCAGTAGCCGCTCGACGCGCTGGAACTGGATGCCGACGATCTGGCGCAGCTCGTCTTTGCCCAGGGCGTGGAATAGCGTGATCTCATCGACGCGGTTGAGGAATTCCGGGCGGAAGTGCGATCGCAGCGCGTCGAACACCTTCTTCGACATCTCTTCGTGCTGCGCGCCATCGCCCGCCACGTCCAGGATGTGTTGCGAGCCGATGTTGCTGGTCATAATGATGACCGTATTGCAGAAGTCCACGGTGCGACCCTGGGAGTCGGTGACGCGGCCATCGTCGAGCACCTGGAGCAGCACGTTGAACACGTCCGGGTGGGCTTTCTCCACTTCATCGAAGAGCAGCACGCAGTAGGGCGATCGGCGAACGGCCTCGGTGAGCTGCCCGCCGGAATCGAAGCCCACGTATCCCGGAGGCGCGCCGACCAGCCGCGACACCGAATGCTTCTCCATATATTCGGACATATCGATGCGAATCATCGCATCCTTGTCGTCGAACAGCGACGCGGCCAGCGCCTGCGCCAGCTCGGTTTTACCGACACCGGTCGGCCCCATAAACATAAACGAGCCGATCGGGCGTCCGGGATCTTTCATGCCCGCGCGCGCGCGCCGGATCGCCGCCGCCACTGCCGACACCGCCTCGGACTGGCCGACGACGCGCTTGTGCAGCTCTTGCTCCAGCTTCAGCAGCTTTTGCCGTTCTGACTCCAGCAGACTATTGACCGGGATGCCCGTCCAGCGCGCCACGATTTCAGCAACGTCGGCCTCGGTGACCTGTTCGCGCAACAGCGTCGAGCCGTCTTCCTGCATTTTCAGCAGCTCGGCCTCTTTGGCTTCTAGCTCGATCTGCGCTTGTTCCAGGCGTCCGTACTTCAGCTCGGCTGCGGTGTTGAGGTCGTAGTCGCGCTCGGCCTGTTCGATACGCAGGCGGAGCTGTTCTTCTTCTTCGCGCAGGTGCGTGATGCCGTCGAGGACGCCCTTTTCGTGTTCCCACTGAACGCTGAGGGTTTCTTCGCGCTGCTTGAGGTCGGTCATTTCGCGATCGATCCGCGCCAGTCGTTCCTGTGCCGTATTCGACGCGCCACCGGGGAGACGCGCTTCTTCGGATGCGATCGAGAGTTTTTCCATCTCGAGCTGGCGCACCCGCCGACTCGCGTCCTCTAGCTCTTCTGGCTTGGAGGTGATCTCCATCTTCAGCTTGGCGGCGGCTTCGTCGATTAGGTCGATCGCTTTGTCCGGCAGGCAGCGATCGTTAACGTAGCGGTGGGACAGCGTCGCTGCGCCCACCAGCGCCGAATCGGTAATCGTAACGCCGTGGTGGACTTCGTAGCGCTCCTTGAGGCCGCGCAGGATCGAAATGGTGGCCTCCACGTCCGGTTGACCGACGAACACCTGCTGGAAGCGCCGTTCGAGCGCCGGATCTTTCTCGATGTGCTTGCGATATTCATCGATCGTCGTCGCACCGATGCAGCGCAGCTCGCCGCGTCCGAGCATCGGCTTGAGCAGGTTGCCCGCGTCCATCGTGCCCTGACTGCCACCACCACCCGCGCCGATCACCGTATGCAGCTCGTCGATGAACAGGACGATTTGGCCATCGGAGTGCGTCACCTCGCGCATCACCGATCGCAGGCGCTCTTCAAACTCACCGCGAAACTTCGCCCCGGCGATCAGGCTGCCCATATCCAGCGAGACGAGCTGGCGACCCTTCAGCGATTCGGGAACGTCGCCGTTGACGATGCGCTGGGCGAGAGCTTCGGCGATCGCGGTTTTTCCGACACCCGGTTCGCCAATCAGCACCGGGTTATTTTTGCGGCGACGGGACAGCACCTGAACGAGCTGGCGGATTTCTTCGTCGCGTCCGATCACCGGGTCGAGCTTGCCCTGGCGTGCCTGTTCGGTCAGGTCGCGACCGTAGCGCTCGAGGACGCCAAGGTCGGCATCTTCATCATCCTTGCCCGCTTCGCCAGCGCGACCGCTAGGTTTAGAACGACTGGCTTCGGCGGCCTGTTTTGCCTGTTCGCGCAGGTCGTCGATCGCCTGGGCGATATCTGCTTGGCTGCCGCCGAGGCTGACGATCGTGCGACTGCCGATGCGATCGTCCTCAGCGAATCCCAGCAGCAGGTGTTCGACCCCGATCGCCTCGTCGTTAAAGTTCTCGCGTGCCCGCTCGGCCTTGTCGAGCATCGTGTCCAGGCTGCGACCCAGATAGAGCTGATCTACAGATCCCACGCGCGGATGGCGACGGGCGAACAGGTCGAGCTTTTTGGTCAGCGCTTCGGGTTCGACACCTGCGGGCTTGAGAATTTCGTGGGACAGGTCAACCGTCTCGACCAGCGCGATCGCCAGGTGCTCGACTTCTAAATTCGAGTTGCGGTAGCGGCGGGCGACGTCTTGGGAGGCGACGATCGTATCCCAGGCTTTATCGGTGAATTTAGATGGGTCGGTCGGTTGCATGGAGTGGAGATCGAGGTTGAGTCCGGGGCGCATCTCGGCGCGCCTGCAATCGATTGTCTCCGATCGCGGGCGTCGGCGCACAGAAGCTTTTCACCCGCAAGTTACGCGTTCGACAGGAAAACCCAGGAGCCACTCAGGCGATCGCGACCCGCTCCAGCAGACCTGCAATCTCGATCGAGCCTAAGTCCACCTTGCCCGACGCGAGGTCGATGTCCACGCCAATAACCGCCCCAGACTCATCGAAGTCGAGCGTTACGTCCTCACTGACTTCTCGCGTATATTGGCTAATACCTGCCTTCAGCTCGATCGAAAGCGTATCGGTCTCGGGATAATAGTGAATTTTTATCGCATCGCCTCGCTGTAGATTGCGTCGATACTTACGCAAAAAGTCACGATCGAAAAACGCATTTATGGATCGCCTCACCATCCTCAAGTGTTACGACCCTGAGGATTCTTCCTTGCATCTCGACGGCTTCGCCCCAAAAACGAAATCGTCCACTTAGCTCTCGCTCGACCGCGATTGGAGCGTCCAGAACTCGAAGACACTATTCCGTCTTGAGTTCTGGACGCTTCAGCAGGACTCTTTCCTCAAAGTCGCGCGTTACTTTCATGGAAAAGCCGCCAGTTTCCGATCGGCGATGCGCCGCTCGACGCTAGCGCATCGCCGCTACCGGGGCACTGTCCGCCTCACCACGATCGATCAGCACCTCGCGAATCAGCCGCGCTGCCGCTCGCTGCATCAGATTGCTGATAATCTCCTGACCCATCTGCTGCGTTTCCGGCTTCGAGAGCAGCGTCGGCACAACCCGCAGGATCTTCATCGGGTCGAATCCCGGCGTCTCTTGAAGCAAGCCCCAGATCGCGCGGATATGTTCGAGGTTCTTGCGATCGGCTTCCGAAGTCACCGTCACCACCTGCTGGCTTGCCGGTTGCTGCGATTCCGGCTTCGGCAGACCCAGCCAATCGGACAGCGCCTGGTTTGTGTTGCGAACTGCGTCTTGGGACAGCACGTCGATATTGCGAACCACTTCATCGACGATGCGCGTGCGGATGAACTCCCCTCGCTCGGAGAACAGGAAGTCGATCGCCTTTTCGATCGAGCCGCCCAGATCGTAGTCCTGACTGTCACGGGCGTTTTTCAGCAGGTTCTCGAGGCGGTTCCAGCGGAAGCTGCCGTCTTTGAATAGCAGCTCCTTGAGCGATGTACGCAGCTCCGGAGCCGGGTCGGTCAGCAGGCGCTTTGCTACGTAGGGATAGGCCTTGCTGAGGACTTTGAAGTCTGGATCGACGTTGATGGCGATGCCTTCGAGGGTGACGAGCGATCGAATGATCAGCGCGTAGTAGGCCGGAACCTGGAACGGGTACTCGTACATCAGCTCCGAGAGCCGATCGGTCATGCTCTTGAAGTTCAGCTCCGCGACGCTCGCACCGAGGGCATTGCTAAAGACGCCCGACAGCGCCGGGATAATCGGAGCCAGGTTCGTCTCCGGCGTCAGGAATTCGAGCTTGACGTAGTCTTCCGCCAGCCGCTCGAAGTCGCGGTTGACCAGGTGAACCACCGCCTCGATCAGGCCGTAGCGCTGATAGGTCTTCACCTCGCTCATCATCCCGAAATCGAGGTAGGCCAGTTTGCCATTGTCCATCGCCAGCAGGTTACCGGGGTGGGGGTCGGCGTGGAAGAAGCCGTACTCGAGCAGTTGGCGCAGCGAACATTGGACGCCTACTTCGATTAGCTCCGTGGGGTTGATGCCCTTGGCGGCCACTGCTTCCAGGTCGGTGAGCTTGATGCCGTCGATCCACTCCATCGTCAGGACGCGACGACCGGTGTAGGCTCCGTAAATTTTGGGAATGTAGATATCGGGCAGCTTGCCGTAGAGGGTGGCGAAGCGCTCGGCGTTGTACGCCTCGTGGGCGTAGTCCATCTCCTCGAAGATGCGCGTGGCGAACTCATCGACGATCGCCACCAGGTCGCTGCGAATCCGCCCGATGTTCTGTTGGGCGAACAGCGCCAGGTTGCGAACGAGATAGAGATCGAGGCAGACGCGATCGCCCAGATCGGGACGCTGCACCTTCACAGCCACCGCTTCGCCCGTCTTCAGTCGACCTTTGTACACCTGCCCGAGGGACGCCGCCGCGATCGGCGAGTCGGAGATTTCGGCATAGATTTCACTCGGGTCGGCCCCCAGCTCCTCGCGGATAAACTGAAAGGCTTGCGCGTTCGGGAATGGCGGGATCTGATCTTGCAGCTTGCTCAGCTCTTCGAGGTAGGTCGGCGGCACGAGGTCGGGGCGCGTCGAGAGCGCTTGGCCGATCTTGATGTAGGCGGGGCCGAGCTTCGTGAGCAGATCCTTGAGCTGTACCGCACGCTTGGCTTCGTTTTTCTCGACTGCGTCGCCGACCTTGTCGAGCCAGAGCCCGAGCGCAAAACCGAGGAACGTCGTCAGGATCGTCCAGAGTCTGCCGAACAGCTTGAAAAATTTGTTGTGGTACTCATCCGCCAGTTCCTGCGGGTCGTAGCGCACCATCGTCGTCTGGACGCGATCGTAGAACTGCGACGCTTTCGAGGCATCCCGTAGCGCGATGTCGGCAGGAGCGAGTTCGGGACGTTCGCGGACGGGCGCGAGCGCGGGGGGCTGTGCGGGGGTGACTGTCATGGTTGACCTCTATGGCAGCGCACGGAGCCGGTGGGCACACACGTGCTTCACGCATTGTAACAATCCCTTCGTTAAATCTTCAGGATCGGCGAGGAGAGATATCCTCACCGGCTGGCGTTAGCGCACCACCAAAACGCCATCGTTTCGCAAATCCGCCAGCGTTCCGCAGCCGCTGCACATCATTGCGGTTTTCAATTCGGCGATCGTTACCTGCATCATCTCGTCGAGCTGTTCTGGCGAAGCATCCGCCGCCTTCAGGAACGGCGTCGCCATTCCCGCCAGGTCAGCTCCGAGCGCGATCGCGATCGCCGCATCCAGCCCCGTTTTCAGTCCACCCGATGCAATCAGCGCCGCGTTTGCCGATACTGCCCGCACCTGCCGCAGACACTCCGCCGTCGGGATGCCCCAGTCCGCAAACGTCCGCCCGACGCGGCGCTGAATCGGGTCGATCGCCCGTTCGCTTTCCACCTTCGCCCAGGACGTGCCGCCCGCCCCGGCCACGTTGATCGCCGCGACGCCGGTTTCGAGTAACTTCCGCGCCATCTTGCCCGAAATGCCGTTGCCGACTTCTTTGGCGATTACCGGCACGGGCAGCACGTCGCACAGCTCGGCAATACGATCGAGCAGGTTGGCGAAGTTGCGATCGCCCCGCGTCTGGACGCACTCTTGCAGCGGATTCAGGTGCAAAATCAGTGCGTCCGCCTCAATGTTGTCCACCGCGCGGCGAAACTCATCGATGCCGTAGCCGAAGTTGAACTGCACCGCGCCCACATTGGCGAACAGCAGCGCGTCTGGCGCGACCTTCCGCACCGCGAAGCTTTCGTTCAGCTCGGGATTTTCGATCGCCACCCGCTGCGACCCGACGCCCATCGCGATGCCGTGGTTCTGCGCCGCTTCCGCCAGCCGGAAGTTCACCGTCTTGGCGCGATCGGTGCCGCCCGTCATCGACGAGATCAGCAGCGGCGCGGCTAGCTTTTTCCCTAGGAAGGTCGTCTCGATCGCGATGTCGGCAAAGTCCAGCTCCGGCAGACAGCAATGCTCGAACCGGTAGCGATCGAAGCCCGTCGTCACCTCACGGCAGTTCACGTCGTCTTCAAGGCAGATTTTCAGATGGTCGGCTTTACGAGCCTGAGTCTCATGGGCTTGGGTCTCATGGGCTTGGGTCTCGCGGGCGGGATTATCGGAAGCAGCGATGATCATCTTGGCGTGTTAACCGGGCGTAATAAACAGACACAAAAATCAATGCAGACCGCAAAGATTTCGCAAAGAAAAGTGAGATACCGTAGTGTTCTAAATGTGACCGTTTCATTTCATTTTTGTCCAGCTTCTCGCCCGTCGGCACGAGCCGGATCGACCGCTTTTAATCCCGCCTACGTTCCGCATTTTTTTGCAGCGCCCATGATTATCATTGACGACAAATCGATCGTAAAGGACTACTTCAACACGACGGGCTTCGATCGCTGGCAGCGCATTTACGGCGACGGCGATGTTAATAAAGTCCAGCTCGACATTCGCGAAGGCCACCAGCAAACCGTCGATAAGGTCATGGGCTGGTTCGAGGCGGACGGCAACCTCAGCGAAATCTCCGTCTGCGATGCAGGCTGCGGCGTCGGGAGCCTCAGCATTCCCCTGGCCAAAGCGGGCGCGACGGTCTTCGGTAGCGACATCTCGGAAGCAATGGTCAAAGAAGCGGCAGAACGCGCCTGCACCGAGCTACCCGCGAGCGCCCGTATCAAGTTCGCCCCGCAAGATCTGGAGACGCTGACCGGCAGCCACCACACTGTCGTTTGCCTGGACGTGCTGATCCACTATCCCGACGACAAGATCGAAGCGATGATCGACGGCCTCTGCCAGCTCGCTGAGTCGCGGGTGGTGCTCAGCTTTGCGCCGAAAACGCCGCTGCTGACAGTCCTGAAGAAAATCGGCGAGTTTTTTCCCGGCCCGAGTAAAACGACGCGAGCCTACCAACACAAAGAAGCCGACATCATCGCCATTTTCAAAAAGAACGGATTTACGGTGAAGCGTGAAGAGATGACGAGTACGCGCTTCTACTACTCGCGCCTGCTCGAAGCCGTGCGCTAGGGCGAGCTCAGAACCCAGCTCGACTGTCTAAAGCTGACGGGACGCCAGTGCTGTGGGTCAGAATATCGAGGCTTTCCCTCGGGCCTGTCGTCAATTAGCACCCGACCCTTTACGGTGTAAGCCGTTGAGCGCCCGACCCAAAAATCAAACTAGGGGCTGAACCCCTTTTTGGGCAAAGACTGCAAGTCTGATTGATGGCAGCCTATAGCGCAACCGCCTCGGCCGCTCCAAATTTTTGAATCGTGCTGTAGGTCTAATGACTGCCGTGCGTCCTCCTGCTGCCGTAGCACGGACAGGCTGACGACATCCAGAACCCGCATTTTATGAGGAGTTGCGCGCTCGCTTAGAACCGGTAGCTTTCACCTGAAAGAGACCTCAGGGAAATATGGTAAAAAGAGGGCTCAAACGCCTGCCTTGCTTACCGCTCTATGGTCACTACCATGAAACACACGCTCTCGGTATTAGTTGAAGATGAAGCCGGAGTCTTGACGCGCATTGCGGCGCTGTTCGCGCGTCGCGGCTTCAATATTGAGAGTCTGGCGGTCGGATCCGCCGAGCAAAACGGCATGTCCCGCGTCACGATGGTCGTCAACGGCGATCGCAACGCTTTGGAGCAACTCACCAAACAGCTCTACAAGCTAATCAACGTTCTTAAGGTTCAAGACGTTACCGAAACGCCCTGCGTCGAGCGCGAGCTGATGCTGCTGAAAGTGGCGGCGAGCAGCGAAACGCGAGCGGAGATCGTTCAAATCGCGCAGATTTTCCGGGCGCGGGTGGTCGATGTTGCCGACGATTCGCTGATTCTAGAGGTCGTGGGCGATCCGGGCAAAATGGTCGCGCTGATGCAGATGCTCCAGAAGTTCGGGCTGCGCGAGATCGCCCGGACGGGCAAAATTTCTCTGACGCGCGAGTCGGGCGTCAATACGGAGTTCTTGAAGTCTTCGCCTTCGCCTGCGATGCGGGTTTAATAAGGGTTTAATGCGGGCTTAATGCGTGCTCAGTCCGATCGCTGGCATCGCGTCAACATCTGGATGGGAGATGGGGCGCGCCTTTCGGGAAATATGGCGGTTGAGTTGGCTGCGATCGCCGTCCGAGATTGGGGCGCGTCACGATCGGCACAAATGCTCGCCCTGGCGCTGCGCTGGTTAGCATTAATCCCCGAAGATGTAGAAGTTTGAAAATGTCAGAAAATTCCGTGTAAGCACTGAGGTTTCACTCAGAGTTTCTCCCTACGCTTCGATTAAAATTAGATTGGCGTCGGAGTCGAGCAGCTTTCTCCTGAGGTCGCACAGGGGTTTGCTCGAACTCTTGCTGTCTACCGGATTGCCTGACTCTCGGCTGCATCCACGGGAAAACGATGAAACTCAAGCTGAACTCCAAGCTTCAACGGCACGCGCGCAACTTTTGCATTTCGACGATCGCGACTTTTGCGCTCGTGCTAGGCGGCAAGTCTGCGGGTAATTTCCTGCTGGCCCGCTCGTCGCCCAACGTTCAAATCGCGATCGCGGCGACGAGAAACCTGCCCGGTTTGCAAATTAAGGACGATGCGAGCGATGGCCCGCTCGAAGCGGAAATCGTGACGGGGCCGTGGCAACAGTTCAGCAGCGACGATCTTGGGTTCGAGGTGGAATTTCCGCCGGGCGATCTGAGCCAGGAGCGTCAGGTGTTCGATACGCACATGGGCGACCTGAGCGTACGGACGTTTAGCGTCGATAGCGGCTCGCGCGCCTATACGGTGTTTTACACGGCCTTTCCGGACTACCTGGCCGTGATACCGGTGGAGACGACGATCGAAAGCGCGATCGATGGCGTTTTAGCGAACGTTCGCCGCCGCACCGAGCCCGATCGGGTGCTGGAAATGAACGGCTACCCCGGCCATGAAATGCACTACGAAGGCCGCGACGGACTGCTTTACCAGCATCAGATCTTCGTCGTCGATCGTCATATTTTCCAGGTGGTCGCCGCTGCTGGCGATCGCGAAGACTCGTTTGCCGACGACTCGGAGCGCTTCTTTTCATCGTTCGAGTTTCTGTACTAGCCGCGTTTGCAGCACGGCGGTAGTGCTGGTTTTGCTCCCGAGCTGCCGACGGGCCTTTCAGAGCCGACCTTCCCAGAACTGGCTCCTCAAAATTGAAAGTAAAGAAACTCGCTTTCCGGCGCGAGCAGCAACGTTTGCAGCGCTAGGAAAATAACGACGCCGAGCAGCGCCCCGATCGCCGGGTGCGGTCGCCAGGTCAGCCAAGGCGACGCGCTGAGGTGGCGCTCTTCCACACCGAGGGCAGGCCGATCGCGGTGGGCGATTTCTAGGGTATTGGGACACATCAAGACGACGGCGAACAGACTGGTGGCGATCGCGGCGTGGAGCAAGCTCGGCTCGCCAAACGGGGCGGCGCTCAGCATCGAGCGCAGCATCGAGCCCGCTGTCGCCAGGCGATCGGCGCGGAATACCACCCAGCCCAGCATCACCGCCAGAAACGTCGCCGCCCAGCTCAGCGCGCGACTCCAGGGCGTCTCGGCCTCGTTCTTCCGCAGTGCCCGCCACGCCCGGTGCGCGCCCAGGTACAAACCGTGCAGCCCGCCCCACGCCACAAACGTCCAGCCCGCCCCGTGCCAGAGCCCGCCGAGCAGCATCGTCACGGCGACGTTAACAAACGGGTTGCCCGAGCGATTTCCACCCAGGGGAATATAGAGATAGTCGCGCAGAAAGTTCGAGAGGGTGATGTGCCAGCGCCGCCAGAAGTCGCTGATATTGCTGGCTTTGTAGGGCGAGTTGAAATTCAACGGCAGGACGATCCCGAACAACCTCGCCGCCCCGATCGCCATATCCGAGTAGCCCGAAAAGTCGAAGTAAAGCTGAAAGGTGTAGAACAGCGCGGCGCTCCAGGCTTCGATCGTCGTCAGGATTTGGCCGTCGCGGGCGGCGTCGAACAGGGGCGTGGCGATCGTCGCCAGAGGGTCGGCGATCCAAATCTTTTTAACGAGGCCAAGAGTAAAGATCGTCAGGCCGAGTGCGATCGGGTGCGGCGTTTGGCGCGATCGCTCTCTGTCGAACTGCCGTACGACTTCTTGGTGGTGGACGATCGGCCCCGCGATCAGCTGCGGAAAAAAGACCACGAACAGCATGTAGTCCAGCGGGCGATAGGGCGGCAGGCGATCGCGCGCCGCATCGATCGAATAGGCAATTTGCTGGAACGTAAAAAACGAGATCGCCAGCGGCAGCACGACGGCGGGGATTTGCCAGTCGGTTCCGAGCAGGCGATCGGCGGCGTCGAGGAAAAAGTTCGCGTACTTGAAGTAGCCGATTAGCGCCAGATTCAGGCCGATGCCGCAGGCGGCGATCGCCCGTCGGGTCAACGACGCGCCCGATCGCCCGATCGCCCACCCGAATCCGTAGTTCGCCGCGATCGAGCCCGACAGCAGCCAGAGGTAGGCCGGATTCCACCAGCCGTAGAACACCAGCGACATCACCGCCAGCCAGCCCAGCGCTACGCGCCCGCGCAGCAACCAGTAGCCTGCCACGGTCAGCGGCAGGAAAACGAGCAGGAATTCCAGGGAGTTAAACAGCACGGCGCGGGCGATGCGGACTTGAGTTACAGTCTCGATCGCAGCATTGCAAACCGAGCGCTCGTAGATCGGACAGCCGCTGAAAAATCCCGATTCGGCTACTGCTGGATCGGGCTAGAGGTATATTCCGGTCGCGGCTCGCCGTTGTGGCCGTTGCCTGCGGTCGATCGCGGCAATCCCGAGAAGGCGACCCGCCCCCGGCGGCAGGTGCTGGTTAGCGCAGAAAACTCGTGGTCAGCCACAGCACGAAGAATGCCAGCCAGGAGGCGACGATCTCCGGCGCGAGCGGTGTACCCAACAGCGGAGCGAGCAGCGAACCGATAATAATGCCGAACGTTACGCTCACCAGGGTCAGCAGCGCCGCCCGCCCGAAGCGCCCATCCTTGCGGTTGAGCAGATATAGGCTCGCACCGGCACCGAAGGCCAGCGCGATCGGTGCGTACTGCGCGCCAAAGGCACTCAGGACGCTCAGCGCTAAAAAGACTCCCGCCGGGATCAAAATATCGTTGCGTTCGGGACGGTCGATCGAGTCGCGAATCCAACCGGGCGTGCGTTCGTCCAGCGACGGCGACGATGCGGGAGCCGGGGCAGGCGCTTTGCGTTCCGGGAAGCGAATCCCCTCCGGCACTTTGATCTTGCCCTGTTGGCGCATGCGTAGGCGATCCATCAAAACGGCATCGTAGGCCATTTCGATCTGTTCGACGGGCGTTCCGTCTTCGCTGCTGCGCTCGATTTGACGTTGGCGCGCCTGCTGAATTTCTTCGAACGACGAATCTTCCGAGACGCCCAACCGTTCGTAAGGATTGCGATCGCTCATGACTTTTGACGTACTTTAAATCCTCTGTTGACGTTTACTATAACGCACGCCAAGCTGAGGCTTTCTCGCTCGTCACGTTCTGAAATCTCGGTGCAAAACTTTGCCAAGAAATCTTCAAATTTCGGTCGCAATTTGAGTGGCCATCGTGGCGCTTGACGAATGTGGCGATCGCCAATCTCACCCCACCGCGACCATTACGCCGTCACCGCCACCTCGACGGCTGCCGAGCAACGCTTCGTGACGATCGCCTGCACGCCGCCTTTCGGGCCGAGCGTGACGCCGCGCCGCTGGGGTACGACTTCGGGGCCGGTCAGTTCCAGCGCCCGGCTTTTGAGTAGAGCTGCCAACACTAGCTTTAGCTCGAACTGGGCCAGCGCCATCCCGACGCAGCGCCGACTGCCCGCCCCAAAGGGCATAAATTCAAACTGGGAATACTTGCGCTCCAAGAAGCGCTCGGGCCGGAAGGTCTTCGGGTCGGGGTATAGCTCCGGATCTTGGTGCAGGAGATAGATGTTTCCCATAATTAGCGTCCCCGCAGGGAGCGCGTAGCCGCCGAAATCCACCGGCCCGATCGGCCAGCGCGGAAAGGTCAGCATCGCCACCGGGTACAGCCGCAGCGTCTCGTTGCACACCGCCGTCAGGTATGGCAGCCGAAACGTCCCCACGGGGTCGCCGTCCAGGTCGGCAGCGACCAGCTCGTCGGTGAGGCGGCCCAGCACCTCGCGATCGCGATGCACCCAGTACACCGCCCAGGCCAGCGCCGTCGCGGTGGTCTCGTGACCGGCAAAGACGATCGTCATTAGCTCGTCGCGCAGCTCTTCGTCGGTGAGCGCCGCGCCGTTTTCGTCGCGCATCTCCAGCAGCATATTCAGCACGTCGCTGCGGGTCGGGTCGGGGTTGGCGCGGCGCTCGGCGATTTCGGCAAACAGCAGCGCGTCCAACTCTCGCCGTCGCTGCAAAAAGCGACCCCAGGGACTCCAGGAGCCCCAGTCCTGCTGCAGGGCCGGGAAGAAAATCAGACTCGAAGCCAGCGGTGAGGCCAGCATATCGAGCATCGCCGTTACTAGGCTTTTGATGCGATCGTAGCGAGCGCCCTGGCTGAGCCCGAACACCGCCGTCAGAATCACGTCCATTGTGATTTCCTGCATCGCCTCCCGCACGACGAAGACCTGTCCGTCGGCGACGCGATCGAAAGCCCGCTGCGTCGCCGCCACGATCGTCTCGCTGTAGGCTCGCACCCGCTCGCCGTGGAAGGCAGGCATAATCAGCTTGCGGTGGCGGCGGTGCTTGGCTCCGCCGAGCAAAATGGTCGATCGCTCGCCCAGGATCGGCGCGAGGATGCCGTTCACTTCGCCGGGGGCTTCGTAGCGTCCGCCCTCGTCTTGGGTCAGCATTTCGCGCAGCAGCGGCGGCTCGGCGGTCATCACGATTTCGCCCAGACCGGAGAGCTGCACTTGAAAGGTCGGGCCGTATTCGCGTGCGTGGCGATCGAGAAATCCAACCGGGTCGGCGATCCAGTTCAGGATTTGAACGAAAGCGGGCGTTTGCGAGCGCGGCAGAGTTTTCATCTTGAGAACCTTGAGAGCAGGACGACCGTCGATCGCGGTCGGCGCAAAAGAAAAACTGAAAAACTAATTTCGGCGGGCGGCTTCGCTCGTCAGTTTCATAATTGTATCGATTCGGTTTCCTCGAGCGCGACCGCCCCACGCGAGTGCCGCACTGCGATCGACATTGAGAAATAAAACGACTATTCCGCCAACCACCCACAGCGCAAAAAGCCTGGGATAAAATACGGCAGGGCTGCACGCCACGACGCAAAATCCACCTAAAAGTCGCCCAAATCACCGATATTCTGCCGCAAACCGGCAGTCGTCTGGCCCTCACCGCTCGCTCGCACCACTAAACGAGCGCGCTTTGCACTTATCTGCGCTATCGAGATGAACCACGAGGCTCCTTTTTTTTCGCCGATCCGCTCCTACGATGAGGCGATCGAACGCTGCAAAAACCTCGGGATGCGGGTCAGTCGCCAGCGAATGGACGTGCTCGAGCTGCTGTGGAGCACGTCCGAGCACCTGTGCGCCCGCGAAATCTACGCGCGACTCGAGCGGGCCGGTCGTCACATCGGCTATACGTCGGTGTATCAAAACCTCGAGGCGCTCTCGAAAAACGGCATTATCGAATGTCTCGATCGCGCCGAGGCCCGCCTTTACGGCCACGTCAACGCGCCCCACAGTCACGTCAACTGCCTCGATACGGACGAAATCGTCGATGTTTACGTCGAGCTACCGCCCGAGCTGCTCGCCCGTATCGAGGCGCAAACGGGCGTTACGATCGCCAGCTACCGCATCGACTTTTTCGGTCGCCACAGAAACCTCAGCCCGCGCTCTAACCCGCCCGCTGGCCAGCACCATCCAGCTCGCGATATTCACCATTCGCTCGAGGTGCGATCGGCCTCGGTCGATGCCGCTCTCGGAGTTGGCCCTCAGATGCCGTAGCTCGGTATTGCTGCTGGCCTTGATTGCCCTCCGTATCCTCAATTTTGGAGATGGCTGAACAATTCGACCTCTGGAGATACGGTCAGACCGACAAGGCCGACGAACTTTAGTAACGCTTTGTTGCACTTCTCGGCTCGATTCGCGCAAGAATCAGCCCGAAAATTTGTAGGAGTGCGTCCCGAGATTTGCCGGTAGATTTGCTCGGAAATGTAGGGTTCAAACGGCGATCGTTTGTGTGACGATCCGAGCGATCGCCTCGACCTTCTGCCCCAACCCGCACCCGAATTCCCCAAGCTTCAGTAGATTCTCGACTCGCCTTGACTCGGGCGAGAGTGTCATCATGGGAAGCGGGACTGTTGTCGCGCTTTACCGCCCGCAGTAAAAGCGCACTTTCCCCGCGACCCGTCACGCGTGCCTTTACGAACCGCCAACTTTCTCTACTGTATGAATTCCCGCGCGAAACCTCGCCGCTCCGCCTCGATGTTCCGCAATAGTCGGCGCTGGGTGCGCTACTCCGTGCGCCGCGTCCAGCGGATGCGCGATACGCCCCAATCGATCGCGCGCGGCCTCGGGGTCGGCGCGTTTGCGGGCTGTTTGCCCTTGTTCGGCTGTCAGACCGCGATCGGCGTGATGCTGGCCGTACTGTTTCGCGGCAACAAGCTTTGCGCGGCCCTCGCCACCTGGCTGAGCAACCCGCTGACCTACCTGCCGATTTTTTGGCTGAACTATAACGTCGGTCTGTGGCTGCTGCCCAACGTCACTGCGCCGGACGATCGCATCCGCTGGGACTCCGTCGAGGATATGCTCGCCAGTATGCGCGACCTGTCGGTGCCGCTCGGGCTCGGGTCGCTGACGACTGGCGCGATCGTCGGCTTGGCAGTGTACGCGATCGTGCTGTTGCTGCTGCGTCGTCGGGCTCGCCTCAAGCGCCATGCCAGAGTCCGGCGCAGCCTGCGCCGCCACAAAATTGGTGCGATCGGCTCGCCTGTCTCCTCCGGGAAACCGTCAAAAATAGTGGAATATAATCAGTAACGAAGGAAAGGCTAGGGTCGAAATACTCGTGATTGGTCAACTGCTCGATGGACGCTATCGAATCATAAAGGTGCTCGGTTCCGGGTCGTTCGGCCAGACGTATCTTGCTGCTGACCTGCGACGCCCGGGCATGCCCAAGTGCGTCGTCAAGCAGCTCGTTCAGGCACGCGAAGATATCGACGACAGCCAAAACGCCGAGCGCCTGTTCAAGCAGGAGGCCGAAACCCTCGAGAAGCTGGGCAACCACGATCGCATCCCCCGGTTGCTGGCCTATTTCGAGGAGAAACACCAGCTTTACCTCGTTAAGGAGTACATCGACGGCCAGCCCCTCGCGGAAGAAATCCTGCCCGGTCGCCCGCTGCTAGAAGACGAAGTCGTGGCGATTGTCTATCGCGTTCTGGAGATCCTCGAATTTATCCACGGCGAAGGCGTTATCCACCGCGATCTCAAGCCCGACAATCTGATCCGTCGCGTGGAAGACGACGAGATCGCCCTAATCGACTTCGGTTCGGTTAAAGAGCTCAGCCAGCAGATTGCCGGAGAAAATCACAGCCGCACGATCGCCGCCGGGACGCCGGTTTATATGCCGGTCGAGCAGTTTCAGGGCAACCCCCAGTTCAACAGCGATATTTACGCCCTCGGCGCGATCGCCGTTCAGGCGCTGACGGGCGTTGCCGCCAATAATTTGCCAAAGCTCCAGGATCGCAATGGCCGGATGCAGTGGCACGATCGCGCTCCCGATATCTCCAAAGAGTTCGCCGATATCGTCGATAAAATGGTCGCCTACTCGACCGGCCAGCGCTATCAGAGCGCGCGCGACGTTCTTGAAGAACTCGTCGCGATCGTCGATCGCTACGACTGTGCCGACAGCCTCGTCGAGCATCACGCCGCGGAGAACGATGAAGCTGCCGGGAGTGCCGTGGCCGTGGCGGAGGCCGCGCCGAACGCTCCCTGGGAGGGCCTGAAAGATCGCCTCGATCGCACGCGAGCCAAACTCCCCCGCGCCGCCGGATTCGCCATGCTGGTGCTGTTTGCGTCGGTGGGCGTGCTGTGGTTCTGGCAGCGACCGAGCGAGAGTCGCGCCCGCGTCTACAACCAGCAGGGCCTAGAAAAAATCGAAAACGGCGACGAGCCCGGTGCGCTCTCGGACTTCGATCGCGCCATCTCGATCGCCCCCGACGACGCCAGCGCTTACTACCACCGCGCCAACGTCCACTACGACATGGGCAACTACGAGCTGGCGGTGGCCGACTACAGTCAGGCAATCGAGCGCGACCCCAACGACAGCAACGCCTACTTCAATCGCGGCCTCGTCCAAACCGACGCTGGGAACTACCAAGAGGCGATCGCCGACTTCAGTAGCGTCCTCCAGCTCAACCCCAACGATCCGGACGCCTACTACCATCGCGGCCTGGTATCTCACGAGGTCGATGACTTCCAGTCGTCCCTACAGGACTACACCCAGGCAATCCTACTCGACGCAGAGAACCCCTACCCCTATATCAGTCGCGGCCTCGCCCACTCTGCTCTCGGCGACAAGCAAAAGGCGATTTCTGACTTCACTCAAGCGATCCGCGTCGATCCCCAGGAGCCCGACGCTTACTACAGCCGCGGGCGGGCGTTCTCGAGCCTGGGTAACTACCAAGGCGCGCTCGAAGATTACACGAAAGCGATCGGGCTCGTGCCGGACGAAACAGACGAAAAGTTCGCGAACTTCCGTGGGCTAGCGATTAACGCCTACGTCAACCGCTGTCGCGTACAGCTCAACCTCAGCGACCTGGAAGCGGCGATCGCCGACTGCTCCAAAGCCATCGAGCTAGACGACACCGCCACGCTGGCCTACACAAATCGCTGCGTCGCCCACTATCAAACCCAGAAGTACGCTGAGGCGATCGCCGACTGTAGCCGCACGATCGAACTCAACCCCGAATCGGCCAAAGCCTACAGCAATCGCGGCCTCTCCTACTCGGCGCAAGAAGACCACGAGCGGGCGATTGCCGACTACACCAAAGCCCTAGAGCTCGATCCGGACAACGCCGTCGCCTACAGCAATCGCGGCAGTGCCTACAACGATTTGGGCGAGTACCGAAAGGCGATCGAAGACCACACCCAGGCGCTGCGCCTAAATCCCAATTTTGCCGGGGCGTATTTTAATCGGGCATTGGTGCGTCAGGCGCTTAACGACCGCGTCGGCGCGATCGACGATCTCCAGCAGGCGGGCAAAACCTGCCTCGATCAGGGTCAGGTGGACTGCTACAACAACGCCCGAGAAAAAATCACCGAGCTAGGCGGTGCGGGCTAGCTCGAAAGTCTGATAAGCAAGAAACCGAGCTTCTTAGACTCAAACGCGATTTGCATTAATGAGCCGTAGAAAACCCGGTTTCTCAGAATATCGCTGGAGATTCGCGAATTAACGACGGCGGCGACCGCCAAAGCTGCGCGATCGCGATCGGCCACCGCTACCAAAGCCCGACGAACGGCGCTGCATTCGCTGGCGATTGCCGCTCGATCGTAGGTTGTTGCTGCCAAAACCCGAACCGCTGGACTTCATGCGATTTTGGTTGGCGCGGCGCGTCGTGTTGGCACGATTCTTGCTACCGAAACCGGAACGAGCGTTACGACGCAGGTTACCGCTCGTATTTAACTTCGTGCGGTTCTTCACCGCAGGCGGTGCAGTGTTGTGCTTTTGCTTATAAGCTGAAACCGCTTGGCCGTAGGTCGAGCCAGCACCGCCATAGCCCACCATCGGCGCGCGGCTGTAAATCGGCGGCACGTAGTAACGAGGCCCAAACAGCGCATTGCCGATCGCCTGACCCGCGATCGCGCCTGCAAACGGCGTCCAGAAATTGGACTCGCGGCGGACGATAATTGTCTCCGGCTGGCCGGTTTGCGGATTCTCTTGGGTTTCCGTTACGGCGTGGACGTATTCGATGCGGAAGTCCTCAGTCAGGTGCAGTACGGGCTGACCGTCGTCGATGCTCAGGTAGCTTCCGGCGAGCGGCTCCTCATCTGTGGTGCGCGCCATTTGCAAATCGTCCGTACGGAAAATCGGCGACTTGCCAGCGGGCGTATCGAGCAGCATCAGCGAATATTCACCCGAGCCGTCATCGTAGGTGGCCTGCTGAACGGGGAAGCGGCCGCTGTCCACCGTTGCCGTCGCGGCGATCGCGATGCTGCCGAACGTGCCGGGCAGGTCGATCGCGACGCTCGTCCACGTCAACATCAGGCACAGAAAGCCAATAAAAAATTTTCGCAACATAGTTTCTTATTCAATCGAGACCCAATTCTTAGTATGAAGGGCAACGCGGGCGATCGTCACGGGCGGATACCCGCGCGAACGGTGCTGTAACTCTGGGGCTCGGGCTAGCGGACGCGATAGTGCAGAAAGACTTCGCCCGCGATCGCGCGCATGTCTAGCAGCTCCAGCGCCGGAGCCGCGCCGGGCAGCGCCGCCTCGAGATTGAGGAAGCCCGTGCCATCGACGGGGGTTGGAGCCGTCGCGCCGCCCAGCACCAGCGGACAAACGGTTAGGTGTAGCTCGTCGATCGCGCTGATCGCAAACAGGTCGGCCACCAGCGCGCCGCCGCCCAGCACGGCGACCTTTGCAAAGCCTTCGTGCCGCAGCGTCTCCAGGACGCGGGCGAGATCGACACCACCGTTGTCTGCTTCGTGGGTCAGGATGCGATCGAAGGCCGGATCGTCGGCCTGCGCTCCGGCGGCGGTGGTCGCGAGCCAGCGGGGGATTGGCTGCGTGAAGAACTTCAGCGATCGCGGCAGTTCGCCCGATCGCGACACGATGACCTGAACGGGCTGGGGCGGCAAGCCGCGATCGGCACGCTGCTGGAAGAGGTCGTCGGAGAGGACGCGCATCGCCGTCCCGCCCGATCGCAGCGTCCCAGCGCCCATGAGTACGGCATCGACTTCAGCAACGCATTCTTCAAGGTGACGAAAGTCATGGCGCGAGCCGAATTTACGTCCCGATCGCGCGCTGTCGGAGATCTTGCCGTCGGCGCTCATCGCGAAGATGGCCGTGAGGTGAGGGCGTGCGATCGTCACGGGGTTTTGGATTGGGCTGTTTGGCGGCGATCGAGTTCGGTTTTGAGGAGGGAGATCGCGTCGGTGAGGCCGGGGATTTCGGTGGGGCAGCGGGTGAGGACTTCGGCATCTTCAAGAACTCCCTTAATCTCACTCAAAGTGGTACCACTCTCTTCAAGAACTCCTTTAAGGTGAGCAAGTCCATATCCTGGTTCTTCGCTGATAGTTGAGTAGAAGGCGCTGAATAGTTTTTTTCGCCGGTTTTGCAGTGTATGTCAATACTGCGTTTCCAGTAGTAGCGAGCTGATTCAGTATCACTCTGGAGAGCGAGAATAAGACCATAATTAATGACAGCTGAGCCAAGATTTGGGTCAATCTCAAGGGCCTTTTTACACTGCTCTTTCGCAACTGATATTTGATTTCTCTTGAGGCTTATCCAGCCAAGGTTGCCGTATGCCTCTGCATTTTCAGGATTAAAATAAAGGGCTTTATTGAAGCTGTCGTGCGCTTCTCTATGTTGCCCTAAGCCGTACTGTACTATTCCCAAGCACCGCCAGTATTCACTTTGACCGCTCTGCAATTCTATCGCACGAAGTAGAACTCTCTCTGCTTCAACTGAGGGAACTACTCGACCTT
The DNA here is from genome assembly GCA_937899645.1 of uncultured cyanobacterium. Classification (GTDB taxonomy): domain Bacteria; phylum Cyanobacteriota; class Cyanobacteriia; order Cyanobacteriales; family Geitlerinemataceae; genus RDYZ01. The sequence continues at coordinate 7,826 of CALCCD010000069.1, read as the reverse complement.
TGACTAGGCTCAGGCGCTGGCCCGCATAGGCTAGTGAAGAGGCAAGGTTTTTGCATAGTTGACGCGATTTGTCTTGAATAGTCTTGTCTACCTCAAAGAGTATGGGAAGTGCCTCTAAATACTTTTCTTGTTGCTCTAGACATCTTCCTTTTACTAGCCTCACAATTGTGCCACATTCATCCTCAAACTCTGGTGAAAAATGTTTCCGTTCGACATGCTTCTCCAGCATTTCGATTAACTTCTCCACTGCATTAGATTCTGCGATAAATCTCTGGTAACCCTTCTCAAATACTTCGAGGCGTTTCTGCCCATCCCGAGACCAACTGCCAACAAATTCCTTTAATTCCGCAAACTCTGCCGCTAGCCAATTCTGCGCATACTCCCACCCCAAAACAAACCAAGTCAGCCCCGTACGCCAACCCTCATCCTCCCCAATCCAAAATTGGTGGTGAATCCAATCTGCCCGTAGCTGCGCGATCTCCTCCTCCTCAAACAGCTCTGCCGTATCCGTAATCCCTACCGACTTCTGCTCCAGCCGCATCTCCAGCCACGCCATCGCATTCTCATTCAGTTGTCGGTACTGCGCTCGCCGCATCTCACTTGAGCGCAGATACTCTCGTACAAACCCCGCCAGCTTCTCCGACAGTCGCAGCCCGCCCGACTCCAACACGAACGAATACCGCGATCGCAACGACTGCACCCGTGCCACCACGTCCGCAGAATCCACCATCGCCGCAAACAGCTCCGATGACGGACGCCGCATCATCGCCAGCGCGTATACCGCCGCCAAATCCTCTGGCTCCGTCAGACAATGCACCAAAAATCGCTCGCTTGCCTTTTCGATCACTCGTAAATGCGCATTCTCTCCAATAGCCTTTTCCACGGGCGCAACGATCGCCTCGAACTCCACCTCCTTGCGCCACATCGCCTCCACTTCATTCACCACGAACGGGATACCGAGACTAAAGCGATCGACCTGTTCCGCCTGCCCCTCGGTTAGCGAGCGCCCTGGAACCGCCTGTCGGAAAAATTCCAAAATCGTCTCGCGTCCGAACCCCGACAGTGACTTCGCATACAGCCGATCCTCGCTAAACTCCGACGAATAGCCCCGCACGTAGACACCGCCCCGCTTGCCGCTTTCCGCCAGGTTCGCCCGGCCTGTCACCACCCAAACCACCCGCGCCCCCGCCTCACGCATCACTGCTCGCACGATCGCGTCGCACTCCGGGCGATCGACAATTTCATACGTGTCGAGAAATACCACCAACGGCTTCCGCGCCGCCACCTTCGCAATGCCCGCCCCCAACACCTGTGCCAACTTCTGCGACGGCTGCTCGAACAGCTCGATCTGCTCCGGCTTTTTCAGTGACTTGCCCACAAACGCCTTCGCCTGATCCACCAGCTCCATCGTCACTTCCAGACCCGTGACGAGATACGGCTGCGTCGTATTCACGTCAATTCCCGCCCGTTTTTGCAAGATCGCTGCGATCGCCCGTGACCCACCGTCGATCACCTTTTTATTAAACGCCGCATTAACCTCCGGCTTTTTCAGCGCCGCATCAATCTTTTGCTCCGCATCCCGCAGCGCCTTGCGCGTTTTAACGAACTCGTCCAAACACTTCTTGTCGGTCTCTTTCTCCAGCTTGCTATGCAGCAACGCCAACACCGTCTCCGGCTCGATGCAATCGTGCTCCACCTGAAGCTCCGTGCGATCGCGCTTCGCATCCTCCCAATCCAGCCGCACCGTCGCGACCTGACACTTAAACGGCGCTTGCTTGGCGATTTTCTCTAACCGTCGGCTCAGCGTGCTTTTGCCCATGCCGCCTTCGCCATAAAACAGACAGATTTGCGGTTGCGTTGATGCGGGCTCCGCATCGGGCGTCAGACGCTTGGCAAGCTTGTGGAACGTCGGCAGCGATCGCGCTAACCGCGACCCGACGAGCTCCTGCAAAATTCGACGAAACTCCGCCTGCTCTTGAGTTCGCGCCAGGAAGATCTCACCCGTCTGGTTTGTCATGGATGCCATGTTAGATCGCGTCTGCTTGAATTTTAGCCAAGGCCGCTCGATCGTCGCCGCATCAGCGCAGACACAAAAAACTCCCGCCAAATAAATGACGGGAGCGAAAGTAGCTATTTACCGGACAGGCCGGACTGTGCGTGAGGAGAACGAGTCGCCGAACGGCGCAGACTTACGAGATCCACTCTTCAGTGGCTTCTTCCTTGGTGTTGGTGTTGCGCGACGGCGTCTGACGCTCGAAGTTCATGTGAACCGAACGCGACTGCACGCCGTCTTTCGCTACCGCCAAGATCGGATAGTCGATGACGCCATCCTGGAACGACATTTGGAAGCGGAACGTGCCGTCGGGGTTGAGTTTAATAGGACGACCGCCGATCGTGACGGTGGCGTCCGGCTCGGTCGCGCCGTAGACGATCAGCTCGGCGTCGGCCACTAGCCAGAACTTGCGGGGCTCGTGCTGTTCGCGGTTCGGAACCGAGGCGCTAAAGCCCAGTTGGCCCACACCAGACGGCGTGATAAATTCCGGCGTTTCGCCCAGCATGCCCATGCCCGAAGCGGTGACCGCGCCGATGCCCGACGTGGTCGGAACCGACCAGCTACCGACCCCCGAGGGGAAGATAAACGAGCTGAGGCTGTCTTCCGGCGTTTGATGCATCGAGCCGAACAGCGATCCGGCGATGCGTTGGGCTTCGGCAGCTTCGGCGGAGAGGCGGTACACCTCGTCGTACTGCTGGCCGGGTGCGCCCTTGATGACCTTTTTGGCCGGAGGAACCAGCGTCGCGAAGGTTTTACCGCGCAGGTCTTCATCCCAGGGGACGGTCACGAAGACGTCTTCGACCCAGTCGGACGGGAAGACCGGCGGCACGTGTACCGACGCCGATCGCGCCAGCACCAGCCAGCGACCGTCAGCAGTGCGGTAGCCGATATCGATCGCGTAGTCGCGATCGCTCACCGGAATCGGCAAGTACCACTCACGCGCCAGTTCGTCGCAGGTGTACTCCTGAATACTGTGGGGCGCTTGGACGTTCAGATCGACGTCTGTCACATCGTAGATCCGCAGGGCGAGCTGCTGGCCGCCCTGACGGCGAAGCTCTTCCTTGCGATCGTTGGGCACATCCCAGTAGCAGTAGGCCCACTGCGGGTCGCGGGGCAGCAGCGAGATGCGGCTCGCACCGTAGCCGTCGGGAAGCTCGGGTAGATTGGCGTCGATCGCGGCCATTTCTTCCGGTGTTGGCGGCGTCGCTTCGACAGCGCCGGTTGCGTACTTCATTGCCTCGACGCTCTCTTGAGTTTCGTTGGTTTGAATCTCGCTGGTTGCGCCAGTTATGGGCGCATTGGCTTTGGCGACAATGGGCTCGGAAGCCGGTTCGGAAATCGGTTCGGATGAGGCCATGATGGGCGACTCTACAACAGTTTCAGGGGTTTCAGCGGGCAGTTCGACGGACGGTTCGACAGAAGGCTCGGCGGCGGAGACCTCGACGGGCGCTTCGACGGGCTCCTCGACCGGGGCTTCGGCGGACACTTCAGCAGGCGGTTCGATCGGTGCGGTGCTGGGCACGCGATCGACGTCGGTCACTGCGCTTGCCGTTACGACGCTTTCGCCGTAGAGCGGTGCGGAGGCATCGACGGTTTTAATTGCGGCGGCGTTTGGGTCGATCGCGCGAATTTCGGCGATTAGTTCGACCTTGCGCATGCGACTGTAGCGGGAAACTTTGTAGCCACTTGCGACGCGACGCAGCTGACGGAGAGTCAGCTCTTCGAGCGGAATTCGTTCCTGTGCCATGACTGTTCTCGAACCTCCTTTCATTTTGTCAAGAATCCCGGACTAAAGCGCGAGCTTCTCGATATCCAGTGGAAGGCGGTGATCTGTGCCGCCGTCATGTCGAGCATTATCGATCGATCCCAAGGGTTGCCGCAAGTGTTCTCACGCAGGGAATAGCCTGAATTTGCTTGTTTTGTTGTGCTTTCATGACCTTCGCGACAAAGTCGCCGCCGCTTGGTCATGAGGTCGTGACTTTTGTGTCGGGAGTCGATCTCGGAAGCACTTGTGGTGTGTCTTCGTCGCGAGTTTGCCGGGAGCGGCGCGGGCGATCGCGATCCTTGTTAACGCAGCTTCTAAAATAAATTGCGGCAAAGCGAAAAGCGCCCGGCGGGCGATGGGACGTGACGTGGCGCGGGGCCGCGATTCTGTCGGTGGGCGCGATCGTCTGGGTTCGCCTTTGTTTAGGATGTTTGAGAATCTAGTTTGAGAACCCACCGTCGCTAGGAAATTTAGGAAATCACCGTGGCTAAAGAAAGACCCTGGTTTACTCGCATCATGCTGCTCGTCGGCGCGCTCGCCTTTGTGGGCTTTGCTCTCGCGCCTCTGCTCGGCAGCGTCCTCGAAGCGCGTAACGTCTCCCAGCATTCGCCCCAAGCCACGAACGCCACGCCGGAAAGTCAGCGCGAAGAACTCGAGGCTCAGGCGCGCGGCTACGAACTCGTTCTCGATCGCGAGCCGGAGAACCCAACGGCCTTGCGCGGCCTGGTCGAGGTGCGCCTACAGCTCAACGACATCGCAGGCGTTCTCGAGCCCCTGGAAAAACTCGCGGCGCTCAACCCAGAGGAAATGCGCTATCAGATTTTGCTCGCTCAGGTGAAGCAGTTCACTGAAGATCTGGAGGGAGCAGCGCAGGTCTACCGTCAAATTTTGCAGGGCGATCCGGGCAATACCCAAGCGCTGCAGGGTTTGGTCGAGCTGCTCGTCCAGCAAGAGCGTCCGGAAGCGGCGATCGGGCTCCTCGAAGACACGCTACAAATCGCGCCGGAAGCTAACGCCGAAACGGCAGGTAGCGTAGATGTGGTGGCCGTGCAGCTACTCCTCGGCCAGATCTACACCGAGCAAGAGCGATACGACGAGGCGCTGCAAGCTTACGAAAATACCCAGCAGGCCAACCCGACGGACTTCCGACCGCTGGTGGGTAAGGGTCTGATCCTTCAGCGCCAGGGCAAAATCGAGGAAGCGCGGGCGGTGTTCTCGACGGCGGCGGGTCTGGCTCCGGCGCAATATAAGGATCGCATCGACGCGCTCGTCGCTCAGCTCGACGCGCCCACGCCGCAGGATGTGGATCTCGGTGGCTCGGTCGCACCCGACGCCGCGCCCGAGACCGATCTAGAAGTGGATCTGGGTATTCCCGACCTAGAGGCGATCGAAGAGGAGGCCACCGAGAGCGAGTAAATCTCGCAGGTGCTGGATCGAGGTTGTGGGATTCTGGTCGCGGCGCACGGCTGTTCGCCGTTTTTGGGGGGCGATCGCGACAAACTCCAAAAACACGAACTTCACGATCGACTGCTTATACGCCGTCCCAGCAACGTTCCAGCGCCGCCTCCATTTGCGCGTCGAACTCGAGAGCGCCCCCACTTAGAGACCGGCGCGCTCGAACAGCGCGTTGTAGAACCGATCGCCCTGGCTGTTGTAAATTTCCAGGCGGACGAAGTTCGGGTCGTCGTACTGAAAGGAAACGACGTACCGGTGACCGTTGACGCCGTCCAGGAAGCGATATTGGGGGCGATCGGTCCTGCCGATAATGTCGAAGTCGTACGAATCGGTCAGCATCGTGCCCGTCGATGGGTCCCACACTTCCAGGTGATATAGCGCGGTTTCCCAGGTGGTAATGCTCAGGCTGCGCGTAGCGTTGGTGAACGTTCCGGCGATCGTCAGCGGACAATTGTTGACCTCCCGAAAGCCGTATTCGCTCGCATCGTTAACGGTATAAGCCTGGCAAAGTTCAAAATCATGAGCGCGAGCGGGTGCAGTACGTGCGGCGATCGCGACGCTCGAGGCCGCGAGCAGGATCGGGATGAGGCGTTTCATACGGCAGTTTTAGGTTTGGGGAGGCTCGGTATATTTTCAGCTACAGCAGCAACACTCGGCTTCTCGGGTTTGGCATCGAGCTTCGCTAAGACTTTGGACTTTACGGTTTTGTTGCTGTTTTCGCGGCTCGCTCCGATCGCACCCGGCTCAGAAACTGCCCGAAAAACGGCAGCCCCCCGATCGCCGGGAGGATGTAGCGCGACGTACACAGCAGCCCCAGCGCCGCGCCCGTCTGCGCGTCGAAGTACGGCTGATAGAAAAAGATCAGCGCCGCATCGCGCGTCCCAACTCCGGCAAAGGTCAGCGGCAACAGCCCCGCCAAAATCGACAGCGGCGACAGCGCCAGGTTGGCAATAAACGGCACGCTGGCATTAAGCGCAAAGATAAAGAACCAGATTTGCAGTAAGTGCAGCAGCCAAATCCCGATCGAGGTGGCGGCAATCACCGCAAGCTGGCCGCGATCGCGCCAAAAATACGTCTGCATTTCCGTCCAGGAGGCGTGCAGTCGATCGAGCTTTTGCCCGACTTTCCCCTCGGCTCCTCCCGGAGCGGCGCGCGTCCCGAGACCAAAAGCAAAATCGGCAACCCGGCTCGACCCCAAAATCGCCGTCCCGGCAATCAGACCGCCGCAAATCCCCACCGCCATCAGCCAAAACAGCGCGCCCTTCTCGGGATAGACCAGCAGCCCAAATGCACACCAGAGCAGCAGCGAGAGCATATCGCAGGCTTTCTCAAACACCACCAGCGACAGCGACAGCGACCCGCTCAGGTAGCCGCGATCGCGAATGAAATACGCTTTGGCAATATCGCCCATCTTTGACGGCAGCACCATATTCAGCACGCTCGCCGCTAGCGTCAGCCGGTTCGCCATCCCGAAGCCCAGCAGGCCGGACTCGGGCATTAGCCGCTGCAAGCGCCAGCTCGTTGCCAGCGTCAGTGGCACGACCATGCCCAGCGAGATCGCCATCCACAGGCGATCGCAGTCGCGAAACACCTCGATCAGTCCGGCGAAATCGATTTTCGTATAAATCGCAATCAGGATGCCGAGGCTGACGATCGCGGAAATCAGGCGTTTCATGGAGTTTGGTGTGGAGATTCACTCGCCGAGCGAGCCGCCCAAAGTGTAGCCCCGCGTCCCCCGCGATGGGAACATGCAAACGCATTGCTTCGGACAAAGCCCGGACGCAGCCCAGACAAAAAATATGACATTCCTGCTCTCTAACGACGATGGCATCGACGCGCTCGGAATCGCCGCGATGGCGGACGCCCTGACACAACTCGGCCACACCGCGCCCGTCTTCATCGCGCCCGATCGCGAACAGTCCGGTTGCGGCCACCGCGTCACGACTCGCACCCCGATCGCCGTCGAAACCCGCGACGATCGTCACCATGCCATTTCCGGCACGCCCGCCGACTGCGTTCGGCTCGGGCTGCACGCGCTCTGCCCCGAGGCGAGCTGGGTTCTGTCGGGCATCAACGCCGGGGGCAATATGGGGGTCGATATCTACCTGTCCGGAACGCTGGCGGCGGTGCGCGAGGGGGCGATGCACGGCGTGCCGGGGATCGGGATTTCGCAATACCTCAACTGGCAAAAGCCGATGAACTGGGAGAAGACAACGGCGATGGCGGTGCGGGTGCTGGCGGCGCTGCTCGATCGCGGCTGCGAGCGGGGCACGTACTGGAACGTCAATTTGCCGCATTTAGATGACGGCGCGCCGGAGCCGGAGCTGGTGTTTTGTCAGTCCAGCACGTCGCCGCTGCTGTTGGATTACCGGGTGGCGGCGGAGGGCTATCAGTATCAAGGCAACTATCAGATGCGCGAGGCGCTACCGGGAACCGATGTCGCGACGTGTTTTGCGGGGAATATCGCGATCGTCAAGCTCAGCTTGTAGCGAAGTCCAAGCATCGTTCCCACGCTCTGCGTGGACAACGCACTCCCCAGACGCTCTGCGTCGC
>CALCCD010000068.1 GCA_937899645.1 uncultured cyanobacterium | reverse complement strand
ATACGCGCTACTCTAATACGCGCTTCGCTAAGTCGGATTTGGTATGAGAAGCCGCTTCAGCTCCAAGTTTTTAAAATTAACGACCGTGCCCGCGCGCTGTACGAGCGCTTCGGGTTTGAGACGATCGGGCAAACCGAGCATCATATTCAAATGGAACGTACCTGAAGGATTCGACCGCAGGGCAAACGCATACTCAGGAAGCGAGGAGCGAGAGGAGAAAGCGGTTGTCCTGCCGCCCAAGACGCCGTTCCGCTCACCAGCGGACGATTGCTGAGCGGTCGAGAGAACGATAAGCGACGTCGTTGCATTTTCAGAGACCGAGCTAAAAAGATCCGGTGACGCAACACCTCGAGCGCAGTCGGGAGGGTTTAATCGACTCAATAGATAGAGGTCAATCGAAATGAACTGGAATGTAGCGATTGCAGCGGGCGGCGGTGCGAGTCTTGACTTTCTAGAAATTGCAGTTATCGCCTACGCCATCGCGCGATCGGGCTACCGGCGCGAGGCGATCGCGGGCTGTGCGGTCGGTGTCTCGATTGTCGCGATCGCTGCGGTGGCACTGGGCTCAAATATTCAGCGCGTCCCGCTCCACTGGCTACAGCTAATTACCGGGGCGGTGTTGCTTTGGTTCGGTTGGGGCTGGGCGAAGAAGGCGGTGGTGCGGCAGGCGACCGGGCGTCGTGCGGGCTGGCTGGCAGACGATCCGCTTGAAGCCGAGGCGATCGCGCTGGAGGCGGAGTCTCAAGGGTTTAGCACGGCAAACTTTATTGTCATGGCGAAAAGTGCAGCGCTAGAAGCGTTTGAGGTAGCTGTTATTGCGGTGACGCTGGGGATGGCGTCGGGCGCTTGGGGTGAAGTTTTGGGAGCCGTGGGAGTCGCCTGTGTGGGGTCGATCGTGGTGGTGGCAGCGCTGCATGCCTATCTGCTGAAGGTGCCAGACGTGCTAATTAAGCTGGGGACGGGGATCGTGTTGTTGGCGTTGGGTACGTTTTGGCTGGGAGAAGGATTGGGGTGGGAATGGCCAGGGGATTGGGTCGTTTTAGGTTTGATTAGTTTGTATGGGTTAGTTTCATCTCTTGCTGTGTTTTGGCTTGAGCGAAGTGTGGGCAGTTTTGCTGATTGAGCCCCCTTGAAGAGGGAAGTTTAAAAAACAGAAACGGGCTCGGTCGAAACATCTACACGATCATTATTTCAATCAGGACTTACGCACTTCAACGTGATTGCGTTGTTTCAATCACTTGATTATCAGGAAGTTTCAAAGGGTTCAGCGATTTTTGCGTAAGTCCTTTCAATGAGACATGACCCCGCTTAATGTTGGCTCACTACTGCTAAGACGCCCAGAAGGCTCAATTTTCGAACGGTTCAATCTATTGTTCGAAAGTTGGGTTCTAAATAGCCCAAGTAAGGAAATGAGGTTTTGCGAGCTGAGAGTTACTGCAGAGCGCGGGTTTGGGTGTTGGCGCTCCCCGACATAAACTCAACGATTGGCTTGACCTAACTTACCAAGGCCTCGCTCTAGAACCGAATCGAGAACGAGCCAATCACAGTGAATGGCTCACCCAGCTCGATTCCCCGTACGCGCGAAATGGGCGTCCCCTGAACGTATTCCTCATCAAAGAGATTTTTAAAATTCAGGGCAATATCCCAGTTATCGCGCTTGTAAAAAATGGCCGCATTAGCGATGAGATACTCCTCTAGCGTAAAGCTGTCGTTGAGATCGCCGGGGCGATCGCCCACATAGTTCAGCCCTAGGCCAAAGCCCAGACCGGCTAGATCGCCGGTCTGAACTGTATAGGTCGTCCACAGATTCGCGGCATGTTCGGGAATTCCCGTCAGGCCGTTGCCCTCGGCAAAGACGTTGTCTTCTGTGATTCGGGCGTCAGTGTAAGTGTAGTTCGCCAAAATATTCCAGCCCGGTAGGATCTCGCCCACCAGCTCTAGTTCGATCCCTTCACTTTGCTGCTCGCCTGTGGCCAAAAAGGCATTTACAAAGGACGGCGCGTTAGGGTCGGCGGTGGCAACGTTTTCGCGAGTGATATTGAAGTAGGACAGGGTGGCAATCAAGCGCCGATCGAATAGCTCGGTTTTAACGCCCACCTCAAAGCCTTCTCCTTCTTCCGGATCGAGAAGATCGCCGTCAATATCCGTGCCGCTATTGGGCGTAAACGACTGGGCGTAGCTGGCGTAGACCGCCAACTCCGGTATCGGTCGGTAGAGCATGCCGATGCGAGGCGTCACCGAATCCACGGTTTGGTCTGCTTCACTGCCCGTGCGATCGAACAGCGACGGTGCGTTCTCCACGTCTTGGGTGACGCTGTCATAGCGCACGCCAGCCACGAGATGCAGCCCGTCGAGCAGCTCGATCTGATCCTGAGCAAAAATCCCAAAGCGATTGGTGGTCAGCTCCTGAGCGCGGGCAACATCGGGCAGTTCGCTAAAACCAAAGCGCGGCGAGACGCCGTACACCGGATCGAAAACATTCAGCGGTGCGGGAGCCTGAAGGTTGCCCCGCGCTTCGATATTGGTATAGTCGCGGCTCAGGTCAACGCCAAACAGCAGCGTATGGTTGATGCTGCCGGTGGAGAATTCGCCGACCACATCCGTCTGAAAACCTAGGTAGTCCTGCTCCCACTCCGTTGAGGTGTTAAACCGCACCAGTAGGCCCATTTCCTCATTAAAAGCGGTGGGTGTAAATGCGTTAGCGTTGTAATCCTGGCCGCTGTAGCGAAACGCATTGCGCAGCTTCCAGCTCTCGTTGAAATTATGTTCGAGCCGATAGCCACCGCTAAAAAAGTCGCGCTCGACAACATCGTCCGGTTCACCCGTGACCCGATCCTCGGGAATATTGGCCAGACCATCACCAAAAGCCAGCAGCCCCGAATCGCCGGGGCGCTCGTCGCTAAAGTATTCAGCGTCAAGAGTCAGGGTGGTGCGATCGCCAATCTCCCAGGCCAGCATCGGGGCAACAAACGACCGCTCGATACTTCGATCGTAGTCTCGGAAACTATCCTGACGCGATAGCAGAGCGTTGAAGCGGTAGCGCAGGCTACCGTCAGCGTTAAGGCGATCGGAAAAATCAATCTGCGGGCGAATCAAAGTGCGGCTTCCGGCCTGGAACTCTGCCTGATAAAACGGTTCGGCAGTGGGCTGCTCGGTGACGAGGTTAATGACACCACCGGGCTGAATTTCGCCGTAGAGAATCGAGGCGGGGCCTTTAAGGATTTCGATGCGATCGATATTGGCAGTTTCCGGCAGAGTGAGTAAGCCGCTATTGGACAGCAAGTCCGAGCCCGATAGGCTGAAGCCATCGCGCAACACCCGCGCCCCCTGAAAGCCGCGAATGCTGTACTGGAAGCCAGCCCCCTCAGTCGAGTCCACCACCACGCCGCTAAAGTTGCGCAGTGCTTCGTCGAGCTGAATCACCTGCTGGTCGTCGAGCACTTCGCGGGGCAGCACCTGCACCGAGGCCGGAGTTTCCATAATGGGCGTATCGGTGCGCGTGGCGGTTCCGGCGTTGGGCTCGAAGTAGTCGCTGCCCGAAGTTTCGCCAGTGACGTTAATGCGTAGGGGACTATCGCCATCGATCGTATCTTCAGCATCGCCGTCCGCTTCGGTTTGCTCGGCCTCGTCTTCCTCGGACGCCTCGAAGTCCTCGGGCTCTGCATCATTGGCATCGTCGGCCTGGGCGATCGGCGCTTCGATGTCTGAGGCTTCGGGCTCGGGCTCGGCGACGGCAGGCCCTGCATCTAGGGCAAACAGGCTGACGATCGTGGCGATAATTGCGATCGCGATACTGGCTCGATACTCGCGCATGGGAAACTTCCTCAACCTGGCCCAAAGAAACGTTCTAATGCTGAGAACTATATGCAGTGGCAAGTTGAGAAATTGTCCCTAAACGGATCTCTTTCAGCCCCAAACGGATTATTTGCGCTCGCTCGCACTGGCAACTGCATGCAAGGGAGAGAGTCGGGGGGAGACACAAAGTATTCAGGCTTCGATGCTCTGCACCACATCACCCGACATGGAGCACCTGGCAGAACTTTTCAACACAGAGCGTATAGGACGAGAGCTTTTTTAGACTTAAAATCTCAAATCCGAATCGGCTGAACACTTGTACACCGTTGGCTGAAAGTATTTAGCAATTAGAATAATGCAGGCTATCAATAAGAGGGCGCTCGAGCTGAATACGCCACGATAACCGATCTGATTCGCCAAAATCCCACTAAACGCCGCTGCAATTATTCCACCAATAGCAATAAATGAAGTTTGGAGAGTGTAGTCTGTTCCGGCTGTCTCAAAACGGCTTTTGTCCATCATTATTGTAAAACTTGTCGTTCCGATCGCACCCAAAGATAAAAAGACAACCCCGACAATTACCCGCAAAACCCACAGCTGGGAATAGCCAAAGGTCGGCAGAAAATACGTCAAAATTCCCAACAGTGCCAAGGTACTTGCAATAAGTAGCGATCGCCGTCGCCCCCAACGGGAAATAATCACCCCAGCGATCGACGCGCCAATCATTGTCATACCGGTGCCCAAGATGCCTAGCAGAGAACCTATTTCAGAAATTGAGAGTTCTAGATCGACGAGTAATGGACGAAACATGGTGAATGATAAGCTATGAGCAGCTGCATATAGAGCGATAATCACGAGCCATAGCTTGGCATTTGGTTGTCGATAGAAGCCTCTAAATATATCTAGGTATTCGTTAAGGCCAAAAGACGATATTTCTTTAGGTGTAGCTCGAACATCTCTAGATTCATCAAATAAAAGCAATGGCAACAATGCTATCAGCATTAAGATTGCCAGAGCGATTAAGCTTAGTTTCCAGCCCCAACGGTTAAGCATAATTAACATGCCGCCACCGCCAATCATTTTCCCAATGGAACCACCAACTCCTTGTACGGCATTGCCAACTCCTCTTTCTTCAGGCCGCAATAGCTGTAGTGCCAAGGCATCCGTCGCAATATCTTGACTTGCGCAACCAATACCGAGCAAGAATAGACTCAGCAGGATTAATGGTAAATGCTCGTCCAGGCTCAACGCGCTGCAAGCAAAAGTTATCAACATGACAATTGCTTGAAAGGTGATAATCCAAAATCGATAGTGCCCCCAGCGCTGGATGCTATAACGGTCGATCAAAGGTGCCCACAGGAACTTGAAAATGCTGGCAATCGCAACTAGCGGCAATAGTCCTAAAGCTTCTAGCGGTAGTCCTTGCTGACGGAGTAAAACAGGTAAAGCCTCAGAAAGAAACCAAAAGGGCATTAACTGAGAAATATATAAGCTCCCCAGTAGAATAAGCTTGCTTGAAAGTTTTGGGCTTGGCATCTTTTTATATATGCAATACCAGAATCAACCACAGTGGCGTTTATAGGCACGAGGGGTCACCCCAAACCGTCGCTTAAACGCGGCAGAAAACTGGCTCGGACTAGCGTACCCCACGGTATGCGCCACTTGCCCTACCGAATGCGTTCCTTGTTCTAAAATCCACTGCGCTTTCTCCATCCGACATTGGTACAGGTAACCAAATACCGTCGTGCCGAACAGTTGGCGAAACCCACTTTTGAGCTTGAAATCGTTCAGTTCAGTTTGTTGCGCTAACTCTTTTAAAGACGGCGGGTGAGCCAGATTCTGTAGCAAAATATCTCGCGCTCGGTATAAACGCTCGATATCGTCTGACTTCATCTGAAACATCGAGCGTGGTGCAACGGCAGACTCTTGAACTTGGGCGATCGCCATTACGATTAGCTCTAAGCTTTTGCTCTCCATATACAGCCGCTTGAGTTGCCCTTCATACGGACAGCTGAGGATTTGATGTAGCACCGTTAACATCGGCGGCGTGTTGTGGTTCATCGTGACCATCACCTCCGCCTCTGGCTGGCGGTGGTCGATCGTCTGGCCGAAATTTAGCCCCGTCTGCTCCGGCGAGAGCAAGGCAGCAAACTGCTCCGGCTGAATTCCCAGCGTCAGCATCTCCACTTTCTGATCGCCCGCATAATCTGTCTGAGTCTGAAGCTTCCCGGACATAAAACCGACGAGATTAACACTGGGACGGATCGCGAGTTCCTGCTCGTAACCCTGGAGCCGCTGTACTGCTTTGCCTGCCAAACAAAACCGAATAGCCCACTTGGCTAGCTTATCGATATCCTCAATAAAGGTGACGCTCTCGCGCAGTTCTGCCCGCGTCAATACCAGATCGATACCGTCTCTGACCTGTAAACAGCGGCTCTGCCACAGGCCAAACGATTGTTCTAAATCCCAGCGCAGCTCGTCCAACTCAATTCGCCAGTTGCCGCCCATTTGCTGCTGCGAAGCTTGGAGCATATTTGGGATCGTATCGGCAGAGAGTGCGATGTTAAAAGTCGGCATTTCGATCGGGTTATAGAAAACAATAAGTTTTGAAAATTACCGGGAGATCTTTGCCGTGATTCCCGTCCTATCTGCAACGTTGACAGCAGTTTTGGCCGAATTTTACATTGTCTAGATCGACTCTGCTCTGGGCTGGCTGGTGTTCCCGACGCCAAATTTCAAAAGACTCCTATCAAGCTCGCCAACCTCTATGTATAAGATGCGTCCTAATGGCACGAGCAACTATTTCGGTTGCGCCAAGTGCGCGATGTTTGTCGGTTTGTAGCGCCTAGCTGGCTTCCGGCCAGGCCTGCATCTGAAATAGCTTTGGATTGAGTCCCGTTTGATTGCGGAACGCCTTGGCGAAATGATTGCGGCTGCTGTAGCCCACCGCCGTCGCTATTTTCCCGACTGAGAGGGTGGAGGTTGCTAGCAGTCGTTGCGCCATCCAGAGTCGGCTGTCGCGCAAATACTGATAGGGCGTCGTGCCGTAGACTGCGTGAAAGCCTTGATTGAGCTTGAGTCGGTTGGTGTGAGCTTGTCGCGCCAGCGATTCGATCGAGGGAGGCCGTACGAGGTCGCTTCGTAGGATGGCTGCTGCCCGGTAGATGCAGTCGAGGTCGTCGGGGCGCAGGGTGGGCGTGGCGATCGACTCGATCCGCAGCGCGACCAGCTCCAGCGCCTTTTGCTGTAGGTGCTGGCGGCGGGTTTGCCCCCGGTACGGGCAGCTCAGGATTTGCCCGACGATCGCTGCCATCTCGGGCGTGATTGTGGTGCAGTTGGCGTACATCACGTCGAGCATGGACATATAGAGGCGATCGGGCATTGCCGAGTCGTCACAGTCGTCGTTAAAAACTGGACTCCCGCGCTCGAGGCGAGTCTGTACCCGCCGAGCGATCGCGTCAGGACTCAGCTCCGCTCGCCCGCCCTGCTTTTGCCACCAGTATCGGACTACCGCCATTGCCACCTCCTGCGCGTGGGGCGGGTAGCGCTCGATGCAGGTTTGGAAATAAGACAGTAACGACCCGTAGCCCCGGAAAATCACCTCCAGTTCCAGTACGGGCTGCGCGTTTGGCATTGCGCCAA
Organism: uncultured cyanobacterium; assembly: GCA_937899645.1. Classification (GTDB taxonomy): domain Bacteria; phylum Cyanobacteriota; class Cyanobacteriia; order Cyanobacteriales; family Geitlerinemataceae; genus RDYZ01. The sequence continues at coordinate 11,632 of CALCCD010000068.1, read as the reverse complement.
CGCGATTAGAGCCGAAGATTGGAAAAAAGCGACTACACTGCCCCGCCCCATTTGCCTCGCCGGATCTGTTGATGATGGGAAACTCAAATTTTGCGCCGATCTCTGCGTCGATTGCGCCGTTAATCACCACCTCGCGCTGGATGATGTAGTTCATGATGACGAGTGTAAGGTCGTCGCTTAGCGTGATGTACTGCCGGTATCCTTCGCCGACGCCAGCGGGGTAGAGCAAAATTCGATCGGACGGGTCGGCGTGAAACAAGCGCGGATCGCTGGCGCTGCCTGGGGTTAACCAACCGTCACGACTATCGACAACAAGTCGTGAGGCCATAGCGAAAGGAAATGAAGCTTGGAGCGTTAGTAAGAATCTTTCTCATTATATGGCAGCGCCGATCGCCGCCCGCACCGCCACTACGGCAGCAGAGCGCTACGCTGCCGCGCCGAATGTGTCACGAAGCAACTGAAAGATAATCTCGGAGCCAATCGGCCCATTGAAAATACTCCACTCATAAAACGTCTGGAAATAAACCCGACCAGCTTTGCTGGCCGGAAGCGACTGAGCGAGTGGATTACGCTCCCAGTCCTTGCGGATTTTGTCGGACTGCTCGGCGATAAAGCGATCGCGCTCCTCGACATTATCGGGAGCATCCGACCGAGCGGCGTCGAAGTTGAAACCCAAGACCAAAATCGAGTCGGCTTCATTCAGGTCGGGCAGTAGCTCGAGAGAAACGGGAACCATATTTCTCATTGCGCCCGGTGGAAGGACGAGTTCAAAACCGATCTCAGTCAGAATTTCGCCCGCAAAGCTTTCCTCACCGACGGCGAAGAGCATGCCGCGTGCGAAGTTCTCTCCGCCCAGCACCGTTATCTTTGGATGCGCGGCGATGTTGTCCGCCAGAGCCCGGCGCGTCGCCTCGATCTGTTGTTCGTAGCGAGCAATCGCGGCATCGGCCAGGCTCTCATCGCCCAGCATCTGGGCGGAGAGCCGCAGGTTCTCGCGCCAGTTCCCCGCAATGTTGCGCGGCTTGAGGGGGATCGCGGGAGCAATTTCAGCAATCATTGGCTCGGAGACGATCGGCGCTTCGGCAACGATCGCATCTGGCTTAATGCGCGTCAGAGTTTCCAAAGATAGCGGAGTCGCAAACGAACCCAGGGCAAGCGGTCGGTTTGTGATTCGATCGCCCAGTAGGGGAATTGCCAGGTCGGGACGCTCGACGTGCTCGGTTTCGAGTGGCAACAGTGTCGTAACACTACCGGGCTCTTGGCCGAGCGATAGCAGCAAATCCAGAGCGTGAAAGCTAAGCGTGGCCACTTCTTGAGGGCGATCGCAGATTTCCGTCTGGCCGACGCTGTGCTCGATCGTGCGGCAGGTCTCAGCGCGATCGGCTCCAGTATTGGCCGTCTTCAAACTCGACACGGGCGACTGCGGGCGACTGCAGGCGGCGATATAGATGCAGGCCAGCAGCGACAGCAGCCCGAAGGCTAGCTGACGAAGGTACCGCATATATCGGTGGCGAGGAGAGCGAGCATTCATTAGCGAGCGGGTTGAATTTGGAAGAACTTGCGCGTGCCTCCTGCTGGTGTCAAACGAATCGCTCGTGAGCGTGACCGTCGGCGGGCGGAGACTTGCGGCTCACATTACCGCAACTCCGCAAGAAACTAAAACCCCACCGACAGCGTTCCCAGCACCGCCAAGTTCGCCCCTGGGTGAATCGCCAGGCGATTGCCTACGAGTCCCTCAATGTAGTCAATATCGAAGAGATTATGGAAGGTTTTTGACGTGAGTTCGACGAAAACGGCTTTTTGAGGCTCGTTGACGAGGGAATGCGGGTTTCAGGCTACGAAGGAATCAGGGGTCTAGCCGTCGTCGAACTCACGTATCTTGGGAGTGAACTGTGTTCTGGTGAAATAGTCGAGAGCGACCGTTGCGCCCGGCAAAGCGGGCGGCAACTGTTCGGGCAGCGGTCGGCTGTCCGGGTGAGACCGATCGAGCGTCTGTTGTCGCAGGATGCGATCGACTGTTGTCGCTGTGCTGAGAAGAAGCGTTTAGACCTTTTCAATCCAGCTCACCCGATATTGCGGTGATGTGGTCAGCTCGATCGCATCGCCGCGCTGTTTCGGCGACTGTCCAGCCGTCGTCACCTCGCCCACCTTTTCCACGCGAGCGCGATAGGTTCCCGACACCGCACCGTCGTCGCTCGAGAAGGACACTTCTACCTCTGCCCAGCTCGCCTGCATCGTCCACTGCCCCAGAACGAACTTTACCTGCTTTAACGGAATCCAGTTCAGCAGCGGAAACACGACACGCTTCCAGCCGGTCAATCCCCGACGCAGCGTGCGTCCGGACTTGCGATAGTTCAGCCATTCCCAGCCTTCGCGAATCCAGGCTTCGCGCTCGGCGATTTGCTCGAACTTGCTCAGGCCACCCCAGCCGCGATAGTGCGATCGCAACTCCTCGACGCTGCCCTCGTGGTTAACTAGCACGCCCAGGATCTCCGGCGTCAGATGCCCCCAGTAGCGCCCGTCCGGCAGATGAATTAGCGTCGGCGCGAATTTGTGGCCACCGAAGTGACTGCACCGCCAGACCCGCAGATTATCGGTGTACTCGTTGCGGAGCTTGCGGTAGATCGGCTGGCCGAATTTGGCACAAGCGACGTCAATATTGCCGTGGGTGCAGACTAGGATTTCGCGCAGGTGTGCGGTGTTCCGTCGGCAATCGGCGAACGAGTCCAGCTCGCTCGGCTTTTTCATCAGCCGATCGAGGATTGCGCCGATCAGCCGGGAGAGATCGGCCTCATCAACGACGTACTCCTGCTTGGCAAAGTCTGAAAACTGCTCTTGAGGCCGGTGGTAGTAAATCACCCGTGCTGTTCCCGGTGTGGAATATTCGCGATCGGGCGCGATCAGTACGGGGCGCATCACGATCCCGTGCTTGAAAAACAGCGCCTTAAAGCGCTCGAGCAGGCGAAGCATCGTCGGATCTGTATGGAAGAACTCTTCCGTCCAGGGCTGCTTTAGCTCCACCAGCAGCCAGTGGTCGGCAGTGCCCGCCGTACCGATCGGGTCTTCGCCGCTGCGCTGGGACACCTCCGAGCAAAAGCGGCATACTGCAAGCATTTCGGGTGTCGGAATATCTGAAGTCAGCATGGAGTTATCGAGTTGTCGATCGAGGTGGTATTAGCAAATAGCCGAGCAAACGAGTTCGGAGGCAATCGGCTCAAGTCGGCACGGTCTGCTCCCGATCGAACGCCATAAGCTGCTCGATCTGATACGCGCCGAGCGCCAGCCCTACGCCGACCGCTGAGAAGAGTGCCACCTGCACGGCCATCCCCGCGCCAGCCCCCACACCGAAAATATTACCCAAACTGCCCGCTAAGAATCCTCCGGGTTGCATCGCGGGCTCGAAGAAGCGATCGGCCAGCGGCCCCGCGATCGCCGCGCCAAGTGGTGTTGCTGACTGCGTCACCAGGAAGCGGCTGGCAAAGACGCGCCCCTGCACCTCCGGCTCCACGCGCGACTGCCAGATCGCCTGGGTGCAACTCGCCGAAAACGGCATACAAAACCCGCCAAGCACAGCTATACCGATTTGGAGCGTCGCGTCACTCGTGACTGCCAGCACGACGAGGCCGAGACTCCAAACCGCCATCGAGGCCAGCAGACCGCGCATCCGTCGCCGAGGCCCGCCCCAGACACTGATTAGCGCACCGCCTAGCAGTCCGCCCACCCCAAAGGCCGAATACAGCGTTCCCATAAAGGCTGAGTCGTTGTCGCTACGCGCCAGCAGCATCGGCGAGATGACGTTCATACATGCGCTGTCAACGAAGTTTTCTACGAGGAAAAAGACCAGCAGCGCTTTGAGGGCTGCATGCCGTTGCAGATAGCGAAACCCGAAGGCGATCTGACTCCATATGGGCTCGTGTGGAGCGGCTTCTAGAGACTGTGGCGGACTTTCGGGCTGGGGGATGCGCACAATGCAAAGCGTTACCATCGCGATCGCCAGCATTACCAGCTCGATCGCCAGGATGCTGCCCAAGCCCGTCTGCGCGTAGATTACACCCGCAGCGCCGGGAGCCACGACTAGAGCCGCCCCCACCTGAAGAGACTGCAAAGCCGAAGCGCGGGCGTAGTGACGCTCCGGCATCAGCAACGAGATCGAGGTCGTGTAGGACAGCCCCTGCATGTAGTTAAAGACCCCCGTCACGATGCCCGTGAAGTAGAGATGCCAGATCTCCAAACGATCGCCCAAAAATAGCAGCAGCATCGTCAGCGTCGCGATTGCGGAGACAGCGGTGCCCAACACCATCAGCAGCCGACGATTGAGGCGATCGACTAAGACTCCGGCAAACAGCGACATCAACAGACGCGGAATTAGCGTCGCCACCGCCAGCATTGCCAGCGGTGTCGCCCGCCCCGCCACATCCCAAACCCAAAGGGTCATGGCGAAGCCGGTCATCTGGGAGCCGATCAGCGAGGCGAATCGTCCCAGCAAAACAATCAGAAATGTACGCACGGATTCCGGATGTTAGTGAGTCTCCGGCAAGTTACGCTGCCGAAAGTTTTCACGCTTTAGGTTACGGGAGGTCAATGCAGCTGAGAATGGATTTTGGCTCCGAAATGCATTTTCTCGCGCGTGTTCCGAGGCCGCTTCCCGGCGGTGGGGTCGCTCGAGCTGGGGCGACTGACAGGCGATCGATACGCAATCCGACTTCGTTGAATTGCTCAATGCAAAAAAGCCGCGCCGGTTGTGTTCCGGGCACGGCTTTTTTGAACCTGCTAGAAGCTATCTAACGTCGAAGTGCTTGCAAGAACCGCCTTCTATGCGACTTCTAGCGGGCGACGCCGTGGGTTTCTTCCACACGGATCGGCTTCATAAAGTAAAGCGAAATCAGCTCGACTGCGTTCGAGAGGTACAGCGGAACTTTCTTAATCAGCTTCACGAGGCCGTTTGCGTCCGACTCGGCGATCGCTTCGAGCTTCTGATTGTTCGCGAAGCACTTGTCTAGGCGACCGTAGAACTGAGGGTTTTCGACGTCGAGAACGATCGGGAAGACGCGACCGGCTGTCTCGTTGGTCTTCTCGATGACGTGGACGTCGTACTCGCGAGCGTCGAGACCCAGCGCGCTGTAGAAGTCCGAGCGCTGCAAGTCGTTGAGGTACATCGTCGCGAACACCGATAGCAGGAAGAAGCGACACCAGAGGCGAGCACGCCAGTCATTCAGCGTATTGGGCTGGGCGCGCATGATGGCATCGAAAAAGTCGCCGTGGCGGTTCTCGTCCTGACACCAGTTCTCGAAGAAGTTGAACAGCGGGTAAATGCGGTTTTCGGGGTGCTGTTGCAGGTGGCGGTAAATGGTGATGTAGCGCCAGTAGCCGATTTTTTCGGACAGGTAGGTGGCGTAAAAGATGAACTTCGGCTTGAAGAAGGTGTAGCTACGTGCTTTGGTCAAGAAGCCGAGGTCGAGCTGGAGGTTGAAGTCCGACATCGCCTTGTTCAGGAAACCGGCGTGGCGAGCCTCATCGCGGCACATCAGCTGGAAGCACTCGGCCAGCAGCGGGCTGCGCTTCTTGAGGCGGCGACCCAGCTCTTTGTAGAGCAAGAAACCAGAGAACTCAGCGGTGCAGGAGCGCTCGAGAAACTCGACAAACAGCTCGCGCTCTTTGCCGGTGATGTGATCCCAGGTGGTGTCAAATTGCTCGTCGCGGACGAAGTGGTGGCGGTTGTAGTCCACGCGAAACTCTTCGAGGATCGCCCGCAGCTCGTCTTCGTTGACCGAAATGTCCATATTGGCCATTTCTTCAAAGTCGGTGGTGTAGAAACGGGGGGTCAGGATCGTTTCTTTCGCCGGTGACTTGCTGCCGGGACGCATCTTGGCGTCGGCTGGCTTCTTGATGGAATCTACCATTGGGATTTTTCGAGTATTTCTGCGATCGCGAGAACCGCACGACCGCGCCAACAAACGCGAGACTGCGGGTTCTAGGCTTTTACCTGTTTCTAATGGAACATAGTGTATCAACGCGCTCGAAGGGGGGTCGGGCGACTGTCGTAAAAAGTTACAAGATGTTGCGTCCGATCGTTATGACGCTCTCGTAACGGATGCAACATCTTGCGTTTTGTCTGGTGGCCTTTGGGAATGGGGGGCGATGTTGTCGATCGCCCCTCGTTTGCCTAGGCTTCGATCGCGCTGGCGGCCTGCTTTTGTTCGACGAGCCGCAGTCCCAGCGCCAGGGCGGTCGGACGATCGTCGATCCAGCGCTCTTCGGGCACTTTGCCTTTGAGGTCGAATTTTTCGAGTCGTTGGCGAACTTTGCCAGTTGCGCCGACGATCGCGACTTCGTGCCCGACATCGAGCGCCTCTTCGATGGCGTTTTCGATCGCTAGCGCCGAGGTGACGCCCAGCACCGGCACTTCCGTCAGATCGACGATTAGCACCTCGTACCCCGCGATCGCCCCGTGTTCGCGGGAGATCGCCTTGGCAACGCCAAAAATCATCGGCCCGCTCAGATGGAAGAGCAGCACGCGACCGTTAGCCGCATCGAGCAGTTGCTTCTCCTCGGTCGATAGCTCGATTTGGTCGTCGTCATCGGTGATCGCTTTCACCGACTGGGTTTGCATCTCCTCGAGGCGGGCGATCGTCAGAATATTGGCGACAAATACGCCGACGGCTACCGCCACCATCAAATCGACGAACACCGTCAGCACGATCACGCTGTAGACGATACCGGCGGCCTTCCAGGAAAGCTGCGGCGCGCGCTTCAGGAAGCTCCAGTCGATAATATCCAGGCCGACCTTGAGGACGATACCAGCCAGCACCGCCAGCGGAATGCCCGAAGTCAGCGGCGCAGCGCCCAGCACGACGATCAGCAGGATCAGCGCGCGGCTGATGCCGGAAAGCGCCGTACGCCCGCCCGCTTGGATATTGACCACCGTGGCCGTCGTTGCGCCCGAACCGGCGATACCGCCGCACAGGCCGGTGATGATATTGGCAATCCCCTGGCCGACGAGTTCTTTATTCGAGCGGTGTTCGGTGCGCGTCAGGCTGTCGGACACCAGGCAGGTCAGCAGACAGTCGATCGAGCCGACCGTGCCCAGCACCAGCGCGTTGACCACGATGACGCGCCACGCTTCGAGGTTGAACATCGGAACCTGAAAGTCGGGCAGGCCGGGCTCGATTTTGCCGATCGTGGCGATCGTGCGAATATCCGCATCGCGGAAGACCAGGATCGACACCAAGCTCACCAGCACCAGCGCCACCAGTTGCGGTGGCACGAAGTTTTTCCACTTGCGCGGATAGAGATACAAAATCGCGAGCGTCACCGCGCCTAGGCCCGTCTCGATCGGGTCGAGATTCGCAACGAGGGTCGGCAGTTCTTTAATGACATTCAGAACGCCACCTGCAGGTGTCTCTTGGCCCAAAAACGGCGCGATCTGCATAAATATCAAGATGATCCCAATGCCGCTCATAAAGCCCGAGATCACGTTGTAGGGCAGCATCGTGATGTAGCGCCCGAGCTTGAGCGTGCCCAGGACGATTTGAAATACGCCCGCGAGCATAATGACCGTAAAGGCTAGCGCCAGTCCGTTATCCGGGTCGATTTGCATCGTTTGTTGGATGACGGCGGTGACGATAACTGTCATCGGCCCGGTCGGCTCGGAAATCAGGCTGGGCGTGCCGCCAAAGAGCGAGGCAAAGAAGCCGATCAGGATCGCGCCCCAGAGTCCGGCAGAAGCGCCCGCGCCGGAGGCAATGCCCAGAGCGAGGGCGAGGGGCAGGGCGACGACGGCTGCGGTGAGGCCGCCGAGAATATCTCCTCTGACGTTATAGAAATTTAAGCGGTTGATGATAGCCATAGAGAGAGAGGGAAATGTCAGAGACCGCGATCGCGCGTCTGCTTTGACGACGTGAGACGGGCGGGGAACTCTGCGAACTCTGCGCCAATTCCGTCAAAACTCGGTCGAAATCTGGTCGATCGCATGCCGCCAACGAAAAGACGACACACTTGCGTGCAACAAAACGAAGGTGTTGCAAAGCTTATGCTGCCATACTGCTGCCCATTTAAATGTCGAATTTGAGGCGATGGGGTTCGTGGGGGATTTGCGTCAGCTCGTGGGGCACTTTTGCGGGAGCAGTCGGTTCCGCAGGCTGCCTCCGAGCATACTCATCGCGATCGACAGTGTCGCAATCGGCGTTGCGGCATGGCACGAGCTACGGTGAAAGGGGATCGAACTCCCGGCGAGGAATGGCTGTGAGTGCTAGATTGCAAGATAGGGAAGTGTGAATCTAGGTTCCGAATTCGCTATTTCTGCCGATTTACGTGTTTGTGTCCGTTGGTTTGGATGCACCGGAGCTGCTGAAACGCGATTGATAGTGTCGGTGAAATGTAGACCGATGCTATATTTTCGTGCGGTTTGAGCTAGAGACACACTGCATATTTAAAGGCAGTCTGCCAGCCCACATCATTACTAAGTACAAAGATTGCAAAGATGTCGTACGCTTCGCTCTCCCTCTCGACAGCTATCACGCGCAACCCTGCTGTCGTATCGCCCTACGCAACCGTTGACGAAGCAATCGACTGTCTCAACACCGTCCCCCCACCTCCCGTTATTGCCCCCGGCAAGCTCAATACGTCTCAGAGCGATTTCGTCACGCACGAGCTACACAGCCAGCTCAGAGCGCGCTATCTCGTAGTGGTCGATCGGCATCGAATTCTGGGGGTCTTGACTTTGCAAGACCTTTTGTCATTAGCGCGCGAGGCCCGACCGTCTGAAGCACCCGCACCGACGCTCCAGTTTCGATTCGACATTCCGACCTGCGCCACGATGCCGGAAGCCGACCTCGACGAACTCCACACACCGCTCAATCTGATACGGCAGCATCAGATGCGCCCGATCGCGCTTACGGACGAGGACGGCCAACTGTCCGGCCTGCTGACCTACGAAGAGCTGCACGCCGTCGCCCTCGCTCGCCAGATTCAGCCAGCGGCGACCGCCGCTCCCCAAAAAATTGGCCAGCAACCCGACCAGAGCTCAGGCCAGCAATCTAGCCAGCAATCCAGTGCAGAAGTCTCACTCCCTGCGGCTACGGCTGAAGTACCGATTCATCAAGTTACGAACAAGATCGTCGCCCAGGTGCACTCGTCGCTAGAGGTTCAGGCCGTCCTCGATACGACAGTGGCAGAACTCCGAGCCGCCCTGAGCTGCGCGCGCGTTATCGTCTACCGGCTGCGGCGGGATTTGACGGGGAAAGTGATTGCCGAATCGGTGATTCGCGCAGCTGGCTCCGTACTCCACAGCGAAGTCCACGACCCGTGCGTCTCGCCCGAATGGCTAGAGCCTTATCGCTTGGGAAAAGTTCGCATCGTTGACGATGTCTATGGCTCGGGCATGACGGTGTGCCACCAGGAGATGCTGACGGGCTTCGGCATTCGCTCGAAGATGATGGTGCCGATCGTCGTCCAAAACCAAATTTGGGGATTGGTTATCGCCAGTGAGTGCGATCGGCCCCGACAGTGGCAACCTGAGGAGGTCGAGCTGGTGCGGCAGTTAGGCATGCAGGTGGCGATCGCCGTGCAACAAGCCCAAGCCTACGAACAAGCCAAACGGGAACTCGAAAAACGCGGCAAGGCCGAGGCGCAGCTGCAGTCCATCCTCGACGTTACCGCCACTAAAACCGGGGCTGAGTTCTTTCCCGTTTCGGCAATGCAGCTTGCCGACTCGCTTGGTGTCGCCCACGTGCTGCTCACGGAACTGCGCGGCAACAAGCTCCGGACGCTTGCTTTCGTCATCGACGGAGCCTTACAGCCAACATACGAGTACGCAATTCCCGGCACGCCCTGTGAGAGAGTCGTGCAAGACGGCAGTTTCCACTGCGATGCCGTGCAGGAGCGATTCCCAGAAGATGCCGACCTGGTCGCACTGGGTGTGGAGAGCTACTACGGGTTTGCGATGCAGGACTCGAATGGTGAGGTCGTCGGACACCTTTGCGTGCTCGATCGCAAACCGCTTGAGGACATCGACCGCGCGAAAAAATTGATTCGTGCCTTCGCGGCGCGCGCGACGGCTGAATTAGAGCGCTATCGGGCGATCGACGATCTCAAAGCACTTAATGAAGAATTAGAGGCCAAGGTCGCAGCGCGCACGAAAGATTTGCAGGCGTCCTATCAAAAGTTGAAAGACGCACAGCTACAGCTTATTCAGTCGGAAAAAATGTCGAGCTTGGGGCAGCTCGTGGCCGGTGTTGCCCATGAAATCAACAATCCCGTCAACTTCATCTACGGCAACATCGCTCCCTGTCTGGACTACGTCGAAGATATCTCGCAGCTCATCGAGCTGTATCAGGAACACTACACGGCTCCCCACCCCGAGATCGCGAAGTTTATCGAAGATGCGGATATTCTCTACACGCTCGACGATTTTCCTAACCTAATTCAGTCGATTCAGACAGGCGCGACGCGAATTCAGGCGATCGTTCAATCTTTGCGTACTTTCTCCCACGCGCAGCAGGAAGGCCGTAAGGCGATCGATATTCACGACAGTATTAAAACAACGCTGGTTATTTTGCAAAATCGCCTCAATGGCCGTGCGGGTAAACCGGCGATCGAGGTCGTTAAAATTTACGACGAGATACCACCGATTGAATGTTATGGCGGCTTGCTCAATCAGGTCTTTATGAACCTGTTGGTCAACGGCATCGACGCGATCGAGCAGCGGCAAGAAGAGGCCGAGCAAGACTACCGAGGGCGCTTGACCGTGACGACATCAGTTGTCGCACCAGACAGAGTCGCGATCGAGATTCGCGACAACGGCATGGGCATGAACATCGCCACCCAAGAGAAAGTCTTCAATCCTTTCTTCACCACGAAGCCGGTTGGTGTGGGAACGGGTATGGGTTTGTCGATTAGCTACAAAATTGTGACGGGCGACCACCAGGGCAGTCTGCACTGCGTTTCGAGCTTGGGAGAAGGCACGAAGTTTATCGTGGAGCTGCCGATACGTAACGCAAATGACGCAGATGAGACTGAAGGAGACTCCGATATTTCTTCTGATGTGCGATCTTGACGTAGTTTTTCCTGGGTTCCGCGATCGCCGGTCGCGACAAACCTCCACATCGTCGCATTAGAAACGTGCTCGCAGAATCTTGACGAATGAACATCTGATGCTGTGTCTCGATCGAACAGCACGGATCGATATAGCAGGTGTCATCCAGATTTTGGTGGCGATTCGCTCATCAGTGCTGACCATCACACGACTCAAAGAACATCCCGTGTCCCACCTTCGGAAGGGCCGCCTGTTCTGTATTGATGCTCTAAATCAGCAAGTTTAGGTAGCCAAGTTGTTCTAATCGACTTTGCACCTGACTGTAGTGACTCAGATCGAGATACAGAAATTCAGCAGTGCCGCTAATCAAAGCACTGTCATAGTCTGGCAGGAACAGGTTGAGAGCTGCGATCGAACCGGCACAAGAAAGAGCCGGGTTCGCATGCGAACCCGGCTCTTTCTTCTCAAGACGCCCAGAAAACTGGCTCGAGCGCCTGACGCTGAAATTTCGCTAACTCAAGCAGCCTGCAAAGCAGACTAAATAAATTAGAGCGCGTTACCGCGAGGAAGAACTTCCTCGGGGAACTCGAAGTTCTCGTG
>CALCCD010000067.1 GCA_937899645.1 uncultured cyanobacterium | reverse complement strand
GTCAACTGGCTGGAACGCCTGCTACGTCAAGGTTTCATTTTTGTCAGTCAATCAGGTCCGGTCGTCTAGCAAAAACTCGTCGAACTGCTGGGTGTAGTACTGAACCGGGAAACCGTAGTCGCGAGCGAGCCCCGTAACGGCCTCCTGGTAGGGTGTTACCGAGTCGATTTCTTCGTCGAGCGGGACCGCTTCGGAGACGAGCAATCGCGCCCAGGTGCCCTTGAACTGCTGATATTCAAACAGTAGGTCGCCGAACTCCTTGCGGAAGTTTTCAGATGTAGCGATCGAGTCCTCGGATCCGAGCAAAAACTCCTTTTGCAGGATCAGCTTTGCCAGGCGATCCTGAAGCTCCGCCACGAGCGCGACATTCCGACTCGCTCGTTCTTCTAGTTCGCTGGCCGTATCTTTAATTTGTGTCGACAGTCGAAACCCAGAGAACAATCCAACGATCGCTAAGCCGAGCACAGCGCCATTGACAGCAAACAACTTGACTCGGAGCGGCCAGTTTGAAACTCGCAGTCTCGTCATAAGTGTTTTAGGCCGTCTTTGATATTTGAACTGATTGAAACGGATAACCATAGCTGCGAATGACCGGTGGCTGCGACGCGATCGAGCCGGTAGAGCGCTGCAAAACGGCGAAGTTTTGAATAAGCCAGAATGACGCCAAGTCTATATTCATCCTAACTCTAGATAATCGAGCTTAAACAGCGCTTAACGGAATCAAGAGGAACATCACAGCCCGCTTATCGCAGAGAACTCTCAATAGCTCCAATTGAACCTTTGCGACTGAAAGCTAACCCGTGAATTTCGAGCTTCAGGCAGGGTGAACGCATCTAATTTCGTATCTTTCCATACAGAAAAATTGTCCGAAAGCCAAAACAAATGCCTCCAAACAACAAATTGTGGAGTAATTCGGCATCTCTTGCGCCACTCGGCTTAACAAAGAGCTTGCTTTTTAGATTTTCTCCACCTGCTGAGGCGATCGGAACAGGATCTACAGAGTGTCGATGGCTAAATGGGGTGGGAAAGCGGGTGAACTCATCGAATCTCAAGGATGAAGATATTTTTCTGTATAGTGGCTAACTAAATTAGATGCGTTTACCCTGGAGCTTCAGGCAGTATATGGCGTTGATGTTGAGATCGATATTCGGTTCGATACCAGTACGATGTGACTATTTTTCAGTAGCTTTTTCGGCCTTCTCGAACTCTACAGATTAGAGATTTATATTTTTGAGCGTTAAAGTGAAAAATTTTCCGTATCTTTAACAGGGAAGCAACAGAATGCGGTGACTCGGCTCGAGATCGTGGCGGGTTCACCGATCGACACCGGCCGCTTTAGATTTCGCAGTCGATCGCTACAGCAACCCGCGATAGCGAATAAAGAGCAAGATCGCCGCCCAGGAGCCCAGCGCCACCTTCAGCGCCACTAGCGCGTTGAGCAACGGAATCGAGCCACCGCTGAGCAGCGCGCCGAACTGGCCCGACGGCAGCGCCCAGCCGCCCAGCGTCGCGACCGCCAGCACGATAAAGACCAGCACCGACAGCTTTTCTAGCTTCGAGGCCTGCCAACGTTTGTAGATCCCCTCCATCCAGTCCGCAGGCGAGACGATCGCCACCAAGCCGATCGCCGTACCGCCCGCGACCCCGGCCGCAAAGCCGCCGCCAGGGCTGAGGTGGCCGCGCAGCATCAGCTCGATGCAGACCAGCGCCGCGATCGTCGCGCCCAGCCGCGCCAGCACGATCGACGGCTCGTCTTCAAATTGACGCACCGTCGCCGAGGGCTTCTCGTCGGCCAGCAGGTAGCGCACACCCATAATCGATAGCGTAAACACCACCACCTCAAAAATGGTGTCGTAGAGGCGGTTCCGGAAAATAATGCCCGACACGGCGTTGGGGATGGCGGTGTCGCTAACGATCGCGGAGACGATCTGGCCGCCGCCCATCAGGGAGTCCGGGTCGGGCAACCACAGCATCTTGAGATAGAACGCGAGACCCGCTAGCAGGTAAATCCACTTCATCGGAGGCACTTCGTTTCTAGACTGTGGTGGGCGGGGCAGGCGTATCGGGTTCGGGGGCTGGCTCCGGAGTGGGGAGGCTGGCGGCCGCCTCCGAGTCGGGGGCGGCGCGCAGATTGACGCAGGCTGGATTTAGCTCGTCGCGCATCAGTTCGTAGAGACGCTCGACCCGCACCTCGATCGCGTAGTTACAGCTATCGGAAGTGCAGCTATCGGCAGCGCGATCGGCTTCGGGCACGCGGTAGCTCGCGGCGTGAATTTCGCGCGATCGCAGCGCTGCGGCCAGCGCCTCGCGATCGGGAAAAGACATCAGCTCCAGCCGCAGGTAGTGCCGTTGGCAGAAAGCGTACAAATCCTGCAGAAACGGCTTGAGATCGGCGTCGGTTTCCAGCTCGGAGGGAATCGCGCTGGCCGGTTCGCCCAGGGACTCCGGCGCGGCGTCGGGCTCGGCGGGAAGATCTTCCGGGTGTTCGGCGATCGTCCCCAGCCGCAGCACCAGCGACGATCGCACCGCCACAGCGTAGAGCGTAATCGCCAGCATCGTACCCACCAGCGCTTCGGTCAGCGCCACGTCCGCCGCGCCGAGCAGCGCGTAGACCAGCGCCGCCACGGATCCGAGGAGACCGCGCACCACCAGGGCGTGATAGGGGTTCTTTTGCAGCGTCGTCATGATGGCGGCGGCGGGCAGCAGCAACACGATCGCCAGCACGTCGAGATCCGAAACGGACTCAATCATTGGTGCGCCCCTCCGTCGAACAGTAGGCCAGCACGTAGCCCAAAATCGTATTCCAAATCGCGAGGGAAATCAGCGCCAGCACCAGTAGCGGCCACTCGCGCGGGATGCGTATCAGCAGGCCGACGACGATCGCCATCGACCCGAGGGTATCGGCCACCGACAGGCTGTGGAGCTTGAACAGCACCGAACGCTTGCCCAGTAGCGGCCAGGTTCCCCACAGCAAAAACACCAAGCCGACGGCAATGCAGACGTTGCTTAAGATTGCGACTACCATTTATCCACCTGTTTGATCGTCTGTGCTAACAGCATCAGCGCCGCATTCCCCACGCAGAGGACTAACACGCCCACCACCCCGATCGTCCAGTCATCGCGCAGCACCGAGATCGCCAAAATTAACATCGAAGACTTGGTCGAAACACTGGCAAAAGCCAGCATTTTCTGCCAGATATGTTGACTGTCGAAGGCCACGTACATGGGCACGAGTAGCGCCAGCAGCATCGTTCCGATAATCCAGTTCATTCGGGCTTCCTCCGGCGAATCCAGTGGACTTCATACCAGCCCCTTTCGTGATATCGGGTCACGATCGTCTTAGGCGTAAAGGTGATGATAAAAATATCGAGAAAAATCAAGCCGGGAGTACGACGTGGCGGCACCTGCTCGAGGGTGGTTTCCTCGAAAGCATGGGGCCGAAGCATAATCTCGAAGGCTTCTTTGTAGGCTTGGGGGATGGCCACCAGGCTCTCCCAACCGGCATGAAACCAGTCTCGCAAGCGAATGATTCTCGTGCTCGTGCAGCGCGGAATCAGCAGCGAAACAACGACGCCGATCGCGATATTTTCCCAGCTTAAATCTGCCGTGAGCAGCAACCAGATGATTAGCCGCAGCGCCAGCTCCAAGTACCAGATCATTGCACGTAACCTCCGTTGGAAAACACGTAAATTGCGAGCAAGAATAGTCCGACGGCAGTTAGGCTCATCGTGCCGAGTAGGTCTTCAAGACGCTCGGGGCCGCGCGGCAGCTTAACGCTCAGCCGCTTGATGATGGCGTGATAGATCGTCCAGCCCGCCGCCACCGTGGCTGTGGCCTTGGCGATATTCGCAAAACTGTAGGCCGGAGGGTAAAGCCCGTTGGCGATCAGCAGCCCGCCGAGCAAGATCGCCATCGCGGGCCACAGCCGCTGGACTTGCTCCGGTGCTTTAATCTCGTCCGAGTGGGGCAGAAAGATAAACTTCGCGAAGGAGATCGCCGTACCGACAGCGGCGACGTTCATGGCGACCACCTGCCAGGGCAGCAGCGACTTCATCGTCAGCGTCTTCGCGCCGAAGCCCGCCAGCAGCGGCAGGCCGGAAATCGAGGCGGCGGCGATCGTCGCGAACAGCCACAGCGAGCGGGCGATCGGCTTTTTATTGAGTTCTTTAAAATTTCGGCTGGGCAGCGCTCCGGCCACCAGAAATAGCGCTGACTTCACGAAGCCGTGGGTCAGGGCGTAGAACCCGGCCACCAGCGGCGCGGCGAGGACAAAGCCGAGCTGCGAGACCGTGTGGAAGGCTAACATTCGCTTGCTGTCTTTTTCGAAGACCGCGTAGCCGACGCCCAGCAGCGCCGTACCGACGCCCAGCAGCCGCACGATCGGCTCGACTTCTGGCACTAGCAGCGCGCAGCGCACCAGCGGCAGCACGGCGGTTTTGACCACCACCCCGGAGAGCATCGCCGAGACGGGCGACTCGGCTTGGGAGTGGGTTTGCGGCAGCCACAGTCCCGAGACGAAGATGCCGCCTTTGACCGAGAGGCCGAGGAAAATCAGCGCGATCGCCTCGGGTGGCGAGTCCGCCAAGCCCTGAAACTGAAACGAGTTCGTGGCCCGATACACCAACGCCGTGCCCACCAGGTAGAACAGCATGGCGGTGTTGCTGACGAACAGGTAGCGCAGGCCGATCCAGATCGACTTGGCCGATCGCGTGTAGGTCACCAGCAAAAACGAAGCGACCCCGAGCACTTCGAGCGCCACGTAGAGGCTGATAAAGTCCGCACACAGAAACGCCGAGTTGACGCTGCCGTGCAGCAAAATCACCTGGGTGTAGAAAAAGTCCGGCTTTTCCGTCCGCCAGCAGTACATCAGGACAGCCAGCGTCACCAGAGCATTGGTGAGGATGAAATAGCTGCCCAAATCGTCGATCGCCAGGGTGACGCCAAAGCTGCCGAGCAGCTCGAAGGTTTGGGGCGTTTGGCCGACGATAACAAGCGCCGCGTACAGCGTCGAGACCAGCGTGACGCCCAGCGCCAGGATGCGATCGTACTGGGGCAGCAGGTAGATACTGAAGCCGATCGAGAACGGCAGCGCCACCCAGGCCACCGTCAACAGTGGCACGTACTCGGCTAAGGGGGTCAGCGCCTCAGCGAGCGCGTTCGTTAAGACGCTCATGGGCGATAGCTCCGCTCGATGGCCTCGGTCTCCAGCGTCGGATTATCGTGGGCCAGCTTCATCACGCCCACCAGCATCAGCGCCTGAATCGAGAAGCCGATGACGATCGCCGTCAGGATCACCGCCTGGGGGACTGGGTCGGCAAACGCTCCACGGGCGAGCGTGGCCTCGGGATTGCTGGCCAGGGGCGCAATTTTACCGCCTCGTGCTGCGATCGCCACGTAATAGGCGATCGTGCCAGTGCTCATCACGTCCATCGCGATGATTTTCATCACCAGGTTGCGCTTGAGAATCAGGCCGAAAAAGCCACACAAAACGGTTGCAAATACGCACGCTTCTATCATGGACGTCAGTCAGTTCCGGATCGAGGACAACATCTCGCGGTCGGCGCGAGCCACCGCGCGAATGGGCGAATCAGGGGGCCACAGACGCGAAAATCGCGGGCTAAGTAGCTCGCGATCCCCAGTCCTATAAGCGTATCGATAAAAGCGATCGCGCGGGCTAGCCGAACCGAAGAACCCGCACGTTGCGAAAGGCTTTTATAAAAACTTAACGCGCCGTCCGCCCCGTGCGCTCGTTCGTGTAGTTATGCAAATCAACGATCTGCGGATCGGGGAAGCGCTCGAGCAGCCGCCAGCGAATGAGATAGCCGCCGTCTGCAGTCGATTCGAGGAGCTGAACGGCGATCGTCGCGTCGAAACTCGGTGTTTCCAGCGCCCCGGCCAGATAGCGCCGCTCTTCGGCATAAAGCGCTCGCCCGGTCTCGATAAATTCCGGCAGAGAGTACTGAATCGATCGAAATAAATAGACGCGATCGGCGATCGCGGGCAGCGAAATCGCCACGCCATCCGGCACGCCCAGCGCCTCGGTTTTCCCCGTGCGGGCGCGCTGGCGATCGGCGTGCAGCGCCGCAAAGGTCTCCGGTGGGCGATAGTCGCCAAAGGCAGCGCGCAACTCGGGGTCGAGGCCATCTAAAGCGGATTCGAGGGTCAGCGCTTCGAGATCGACTTCGCCCAAATCGGCGATCGCGCCAAAGTCAAAGCCCATCGAGACCACCGCCAGACGATCGCCCGCCACCTCCAGCAGCAGCGACGGCACGAAGCTCTCCTCCATCGCGTTCGGCAGACCGGGAACGGTGACCAGCGGAGCCGCCGAAACGAGGGGCATGTAGGACGCGTCGGACAGAATGCGATTGTCTGCTGGGTTAGGCCGAGCCGTATGGGATGGAATGGCAGCCCTGGGCTGTAGTTCGTCCGGCTCTGTCGGTGTCGAACCTGCGGGCGTGGAGAAACCGGCGGCGGCGATCGGTGCGCTTTGAGAGTCCATCTCGTCACTCGGCAGGGCGATCGCGAAGGCAGCGGGCAGGGCCTCGCGAGCGACGAGCAGCGACACGACAATCCCGTCGAGGCGATCGAGCAGCTCCGGCGGCGGGCTGTAGGCTGGGGGAACGACGCGGCGGGGCGTGCGGGCCAGGGGCGGCTTGGCGGTCACGCCGGGAAGCGGGGTCGCAGCGTCGAATGTGGTCGTTTCGTCATCGGCGATCGCCAGGCGGTCGGGTTCTCCGGGCGTGCCGATGGCGATCGCGTCGGGCAAAAACGAGCTGGGCGGCAAATCGGCGATCGCATCCTGCTGCTCGCGCAGTGGCTCGAAGAACGCCTCGATCGTCGGTTGGGTCAAAGCCAGCGCGCAGTACACCAACACGTCGTCACGGGCGATAGGCGTGCTACCACAGCCTGATTCGTCAAAATCTGCCGAAAATTCGCGCAAGAAACGATCGGTTTTGAGAACGTTTTCGTACAGATCGAGATCGACCCCAGCGATTGCGTCCGGGTCGGGCAGCAGCAGCGCCTCGCGGGTGGCAATCAACGTGTAGAGCCGCTCGGCCAGCAAGCGGCGAGCTCTGAGCCAGTAGTTCGCCTCGCGATCGGTGGTGCTGAAACTCTGGGCGATCGGGCCTTGGGGATCGGGCGCGATCGGTGTGGCGGTCGCGGGCAAACTGACCGTCAAGCTGGCGAGCAAAACCGTACTTCCGCTCAGAAGCCAACCAGACAAGCGCTGCGCTCCAAGATTATCCAAATGCTTGCCCACCACGACTCACCTCACTGAACTATCGAGAAATCCAGAAGTCCGACTTTTTGTAAAAGTTCGGACTTCTCAGCCCCGCGATCGAAGCCGCACCGTCAGGCACTGGGAGATTCCTGCGAATCTAATCCAACTCCGATCGCACCTCATCGAGCAGACCACCACAAGCATCGAACAATAGGTCGATAACGTTATTAAAGCCTTCCTCACCGCCGTAATAGGGGTCGGGCACTTCCTTCGTGGCGAACTCGCGGCAGTAGTCGCACATCAGTGACACCTTGTCTGCGTACTTCCCGTCGCGATCGAGCGCCAAAATGTTGCGGTAATTCGAGCGATCCATCGCCAAGATGCGATCGAACGCCTCAAAGTCCACCGCCTCGAACTGGCGAGCGCTGCCCACGAGTTCCAAACCCCGCCGCTGCGCCGCCTGGTTCATGCGCCGATCGGGCGGGCTACCGATGTGGTAGCTCGAAGTTCCCGCCGAATCGCAGGTGATGCGATCGCTCAAATCCGCCGCGCTAACCAAATGGCGCATGATATTCTCCGCCGACGGCGATCGGCAGATATTTCCCAAGCAGACGAACAGCAGTTTATAGGCCATATTTCCTGCGAGCGTCCGCCCGCTACATATTGGCGCGCGCGTCCCGCACCGCCGCGAAGAACGCCCAGATCGCGAGGGGCACGCTTAGCGCCAGGATCGTCCCCGTAACGGGCGTGCCGTACTTGGGCATTCCCGAAGACAGCTCGAAGATCGAGCCGACTGCTGCAATCGTCAGGACGCAGCAAACCATCAACAGAATTCCCGACTTAGGCGTACCGACCATGACAGCGATGTTATAAAAAGTTGACTGAACGAATGACTGAGCGAGTGGCTGCACGAAAGTTAAATCCGGCAGGCGAATCGCCGCGACGCCGCTGCGGCGAGGCGATCCCAAACAAAGGCCGCCCTACTTTTTCTTGCCTTTCTTGACAGGGCGCACGTCTTTAGCTGCAAAGCCCTCTTTCGACAGGGCCTGGGTCAGCTCGATATCGCTCTCGACGCGATCGACGAACATGACGCCGTTGAGGTGATCCATCTCGTGCTGGATCACGCGGGCGGGCAAACCGTCGAAGCGGCGCTTCTGCGGGCGACCGTTCTCGTCTTTATAAGAGACCTCGATCGCCGCCGGACGCTTCACGTCCAGGAAAACGTTCGGGATGCTCAGGCAACCTTCCTGACCGAGGGCGATCTCGCGGCTGGAGCCGAGAATTTTCGGATTGATCAGCACCACGGGCGGCACGGTCGGCTCGTCGAGGGCGACATCGATGATGATGAGCTGCTTGTTGAAGCCAACCTGTGGAGCAGCGAGGCCGATGCCGTCTTGGGTGTACATCGTTTGCAGCATCTTGACGATCAGCTCGCGCACGTTGTCATCGACGCGGGAAATGCGCTTGGCGGGCTGGCGCAGGACGCGATCGCCGAGATAGTGCATCTCGAGGGGCGCTTTGGCGAGTTTTACTTTCTCGACGAGGAGGGGGGCCGTCGTTGCCATAGTCGTTCGGAGGAAGGGGCCTACAGGCGGTTGAAAATTTCGTGCTGTATACGAGTGTAAAAAACGGATCGCAAAAATTAAAGGCCGGAAGACCCAACGCGAGCGCTTTTGCTGTAATCGTGGTAGTCCGCTGACGTAGAGAACTCCCAAACAACGAGCGTTCCAACATAGAACGCTCGGCTGAAAAAACCAGACGAAAAAACTAGGCGTCTTCGGGCAAGAGGGCGCGGATTTGGTTGACGAACTCTTGGCGATCGACAACGGGCTTGGAGATATAGCCATCCGCGCCGCTCTGGGTCGAGCCTAGGCGTCGGCGGGCAGGAGCGCACGAATTTGGTTGACGAACTCTTGGTGATCGACAACGGGCTTGGAGATATAGCCATCCGCACCGCTCTGGGTCAGGAACGACTCGCGATCGCCTGCCATCGCGTGGGCCGTCACCAGGATGATCGGCAGATCTTGGGTGTTGGGGTCGGCTTTGAGCATCTGGGTGATTTTGATGCCGTCTACGGGCTCGCCTTGATAAACGCTGTGGGCGAGCGACACGTCCATGAGGATGATGTCGATTTCACGCGCCTGGGCGATCGCCATCACCTCATCGACATCTTCAGTGTGTTTGACGGCAAGGCCACCCCGTTTGGCGAGAATTTTCGAGAAGACGCGGGCATTCACCATGTCGTCTTCGACGATGAGTACAGTTTTCATGAGTTCAAGCTAGCTTGCGAAAAGCGTATGGGTGGCGTGGTTGCAAAAAGGACGGGGGCACGTCGAACCGGCGGTCGAAGCTGTGAAAAAAGATTGCGACACGAAGATCCAGGCTCGATCGTACTACGAACTTGCGAAGATGCGCGGCAGCAAGGTTTTCGGCGCGTGCTTTACGCCTGGTTACCGGGGCGGGTCACCGAGGCGGGTCAGCATAGCGACGTCCGAGCAGTTGGCGCGCATCGGGCGAGAGCGGCCAGCGCCAGGTCTCGACGAACAGCGCGCTCAGGTCGCGATCGGCCCCGGCAGAAGCCGCCATGACGAAGTTATCGACAGCGTCCTGGGTGGTCTGCGCTTCGGGTAACCGCTGCACCTCCCAGAAGAAACGCTGAGTAAAGTCTTCGCCGTAGCGATCGCGTAAGTTGAGCCACATCGCCGCGAGCAGATTTCCCGGACTCAGGCAGAGCTGGCGCGCGCGGCAGTCTTCGATCGGCGGAAAGTCATAAACCCGCAGGGTATTCTCCCAGGTCAGATTCGGATCGGACAGGTAAATGTCCAGGTAGCGATCGATTTCGGCGCGGTAGCGCTCGAAGGGCAGGCCGCGAAACGGAGCGGGAACAGTTTCCGTGGCGCGCATTGCCTCGAACTGCATAAACAGGGCGAAGCCTTCGGCCACGACTTTATGCTGCTTGCCCGGTTCGCGATAGTCGAGCTTACGATCGATCGCGGCATTCCAAAAGTTACGACCGAACTCATAGAAAATTAGGTGGTGCAGCGCACCGGACTGTTTGTACACCAGGTACAGCTCGTCGAGGTATTGCGGCTGGATTTCGATGCCGTTGGAGCCGAGCCGCCCGCAGCCCGCTCCGCAGGTTTCAGTGACGGTGGCGATCGGCAGCAGTTCTAGATTGCCATTGTCGGGGCCATTGTCGGGGCCGTTATCGGGCGAGGGGCGCGGCGCGCTGCCGGTAATTTGCAGGTAATAAGCGTAGGCGCGATCGAGGATCGCCAAGATTTCGCCGATCGTCTCGGGGTCGAAGTGGCGATCGTCGGCCAGCAGCACCAGGTAGCGACTGGTGTACGGGTAGCGCCGCAGCGCCTCACCCTCAAACGACACGTAACCGACGGTGCGGTGACGCTGCGACCAGAGCGCATAACCACCGACGGCAAGGCTACTAGCAGCGACAAGCGCGATCGCCGCCAGCACCGCATCCTGCCAGCGGGCAACGGGCTGGCCGCGCCGAACCTTCGCCCCAGGATATCGAACAGGTCGAATAGACACAGAGCGCTTGCGCGACTGGGCAGAGTGACGCGTATTTTCCGTGTTTTCTTTGATAACAGCAGCTCCTAAGGGCGACGCAGCCAGCCGTTGAGCGTAAAACGGCAGTCGGCGAATTCCGCTGAGTCGCTCTCGATTTTGCAGACTTCGTGCATGCAGCGACTGTCGAACAGGACGAGACGGTTGTTCTTGGGCTCGATATCTCGGTACTGCTGGCGGGCGATCCAGCCATTGCGGTAGTCGGTCTCGTACATCCGCAGGCTACCACCGCGATAGGGCTTTGGCTCGCGGTTGAAGTAGTAAACGTAGGTCAGGGTGCGTTTGACGACCTCACCGTCGGAGTCGTTATGCACCTTATAAAAGTTGCCATCGCCGTGGGCCGTCAGCTGCATCTCCAGCTCTTCGATATCGAACTCCGGCAGCTCCAGAGCCTTGACGACATCGGGCACGGTCGATCGCAGCCGCGCGCCAAAGCGGTGGTATAGCTCGGAGAAAAAGCTCGGATACAGCACCCAAGACGAGCGATATTTCTCCGCATTAGTCGAAGTCGAAGACGCCACGTATTCCTCTTGGCGGTCGATCGCGAGCTGCAACACCGCCTCGTTTTCCTCCACCGGCAAAAAGTCATCGAACAGAACGTACTTTCCGGGCAGAAAGTCGGGGAAGTCAGCGTACGGGTCGCAGGCGGGCTCTGTCGGAGTGGCGAGCTGAGTAGGGCTTTGGGTCGGGGGCTGTGGCTCGGCCACAGCTCCGCTCGACGCCGTCTGGAGCTTGGCGGCACTCGCCGAGACGGGCCCGAGTCCGGCGATCGGGGACTCCAGGCCACCGGCTAGCGCAACGATCCGCAGCGCAATATCGGCACGCTCGGTGGCATCGATACCGTCATCTTGCAAGATGGCCTCGAGAGTTTGCGCCGATCGCGCCACTAGCTGAGTCAGGGTCGGCTTGAGATCGATAATGCGATCGCCTTGCTTGTCCGACACGATCGTCCCTCGCAAATCATCTGTCTACAACGCGCGATCGAGAAAATTTCCGCGATCGCACGACGATTCTATCCAAGAAGTAGACGACACAGAGGCCAGAAGCGTTCCAAATTCCGGCTCCCAGACTCGCGCACTTCCCCAATCGAGGACCGATCGAAACTGAGGGCAAAGGGGATGTTTACTCGGCTCGATACGCCAGCTCCGGTGGGGCACTCGAAACAAGGTAGCCGCGCGATCGACGCCTCCAGCACGCGAAGAGAAGGGGAACCTCCATGTAATTACGCGCGTCGAGTCCGTGTAAATCCGTAATTTTTGAGTTTTTTTAACAAAACCGCCGGAGTAGCTGCTTGTTTGCGGCGATCGAGCTCGAGATCGCATCGCCCTAATTTTGCGCGGAGTAAACTCTCGCCCTTGCTTGGCGGTTTTTCGCCCGCGCTGCACCGGACTTTTGAACCACTTACTGTTCACAGGAGCTTCAGTCATGGAAGATCAGATCGTAACCCCCGAAACCACGACGGCAGAAGACGCCACAACTGCCGACGCTACGAGTGGCTCGTCTAGCTCCGATTCAACTGCGAGCACGACGGACACGACCTCAACCGATACGGCCTCAACCGACACGACCTCAACCGACACGACAGCGGACGCGACGACTTCAACCGATACGACCTCGACCGATACGACTTCGACCGATACCACCACTACCGATACGACGACCGTCGATCCGCCAGCTTCTAACCCCGATGCAGATCCCGCTGCGACCACGGGCGTTGCAGCCGACACGGGCGACACTTCAACAACAGGTACGACGGACGAAGCACCCGTAACGACGACCACCACAACGGACGCAACCACGACGGATACCACCAGCGACACTGCGACCGACGATACGACCATTGCGATCGCGTCTTCTGGTATGTTCGGCGACCCGCTCTCGCCCGGTAGCTCGGTCTTCGAGGTGCTCGACGCGAACGGCGGCGACGATAACCGCTTCGAGTGGGGCGTTCCCGTCAGCGACAGCTTCGTCAACGTTCTGCAATTCGATGGCCTGAGCCTCGAGGCCGCTCCCGATGAAATCGTCTCCCTCGGCGATCTGCTCTACACCAACGGCACGGTCAACCAAGCTTTTAACGGCGAGTTTCCCTTCACGCTGAAGCTCGACATTGGCGGCCTCGATAGCGCCTCGAGCAGTAGCGACAGCAGCTCGACGGACGCTTCCAGCAGCAGCGACAGTGTCAACGAAGTTGCCGATACGACCGATAGCAGCGTCGATGAAACGGCGGGCTCCGACACGACGGCCGACGAGTCGCTGTCGTTCGAGTTCCTGTTCGATATCTTCAATAGCCCTAACACCACGGGCGATGCGGTACTCGACGGCGATCGCCTGCGCCTGAACTCCGGCGGTGTCGCGCCAGTCTCCTTCGAGATTGACGGACAGGAGTACACCATCCAGCTAATCGGCTTCTCTAGCGACGGCGGCAATAGCATCCGCACCGGCTTCAACTCGCCGGAGGAAAGCACCGCCAATGCCGAGCTGTTCGCAAAAATCGTGCCGCTCTCGGACGATCTGGCCGAGTTTTACGAGCCGCTGCCCAACAGCGTCGTCTTCGAGTTCATCGCGAAAGGCGGCATCTCGATCGGCGGCGACGCGACGACTGGCGAAGGTGCGGTGGCCGTTTCGCTGCTCATCAAGAGCGAAATTACGCTGCAAGTGGCCTGGGGTAACGTCGTGTCGGGGCTGACGTCTGACTACGAGCCCGTGTCGGATGCGGACGGCGACTCCGACGGTGACGGCAAAGCGGAAATCGATCTAGACGATACGAACACCAACGTGGTGGTCACCACCGATGCCGATGAAGATATCGACGGCACGATCGACAGCGACATCATCGTATCCGGCGGCGGCGATGACGATATCGACTGCGCGGAAGGCAACGATATCGGGCTCGGCCTAGACGGTGACGACGACGTAGATGGTGGCGACGGTATCGATGTGGTCAACGGCAACCAAGGCGAGGACGACGTTCACGGCGGCGCGGGTGACGATATCGCGCGCGGCGGCCAGGGCGACGACGATGTCGATGGCGGCGGTGGCGATGACGTGGTGACGGGCGATCGCGGTGAAGATATGGTGACGGGCGGCGACGGTGCGGACACCTTCGCGCTGATGGCGAAGCTCGATATCGAGACCCAGACTTCATTCAGCCTCGATATCATCACGGACTACCAGGCGGGCGTCGATCGTCTGGCGATTTCCGCCGAGCGCTTCGAGAAGCAGGACATTTCGTTCTCGATCGGCGACTACAACAGCGACGGCTCGCCGGACTTTATCGCCAGCTTCACGAGCGGCCAGATCTTCGGCGTCGTGCTCAATGTCAGCGATATCGACTTCGTGAAGGACGACATTATTCAGGCGTCGATGGACGACTTCGTACCGATGGACGACGTTGCCGTCTAGGCGATCGACTCAAACATAGGAGGATCGGGAGTCGGGCTTGCTAAAACAGTTCGGCTCCCAGTCCGCTTCTGTCGTAGGGACGCATGGCAATGCGTCCGGATGCCAGTCAAGCGAACGATATCGCGGGCGCGCGGCCCCTACCGCGAGTCTGTGATTTGAATATTTATTTTGCTGGTGTGCTCTCAAACTTCTGCTCCGACGCGGCGCTAGCCCGCAAAGCGCCGTCCCGCATCGGAGCGCCAGGAGTCGAGGGCAAATGTCGAAAGCTCGTTGGTCAGATCCTGAACCACACCATTGCGGCTGTCTTGCAGATGCCGCTCGAATAGGAACTGCGAGATTTCCGTCGCGGCGAGGGGCGGAGCCATGTAGTAGCCCTGAGCGTGGGTGCAGCCGAGATGCTTGAGGAAAAGTAGCCGATCGCGGGTTTCGACTCCTTCGGCCACCACCCGCAAGTTGAGGCCATGACCGAGGGCGACGATCGTGCGGACGATCGCGAGATCGCGCTCGTCTTCCTGGACGTTGGCCACAAAGGAGCGATCGACCTTCAGAGCGCTAACGGGGAAGCGTTTCAGGTAGCTCAGCGACGAAGAGCCCATACCGAAATCGTCGAGAGCTAAGTGCAGGCCCATCTGTGCGAGCTGCTTGAGCACGGACTGGGCGCGCTCGATATTTTTCGCCAGGACGGTTTCGGTGAGTTCCAGCTCGACGAACTCCGGCGAGAGGCCGAGATCTTCGAGCAGCCGCTCGAGCTCGTGACAGAAACCCGCCTGCTCGAACTGACGGATTGACAAGTTGATCGTCACGCGCAGATCGGGAAAGCCGAGGTTGTGCAGCGCCTGTAGCTGCGTGCAGGCTTGGGTGAGGAGCCAGCGACCGATCTCGACGATCGCGCCGGTTTCTTCCGCGATCGGCACAAAGCGGCTGGGCGAAACGATGCCGAGCTGCGGGTGTCGCCACCGCAGCAGTGCCTCGACGGACACCACGTCTCCCGTCCCCAGATCGAACTGTGGCTGGTAGTAGACGCTGAGTTCGTCGCGTTCGATGGCGCGATCGAGGGCGTACTCGAGCGACACCTGCTCGTTGACGCGCTCGGTGAGCATCGTACGAAATAGCTTGTGGACGTTACGCCCGGAGTCCTTGGCGTAGTAGAGCGCCGCGTCGGCGTGCTTGAGCAGCGTGCGCGTATCGACGCCGTGGTCGGGATAGATGGCGATACCGATGCTGCATCCGAGCTTGAGCGGACGCGTGCCGCCGACCTCGAAGGGCGTCTCCAGGGCGCGGATAATGCGCGAAGCGATTTCGCAGACGAGCTGCTCGGTGGGCACTTCCGGCAGCAAGATCGTAAATTCGTCGCCGCCCCAGCGCGCCACCATATCGCTGCCGCGCACGCACTGCTCGAGCCGCCGCGCAAACTGGACGATCACGGCGTCGCCAATGTCGTGACCGAGGGTGTCGTTAATTGTCTTAAAGCGATCGAGATCGGCAAACATCACGCCAAAGCGGGTGTTGTTGCGCTGGGCGCTTTGCAAGATCTTCGTCAGCTCGCGATCGAACGACGCCCGATTGAGCACGCCGGTCAGCCCGTCGCGGAACGCCTGCTGGTGCATGACCTTCTCGACGCGCTTGCGGTGGGTGATATCGCGCAAAATCGCCAGCATCTGACCGTCGGAAGTGGCGACGCAGCGGCCCTCGAAGACGCGATCGCTCGGCTCGCCGTCGCCGTCGGACGCGCCCGCCTTGCAGAGCCCGCGCCCCGGCAACTCGAAGGCATAGGGCTGGCCGGTTTTCGAGGTTTCGGAGATTGCGTTTTCGAGGATGCGGGCCGCTTCGTCAGGCAGCACCTCGGCAATCGGCTGGCCGACGCGATCGCTAAAGTCGATCGACAAAAAGCGGTCGATCGGCGCATGATAGCTGCAAATCGTGCCATCCGGCTCCAGGCGCAGCATCGCGTCGGGCATCGCCCTCACCAGCAGTCGGTTCGTCTCCTCGCTTTGTTCGAGGGCGGCTTCTATTTTGCAGCGATCGCTGATGTCGATGCTCAGGCAACGCACGAGCTGCATGTCTTCGAGAACGTGAATGCACTGCTCGAAGGTACGCGAGCCCACCTCGATCGTACGACGATAAAAAGGACGCTCGGGCATGGCCTCGCCCGGAGCGATATCGACGAGCAGGGGGTGAGACCTGCCGAAGCCCGTATCGTTGGGGAAGGCCGCGCTGGCCGCTTCGTTGAAGTAGAGCGTGCGCCCGTAAAAGTCAAACTCGATAAACGGGTGCGGTAGCAGCTCGGTCAGCGACGCGAAGCGATCGGCCCCACTCGGAGCATTGCTCGTGCGGGGGGTACTGAAATCGGTAATCGCCCCCAGATCGCGATCGGCTTCGGAGTCGCCCTCCGAGCGGGTGGTCGGTGGCGGAGCCGATCGCGGCGGAACCTGTTCCTCGAGGGGGGCGGAGTTGTTAACTGGCAGCGTGTAATACTCTGCCTTGGCACCGCCGCCAAAGACGATTCGGTCACCATGTCGCAGCTCGTGGGAATACTTGCGGGTGTTGTTGATCAGCAGGCCGTTCGTGCTGCGCTCGTTCTGGGTGTTGCCATCGATAATCCAGTAGATCGGCGCGTTATCGTCGTCCGACTCCGGCGCTTCAATCGCGAACAGGCTGGCGTGATAGCGCGAAACGACCGGCGATCGCAGCACCAGATCGCAGTCGCGACTCCGTCCGATGGAATAAATCGAGCGGTTGAGGACAGTCGCACGTCGCCCTTGGGAATCTTGGATGATAAGTATCGGTTGGCGAATCTCGGATTCTGACGACATGACGATTCAGTCCTCCTTGCACGTATCTCGACCCGGTCTCGCTACAAGCTCGGTACTGGCGCTCGATCGATGGAAAATCGCACGGGGCACACGGCCTTCCAACATAACCCAGCGGGTACGCTTTGATTACTTTCGGTAATACCGAAATTCTGAGGATGCGAGTCCTGGCAAACCGAAGACTCGCTGGCTCGCTCGCGCCCCAGACGTTCCGGCCTGGCGTGCAGATCGTAGCAAATCGGTCAGACTGCCCAAACAATTTGCGGCCATCGACCTCATTCGATCGAGCCTCTAGAAAGGCTCGACTCCGTCCCGCGTCAGCCCCCCACAAGCAAGGAAGACCCTTGCCACAAGGGTTTAGGTAGTGGCGTTGCCCAGGTCTTTACACACAGGATAACGACAATTCACGGACTCGACCAACTCCGAAATCGACCCAAATGTCGATCTATTTCGTCCGTCTGACAAAATAGATTGCGGTGCTTAAAAAAACAATAGGGGCAGCTGTCTTAAATTCCGTATTGTTTCGCAGTTTGCGCTCCCCGCCACAAGATCGAGCTGCTATTCTCACGGAAAAAATTCTAGCGGTCGCGCAAAAAGAAAGCTTTTCTTAAGTTTTTTACTATCTTCTCGATATGCCGATCGCAAAAATACTCCGGTAAACTACGGAGCGGCGCAGCGGCCCACCATAATCGAGGCCAGTGCGAGATCGGTACGGCGGCCGGGCGGGACGCGCGCGGAAATTTCGTATCGCGATCGGAGCAGATCGCACGACCGCAACTCGCCGAAGAGAGCGGCCTATCGAGCTCAGTTGCAGTGCTAAGCCGCAGTGCTAAGCCACAGCACCGACACTAGCGCTCGACCGTATAAACGGCCCCCAGGCAAAATGACTCGTTGGGCGCGATCGTCACCGTATCGTCGGCGGCATTCGTCGTTTCTACGCAGAGCATTTGCGTATATGCCGCGTCGGGTAGGTCACCCATCGAAGCGGCTTTTTCAATCCAGGGATTCCAGACAACGGCGGTGGTGTTGCCCGTAGATGTGATGCGAATGCGGCGATCGAGGGCTGCGTCGTCGATGACTTGCTCCGGCGCGACGTCGAGGTAGATGCGATCGACCTCGCGTTCGATCGCGATCGCGTCCGACTGGAACTTCTTCGCGCCGCCGTCCACCTTATCGAAGTAGTACTTGCCCTCTAGGCCGCGCACCGTCACGCGATTAATGTCGCCCACCGTGAAGTAAGTGTGGAGCGCTTGGGTCAGGGTAAAATTCGCCTCGCTGGCGTTGCGGGTCGTTAGCTCGAGCGTTAGCGACGCGCCGACGGTTACATCGAGGGTCAGCTCGAAGCCGTACGGCCAGATCGCGCGAGTCTCGTCCGTATCGCCCAGGCCGAGGGTGAGCTTAGTGGTGCTGGCGTCGATCGCCTGGCTCGCGATCGCGTTCCACATGCGGTTGCGCGCGAAGCCATGGCTGGGCCGACCTTTGCCCTCGGGATCGGGGCCGAACCAGGGCCAGCAGATCGGCACGCCGCCGCGAATCGCTTTGCCATTGGCAGTCGTCGCCAGCGGGCTGACAAACAGCGCATCTTGCGTTTCAGCTTGGGGAATGTAGCTTAGGACGTGGCCGCCGAACAGTGCGATCTCGGCGGCCGCGCTGTCGTTGGCGATCGCGGCGATCGGCACGCCATCGATGCCTTCTTTAAAGGTCAAGACGCCCTCGAGGCCGAGGCGAGCGTTCAGCCCAGCAATCGTCGTCATAGTTATTTCGATCGTGAAGTTGTTGTGCAGTTCGCGTCTCGGCCTGCGTCTCGACTCGCGCCCCAATCTGCGGACAGACTCGCGTCCCGGATCGCTAGAAAAACTCGGGACGCGCGCACCCGCGACCCACCTTAGGGAATGACCAGCACCGGACAGGGAGAAAGCCCGATCGTACGACTGGCAACGCTTTCGCGCGTACCTTCGCCAGGGACGAGCGCGCTGCTGCCGCCCATCACAATTAGATCGGCTTCAATTTCGTCGGCCACGTCACAGATCGCAAAGGACGGCTTGCCCTCGCGCTCGGTGGTTTGTACGTTCAGTCCCTGCTGGGCGAATAGATCTTTCGCGCTGTCGAGCAGCTTGGCAATCGCCTCGGCGGAATTATTCGGGCTGGGCGCTTCGCCCTCGGCTGGTGTCTCCACGACGGAGACGAGGGTAAGCGACGCGTTGTGTAACTTCGCCAGCTCGATAACCGCCTCGATCGCGTTGCGCGACTCGGGGCTGCCATCAATGGGAAAGAGGATTTTCTCAAACATTTCACTCGTCCCGCCTCGGTCGTTCCTGGCGACCGGACTCCTGTAGAATTGTGTCGGAATTGACAAATTTGCCCCCAAAGCGCGTAACAGAACGCAGGTTTCAGGGGAAACAAGATAAGGAGGCTAATATTCGTGTCTAAGAAAACTGTAGCAAATTTATCCGCTGCGGATTTGACCGGCAAGCGCGTGCTGGTACGCGTAGATTTCAACGTTCCCCTCGACGGTGACGGCAAAATCACCGACGACACCCGCATCCGTGCGGCGCTGCCCACCATCCAAGATTTGACTGGCAAGGGCGCAAAGGTCGTCTTAATCAGCCACTTCGGTCGCCCGAAAGGCAAAGTCGTCGAAGAGATGCGCCTGACGCCGGTGGCCGCGCGCCTCTCGGGGCTACTCGGTAAGTCCGTCGCGAAAGCCAACGACTGTGGCGACGATGCGACGGCCAAGGTCGGCGCGATGGCCGACGGCGATGTGGTGCTGCTCGAAAACGCCCGCTTCAACCCCGGCGAAGAAAGTAACGACCCCGAGTTCGCCAAGCAGCTCGCTTCGCTGGCGGATGTCTACGTCAACGATGCCTTCGGAACCGCGCACCGCGCCCACGCTTCGACGGAAGGCGTCACCAAGTTCGTCGATACCTGCGTGGCGGGCTACCTGATCGAAAAAGAACTGAAGTTCCTGCAAGCGACGATCGACAACCCCGACCGCCCGCTGGCAGCGATCGTCGGCGGCTCGAAAGTCTCGAGCAAAATTGGCGTCATCGAAACCCTGCTCGACAAGGTCGATAAGCTGATCGTCGGCGGCGGCATGATCTTCACCTTCTACAAGGCGCGCGGCCTCAGCGTCGGCAAATCCCTCGTAGAAGAAGACAAGCTCGAACTGGCGACGGCCCTCGAAGCCAAGGCCAAAGAAAAAGGCGTCGAGCTGCTGCTGCCCACCGACGTCGTACTCGCCGACGACTTCAAGCCCGATGCGGCGTCGCAAACCGTGGCGATCGACGCGATTCCCGACGGCTGGATGGGCCTCGATATCGGCCCCGACTCGGTCGAAACCTTTAAAGCGGCGCTGGCAGACTGCAAGTCGGTGATCTGGAACGGGCCGATGGGCGTGTTCGAGTTCGACGCTTTCGCCCAGGGAACCGAAGCCGTAGCCTACGCGCTGGAAGAAATCACCGGCAAAGGCGCAACGACGATTATCGGCGGTGGCGACTCGGTGGCGGCGGTCGAAAAAGTCGGCGTGGCGGAAAAGATGAGCCACATCTCCACCGGCGGCGGCGCGAGCCTGGAACTGCTGGAAGGCAAGGTACTCCCCGGTATCGCGGCACTCGACGAGGCGTAGGCTCTCGCGATTGCGAGGCCCGCGATCGCGAGCCTCGCAGCCGAAAATCTCCCGCTATCTCGAAAGTGCCGCCTCGTGCGGCACTTTTTTGTGGGGGTTTTAGTGAGTGGAGATTTGGGCCGGTTTGGGGCGCAAATGTCGAGCTGGGCTTTCGTCCGAAACCGCCGCAACCTTAGTAATTTTGCGGACGCGCGTGCCCCGATCGCGTGGGGTATTATGAGGGCGATAGCGCCTAGATATCCCTGTCGAGCCCGAATCGCAACGGTGCAGTACGCTCCTTTCCTACGCTTAGTTCGAGATTGCCGCGCGGTGCGGTTCGGAGTGGCCTGGATGGCTCCGGCGATCGCGGTGCTGGGACTGTTTGCACCAAGGGCGATCGCGACGGTTTCGGCAGACTCGCCCGACGATCGCCCACACCTCCTTCAGGGTGGCGCGGACGACTATTTCGATCGCGCTTACGACTACTTCGATCGCGGCAGCCTGCGCTCGGCGATCTCTTACTACGACCGCGTTCTCAGCCTCGATCCGAGCTACGCCGAAGCCTATAACAATCGCGGTAACGCTCACGCCGACCTGGGCGACTACGCTAGGGCAATTTCGGACTTTACCGCCGCTCTGAACTACGACCACCCCGACCTCGGGCTGATTTATTACAACCGGGGCAACACTTACCTCGAGATGGGGCGCTACGAGGCAGCGATCGCCGACTTTTCCGACGCGATCGGCCGCGGCGGCGGTCGCATCACCCTGGCCTACTACAATCGCGGCAATGCCAACCTGGCGCTGCGCCGCTACAACAGCGCCATCGACGATTTCAGTCAGGCGATCGTCCGCGATGCGGCCTACGTGCAGGCGTATAACAATCGCGGCAGCGCCCGGTTCTATCTGGAAAACTACGCCGACGCCCTCGAAGACTACACCGCCGCGATCGACCTGGAGTATGCCAGCGATCGCGCCAGTCTGACGCTCCGCCAAGCCCACTACAATCGCGGCAATATTTACTATCAGCTCGGCGACTACCGCCGCGCCCTGGCCGACTACAGCGACGCGCTGGCCGTGGAGCTACTCGATGCCGACAGCCAGCAAAGCGCCGACTTGTTCTACCGGCGGGCGCTGGCTCGGATGTTCCTCGGCGAGCGCGATGCGGCCCTGGCCGACCTGGATCGGGCGATCGAGCTATACGACATAGCGGGCAGCGTCGAGTGGTTCCAAAACGCCCAAAACCTGCGCGATCGCTGGCAATAGCTCGAAGAGCCCGATTCGGCGGGCGATCTAATCGAGCGATCGCACCTCCAGGTTGTAGTTGCCGCGTCCGGTGTTGTCGTAGGAATTCACCAGGACGGTGTAGCGACCCGTGGCGGGCAGACGCACGACCATATACGAATTCGTCGTTCCACCCGAAGGCGCGTCGTCGTTCTGTTCCACCGACGCGCCCGAGGCATCGACCAAAATCGCGTAGGTGTCGAATTCGGTGCTGGTGATGCTAATCTCCACCGTCTGACCGGCGCGCCCGGAGAACTCGTACTCATCGTAGAGGCTGTCGTCATCGGGCAAGATGCGATCGCCCTGTTGCAGCGCGCCGCTCTGGCTGACGATCGAGCGACCGGTGCTGGGCGATGGAGCCGCCCCGCCGCCCGAGGCGCTCGAAAGCTCCAGGCGATAGCGTCCCGACTGACCGCTGGTGTACGTATTGGCCAGCAGCATATAATTCCCCGAAGCGGGCAGAACCGTCTGTAGGAGGGCGTTGTAGCCGCCGCCGCCGTCGTCGTCAAAGGCCACGCTCGAGCCGTTTTCGTCGAGCAAAATTAGATACGGATCGAGTTCGGTGCTGCTCATGGCGATCGAAATCGGCTGTCCGGCCTGTCCGCGAAAGCGGTAGGCGTCAAACAGGCTGCTGTCGCTGGGCAGCACGTTGTCGCCTTCGATAAGCTGACCGTCGATCGGCGGAGCGTTGAGGCTGGTTTCGATCGGCGCGACATCCGGCAGGCCGGTGCGGACGGCCACGGCGGGCGCGTTGCCGGTGTCGAGCGCCGCCAGGAAGTCCTCGACGCGGTTGACCGGAATTGCGAAGCCGATGCCGATATTGCCGCCGCTGTCGCTGGTGGTGTAGATGGCGGTGTTGACGCCCACCAGCTCGGCGTTAGAGTTCAGCAGCGGGCCACCGGAGTTGCCGGGGTTGATCGAGGCGTCGGTTTGGATCGTGCCGTCGTCGGGATCGAGGCGGCTGACGATGCCGGTGGTGAAGGTGTTCGAGAGACCGAAGGGGCTGCCGATCGCAAAGGCGCGCTGGCCGACGCGCACGGAGTTCGAGGCGGCAAACTCCACGGTGGGCAGGCCGCTGGCGTTGCGGATTTGTACGGCGGCCAGGTCGCGCCCGCTGGGATCGAAGCCGACCACGTCACCGGTCATTTCCCGGCCGTCGTCCAGGGTGACCGTGACGGCTCCAGTGGCGCGCTCGACGACGTGAGAGTTGGTCAGCACCAGGCCGTCTGAGGTGATGATGCTGCCGGAGCCGGTGCCGGAGCCGGTGTCGATCGAGACGACGGCGGGGCTAGCGACTTCGTAAACGCGAACGTTAATATCTTCGTCGCTGCGCTGGGCGAGGGCGGGCGGCGCGAGTTCGGTAGCGTCAGGCGTTGCGGCCTTGCTGGCAGCACCCGGTTTCGGGTTGGCCAAGGCAGGAGTGACGGGTGCGATCGGGGTCAAGAGAGCGATCGCGGTCAGCAGCGTGGCCGCGCGGCGGGAGGTAAGCGGAAAGCGAAAAGCGTGGTTCGTCATCGTGCAAGCACCTAGTCGTTACTATTTTTATGACATTGATGGCGTGTCGCGTGGGCGGGTCGGCGACCGGATTGGCAACCGGCTCAGCGACTGGAGCCAGAGAAACAATGAGGAGAGCGATCGCAGGGCATGCCAGAGAGCATGTCAGACAGAGTCGTGCGGGCAGCAACACGCTGTAGGCTCGATCGCTTGCAGGGCCGAACGCACCTACAGCAAAGGACGACTCGGAAGCTCGATCGGTTGCCCCGATCGCGAATACACCACGATGTCCCACTGGCCGTTAATCGACGCCTCGAAGGCGATCCGAGAGCCATCGGCGCTGATCGTCGGCTCGCGGACGCTGGCGTTGAGGTTCGCGGCCAGCTCGCGCACTTGCCGCGTTTGGCGATCGTAAAGATAGATCCCCGATCGATCCTGCCGATTCCCGACGAAAACGATATACCGTCCGTCGCGGGACACATCGGGATCGGAGGCCAGTACGGTCAGACGATTCAGCCCCGGCAGGTCGATCGTCTGGTTGGTGCGCAGATCGTAGAGATAGATATTCTGGCGGCGCTGGCGCTCGGACACGAAGACCACGTAGCGACCGGCCACGTCCGGCGATCGCTCGTCAAACTGCGAGTTCAGGCCACGTCCGCCAGGATCGAAGGCCGGATCGAGCAGGCGCGGATAGGGCGTGCAGGCCGCCAGCGCGCCGACCAGACCCGCCAGCATCCAGGCCGGGTTCGACGCGATTCGAGCAAAGCGTTTGGGTTCCATTTAGGTTCCGTCAGCGCGATCGAGTTCGATATTGGGGCCGCGATCGAGCACCTCGATATCCCACTGGCCGCGTCGCCCGGTCTCGAAGACCACGTAGCGCCCGTCGGGGCTGATGTTCGGGTTGCGAACCCAGCCCCGATAGCCGTTGGTCAACACCCGAACGCGGCGCGAGATGCGATCGTACAGCTCGATTTCCGGGCGTCCGCGATCGCTTGCCACATAAACCAGATAGCGCCCGCTGTAGCTCAGGCTCGGCGACTCAGCGATCGCATCGTCGCGCGAGATCGACGGCAGCGGTACGAGCCGTTTCAGTTGCAGATCGTAGAGCGCGATCTCGCTCGAGCCGCCGCGATTACTGACGAAAGCCAGGTAGCGACCGTTGCCGCTGAGAGCGGGCTGGGAGTCGGAATGGGGGCTGTTGAGCGCGCCGGAGGTCAGCGACACTTCGGCAGGCGAGCAGGCCGCGATCGCCACGATCGCCAGCGTCACCGCGCCGCGCCGAACTTCCCGCAGCCACCGGCAGTCAACCCCCCACCCAGTCGCGGTCAGGCTACTGAGCGCCAATTAAGCGCCGTACTCCGGCTCGCGATCGGAGGGGTCGTCCGAACTCGGCGGCGCATAATCGTCATCATCGCGATAGAACTCCGCAAAGTCGTCGTTCCGGGCGTCATTGCGGCCATCGCTCCGGGGGTCATTTCGGGCATCGCTCCGGGGGTCAGTGCGGTCGCTACTCGTCGATCCGTTCCGGGCGGGCGCGCCATTCGAGGAGCCGGGGCGCGAGCGGCGCGGCGATTCGCGGTAGGGATCGTCGTAGTCGCTGCCGCCGTTATCCCAAGACGAGCGGCGGCGATCGCGCTCGGTGGGTCGTTCGTCGCGATCGTCGTAGGGCGAATCTGACGGGCGATCGGGCGTATACGTGTCGTATCCCTCCAGGGTGGCGCTCATCTCGCTCGACGATCGCGAGGGGCGCGCTCGGCGGCTGCCGTAGTCGTCGTCACCGTAGCCGCGATCGGAAGACTTGTCGAAACGCAGGTTCAGATCGCGCGAACCTTCGGGTCGGCGTCGCTCGCGGGGATCGGGGCGAGAGCGATCGTCGTAGCCACTGCGAGAACCGCGCGCGTCTCCGTCGTAGCCCGCACTGCGCTCGCCGCGACCCGACTGGCGGCCGTCGCGACTGCCCGCGATCCGTCGCTGGGGCGCAGACGGGCGCGCTTCATAGGGTTCGATTTCTTCCAGCTCCGCCTCATAGGTGCGGTAGTTGCGGCTGACCGGGCGATCGTCATCGACAACTGGCGTACTGCGCTTGGCCTGCTGGGTAACGATGCCGCGCAGTCGGATGCTCTCAACCGCGAAGAAAATCGCCGAGCCCGTCATCAAAAACTGCCCGAACTGCAAGATCGGATCGAGCCGCCAGCCCTGGAAAAATAAAATGCCGCCGCAGAGCAGCGACACCGCTGCAAAGAAAATATCGTGGTCGCGCGCCAGGTTGGGACGCATCGATCGCAGCAGGTACAGCGCCAAGCCGCAAAACACGAGCCCGATTCCTAGCAGACTACCGACCCCGAACCCATAGGCGAACTGCGCCAGGACGGGCGGCGCGGGCGAGAACGGCAACAGACCGGCGGGAGCGGCAGCGCCGCTCCAGAGCATTTCGACGTTTGGCATGACTTTCTCCGACTCCGTCCCCCATCTTAAGGGAGTTTCGGCGGTTCGGGTGGGTGGGCAGCGCGAGGCGGAATGACAATAGTCCAGACATCAGAGGCGACGATCGCAGCGGAGTTCGCTTGCCCCAGGTCAACTGGATTACGTAAACGAAATGACGCGACGAACGGGCAGGTCTGCGCCCGCGATCGCGCCATTCTTAAAGCTTTTTTGTAAAACGAACCGGCTCGTCGAGCCTGCGTCCACCGCTAAGCCAGCGGAAGACCAGCGCTTCGGGAGCCACAATATCGCTCGGCAGCGGAGCCTAGCGGCGGATTTTGTCGCGTTGGCTGATAAACAGCAGACCGATCGTTGCGGGGATCACGACGATCAGCGTGCCAGCCAGCAAGCTGTAAAAAAAGTTTGTTAAAGACGGAGTCATAAACCTGGAACCTCAAAAAGGCGTAAAGCGGAACGATTCTCACAGTTTAGCGAGTTGCGACCGCGTTGAAAAGCCACGCGATCTCTTTACCCATCGGGGTCGCGAGCCTCGCGGCGGCTGTTCGGCTCGGCCCGAGTTCGGCCTACACAAACGACGCGCCTTCGGGCATTGCGATACCATCATCGGTACTCTGTCGATCGCCTGCACGCCATGACCGCGCTTTCTTTGACCAATATTTTCCTCAGCGTCGTGTTCACCCTGATGACGCTGTTGTTCGTGTTCCGCATCGTTTTGACCTGGTACCCGCAGGTGGACGGCGAAAAGCTACCGTTTAACCTCGCGATCGTGCCGACCGAGCCGTTCCTGGCCCCAACGCGCAAGCTGATCCCGCCGCTGGGGGGCGTCGATATTTCGCCGATCGTCTGGGTCGGTATCTTCAGCCTGATTCGCGAAGTGCTGCTCGGACAGCAGGGCATCCTGACGATGCTGGCGTACTAGTCAAATCTCCCATCCGGTAGGGGCGTCACGGCAGTGCGCCCTCGAGAAGATCTCCGTACTCCCGCGACATCCAGGCGCATTGCCATGCGCTCCTACAGTGCGCGGAACACAGACCGAACAGACACAGACGCGATCGTGCCACATCAAACCCGGCGGGGCTGCGCGACGATCGCCAGCACGACTCCACCGAGCATGACGATCGCGCCGATCGCCATTGTCGGGCTCGGCACTTCATCGAACATCCAGATTCCCAGCGTTGTCGAAATCAACGGCTCGAACAACACCGCCAGTGTGACGATCGTCGGCGAAACCCAGCGCACGCTCCAGTTAATCGCCGTGTGGCCGACCAGTTGCGGCAACAGCGCACTCAACAGCACGTAGCCGAACACCGGCAGCGGGTAGGCCGTGTAGCTCGCGCCAAACAGCGCCGGGACGGGCAGCAGCAACGTCGCCGCGCTGGCATAAGCGATCGTCGAATATTCCGCCAGCGTCAGCCCTCGCCGCTGCGCCGTCCGCCCCAGCAGCAGATAGGCCGACACCGCCCAAGCTCCGAGCAGCGCCAGCAGATTTCCAAGGGCGGGCTGACCGGCGATCGCGGTTGGGACAGCGCCGGACAGCGCGATCGCCGCACTCCCCGCCAGCGCGATGCCAATGCCCCCGAAGCTCCAGGCCGTCGGGCGATCGCCGAAGCACCACCAGCCCAGCAGCGCGATCCAGAGCGGATTGCTCGTGACGAGTACCGTCGCCGCCGCGATCGAGGTGTACGACAGCGACGAAAGCCACAGCGCGAAATGCAGCCCCAGACAGGCTCCGGCGGCGATCGCCCAGCCAAACGCGCCGACCGTGCGGCCTTCCCGTCGCGAGCGCAAGACAGCAGGCCATTTCGGCAAGAGCAACACCGCTGCGATCGTCAGCCGCGCCAGCGCGAACCAGCTCCCGAACCCGAGCCCGAACCCCGACGCGGCCCGCACTGCGCTCGGCATTGCCGCGATCGACAGCCGCACCCAGATTGCTGCTGTGGCCACCGCGGCGATCCCCAGGCACAGCACCGCCGCAATTTTCCAGACGGGCGGCCCGGTTGGCGGCGGCGATGCGGTCATGGTCGGTCGGCCTCAGTTGGATTGATGGCGGGCTGGTTACGAGCGGACTTGCGAGGGCAGTATCCTCACGGGGCTCAGAGGTTTGGGGGCATCGCGCGCCAGTTTCGACGGGGCAAAGATTGCCCGAAACTTTAACCCCCTAAGAACGCAGGCGCATCAGCAGCCCCTTGGCAGCGTAGGCCAGCGCTCGCAGCCGGAAGCGTAGCGATCGATCGCGCTGGAGATAGCACTTCATTTCCGGGACGTTCATCGCCGCTCGGAAGCCCGCATATTGGATCGCGCGGCCCAGGCAAAAGGTGAATTTTTTTCGGGCGAACGCTTGCAGGGCCGGGAACCGCTCCCGAACGTAATAGGCCGTCTGCATCCCCAGCGTCATGCGCGCCACGTTGATATCAGAGCGAAATTCGTAAAGGTTTTCACCGTGGCTGCGATGAGCGGCAAGGCGATCGGGCAACAGCAAACCAGGTGCGAGGAACAGGGCGGCAAGACGCAGGAACGAGTCGGCGGAGACGCGGAAGGCTTCGGGAATTTCGCCGATCTCGGCTAGAAGCTCGCGACGAAAGCACAGGCCGGTGGTGGCAGGCAGCCATTGGGTGACGGGGTCTCCGTTACGCAGCGAGCGCCGCAGATCGAGCTGGGTTCGGCGCTCGATCGCGCCGCGATGAGGACGCTCGAAGCCCTGCCCGTGGCGATCGACCTCATTGAGCTCGTGGAAGACCCAGCCAAGCTCGCGATCGGCCTCGAACTGCTCGACGACCCGGGCGACCTTCTCGGGATAAAAATAGTCGTCAGCATCGAGCAGGCAAACCAGCTCGCCCTTGGCAGCAGCGATGCCCGTATTTATCGCGGCGGCTTGACCGCCGTTGGCCTGGAATACTGCCGTGATGCGATCGCCAAAGCGCT
The DNA here is from genome assembly GCA_937899645.1 of uncultured cyanobacterium. Classification (GTDB taxonomy): domain Bacteria; phylum Cyanobacteriota; class Cyanobacteriia; order Cyanobacteriales; family Geitlerinemataceae; genus RDYZ01. The sequence goes on along the minus strand of CALCCD010000067.1, from coordinate 37,748 downwards.
CGATCTCCTGTCGCGATCCGTCCGTCGAGCCGTCGTCTACGACAATCACTTCGATGTCGTAATCAATATTGCAGTCGATGTCGCAATCGCGACAGTCGAGGGCGCTGGCGATCGCCTCACCGAGATATTTTTCATAGTTGTAGTTATCGATGAGGATGCTGACGAGCATGGTCGATGACCCAGATGGGTAAGCGTAATCGCGATCGCACAGAAAACGGGGAGCGCATAACCTCAAAGCCAGGGGTTTCGCAGCCCTACAGAGAGAATTCTGAGTTCAGCTTGGCGATCGCTTTCTCCAAAAACGGCAAGGCGCGGCGTATCAGCGGCCCCGCTAACGTGCGCATGGCGTTCAGGGCGCGGCTGGACATGGGAATCGAACTCGTCTCGTAGCCCAGCTCGGCCAGCAGCGGCGGCCAGGGCGGCTTCGGCAGTCTCCGGCGAGAGGCAGAAAATATCGAAGCTGAAATACTGCGTGGTAGCAGGTGCAAGCTGCAAGTCGCGGATAAAAAAATAGCGCTGGTGCACCTGAGAGAAGTCGCCGTAAACCTCGGCCCGCTCGGACAGGGCGGGAATAAACGCCGACCTGGGCGGAACGAAGAGCTGCGGGTGCTTGTTGAGCATCAGCCGCATCCGCCACAGCAGCGTCGTCCCCGATCGATCGCAGCCAACCACGAACAGCGGTGGCGATGGGTCTTTGTTTGTCTTCATATCTCGCCTCGCGACTCCTTCAGGTTTCGCGCTCGGTAGGGTTTGCGGATCGTCAGGACGGTCGAGACGCTTTTGCGAGGACGAGATCGATCAGGCTCTCGTTGAGCAACGTTCGGGTTTGGACGTTGCTGTGGCGGATGCGGCTGCCCCCGGAGACGATCGCGCAGCGATCGACGACGTTTGCCACCGGGCCGTAGAGCCGCGTCGGCAGCGCGCCCCCCTCGATCCAGCGATCGCGCCGCGTATCGTAGACCAAAATACTCGGCAGCAGATCGCTGCGATAGGACGAGGATTTGAGGGTCAAAAAGAGCTGCAACGGGAAGTCGTCGATTAGCTTCTCGCCCTTGTGATCGAGAGGGTTGCTCTTGACCAGCACCGGATTTTGATTGTTGCGGCCCCCGGCGATAAAGATATAGTCCTCGATCGCGAAGGTGGTCGCCTCGAAATGGGAACGCGGCGCGGGCATGGCGGCGCACTGCTGCCACTGGTTCGTCGCGCCATCGAAGCAAAACACCGAGTCGCGATCGACCGGATTGGTGTCGTGACGGATCTGGCCGCCGATCGAATAGATCTTGTTGCCGTGGGCGATCGCCGAGATATGGCCGCGAATTTCCGGCAGGGGCGGCGCGGGCTGCCAGCTCGAGTCGCCAAACGGCAGGAACCAGTGGTCGTCGTGGGTGCTGTCGCGATCGCTGCCGAAGCCGCCGAAGTAGTGCAGCGCGCCGTTGATGATGCTCAGGCCACCGCCCGCGCGGGGCTCGGGAAGCGGCGGCGCGGCGTGCCACTCTCGCTGAGAGAAGCTAAAGCGCCAGACCTCGGTGGTGGCTTTCCCCGGGTGGTTGCCGACGAAACCGCCCGCAATCCAGAGGTCGTCGCCGTTGACGACAGCGTTGACATGAGTCACTGGCGTCGGCAGGTCGGGCAGAGTCTCCCAGCGGTCGTCGTCGAAATGGTAGGCATAGGCGTTGCGCGTCGCCTTCCAGCCGAAGGTAAAGCCGCCGAAAACATAGAGCTTGCGATCGCGAACGGTGGCCGCGCTTTCCAGCAGGGGCGTCGGCAGGGGGGCTCCAGTTTTCCAGAGGCGTCGCGGCAGCGTGATGTTTTCGAGGGTTTGCGTGATGGAAACCATGAGCGGCAGTAAGAGTGAGTGATGGAGGTGGCGGGGTCAGCGCCCGTTCCGATAGATGCCCGCGCCAGTGGCCCGCGCCAGTGGCCCGAACCAGTGGCCTGTGTAAATTGCCCGCATAGCGGCCTGTATTAATTACCCGTGAAGGCATCAACGGCAGCGAAGGCGCGATCGAGGTAGGCGACAACCTCTTCGGGCAGGGCGGGCCGCAGCAGCGAGGCAATATTTTGGTGCAGGTGATCGAAACAACCCGTCCCGAACATAACCGTATCGATACCAGGCTGGTGCCGGCAGTAACGGTAGGCCAGATCGGTCAGGCTGCGAACGTCGGCGCGATCGAGCAGTGCCAGCACCTGCTCGGACGTCACGTCCGGGGCGATCGCGCCATCGCGTTGCAGCACCTCCACCGCCGCCGCCAGCTTTTGCGGGTTCCGCAGGGCATTTCGCACTGCAAACATACCCATGACGCCCGCTCCGGCTGTCGCCGCCTTCGGAAAGACTTCCCGGCGGGCGGTCTGATTGAGGCAGTTAAACCCCGCCATCACCACGTCCCAGCCGTCGTCTTCAAGGGCGCGCGCCAGCATCGCGTGGCTCGGATCTTTCGTAAAGCTCTCGGTGACGCCGATCGCCCGAATATCCCCCCAGTCCCGCAGTTGCAGCAGGGTCGGCATCAGCGACTCGACGACGCGATCGTAATGTTGGGGCTTAACACCGTGCAGGTGGTAAATATCCACGTAGCTGGTGTTTAGTGCCTTGAGGCTGCGCCAGAGGCTGCGCTTGAGAGTCTGCGGCGTAATGACTCGTCCGCGATCGTCCAGCGGCTGCTTCTTGGTCGAGAGCACCAGTCGATCGCGCGGCGTCTCGCGAATAGCCTGACCGATAACGGACTCGGATCCATAAGCCTCAGCAGTATCGAGGAGGTTCACCCCCCAATCGATCGCCTGACGGACGATCGCGATCGCGCTATCGCGACCCTTGCCGGTCTTAAGGCCGAGCTGGCTGTGGCCGCCGCTGCCCAGTCCGGCCACGCTAACCCGCAGGCCCGTCCGACCCAGCGTCACGTACTCCATCTCGGGCAGCGGCGCACTCGGTGGCGCAGGCAGCGGCTCGCGGCGGCGCGTCAGGCGTTGGAGAAAGGATGAGATCATGCGAGGCTCTCTGCTGTTTGGGTGGCGTCGTCTCGGGCAGCATCTCGGGCGGCGGCGTGGGCAGCGGCGCGCTCTCGGTAGTCCTGCATCGTCGCGCGCGCGCGCTCGACAGCAGCGGCAACGGCGGCGCGATCGGGGTGCATCTGTCGGACGCTGGGGTTTTTGTGGCGCGACATCCAGTAGCCGAGATTCTCCGAAATCTCAAACAGCGCCCGATCGATTTGCGCCTCGATGGTTTTCTCGGGCAGAAGCAGCCGCGACTCGCAGCCCTTGACCGGCTCGATGACGTAAAAGTGCGCGTGACCGAACTTGCCGCCGAAGCAGTCAAAGCGCATCACTTGGTTGTCCAGCGCGTGAAAGACGATCGCGGGGCCGACCCCGAACTTAAACGCTTTCCAGTAAACCTCCAGCTTGCACAGCGAGTCGATCGGAAAGAATTCCACATCGCGGCGAACGGCAGACTTCGGAGTGGGCGTCTGCGGCTTGAGTCGGCGCTTGAGACGCTTAGCTTTGTACTTCAGGACATCGACGATAAACATATTTGCTCAAAAGAAGATAGTTGTATTCTCGGCTGACTCAAAATCTTTGAAAAGCTCCAATCGACCTCGGCTAGTGGTAGAAATTAACCGTAAAAATAAGTAGGTATCGACCTCGCCAGTAGCGGCAAACTATTTTTCCAGAGAACGCAGGCGCGCCGATCGCGATCGAGGCCAGTTGCCAACTGTTCGAGCTGGGCGCGATCGAGTTCGTTGCGCCCACAGCGGAACGGTCTTTGCGGTCGGCGACTGCAATATCCAAACGTAATCGCGCGGCGCGCTCGAGTGACCGGCGGCTGGCCGCGATGGTAGACCTTTGCAGTGTCGGCAAAGACAACCGTACCCGCCGCCCCCGTATATTCGAGAGGCTCGGCCCGTGGCGCGCGCGCCGCCAGCAGCGCCTCGAACTGCGGACTATTCAGAAAGGCGCAGCGATCGCCAACACCCGCCAGAACGCGCCGGGAGCTGTCTGGATCGATCGCCTGAAACGGGCCGCCCCCGGCCTCGACATCGCTGAAATAAATAATGACCTTTAAAACGCGCCGATCTTCATTGTCTAAATGCCAGCGGCGAGTAGCCGTTTCCAGGCCGTTATTGACGGAGACATTGCACAAACAGGTGTCATAAGCAACAGGCAGTTCGATATAGTTTTCGGCGATCGATAGCAGGCGATCGCCCAGCGCCCATTGAAAAATTTCGAGATGAGATTTCAGCAGCGCAAACTCCGGCGTCGTCTGAAATTTCGTCCGGCGATCGCAATTGTCTTCGAGCGTGTCAAAAAGCTGATTTCCGGCGCGCACGAACGACTCGTAGCCGGGGATCTCGAGGCTTTCTAGAGAGGTGGCGCACTGGCCGCGATCGCGCAATCGATCGACGATATCGCGATCTCGGGCCGCCAGGGGCCGCGCGATCTGGTGTTGGCGCAGGTAAGCCCGATATCGCGGCTGGAGGACGTGCCGTTCGATCCGACCTCGGTCGATCGCCCATTCGGCCAGGTTGGGCAGGGCGTTCCGGAAAGTTTTGCGCAGGGAGTGCAGGGATGGGCGTCGGCTTCCTCGGAGGAGCGATACGAAGGTCGGACGGTTGCGTCTGGCGGTCATATCGGGCAAATATTTTCCTCGGAGTAAGGGGCAGTCGGTCGAGTTTTCGAACTTTGGTGGAAACCGCCGCAAAGGTGGCAGCAAGCTACTTCTGGCGATCGCGGTTGCGCTGGAGGCGACGCTCGAGTTCGGCATCGAGGGCATTGCGATCGAGTTCGGTCACATCGCTGCCGTGGGTTAGCTCGTTCAGCGCCTGCCGCTCCACGTAGCGATCTTCGAGAGCATCGCGCGCCGCTTCAAATTCGGCCCGTGCATCCTCGACGGCCATCGTTTGATTAACGTTGGAGATAGCTTTGAGCGTTTCATCGAGAGCTGCCATCTCTTGGATGTTCTGCATCTCGATTTTGTAAGTCTCCAGGCGCATCCGCTCGCTTTCCAGGCGACCCTGAGTCGATCGCACTAAATCTTCAGCTTGCTGCACCCGCGTTTCGAGCTGGGGCAAAAACTGCTCCATTTGCAGCGCCCGCGACAGCGCCAAACGCGCCGACGACATATCGCCCCGCACCTGAGCCGTCTCGGCCTGCTTTTCAAGAGATGTAATCTGACGAACTTTAGTCTCGTAGCTCTGACGCGCCTGCTTATAGGCGGCGCTCTGCTGCGAGGCGATCTTCATCAAATGCGACACCGACGCTTGCATGGCCTCCAGGGACGTTTGGGCCGTGGCAACGTGGTTGGCACTCGAAGCCTCCTCGCTCCCAACAGGTTCGACGCCCATCAACCAGTTCCAGGTAGCGACCGTGACGCGCCCGCCACGCTCGCCCATCAACCAATACACTGCTTTTTTGACTCGGCTCATGGATCTCGGCTCAGGCAATTTCAGACAGCTTGAGAGCAGTCGTGCGTGTATTCTAACGCTCGCTTTCGGCGGGTCTCCAGGGGGACTCGGCTCGCCATCCTCGAATTCCAGCCCGAGATCCCACGCGCTTCCAGGAGTCGAGCAACTGCGATGACCCAGGCCAAAGCCCCCGCTTCCCAAAGCCCCTACTTCCCACATGCCAGACTTCCAAATGCCAGCCACCCGATCGCCAGCGCCCGCAACGCCTGCGAGCTGGCCGAGCGACTTGCGGCTGAGCCTCATCTCGCCGCTCGCCTCAGGGTTTGAGGCGAACCGCAAAAATCCTCAAAAATCCTCCCTCGACACCGCCACCCGACCGGGCGCGTATCGCGGCCACCGCATCGAAGGCCAGACAGCGATGCCCTCGCTCGCCCGACCCGTATCGGATTACAAACGGTGTAGCTTTTCTCACGCGGGCGGGGCCGACGACTTGTCGCAACCTACCAAGTCGGATCGACGAAAAGATTCACCACGATCGCCTCGCGCCCGCCCGGAACCGATGAAATGCAGGCGCAAACTGACTCCTCGTCGTCGAGTTCCACCTCGCAGGCGTGGCACGAGCCCATCATGCAGCCCGTGGGAATATTCACGCCCGCCCGCTCGGCCACCGTCAGCCAAGGCTCGCCCGTCTGCGCTTCGACGGTGACATTGTCGGGTTGGAAAGTGACTTTGACAGACATATTGGCAAGATGAGCGATGTGATGAGCGACATAAAAAGCCCGATTTCTCATCTTGTCCCGAATTTAGAGATGGAGCAACATCGCAACGAAATCGAACTTCTAACAGTTTTGAAAAGAGGCCGACTCAAAGGTGGACTCAATCGAAGGCGCGCAAGATGTTGAAGCCGTAATCGCAATCATCGACGTTGCAGTCCTGCATCGAGACAGTGGCGGTGTACGTGCCCGCCGCGTCGATGTCGAAGAACAGCATCGGCTGGTTCGTGACCTCTTCCTCATCGTAGACCGTGTAGAAATCCAGGCTGGAGCTGTAGATCGACACGGCCAGATCGTCGCAGTTCGTGTCGCACACGCCAACCAAAATGTAGGAACCGGGTTGCAGCGAAATCGACTGCTGTGCTTCCAGATCGGTGGGCAACGAACCGAACTGCGCGTCGGCGTAAGGCTCGGCGACCCCGGCTCCCATCGGCCCGAAGTTATTTTCCACCGTCGCCATATAGTCGCGAACGAGGCGACCTTCGGCAGCGGCAGGCGCAGCAGCGAGGCCCGAACTGAAGCCCGAAGCCAGCAGGGCCAAACCGGCCAGGCGGGGCAGTGAAATCGAAGCAAAAGACATCGAAGCAAAAGACATAGCAAGAATGGTGAGTGAGTCCAGTCGAGGCGCATCCACCGCCCGCCTTAGCGCTGTTATGGTCAGTTCGCTAGAAAGCAAGACACCCTGGCCCCATCGTGTTTGAGCCCAGGCCGCACTATCTGCTTCGCAGAGGCTACGCCAACGACGCCGCTCAGTGCTCTTTGACTGTCTTGTTAATTCTCAAACTGACTGTAAGACCAATGGCAGAATGCGGTGCGCGAGTACCTACAGCGATCGCCGCCGCAATTTCGGAACGGCGGGAACCGCAGCTTCAGAACCTAACGCTGAACGTGATAGATCGTTTGGGTTTCCAGCGAACCGAACACCGATGACGGCGACGCGCCCGCATCCAGACCCTCGCGGTGTAATCGACCCTTCAGATGCGTCATCGGGTCGAGACCGGGCGAAATTAAGAACTCCAGCTTGGCGATATGCTCCCAATCCGAGAGTGCGTCTAAGATCGGCGCGATCGCCTCCATGTAGGGATGCTCGCGATGCTCGAACCAGTCTGCGGTTGCAAGGCCGGGCTGGTCGAACCCCAAGTGGGCCGTCAGAATCGGCGTACCGAACAGCGCCACGGCGATCGGGCGGGTTTCTTCCTGCACCAGCAGGTGCTCCTCGCGCGCCAGGTCGCGCAGCTTCTGCAAGTAGTCGTAGCGCTGCTCGAGCGACACTTCTTTGTCGTCTTTCCAGTGCAGCGCCACCGTCACCAGATAAGTTTGCAGCAACATGTGGCCGAGCTTTTTGGCCTTAGTGGCCAGATACACCGAGTTGTAGTCGTTTGCCTCGATGAGCAGCGGGACGCGATCGACCACCTCGATGCCGTAGCCCTTCAGACCGGCGATTTTACGCGGGTTGTTGGTGATTAGACGAATCTTTGTCACGCCCAGGTCGTTGAGCATCTGCGCGCCGACGCCGTAGTTGCGCAAGTCAGCCGGGAACCCCAGACGCTCGTTGGCTTCGACGGTATCGAGTCCCATGTCTTGCAGCGAGTAAGCCTTAAGCTTGTTGATCAAGCCGATGCCGCGACCCTCTTGGCGCAGGTAGACAATGATGCCCGAACCGCGCGCTTCGAGCATTTTCAGCCCAGCCTGGAGCTGCATCCGACAGTCGCAGCGTAGCGAGCCGAGGGCGTCCCCGGTCAGGCACTCGGAGTGGACGCGCACCAGTACGGGAATATCGACAAAGTCTTTTAGATCGCCTTTGACGATCGCCACGTGGTCTTTGTTATCGATCGAATTGCGGTAGGCGTAGATCTTGAAGTTACCGAACTCGGTCGGCAGCTCGGCGACCGTCTCGCGCGTCACGAAACGCTCGTTGTTGAGCCGGTAGCGAATCAGGTCGGCGATGCTGATCAGCTTCAGGTCGTGGGTGGCGGCGTACTTAATCAGCTCCGGCAGCCGCGCCATCGAACCGTCGGGATTCTGGATTTCACAAATCACGCCCGCCTGCTCGAGCCCGGCGAGGCGACAGAGATCGACAGCCGCCTCAGTATGCCCCGCGCGCTTGAGGACGCCACCGTCGCGGGCGCGCAGCGGGAAGATGTGGCCGGGGCGGCGCAGGTCTTCGGGCTTGGTGCCAGGGCTGCTGGCCGCGCGGATCGTCGCGGCGCGGTCTTCGGCGGAAATACCAGTGGTGACGCCCAGATGGTAAGCAGCGTCGATGCTAATCGTAAAAGCGGTTTGGTCGGTGGCTTTATTCGGATCGACCATCAGCGGCAGATCGAGATCGTCGAGCCGATCGCCGGTCATCGCCAGGCAGATCAGGCCGCGCGCTTCAACGGCCATAAAGTTAACGAGTTCGGGCGTGGTGAATTGCGCCGCGCAGATTACGTCTCCTTCGTTTTCGCGGTTCTCGTCATCGACCACGACGATCGCCCGTCCGTTGCGCAGGTCATCGAGGGCATCTTCAATGTTGTCGAATTTAAACGTATCGGGAAGCGCTTGAGTTTTTTCCACGAGCATGGGGATCGGGATTGAAACGGGAACTGTGAACTTTTCTTAAAGCTTTGCTTACACATTGTAAACCGTTTTCTCGAGGCCCACGGGGTCGATCCCCAAACTTATATCGGCGCTGCGGACTGGCGCGCGCGGGCGATCTCAGTCGCGTATCGGTGCGACGCTAGCTCGGATACCAAAACATGCCCTTAATGCCCTCGGGGTCGGGCATAAAGCCGAGGTTGCGATAAAAGTCCACCACCTGGGGGTCGGCGAACAGCGTGATGTTGCTGATGTCTTCGCGGCGCAGCTTGCGGATCAAATACTGCATCAGCGCCTTACCCAGGCCGAATTTCTGAAAATCCGGGTGAACGACCACGTCCCAGACCGTGGCGTTAAAGGCATGGTCGGAGGTGGCGCGCGAGAAGCCGATCAGACGACGGTTGATGCCGCGTACCTCCCACATGGTTACGACCAAGAAGCTACACTCCAGCGCTTTTTTGACCTTGCGCAGCGGGCGACGCGACCAGCCGACCGAGTCGCAGAGTTCTTCGAGTTCGTAGAGGTCGATATTGCGATCGGTGCTAAAGCAGATTTGTCCCGTGGTGGTTCCGGCTAAATTTGCATTACCGCGCGCCTCGACAAACTCCTCGAGTGGAACTTGGGCCGTGCCCGAACCCGTTTCGGAGCCACTGAAAAAATTTTTCCAAAAACCCATGCAGATCTAGCGCTTGGTAAACGTTAAGGAATATGGAGCCAAACTCCACAGGACATTATATCCGCGTGCCGCTCGATCGCTCGGCTGGGCGAGGCGTCTGACTTCAGGCGGCTGCCAGCAATTCTCAGATTTGGCAAAAAAAGAGAAAAAGTAGGCAGCTAGAGCACTGCCGAGACGTGAAGCAGATACTGCCGGTAGCGCTGGGCGGCACGGAGTGCTTCCACATGCTTCCACGTTAGGAAACCGGGTTTCTTAGCTTTGGTCATACTGAGAACGACCTCGCTCCAAAAACCCGGTTGCTCGCAAGATTGCCGCGAGATTTACTTGCCGCGCTGCGAGTTCTTCGCCTGCTCCAGCGCGATATCCTTCACGGCCTGGAGCGACTTCGCACTCGCCGCACCCTCGATCGCCTTGACGGCCAGATCCTGCACCTGCTTCAGCGCCGCCTCTAGCTGCTGGTTGAGCTGGGAGATCTGCGTCTCTTCATTCGCGAGCGCCGCCTGCAAGGACTGCACCCGCAGCTCGTAGCGCTGGGTTTCGCCCTCGATTTCCTTAGCGCGGAGGTCGGCGGCGACTTGCGCTTGGCGCTTGGCGATTCCGCGTCCGGTTTCTTCGCCGCGCTTCTTCTCGGCCTTGAGCTTGTCTTCGTGCGCTTCGACTTTCTCCTTCAGCTCGCGGTAGTCCTTCTCACGCTCCGCCAGCGCCTCCTCGCGGGTCGTCCACTCGCGCTCTAGCGTCTCGCGCTGCTCGTCCAGCTCGCGATACTGCTCCGATCGCCCGGCGCGGTAGCGTTCTTCATCCAGGTTGCGCGCGAGCTGTAAGCCGTAGATGTATTCGGCCTTGGCGCGATCGCGACTCGTTATGTACTCGCGATCGCGCTCCTCCATAGTGCGCTCGTGCTCCTCCTGCTCGGTTTCCCACGCCTGCTGCAACGCCAGCAGCTCGTCCTGGAGGGCTTCCTGCTCCTCCTCAAAAGTCTCCGCAAAAGCTTTGGCGCTGTCCTGGTACTCCCGTACCAGACCCTCGAGAGTTTCGTCCGTCAGCTCCGTCAGCTCGTGCAAATCGGCAAGCTGGCCGCTCTCGTCGGTGACGTCACCTTGCAGGTCGCGCAGGCCGATCGCGTCGCGGGTGAGGGTCTCGGAAAGCTGTCCGATCGCAAAGCTGGAGCGATCGTGGAGTGTCGTGAGCTGTTCGATCGTGCCGGTTACGTCGATTTCATTCGTGGTCGTCGCCGGTACCACCGGTTGTTTAGGCGCGGCGGCAGCAGAACGAGGCGCGGCAGCAGCCGTCTTCAGATCGCGCCGTACCTGCTGGAGTTCGGTCTCGATCGCGGCTTTCTCCTTCGCCAGCGCGTTGTACGCCGCCAAGATTTCGGATTTAGTGTTGCGATTGCTGGGTTTCTTCGCCATGATGCGCGCTCCGTGGTGGGGTTAGGGTCGTTGGGGGGCTTGGTGTTTCCTACTCGCCGTTCGGCCGCGAGAAAGCTTGCGTCGCGAGCTGGCGAGCTTGTTGGGTTGCCTCTTGTAGACGCGCCGCGATCGTGGCCACTTGATTCGTCTGACGCTCGATGTCGGCCTGGAGCGTGGCGATTTCCGCCTCATAGGTCTGCTGAGTCGCCTCCCAGCTTTTCTCCGTCAAATCCGCCTTCACCTTGGCGTCGCGATTCACTTCCGCGATCGCCTTTTCCTTTGCCGCCGTAGACACCGCCTTTAACTCCGCCTCGAAGCCTTCGACCTTAGTGCGGTTCTCGCCCCACTCCGTTTGGTGCTCGGAGAGGAACTGCTCGCGCTCCGTCCAGTCTTTGTCCTTCTCGCGCTGGAGGTGGGCAAGGTCGGCAGCTTGCTCGCGCTGCTTCTTGGCGAACTCGTCTACTTCGAGCTGGCGCTGGCGCGATCGCCCGTAGTCAAACGTCGCAGCCTCCTGCTGGCGTGCGGCTTCCTCCAGCTCCGCTTCCTTGGCGATTTCGGCATCGAACTCGGCTTGCTCGCGCTCCCAGGCTTTGCGTGCTTGGGTGATTTCGCGCTCGAGTTCGCAACGAGCTTCGGTGGTGGTGTCGTTCAGCTCGCGGCGACGCTCCTGCTGCTCCTGGCGAAGCAAATACAGCGCATCGGCCACCGTCCGCACCTTCCGCAACTGATCGAGCTGCTGGCCTTGAATAGTGGTGGCACGCTGGAGGTCGCGCTGCTTGTCCGCCTCGGCCTGGAGGCGATCGGCGAGGCTGGTGATGGTGTCGCCAAACTCGAGCTGGAGATCGGCCAAACCGCGCACGATCGCATCCGGCGTATAATCCGCCACCGTAGCGAGAATCTGGCGGTCTTCTTCGCGCTCGGCTTCCTCCTCCTTGGTGGTTACTTCATAGGCGCGGCGCTTTTGCTCGGCCAACACCGCCTGGAATTCTTGCATCAGGCGATCGCGCGGCGCAGTGGACTGTGCTTGGGTCATGACAAGCGCTCCGGGATGGACGAATTTTGCAAAAAATGAGGCGAACGAAAACTACGGCAAGCGTGGAGCCAGACACAGCGAAAATTGATTTAACTCAAATCACTGAAACCAGCTCTGAGAAGAGATTTTAGTTTTCTGTTCTGTATTCCTATTATAGCGAAAATCAGGACGCTTTGGGGCGCGATCGGGCGCATTTTTTCGCGAAAATTCCATCGACGCACGCACCAAAATGCATCGTTCCCACGCTCCGCTTGGGCAACGCAATCCCCAGGCGCTCTGCGTCGCTCGATCGCGCCTAACCGTCCACCGCTTCATCGAGCGACAGCGATGCCGCCACCAGCGCCGCCTGGGTGCGGTCGCGCAGCCCCAGTCGCCCTAAAATGTGCGTCACGTGGTTCTTCACCGTCCCCTCCGAGAGGAACAGTGCCGCTGCGATTTCTCGGTTGCTCGCGCCCTTGCCCAACAGCGCCAACACCTCCCGCTCGCGAGGTGTCAGTTCGTCGAATCCCGGCGGTAGCTCTGGCTTTGCTGTGGAGGTTGGAGTCACCATCATCTTCTGGAGGATACCGGGGCCGAACTGTGTGTGACCGCGCTGCACCGTACGAATGGCCTGGGCGATGTCCTCCGACGGCGTGTCCTTTAGTAGATAGCCCGCCGCGCCCGCCTGCACCGCCTGCTGCACCAGCTCGTCTTCCTCAAAGGTGGTCAACACCAGTACTTTGACGCTCGGATCTTGGCGCAGCAGCTCGCGCGTGGCGGCGACGCCGTCCATCACCGGCATTCGGATATCCATCAGCGCAACTTCTACGGCATCGGGGGTCGATCGCAGCCGCTGTGCCACCTCCAACGCCTCGCGCCCGTTGGCGGCCTCTCCCACGATTTCCAGGTCGTCTTCCAGCGACAGCAGCGCCTTTAAGCCCTGACGCACGATTGCCTGGTCTTCTACGAGCAGCACATGAATCACAAGGCGGCCTCTAGGTATCTAGTGGTAATGGTAGGTAAACGCGCAGAGTACAGCCTTCGCCGGGGGCGGTGGCGAGCTGGACGCGCCCGCCTTCCGCCGCCGCTCGTTCCTGTATGCCGCGCAGCCCGAAGCCGGTGGCGTTGTCCTCAGGACGAAAGCCGATGCCGTCATCGCGGACGGTGATGTGGAGGGCGTCAGCGGCGGACTGGATGGCGATACTGACGCTGCTAGCCTGGGCGTATTTGCAGACGTTGGTCAGGGCTTCCTGAACGATGCGATAAGTTGTCAGCTTCAGCGACTCGGGCAGTGGCGGGCAGTCCACCAGCACGTCGGGCGTAACACCGGTGGTTTGCTGGAGCTGTTCGAGGAGAGGTGCGATCGCGTCGGCTAAGCCCTGCTGAGCTTGGGATGGCTGTCGCAGCGTCGCCACCGCCTGCCGGGTTTCTTGTAGTGCGGTTGAACCCATGACTTTAGCCTGGGAGACAAACGCCCTGGCCTGCTCGGGATTGGCGTCCCAGAGCTTTAATGCCCCTTCGAGCTGGATATTCAGCCCCGTCAGCGAGTGGCCGAGAGAGTCGTGCAGCTCGCGGGCGATTCGGGTACGCTCCTGATTCATGGCGAGCTGCTCGATCTTGGCAGCGGATTTACGCAGCTTGCGGTTGGCTTGGCGCAGCTCTTCGCGGCGCTTGCGCTCGGATAGCAGCGCGTTCATCAGCAGCAGCAAAAACACCACCACCAGCAAAAACATCAGCGCCAAGTTCAGCCGAATGCCGATGATTTGCGCCGCGATCCGCCCGCTGCGCCGCACCGGGAACGCCCGCCCGAGTTCGTACAGCCGCGTCTGCGTCATGCCCAGAAACAGCGCGAAGGTCACACCGGTTACGGCCAGCCGTCCCCACAGCTCGAATAGCAGGCAGCTTCGCAGAACCAGCACGATTTGCAGCAGCGGGAATAGACGCAGCTCGATCGCGCTCGTTCGCGCCGCCAGCACGAATAGCCCGAACTGGAGCCCCACATGGACGAGCTTCAACGCCAGGGGGCGCGTCGGCAGCCACAGCCCGATCGCGCCAAAACTCAAGATGCTGGCGATCGCGACGATCGAGACTTCGCCTCGGGGCAAAATGCTGGGCGAAATCTCGCTGAGCAGCGCGATCGCCACCAGCGCCCACTCCCCATACAGCAAAAACGGGAACGGGTGGCGTCCGGGGTGAATCGCGCGAATCGACGGCATAGCGGGAACGGTAAGCGGGCTGATTCCATCTAACCGCACTGGGGCAGAGCGAGATCGTGAAAAAGGCGATCGTGACAAAAGTCATGGGTGCGATCGTGACTTTCGGGCCTGTTGCGCGAGATTGCCGCCGCGTACATTGAAGTTGTTCGCAGGAGTTCGCGGGGAGTCAACAAGTTCCTCACAACCCGCGACCCGCGACGCTACACGCTCCTCACACACCCAACCCCAACAACACCATGAAACGCTTCTTCCAAATCGGACTCGTCAGCCTCGCCGCCACTGCAGCCGCGATCGCCGCGCCGTTCGTCACGCGATCGGCCAGCGCCCAGGGCTTCCCGCTCCTAGACGAAATCGACCTGACCGCAGAGCAACGAGAGCAGGTGGAGGCAATCTCCGAAGATCTGCGCGGTGATGTCGCAGAAATCCTCACCGACGACCAGGAAGCCCAGCTCCGCGCCGCGATCGAAGAAGGCCAAAATCCGCGCCGAGCGATGCGCTCGATCGACAGCGTCACCGACGAACAAAAAGAAGAACTCCGCGCCGCCATGCAGGAGTCGCGTGGCGAAATCCGCGAAATCCTCACCGACGAGCAGCGCGAAGAACTGCGCGAGCTGATGGAAGAGCGTCGCCGCGAGCGTGGCGAGCGCGGTCGTGGACGTCGCTAGATCGTCTGACGGGTCGGGGCGTTACGACTTTTGCACCCCGCAGTTTCATCATGCCGGACAGTTCTTCTGCGCTCCAGATCGTTCCGCCAAACAATCAGCCTTTTGCATCATGAACGCCCACCAACCGCCGGAAGCAATCCCCAGTGCTCGCGTCGAGTTTGCCCTCTGGTTCGCGACCTGTATTGGCGAGCGCCTCGGTCGCAGCCATCCACCAATCGTCGATCTTCCCGCGCTGCGATCGCTGCCGCCTGGTAGCTTCGGTCGCGCCTGGGCAGACCATCTTGACGAACACGGCCTGAAGCCGCTCGATCGCGGGATGCGCCGCCAGCAACTCCACGACGGCGTCCACACCCTGACGGGCTACGGTATCGACCCGCTCGGCGAAGGCGAAGTCCAGATGTTTCTACTTGGCGCGAAGTTCCGCCCGGTGCACCTGCTCCTGATGGCCGGGATCGTGCGCGGCCTCAAGCAGCAGCGGCGCGCGACCGGCGAGCCGAGCCGCGAGACCGTGCGATCGCGCTTAAAAGCCGCCTACCAGCGGGGTCGCACGGCGAACTTCGATCCTGACGGCTGGCAGCCGGAAACGCTCTGGTCGCGATCGCTCGAAGACGTTCGCGCCGAATTCGGCCTCGCCTGAGAGCCGATCTACACCGCCAAGAATTCTTGAATCACGTCGTTGGTTAGCTCATCAGTCGGCCCCGAAGCCACAATTCCGCCCTTCTGCATCGCGTAGTAGTAGTCCGCCTGCCGGACAAAGTGCAGGTGCTGCTCGACGAGAAGGACGGAAATTCCCGTTTTTTCAATGATTTTGCGAACTGCCGCCTCGATTTCGAGAATAATTGACGGCTGAATCCCTTCGGTCGGCTCGTCGAGCAGGAGGAGCTGCGGCTTGCCCATCAGCGCTCGCGCGATCGAGAGCTGCTGCTGTTGCCCGCCCGATAAATCGCCGCCCATCCGTCCGAGCATGTCGCCCAGCACGGGGAACAGCTCGAAGATTTCCGGCAGCACTTTTTCCTTGCCGGTGCGTCCTTCCGGTCGCGCTTCGCAGCCGAGGAGCAGGTTTTCCTCCACGGTCAGCCGGGGGATGATTTCGCGGCCTTGGGGGACGTAGCCGATGCCCATGCGGGCGCGGCGATCGGTGGGCAGCTTGGCGATCGGGATGCCGCCGAGGTCGAGCGCGCCGCTGCGGGGCGAGAGCAGCCCGACGATCGTCTTCAGCATCGTCGTTTTGCCGACGCCGTTACGTCCGATCAGGCAAATCATCTGGCCGCGCGGCACGCTGAGATCGACATCTCGCAGGATATGGCTCTCGCCGTAGTAGACGTTGAGACCGGAGACCCGGAGCATCAGGTCGTTGGCGGTTTGGGTGGGGGCGGTTGTGGTCACGATCGCAGTGGGTGGCAGTAGGTCGGTGAAAAAAACTCAAGCTCTCAAACGAAAGACTCAAAAAATATCGTCTAGCTCTAGCTCAAACCCCGGCAGAACCGGGTCGGCGCTGACGACTCGAACATCTCGCAACACGACGACTTCAGCATCTGGGCGATACACCTCCACGAACTTCCCAAACGGGTCGATCAGCCAGCCCAGCTCCGTACCGTTCTCGAGATACTCCCGCATTTTGGCGCGCAGGGTTTTGAGCGTATCGGTCGAAGAGCGTAGCTCGATCGCGAACAGCGGCGACAGGGGCAAAAAGCGTTTGCGCTGCGCCGGACTCAGGCTGTCCCACTGTTCTTTCGGGAGCCAGGAGGCATCGGGCGAGCGGTTCGCGCCGTTCGGCAGGCGAAACCCGGTAGACGAGTCGAACGTCGCGCCCAGCTTCGTGCGGCGATTCCAGAGCTCGAGCTGGAACGAGAGCTTGGAGTTTTGGTAGCCAGTATCGCCTCCCGTTGGCGGCATAATGACAATCTCTCCGCTGGCGGTGCGCTCGATGTGTAGCTCGCGATTGGCAGCACAGAGTTCAAAGAACCACTCGTCGCTGAGTTCGTAGTTGGCGGGTGGGTGAAGCGTTAGGTTTTCCGTTGCGAGCATCAATTCAGCCCTCGCGATCGCGTCTATCTAGAATAACTCTGCGGTTCATTAGACCTCTTTCACGATCTGGAAATCCGGAGCAGCCGAGACGGCTGCGCTACGGAAACTTCCGTTTTGCCTGCCTCGTAGCGCTGGCGTCTCGCCAGCTTCAGTAACGTTTCGGCAAACGCTCTGAAACGATCACGCTGCCTCATCCTCACTCTGACCCAAATACACCTCAATCACGCGCGGGTCGCTCTGCACCGAATCCATATCGCCCTCACACAACACCGACCCCTGGTGCAGCACCGTCACCTGCCGCGCGATCTCCCGCACGAACTCCATATCGTGCTCGATGACGATAATCGAATGGCTCTGCGCCAAAGAGTTCAACAGCTCCGCCGTCTGGAACGTCTCCTCATCCGTCAGTCCCGCCACCGGCTCGTCCACCAGCAACAAGTCCGGCGACTGCGCCACCAGCATCCCGATCTCCAGCCACTGCTTCTCGCCGTGGGAGAGCAGCCCCGCCTGGATGTCGGCTTTAGCAACGAGCCCGATCGTCTCCAGCAAACCCGCGATCGTCCGCCGCTCGCCGCTCGACTGCTTGCGAAACAGCGACCCGATCACGTTTTTGGTGCGGTTGCACGACAGCTCCAGATTCTCGCGCGGCGTCAGGTTCAGATAAACGCGCGGCGTCTGGAACTTACGCCCGATGCCGAGCTGCGCGATCGCGTGTTCCGACTTCTTCGCCAGGCTCTTACCCTTAAACTTCACCGTGCCTTCGGTGGGCTGCACCTTGCCGGTGATGATATCGAGAAAGGTGGTTTTGCCCGCGCCGTTGGGGCCGATGATCGTCCGCAGCTCGCCCGGTTCCATGCTGAACGTCAGGTTGTTGAGAGCTTTGAAGCCGTCGAAGCTGACGGTGAGGTTTTCAATTTCGAGAATCTTGCTCACGAACGAATACGGATTTAGCGGGATATCCGGGGAAAGGGCGACGATCGCGGCGAATCTTCGCGGTCGTTCGACATTAGACAGTAGCAGCCTGTGGGTTCGCCAAACGATCGTAGAGAACATCGCCGGGAAACGCGATCGCCCGAGGGCGCGTCGTCGATTAAAGTCCGACTCCTCACGGGGCGATCGGTTGAGCGCCCGACCCAAAAAACAAGCTAGGGGCTGAAACCCTTGTTGGATCGAGGTCGCAAATGTAGTTGATGACAGCCCCTAGCCGCGCGCCTGCTCGAGCAGCAGCATCATCACCATGCTCAGCAGCACGCGCTCCTCTTCAGTGTCGTCGAGCTTGTCGAGCATTTTGATGGTGAACATGCGCGAAAACCAGCTCGGCTTTTTCTCCAGTGTGGCGATCGTGCGGCCCTCGTCACTGGAGCGGTGGACTTGGTAAGTGGGGTTAAACACGAAGCCGGTGAAGATGCCGACGATCGGGATTTCGGCGAACAGCGCGTCACCGATTTTCACCCAGGGATTTTTCTCAGTGATGGTGAAGACGATTTCGTCACCGTCGAAGACGTCGTAGCGGGCTTTCCAGATCGATCGCATCCCGCGCCGCTTGACCGCACCGATATCGTTGCCGTCGCTATCGGTGAAGTTATAGCGCGCCGAGAAGTCGATAATGCGATCGGCTTTAATCTGATACTTGAGCTGCTCGCGCTCTTTGTCCGCGAAGACGCCGATATCTTCTTTGAACTTGAACATCTTCTGGCGGATGCAGAAAAGAAGCTGCTCGGAGTTGTCGGTCAGAAAAATTTGGCGGGCAAACGACCAGGTGAACTTGAGGTGAAGCGGGTAATTGTGCATGGTGCGGA
Source organism: uncultured cyanobacterium (assembly GCA_937899645.1). Taxonomy (GTDB): domain Bacteria; phylum Cyanobacteriota; class Cyanobacteriia; order Cyanobacteriales; family Geitlerinemataceae; genus RDYZ01. The sequence goes on along the minus strand of CALCCD010000067.1, from coordinate 19,200 downwards.
TCTGCCAGTTGGAACAACTTTGTGACCCCACTCTAGCGATCCGACTCATAAAGATACGTTAAGGAGCGGGTTCGTCGTAGCGGATATCGTCGATGTGGACGTAGCCCGTCGTACCGTTGCAGGCGTCGGTGCGCGTCCATCCATCAGGGGTGCTGCCGAAGGTGGCGATCGCGGAGAAGCGTCCAACCGTGCAGAGGACGTCACCGTCGGGGGATCGAAATACGTTCGCAGGCGGATCGTGGACGACGCCGACGTCGATGCCGGGCGCGCGATCGGGCGCGCTACAGGCGATCGCGACCATGCTCGTCGTCGTTCTCGATTGCGGCGAGTGGCGGGCGCGCTCGGGAAAGGTCGTCCACTCGCGATCGTCGCAGTGAACGCGCGAGTAAATTTCCTCGTCGCCCAGGCAATACACGAAGTCTCTGCCTTCTTGACTCACCGTGACGATCGAGTCGGTGTCGATGCTAATGGGCGTGCCGAGTACGGAGTCGCCGAGATAGTAGTTACAGCGATCGGGTTGCGCCTGTGTCGGTGTTGCCAGAAGCGCGGCAGCGGGCGCAAGAAGACTTAGGGCGGAGGCGATCGAAAAGAGTGGGCGGAGCATGGGACGTAAGTTCTGATTGGCGACGCTACTTATTGGACTCGATTTCTTGCTTCTCCAGCTCGACGCCCGGATCGGTCATGCCAGGGAAGGCCACCTGCGGCGTCAGACCGAGCCGCGCCTGCACCCATGGCCAAACCGTATCGCGCCACAGCCCCACCAGCCCATCCGGCAGCGACGTGACCACCAGCAGAAACAGCGCTCCCTGGAAAAACAGCCAGACCGCCGGGAATTCTTCACTGAGGAACGTGCGCGCGTAGGAGACGATCAGCGTCCCGACGATCGCACCGACCAACGTCGCCCGCCCGCCAACGGCAACCCAGATCACCATCTCGATGGAGGTCGCGACCTCCATCGCGCTGGGCGTAATAATCCCTGACTGCGCGGTGTACAGCGCCCCGCCGATACCCGCCAGCGCGCCGGAAATCGCAAACACCAAAACCTTAAAGCCCGTTGGGTCGTAGCCAGAAAAGCGCACCCGGCTCTCATCGTCGCGGATCGCGACCAGCAGCCGACCGAACCGCCCCGACGTCAGCCAGCGACAGAGCACGTAACCCACGACCAGCAACAGCACCGACACGCGGAAAAATACCATCTGCGCTTCCGGCGAACTCATCAGCACGCCGAACATCATCTCGGTGTCGGTCTTTAGGCCGTTGGTACCGTTGATCAGCTCCTGCTGGCCGTTGAAGAAGTTAAAGAAAACGATCAGCGCCGCCTGGGTCAAGATCGAAAAATAAACGCCGCGAATCCGGTTGCGGAAAATCAGGTAGCCGAGGAATCCGGCCACGATCGCCGGAATCGTAAAGATGGCGATCGCCGTAAATGGGAACGATACAAATGGTTTCCAAAAAGCAGGCAGCGCGTCCACGCCGTACAGCGTGAAGAACTCCGGCATCTGCCCCTCGGGAAGCTGCAAATTCGCATGCATCGCCAGCGCGTAACCGCCCAGCGCGAAGAAGATGCCGTGGCCGAGGCTGAGCATCCCGGTGTAGCCCCAGATCAGGTCGATGCCCAGCGCCACGATCGCAAACGACAAAAAGCGACCCAATAGCTTCAGGCGAAACTCCGAGAGCAGAAGTGGCATCGCGAAGGCGACGAATAGCGCGATCGCGACAATCGCAATGGCTTCGATCGTGCGGCGGTTCTTCCAGATGTTGCGGGCAGGCCGCGAAGTGGCAGTCATTGTGGTGCTGGGTCGAGTCTTGGGCGGGAAGCTGGCAATGCAGCGAGATTAAGCGTCGATCGTGCGACCTTTCTGCGGGAAGATCCCGGCGGGTCGCACCTGCAAGAAGGCGACGATCGTCGCGAAGACCATCACCTTCGCCATACTCGTCGTCGCGAAAAACTCAAAGAAGCTGGCCAGCGGCGGAATGTCGCCAAATACCAGCAGCAGCGTCCCCGAGCCGATTAGGTAGCTGAAGCTGCCGATAACCAGCGCCGCAACGATGCTGCCCACCAGCTTGCCGACGCCACCAACCACCACGACCATAAACGCATCGACGATGTAACTCGAGCCGAGGTTGGGGCCGACCGAGCCGAGCAGCGTCACCGCACAGCCCGCGATGCCCGCCAGCCCGGAGCCCAGCGCAAAGGTCAGCGCATCGACGCGCTCGGTGGGGATGCCGAGGCAGGCGCTCATCTCGCGGTTTTGGGTCACGGCGCGGATTCGCAGACCCCAAAGCGACTTGTTCAGGAACCAGTAAACGCCGATCGTGCAGACGATCGTCAGGGCGATGATAAATAGCCGCGCGTAGGGAAGCTGCACGCCGCCAACAGGAAGACCGCCGCGCAGCCACGCCGGAGCGGTCACGTCCACGTTGCGGGCGCTAAACCACTCGCGGTTGAGCGTATCGCTATCGACTTTGCTGAGGATAATGCCGGTGACGATGGAGATCGCGATCGACAGTGCCAGCAGCGTCGAGTTCGCCCAGCCCGCGATACGCGGCCAGTCGGTTTGCTTCTGCAAAATCCACTTGCCGCCGAAATACAGCAGACAGAGAATGCCCACCGCGAGCGTCAGCGTCCAGTTCACGCTGCGGACAGTTTGAATCAAAATCAGGCTTACGCCCCAGGTGGCCAGCAGCGTTTCTAGCGGCCTGCCGTAGAGATGCCTGATCACGCTTTTTTCGAGTATCAACCCCGCGATCGCCGCCACGACGAAGGCCAGTGGCAGCGCCACAAAGATATATAGATCGAACAGCGGCTCGCCCAGCGGCTTCATGACGTTCTGGACGACAAAGGTGGTGTACGCGCCGAGCATCATCAATTCGCCGTGGGCGAGGTTGATCGCGCCCATCAGTCCGAAGACAATCGCGAGACCGAGGGCGACGATCAGCAGCACGGAGCCGACGCTGATGCCGTTGAACAAGGCGTTAAAAAAAAGGGACACGGAATAAGCCAGGTCGAAAGTCGATAGCCAACAGACCGTACAGTGCGGTTTGCGGGTAAAAAGTTCGCGACAAACAGATCGCGAGGTCGAGGCAGCGAGGCGCTACTCCTCGAGGATACGCACATCAATGGTGCTGCTGTTGAAGTTATAGGTCAGTCCTTCCAGCTCGATCGGCGTGCCGATTTTGACCTTATTGTTACCGAAGACGACGCCGTCATCGGTCACTTCAGCATCGCCCGCCAGGGTCACGATCAGGTTGACGCTGTAGAGATCCGCCGCGCGCGGGTCGGGCAACGCCGCTACGGTTCCGTCGGGTTGGGGCACGTCCACCAAGCGCGGCACTTCTTCCACGGCCTCGAGATCGACCTGGCCGTACGGCTGGTTGCGAATGACGATATTGGTTTTGCCTTCGGTTCGCAGCATCTCGACGAACTGCGCTGGGTCGCGCACGCTCAAGCCTCGGACGATCGTATCCACTTCCACGGGCTTGGTGTTGAGCGTCACCTGGGCGATCGAGCCCGCACCCGTTCCCGGCCAGACGAAGATCGCCGCCGCCACCGCCAAAATGACGATCGTCGCGCCGATATCGAGCACGCTGACCTTACCGAACAGCCGACCGTGGGAATCGAGAAGCTTCATACGTCGTTCTGCTGATATCTGCGAAAGAAAACTACAAATCGGAAACGAATGCTCCAAAGTCACGTCAGTTAACCTGAAGACATACGCCGCCGTGCGAGCCTAAAAACTGGTCAGAGCGTATCACCAATCCTCTCGCCGCGCGATTTTCGACGCCTGCCCTCCGAGAGCCGACCCCTAACCGTGAAATTGAGATGAAGCTGCTTCGTTCGCTGCGCCTGCTGTTCCCCAACTCCCTCCAGCGCTGGCTGGTGCTGGCGATCGCCACCTGGATCGCGGTCGTCGGAACGTCGCTAGCAACGATGCGGGCGGGCTACAGCTTCTCGCTCCGCGATTTGCTGCCAAGCGCGATCGAGTACATCCAGCTCTCGAATATGTCCGACGAACGCGAAGTTTCCATCGGCAGACAAATCGACAGCCAGCTTAAAAGCAACAGCGACGTTTCCATCTACAACAGCGCCCGCGTCCGCGACTTCCTGGACGAAATCGGCGAGCGCCTCGTGGCCGTCAGCGATCGCCCCGAGCTGCCCTTTACGTTCCAAGTCGTCAACGACAGCAGTATCAATGCTTTCGCGACGCTGGGCGGCTTTGTCTACATCAACACCGGCCTGATGGCCGCCGCCGAAAACGAATCCGAGCTGGCAGGTGTCGTCGCCCACGAAATCGCCCACATTACCGAAAAGCACGTGATCGAGCGAATGAAACAAGCCGCCGTTGCTCGCGGCGTAGCTGGTTCGGCGGGCGTCGATGACAGCGTTTTGGTGGGCATCGGCTACGAGCTGGCACTGAGCCTGCCCAACAGCCGCCGCGCCGAGTACGAGGCCGATGAAGTCGGGCAGAAGATGCTGCGGGACGCGGGTTATGCGCCCACCGGCCTCATCAGTTTCTTCGAGAAGCTACAAGCCGCTAGCAACGGTCGCAGCGTACCGACCATCCTCAGCACGCACCCGCCCACCGAAAACCGCATCGCTCGCCTTGAAGAAGATATCGACGAGTCCGAGCGCAACCGGGGCGACGGGCTCGATGCAGCCGACTACCGCCGCCAGGTCTCGCCCCTCTAGAAGCGACGCCCTAGAACCGCCGCTCGGCAGCCGACCCCTACGAGTCGCCGCGCTGCTCCGACCAGGTCGATCGCCACGCGACCTCAGCCTGGGCGATCGTGTATTCGCGTTGGTTGGCAGCGTAGCGCTTGCGTAGGCCGGACAGTTCCGCCAGCAGCTTGCGAATCGCGTGGCGCGGCTGACTGACCTCCGCATCGGCAAATTCGATTTCTGACAGCCGCAGGTCGATCGCCAACAGGCGCACCAGCATTTTCGCGTCGTCCTCCGCGTCGCCCGCCTCGATCGTCAACTGCAAAACATTTGGCGTTCCCGATAGCGCCTCGGCAGTGTCGCCCCCCTGCCCGATCGCCTCGAACAGTCTGGACGGAAACTCCTGAGGCAGGACGTTTCGCTTCTGTAGGAACTGATTCACCTCAAGCGAAATATCGTGAAGCATTTTGACGATGTCGCTTTCCACCGCTCGCTGCCACATCAGCAGGTTACCGGGGGTGGAAATATCTTCGTCCTCTTCCTCTTGCATCTGCGCCTGGAGCTTGGCCTGGAGCGCCAGCGCCAGCAGCTCGCGGCGATCGAGCGAGGCGTACCCGGCTAGTTCGGCGGGGTTGTCCGCCACCATGCTGTCATCTGCATCAATGGTGTCCGACGGCTCGTCCAGCAGCTCATCCGACGGCTCGTCCGGCCGCTCGTCCAACAAATCTTGCGCTCGCTCGCTCGATGGAGCGGCAGCGTCTGGCCTGTCTGAGGACTCCGGTCTGTTCGGTGGCTCGGGGTCGAGCGGAGGGTCGAGCGGAGACGGAGAGTCAAGCGGTACTGCGGCCACGACCGACAATTCTGATTCCTCGAGACCGGCATCGTCTTCATCAAAGTAGCGCTCGAAGCTCTCGCGGGCGTCGCGAGCGAGCTGCTGGATCTCGATCTGAACCGCCGCGCGATCGGCGATCGACAGCGCCAAAAAGCGCTCCGGATATCCCTGGGTGCAGAGGTGATAAACGGCTAAAACGAGCTGCTGCTGCACCGCCGGGGCAAGCGCCTGCATATAACGCTCGTAGGTGTCGTTCAGGCGATCGCCCAAATCGACGAGTTCTTCGGCCAGAGCCTGTGCCGTCTTTTCGATGCGTCTGAGATTTCCAGTCATGGTTCTTCTCGATCGACAAGATCGTCAAAAATTCAGACAAAAAAACCTGGAGGCAGCATTACTACCTCCAGACTACGCACGTTGCGATTGCAGCAAGTCGCACGCAATCACCTTGCTAAAGGCTTCGCGTGACATTACACACCAAATAATGCAAACGCGCACTCCCATTTTTCTGCAGCAGAGCCTTCCAACAGCTGACTTGCTGAAACAGGTCGAAGCCGACTCAAAGAACTCAATCGCTGAATCCCATCTCCTCTGCTGTGAACGAAGGTTGGGGTTTATCCTGACCGGTTTGCGCGGCAACTTCAGCAGCGAAGTCTTCCTCTTTTTTCTCAATGCCTTCGCCGAGCACGAAGCGCACGAAGCGGCGAACCTGGATGTTCTCACCCAATTTCGCAACGCCCTGTTTCACGTAGTCGGCAACCGTGATGTTTTGGTCGCGGACGTAGGGCTGATCGAGCAACGATAGCTCTTTGAGACGCTTAGCAATACGACCTTCGACGATCTTCGAGCGGATGTTTTCCGGCTTGCTGGCCAGATCTTCGCGACCCATCTCGATTTCGGTTTCCTTCGCGACGAAGTCTTTCGGAATCTCTTCGGTGCTGACGTACTCGACGTTCGGGCAGGCCGCAATTTGCATCGCCACGTTGCGGACGATTTCTTGGAACTCGTCGCCACGCGCCACGAAATCTGTCTCGCAGTTCACTTCCACCAGGACGCCGACGCGACCACCGGTGTGAATGTATTGGCCGACTTGACCTTCTGCCGCGACACGACCGGATTTTTTGTCGGCCGACGAAATTCCTTTCTGACGCAGCCACTCAACAGCCTTGTCGATATCGCCCTCACTTTCCTTTAGGGCTTTTTTGCAGTCCATCATGCCCGCACCGGTTTTGGTACGCAGCTCTTTTACGGTCTTGGCCGAAATGTCCGCCATCGTTATGTTCCGTTCCTGATTGTTGCTGTTCTTCCCGGCGATCGAGCTGAAGGCGCGATCGAAAACCCGGAGACGATTCCCACGAAATAAATACTTCAGGCGGGGACAAACCGCAACCGAACTGAGGTCAAACCTCCCTGGTTCGCCGCCCCGCTTGATGTGCCGCAATGGACTTATTCAGACGCCGTCGCCGCTTCGGGAGCTGCTTCTGCTGCGGCTTCAGGAGCTGCTTCTGCTGCGGCTTCAGGAGCTGCTTCTGCTGCGGCTTCAGGAGCCGCTTCTGCTGCGACTTCAGGAGCTGCTTCTGCTGCGGCTTCGGGAGCTGCTTCTGCTGCGGCCACGCCAGCGTCCGCCGCCGTCACGCCTTCCACGGGTGCTTCTTCGGGCACTTCATCATCTTGGAAGTCTGCTTCGTCGTACTCGGCGTACTCAGTTTCCGAGACGGTGTCGAGCTTGCCGTGCTGGCCTTCGTAGATGGCATCGGCCAACTTGCCAACTAGCAGCTTAATCGCACGAATTGCGTCGTCGTTGGCCGGAATCGGCACGTCCACGACTGACGGGTCGCAGTTGGTGTCAAGCAACGAGACGATCGGAATACCGAGCTTCTGACACTCTTGCACGGCGGTATATTCGCGACGTTGATCGACCATGATCACCACGTCGGGAATCTTGCGCATGCCTTTGATTCCGCCCAGGTATTTACGCAGCTTGCCCAGCTCGCGGCGCAGCATCGAGCCTTCTTTCTTCGGACGCAGGTCGAGGTTGCCGGACGTTTCGAGGCTCTCGAGTTCCTTCAGGCGCTCGACACGGGTTTTAATCGTCGACCAGTTGGTCAGCATACCGCCGAGCCAGCGTTGGTTAACGTAGTAGCCGCCGCAGCGCGCTGCTTCTTGAGCGATGATGGCCGCCGCTTGGCGCTTGGTTCCCACGAACAGGAACTTGCGGCCAGACTCGGCGTTGGAGCGCACGTACTCGTAGGCATCCTGCATCAACTGTGCTGTTTGCACCAGGTCGATGATGTGAACGCCGTTGCGCTCGGTGAAGATGTACTGGTCCATGCGCGGATTCCAGCGACGGGTTTGGTGCCCGAAGTGAACGCCGGATTCCAGCAGTTCGGCCAAAGAAACGACTGCCATGATTTAGATATTCTCCTTGTCGGGTTTAACCTCCATCCAGGTTGGTTTTTAGGGCGGCCTTTGCCTCCGTAGATCGAGTCCCACAGAGCAGGCGCGGCGGATGGCTTCGATCGCGAAAAGCGACAGCCATCCAGCCTAAAAACACCCGAGACACTGGATGTGCGAAGTAGTGTTTGAATTTTTAGCCTACCTAGGCTAGCACGAAGTGCCGCAGTTTATTTCACAATTCATCCCGCGCGTGAAAGCGCGATCGAGGCCAGCGCCAACGCGATCGCCGTGGCAAGTTTCGAGCGCACTCGCGGGGACTCGATCGACCGAAATCGCGCGGCAGAACAGAGCCGCCCGCCCCTGGAGGCACTGTTGAGAGTTTAATGCGTTTGTATAGATAGCTCGTTCGCCCGAATGCCTACCCAGACTGACTGAGCGGCTATACCCTCGACCTAGGACTACCCTGCTGGCAGAAATCATTCTCAATAAGCAAGTAGATCGACGGGCAGTTTCGCAAAAACTCAATATATTTTTCGGAGGGGTTAAGCGCTCGGATGGCGATCGAACTGGAGTCGGAAACGCCGGAGCATCGCCCTTGCGTAATGTCGCTGCTCGTAGACCTGGTACACCGCCGCTAGCAACAACCCATAGGACGACCAGAAGTGCAGCGAATAGGCAGAGGGAACGCGATCGGGGTCGGGCGGGAACAGGTCGGGGACGGGCCACCCGAAGAAAGTTACGTCGTGGGCGGCTAGGGAATTGGAGAGCAGCAGGCCCGTCAGCGGTACGCCCAGCATCATGACGTAAAGGGCAGCGTGGTTGAGCGTCTTTTGCCACCAGTGCCGCGTTAAGCGGGGGAAGCGGCGGGAGTAGCGCTCGGCTAAGACCTGGACGAGGGCGATGATCCGCCAGACGAGTAAGACGAGCGTCCCCATCGCAACGGACTCGTGGAAGTCTCGCAGTGCCGCTAATCCGGGAAAGTCATCCGGGAGGTGGGCGATCGCGATGCCCGTGGCGATCAAGGCGGGATAAGAGGCTGCCATCCACCAGTGGACGTTCATCAAGCGCTGGAAGGCCAGAAGGCGCTGCGCGCGTTTAGGTTTTGGTGTGGGTTCGGATGGTGTTGATGTGGCTGTCAAGATTTTTCATGGTGTGGAAACGGAAAAACGACAGGGGCAGCGGAGTTCCCGCCTATCGAATATCGAACGCCGCGCCCTCAGACCACCGAGGACGACGCGGCAGCAGCTTCGCGAAGTCGGGCGATCGTGAAATCTTTTTCGAGGTAAGAGAGCAGATTGCCCGCTTTCGGGCCGCGTTCTTTCCCCAGGAAGGCGTAGTAAATGGCGGGGAAGGCTGACTTCGGCGGAATCTCTAGCTCTTTGGTGGTCGTGAAGATCGCCGTTTGCAGCGTTTCGCCTTCCCAGGCTTCGATCGCCCCCAAGTTTTCGGCCAGCGCCTCGAGGTAGCGCACGCCAGTCGCGTCGATATTCGACACCTGTTCGGGCATCTCATCGACGTACAGCACCAGCTTCTCTTCGGTATCGGCGTAGTTGTCGAGCCAGTGTCGAGCAGCGGCAATGCGCGCGTCGATCGTCTGCCAGTCCGCCTCGATTAGCTCGACCTCCGTGCGCTTGGCAATCTCAGCCTTGACGTCCAGGTGCGGCACTTGCAGCAGCGAAATCAGCGTGCTGAAGTCAAACGGCTCGTAGGTGGCGATCTCGTCGCCGATCTGCGAGTAGAACAGCGCCATGAGATCTTTTCCCAGCTTCGCATCGGGGTCGCCCGCGACGAGCTGGCGGTACTTAGCGATCGCCGTGTCGTAGTCGCGAAACAGGCGCGTCGTCGTCTCGTAGTTGGGCGCGAAGTTGATTGCGGTGCGCGGTGGCGTCCGCAGCATCAAGAACCGCAACAACTCCGGCGGCAGCAGGTCAGCAATGTCTTTTGCGCTCGATCCAACCCCCTTCGAGGAACTCATCTTCGTGCCGTTGACGAGGATAAATTCGTAGGGCGCGTGGAACGGCGGCTGCTTTTGGTACGCCTTGCGGCAGATGGCGTTGGCCACATCGCGCGAGCCGCCCTTTTGCGAGTGGTCTTTTCCGGCGAACTCGACCGTGACGCCGACAATCTGCCACTTGGCGACCCATTCCACTTTCCACGGCAGCTTGCCGTTGCCGTCAAAGGGCGACATCCAGCCGGAGTGGCCGCAGCCGCTGGTGTAGTCGGTCGCTTCGGGCTTACAGGTGTAGAAAACTTCTTTACCGTTGTAGTCCGTCACCTCAGTGGTGGCGATTTTGCCGCACTTCTCGCAGATCGGCTGAAACGGGTACCAGTTGTCGGCGCGCTCGCCGCCGCTGACTTCCCTGTAAGCCTCGCGGACGATCTGGGCATTTTTTAGGAATAGGTCGATATGTTCGTTGAACTTGCCCTGGCGGTAGTAATCGCGCAGGTAGTAGATTTCGGGCTTGACGCCGAGATAGTCGAATACCTCGAAAAATTCCTGGCTGTAGAACTTCGCATAGTCGGTTGCGCCTTCGCCCGGAGACGGCACGTTACACAGCGGCGCACCGAGGTAGTGTGCGAACTTACCGCGATCGAGATACTTCGGCACGGTGTCGAGCGCGTCGAAATCGTCGATGCCGTAGGTAAAGCGCACCGGTGTGCCCGCCCGCTTCAGGGCGCGATAGATCGTGTCGTGGACGACGACGCCGCGTAGCGACCCAACGTGAACCCGCCCCGACGGCGTTTTCGAGTCGTTAACAACTTGCTCGCCCTTGAATTTACTGGCGATCTTATCGGCCCAAAACATATACGACGCGACCTAGGGGTAAGCGGAAATGGAAAGTTTAAATTTTGATTAGACTAACACGCAGACAGAAGCAGCGGACTCGCGTAAAACGTACCGGAAGCTAGCTCCACTGAAGGTCGAGGGTGGGCATCAGACGCTGCAAGTTTTTGAGCGATTTGCCCTGCCAGGGGATGGTCTGCGAGCCGCGCACCGACATCATGACTGTTTTGCGGTGGCGCACGCGGATGACAAACTTCGAGAGCATGCTAATGCCCGAGCTATTGAGAAATTCTAGCTCGGTTAGGTCGAGGGTGATGCCATCGGCCTCGACTTCCGAAACGCGTTCGAGTAGCTCGACGATCGGCTTGTATTCCGCCATGTCGCTGAGCCGCAGCGAGCCCTGGCAGGCGACAGTTTTGGTGGCGTCGTCGTAGGTCACGCTGTAGTCGTCAGTGCGAATCTCTTGGGAAGCTGGTTCAGTCATGGTGTCAGGGGGGCGGAACGGGGTCGTGTAAGTTGGGCGATCGAGGAAGCAGCAAGGTACGGGCCGCGCGGGCCTCCGGCTAAACCGGCAAGCGCACCATCGTGCTAATTGCGACAAGGCCCTCGTCACCTTCGATGGACTCGAACTTCCAACCTAGCTGGGCGGCGTAATCGTTCATCATTGTCAAGTAGCCGAGACCAGAGCCGTTGCCGTCTCCGAGGGCACTTTTCTCAATCTGCTCGATGTACAGCTCCTGCGGATCGCACGAAGTCAACCGTTCGATGTAACGCTCGAATTCTGACACAACTTCACGGGAAATCGTGTTTCTCGTCACGAAGGTCAGGCTACCTTCGTGAAGCTGTAGCTCGATGCCGATCGGTAGGTTGGAATTGGCATCGTTGAACTTCATGGCGTTTTCGAGCAGCTCGTTAGCAATGTAGCTGACGGCGCTTTTAATTTCGGCCTGACGCTGGGCCGAACTTTCCTCGGACTCGTCGTCTGGGAAAAACGTCATCAGGTAGTCGGCCATGAAGTCCGCCGAAAGACCGTTGTTACGCCACCGCTGACGCAGGGGAATCGATCCGGGCGAGAAGCCAATAATCAAGAATTCCGGGCTATCGGGAAGTCTTTCGCAGTAGTGTCCAAAGACTCGGGTCATCGATCTAACTCCAGAGCGCTTTGGCGGCGCTTGATAACGAGAAGAGTGATGTCGTCGTGGACGACGTTACTGCCGATATGCTGGCGAACGTCCTCGACGATCGCCTGGCCGATGCTTTCTGCTGACTCGGTTTTCAGTCGCTCCAGGGTCGCACAGAGGCGTTCGATTCCGTAGAAGCGACCCTCCTCACTCTCGGCTTCCGTAATTCCGTCGGTAAAGAGCAATACAACATCGCCACAGTAGAGCGGAACTTCCAGCTTTTTCGTGAAGTTCCCCACCTCTGCTTCGAGGCCGATCGGAAATCCGAGGTCGATCGTATCGAGACGCTCGAGGCCACCCTGACTGCGGGCGATCAGCACTTCTTCATGCTGCCCGCAAAGCGTTAACACCCCTTCTTCATAGTCTAGTAAAGACAGGGTGATGTTCTTGTCGCTGCCCATGCGCTCTATGTTGCCGTAGAGCGTACGGTTAATCGAGTCGATAAAGCACTTGAGATCGGTTTCGTTATTCTCCAGCAGTGTCCGTACTGCCGTCTGCACCATGATCGTCAGCACGCCGCTCTCGAGGCCGTGGCCGGTGACGTCGCCGATGCCGAACTGGACGCGATCGCCGCGTACCAGCACGTCATAATAATCGCCGCCGACCTCCGCCGCCGGATCCATAAATCCGAAAATATCGAGGTCGGAGATCTCGCGCAGCTCGCTTTGCTTGGGCAGCAGCATCGCTTGCAGGTGACGAGAAACATCTAGCTCGGCCCCGAGGCGCAGATTCTCGGCCTTAAGGCGACCGTTTAGGCTTCGAATCTCGCGGTTGGCGCGGGCGATTTCGCGCTCCGATCGCCTTCGTTCGGAGATATCGCTAAGGGTAGCGGTATAAAATGCGTTGTCGCTCAGCTCAGTCAGCGTGACGGTGGCGGAGATGGGAAACTCGCGCCCGTCGAGCCGCCGACCGATCAGCTCGCCGCGCCCGGTTTTCAGCACGGCATCGAAGCTCTCGCGGCAGGACTCGCGCTCGCCGCACAGCAGCGTCAGCACCGAAACGCCGCTCATTGAAGCTTCGTCCTCGCCGTAGCCGAAGATCGAGAGGGCGCTGGGGTTAGTGGTTTGGATGAGGAAGGTCTCGCTGTCGAAGGTGACGATCGCGTCACGGGCAGTTTCGACGATCGCCGTATTGCGGTTAACGGCTTCGTCGAGGGCGTCCATCACCTGGTTGTAGCGGCTGGCGATGCGCCCGGACTCAGTAAACGGCTCGACTGGGACGCGCAGCCGCTGGCTGGGGTCGCGCGCCTGGGACTCCATCACGTTAAGCAAGTCGTAAGTTTCGGTGGTGGCGCGATGCTCGGATACATTGAGGCCGAGCTTTTCCTCTTCGGGTGAGACGCGCAGGCGGAAGACGCGCCGTTCGAGCAGCGTCAAAATCGGAAAGCTCAGGCCGAAGGCCCAAATACCGCAGACGGCAATGCCGACAAGCTGCACGAGCAGGAATTCCAGGCGGCTTAGGTCTAGCTCTGGCGACATTGGCGAGCCGAAGATCGCCAGCGCCAGCGTACCCCAGATGCCGCCGCCTAAGTGTACCGGCACGGCACAAATCGCGTCGTCGATCTCGAGTTGCTCCATCAGGTCGCTGCCGAAGACGGCGATCGCGCCGCCCACCGCCCCGATCGCCAGTGCGGCAGGGGTCGAAATCGTGCTGCACGAGGCCGTCACCGAGACGAGTCCGGTCAGCGAGCCGTTAATCATCAGCTCGACTTCCGGTACTTGGCTGCGTCGCCAGCCGATCGCCATCGCCGCCAGCATACCCGCCGTACCCGCTAGCAGGGTATGGGCCATAATCCCGGCCACGCGACCGTCCAGCGACAACGTGCTGCCGCCGTTGAAGCCCAGCCATCCCAACCAGAGCAGCATCGTCCCCAGCACTGACAGCGGCAAGTCCGAGCCTTGGATCTTGCGGGCGGGCTGGCCTTCGGGGAAGCGATCGGCACGCTGGCCGATAACGAGCAGTGAAGCCAGGGCGACCCAGCCGCCGAGAGCGTGGACGACGGTACTCCCGGCGAAGTCCGAGAAGCCGAGCTTGCCGAGCCAGCCGATCGCTTCACCGGTACTCGATCGCGCCCAGACCCAGTGGGCAAAGAGCGGGTAAATCAGCCCCGACGACAGGCACGACACGGCCAGATACGCTTGAAACTTCATGCGCTCGGCCACCGCGCCCGAGACGATCGTCGTCGCCGTGCCGCAAAACATCGTTTGGAACAGGAAGAATGCCGCAGTGGCGGAGTCGAATTCAACCTTGACAAAGAAGTCGCTCGTCCCAACGAGGCCCGCATAGGACACACCGAAAGCAAGAGCATAGCCAAAGGCCCAGAACAACGCCACGGAGATGCCAAAATCGGCGAAGTTCTTAACGGCGACGTTGATGCTGTTTTTCGATCGCGTCAGGCCGGATTCGAGGCACATAAATCCGGGCTGCATGATAAACACGAGCCCAGCGCAAATGATGACCCAAAAGATATCGACCGACTCAACGCTGCCGGTCGGCTTGCTGCTGTCAGCGAAGGTGGGCAGCAAGCCGATTGAGGACGTTAGTAAATAAACCGGGAGCGTAAACACCGTCTAACCAAACTGGCAGTGAGTTTCGACTCAGCTCCAGGCCAAAATTTTTCCAGATTTTAACCAAGCTATCGAACTCTCTTGCTTTGGCTTGCATCATTGATTACAAAACGACGCCCAAAACCGAAGATAGGCGCTCCAATCCCAAATCCAGTCTCAACTTCAGTCCCAAACTCAGCCTCGTTCGGTCGAGCACGCTGACGAGCACCGAACCGATCGTTGACGCAGTCTTCGCCCTGTGGATAGTGCGTTTTTTCGCAGCGCGAACGATCGAATCCGTTGAGTCTCGCCTTTGGGTCTCGACTCGCGTTTTTCGACAATCGCGTTGCTAGCCGTCGGAAGCTTCGCCAGTTGAGGGCGCTCCGGTGGTGGCGCACTGCTGCTTGAGGACGAGCAGGGTCATATCGTCGTAAATGCGCTGCGTACCGATAAATGCTTTGAGGCGGTCGATCGCGGCCCGTTGAATTTCGCGGGCACTGCGATCGCGATGGTGCTTGAGGGAGGCGAGCAGGGAATCTAGACCGTAGAGTTCGCCTCGGACGTTTTCGGCTTCGGTGATGCCGTCGGTGTAGAGGACGAGCGCTTCTCCGGGCTGCAGCTCTAGCCTTTGGTACGAGACAAACGGCGCGATCGTCTTTTCTAGGCCGAGAGGAAAGCCCAGGTCGATCGTGTCGATAACCTCAATGCGATCGTCCTCGCGTAGGACGATGACTTCCTCGTGTTGACCGCAGATCGTCACGCGACCGCGATCGCCACAGTTGACGTAATCGAGCAGCGCCAGGGTCAGGTGCTTGTCGCTGCCCATGCGATCGATGTTGTCAAAGATCGTCTGGTTCAGCGTCGTGACAAAGCGAATCGGGTCGGTCTCGTCATGGGTCAGCAGCGTCCGCACGGCAGTCTGCACCATCAGCATTAGCATGCCGCTCTCGAGGCCGTGGCCGGTGACGTCGCCGATGCCAATTTTGACGCGATCGCGGTGGCACAATACGTCGTAGTAGTCGCCGCCCACCTCGTCAGCGGGTTCCATGTATCCGGCGATATCGAGGCCGTCAATCGCCGCCAGCTCGTCCTCGTGGGGCAGCAGCATCGTCTGGATGCGGTGGGTGATTTCAACCTCTGCGCCGAGGCGAGAATTTTCCGCCGCGAGCTGCTCGTTCAGCTCGACGACCTCGGCCTCGCGCTGGCGGAGACGTACCGTCGCCATCGCATAGAGTTTCGACTGGGCGACCAGCAGGCGGCGCACGTCCAGGAGACGGTAGATCCCGCTGCCCATATCGACGACGATCGGCTCGTAGACGGCCGCAGGCGGGCGATCGAGGCAGCGCTGGGCCGCTTCGAGCACGCCCAGACGACCGTCGAGCTTAAGCACGTTGGCTGTGACGTATTCACAAAGCTGTCGGATGGGACGCTGCGCGAACAAGTCCATGCGATAGGGCAAGCTCATCGTCTCGTGAAAGTACTCGCGCGAGACCATGCCGACGAACTTACTCTCCTCCAAGAGGATGACGCCCGGCAGACGCTCGTCAAAGCAGAAGCGTTCGAGAAGGCGCTTTCCCGGCTCGCTGACTTCTATTTCGCTATAGTTGAGCTTGAGATCGCGGAGCGTCGATTCTAAAGTGAGGCCGTCCGTCCAGTGGGCAGAGGGCGCAAAGGGGACGTGCAGCGGCTCGTGCATATTATTCGCAAGCGGACGGTTCGAGCCGCACGGGCGCTCGAGACTCGACTAGTAGCAGAACTGACTGTGGCGTTTTGGCGGTAGATCTCTTAGATCTGATGGCGGATTTTAATTATAAAAGACGGCTCCTCAGACAGGATTGCGCGTTTGTCAATATTTAGATTAAGCGAGCTCTAAGGTTGCGTTAAGCCGACGATGGATCGACATAGGTCGCGGAAGCGATCGCCGCGTTCTTCAAAGCTGCTGAACTGGTCGAAGCTGGCACAGGCAGGGGAAAGCAATACCGTTTTTGCCTCGAGTTCGATCGCCCGCTCCGCCGCGCGCGGCACGGCCTTCTCCAGCGTCTCGACTTTTTCGTAGCGGGCGTAGCCGATGTCGTCGAGGCGTTTCGCAAAGGCATCGCTGGCCGCACCGACTAGCAACACGTAGGCTGCCCGCTCGACGATCGCTGTCATCCAGGCACGATCGTCTCCTTCTTTAATCGAACCGCCCGCAATCAAAACTGCCGGAGCCTCTACGGAAGTTAGGCCGACTTCGGCGGCATCGTAGTTCGTGGCTTTGCTGTCGTTGATAAAGCAGACGCCGCGCCAGTATCCCAGGCGCTCCAACCGGTGCGCCACGCCGGGAAATTTCGCCACGGCAGCGGCGATCGCCTCGGCTTCGATGCCCGCCAGCCGCGCCGCCGCCACCGACAGCAGCAGGTTTTGGAGGTTGTGGCGACCGGGCATCTTCAGCGCTGCCGCTTCGACGATGCGATCGCCCGCAACGACGACCCAGCCAGACTCGATATAGGCATAGGGCGAGATTCCGGCCAGGGCGTCCTTGCCGCCGACGGACGTCCACAGCGCCTGCGGCCAGCGATCGCGCCGCGCGTGGAGTTCGGCATCGTCGCCGTTCAGTACCGGATGCTGCGATCGCCCCAGCAGTGAGGCTTTGATGTCGTAGTAATTTTCGAGGGTGTAGTGGCGGCTGAGGTGGTCGGGCGAAAAAGTCGTCCACAGGCCGATACGCGGCGAGATCGTCGTTGATGCCTCGATTTGGTAGCTGCTTAGCTCGGCGATCGCCCAGTCGAGCCGGTTGTCGGGGGCGTGTTCGTAGGCCAACTCGCAGGCCGCGTAGCCGATATTGCCGCAGGCCGGAGCCTTCAGTCCCGCCCGCTGGAAAATCGCGGCGGTCAGCGCCGTGGTCGTAGTTTTGCCGTTTGTGCCGGTGACGCCCACCCAGGGGCGATCGCCCAGCGCCCGCCACGCTAGCTCCATCTCGCCCAAGGTTTCGACGCCCTGCGTCCGCGCCGCCTCCAGCGCAGGGAGATCCCAGGGCACGCCAGGGCTAACGATGAGCTGCTGCGTTTCGGGAAATGCCTCGATCGCAAAGCTCGTGCCCAGATGCACGGCGATGCCCTCAGCTTCGAGATCGCGGCGCAGCGGCTCGAGCCGATCGCCCGTCCCGCGATCGCTGAGCGCCACGGTGTCGCCCCGCTTAGCGAGCAAGCGCGCGGCAGCAATGCCGGATTTACCGAGGCCGATAACGTGGGCGTGAGTCATAACAGGAGCGATCGAAAGCGAAGCTGGAGGTAGGAAACGGGTCTCATCATAAAATACGGAGGCGATCGCCCGCTCTTCTCGACCTCCTCCGCCAGCGGCCCCGCCGCCCGTCGCCATGCCGACTTTGCCGCCGCTCCGCCAACGGGAACTCGAGCGCCTCATCCTCAAGTTCGAGATCGACGCCGACGCCGCCCGCCTAGACTGGGCACTGCTCGACCTCGCGCTGACCCACTCCAGCGCTTCGCCAACCGAAAACTACGAACAGCTCGAATTTGTCGGTGACGCCGTGGTGCGTCTGGCCGCCGCCCGCTTCCTGTGGGAGAACCATGCCGATCGCCCCGTTGGCGAATTTGCCGCCATCCGCTCGATTCTCGTCAGCGATCGCGTCCTGGCCGCAATCGCTGAAAGCTACAGTCTGCAGCGCTATCTGCGCCTCGGATCAAACGCCCGCAACGATCGCGCCGGAACGGCCTCGCGACTCGCCGACGCGATGGAAGCGACGATCGCGGCGCTGTA
This sequence comes from uncultured cyanobacterium, assembly GCA_937899645.1. GTDB lineage: Bacteria > Cyanobacteriota > Cyanobacteriia > Cyanobacteriales > Geitlerinemataceae > RDYZ01. The sequence continues at coordinate 1,046 of CALCCD010000067.1, read as the reverse complement.
TCTCCCCACCAGCGACCTCGGCTTCGTGCGTTCCTGGCTCGATCGACAGTTCGCGCCTCGCGCCGACGCCATCCTGAACGACCCAGCCCGCCAAAACTACAAAGCCGCCCTCCAGGAGTGGACGCAGGGAAACCTTAAGTGTTTACCTACCTACACCACCGAAGAAGTCAGTATCGAACACGGCAGCAACGAGCGGTTTGCGGCTCGCGTCGCCGTTAACGGTCGGGAGTGGGGAGCGGGAACCGGGCGATCGCGCAAGCTCGCCGAACAAGCCGCTGCCCGCGCAGCCTTCGATCGACACTGCCAAAATTGATCGTCCGGCGCGCTTCGGGCAATCTTGATAGGCTAGAGAACCAAAGCCTTTAAAACCCTTTTACACCGAGCCGTTCGGGCTGTTTTGATATGGAAACCACGTATCTCGTCACCGTCTTCGCCGATCGCATTGCCGCCGAAGCCGCCTACACGGCACTGGAAGACAAGGGACTCTCGGCATTCGCAACGATCCTCGGCGGCGGCTATACCACGCCCGACGAGTACGGCCTCATCGATCCTAACGAGGAAACTCGCAATCGCGCCCTGAACATGATGTCCTGGATCGCGCCGTTCGGCTTCGCCGGGGGCTTTGTTTTCAACGCAATCACCGGGCTGCAAACCTTCGAGTGGGCGGGCGTCCTGGGTAATCAAATCCTGGGCGGCATTCTCGGCGCGATGGGCGGCGCGATGGGTGCACTATTCGTCAGCGGCGGCACGAGCTTGATCCTCGGATCGGGCGACATGCGCCCCTACCGCGATCGCATCAAGGCGGGCGAGTACCCGATTGTCGTCAAAGGCGATCGCTTCAAGATCCAGCAGGCCAACGCCATTATGCGCAAGTTCCGCCCGGAGAGCGTCAAAGCCTACGATCGCCCGCTGCAAAAGCTTTAGCGATCCGGCCACGCAACGTTAAGAGTCTAGACACCGAGTTGCTCGTTTTTATCGCAAAGCTTCCCGCCCCAAAAAACTCGCCAACGAAAAAGCGCCCCCTCATCATCCCGAAGGAGTCAGAG
>CALCCD010000066.1 GCA_937899645.1 uncultured cyanobacterium | reverse complement strand
GGCGGTTTTCCGTACGCAGCTTCTCTCTTACCCTAGCTCAATTCACCAACGCCCCCTGACGCGCGCCTTTGCCCAGGGCGCGATCGACTACATCACCAAGCCGTTTCGCTCCGAGGAGCTAATCGCGCGCATCAAGACGCACCTGGAACTGTCCGAGCTGCGACGTGCGGCGCAGATTAAAGCGCGCCAAGAGGGCACGTTGCGCGAGCTGGTGGCGGGGATCCACCGTTCCTTAGACCTTGCGTGCATTCTCGATGCTGCCGTCTCGAATCTGAAGTGGCTACTGGGAGCCGATCGCGTCTCGATCGTCTGCAATCGCTCCGGCCAGTGCAGCGTGTTGGCTTCGACGGACGCGGCTTTCAAGGGCGCGCCTTGCGCGATCGACCCCAATCCTTCGGCCAGCGCGCCGGGCAAAACCGCGATCGGCTCCCTCGTGCGTTGCGACGAAACCGACGAGACCGAACGGGCCTGGTTCGCCCGCTGCCAAGTGACCTCGGAGTATCGCCTACCGCTGTTCCAATCCGCGCGGGTTTGGGGCGCGATCGTCATCCATCGGGCCGAGCGAGCGCTCTTCGCCGATGACGATCGGCTCCTGGCTCCTGTTGCTGCCCAGCTTTCGATCGCGATCGAGCAGTCCGAGCTTCACGATCGCCTCCAGGCCGCCAACGCCGAGCTGTTACGTCTGGCGAACCTCGACGGCTTGACGGAAATCGCTAACCGCCGCGCCCTCGACAAATATATCGAGCAAATCTGGCCGCAGCTCGTGAAAGACGGCCAGTCGCTGGCGGCGATCATGCTCGATATCGATCACTTCAAGCGCTACAACGACACCTACGGCCACCTCCAGGGCGACACCTGCCTCAAGGCGATCGCCCGCGCCCTGCACGATACCCTCTGCCGGGACGGCGATTTCGTCGCGCGCTACGGCGGCGAGGAGTTTTGCATCGTCTTGCCGAACACCGACTTGTGCGGCGCGACCGACTGCGCTCAGCGCCTCCGCAACGCCGTAGCGATGCTGCAGATCGAGCAAAGCTCCCACCCCGCAAACCCCTACGTTACGGTCAGCATGGGCCTCGCCGCGATGGTTCCAGACGCCAAAACCGCCCCGCGCCAGCTTGTCGAAGCCGCTGACGCTGCCCTCTACGACGCAAAACAGTGCGGGCGCAACTGCATCGGCAAAACTTGCGAGCTGCCCGTGGCTTCTCGATCGCTCGATGTCGAGATGGGGCTGCGGCGCAGCGGCGACGACCGTCGGCTCTACCGCGACCTGTTGACCATGTTTCTGCAGTTCCATGTCGATTTCGAGGTGCATTTCTGCGTAGCCTGCGAGGAAAACAACCGCGATCGGGCCTTCTATTTGGTCAACACCCTGCGTGGCGGCGCGAGCAATATCGGTGCGCTTCTGCTGGAGACGGCGGCGCTCAGCCTCGAAGAGGCCCTCGGGCCAGAAACTTCGCTCGACGTTCAAAATATTCAAGTCGCCGATCGGGGCGAGCGAGTCGTTGCCGAGCTGATGGCCGTGTTTCTCGCGATCGAGGCATTCCTCGCCGAACCCTAAGAAAGTGTTTGAAAAGTTCGCTAGACCCGTTGACTGACAAGGATGGCAGCGATTTCGGTCAAAATCGCTCAAACCTATACGCCACAAGGCTTTAAAAAGAATTTCAAAACGCTTCCCAAGAGTCTTTCAGGGAAACAAACGCCCATCGTCCGGGATTCGATCGCCGAGCGTTGTCTTTGGCGTCGCCTTCGCGAAGCGAATAGTCATCGGTAGGGCCAAATGGTATAAACGGTGAGTATTTTCGAGTGTTTTGTGACGGAGAGGCCGTATCGTGGCGATCGCAACAGGAATCGCAGTCGGAGCAACGGTTGCAGGTGCAGTCGGCCTCGGTTTGTTGGGCTTTGAGGCCAAATACCGCCAGCGCCAGGGCAACGACCTACAGTTTCGCCCCGGAAGCTGGAAGACGATCGAGCGCAGCGCCGATCGCGTCCTGCTCGTCGGCGAAACCGAACTCTACAACGCCACCGACGCCCTCGAAATCATGATCCCCGAGGTGTCGGCGGAGCTAACGCTGCTCGGCGGCGGCAACCTCCACGGCGTCGAGAGCGACATCCGCATCACGCCACAGCATCCCGACGCGCCCGCCCGCGACGACGGTTACTGGTTCGCCTACATCGTCAAGGCCAAGCACAGCACCGGCGTCAAGATTTCCATCGAGCTGACCGCCACCGACGCGGCGATCGATCTCGAAAAACTCAAAACCGTCTGGCTGCGCTTCAACTACATGACCTACGGCCCCGCCGGACGCATCCCCCAGATCGGCCACGCCGTCATCCCGCTTAACTACCCCGACCCCGCCGCGCCGCCAAACTGGCTCGATCGCGACAGAGCCGAGGTCTTCCCAGTCAAAACCCACCTGCTGACGCACCTCGACGACCCCGTTGAAGTCGTGAAGAAATACGTGCTGCCCCACTCCAAACCGGGCGACATCGTCACGATCGGCGAAACTCCGATCGCCATCATGCAGCAGCGCTGGCGCTACCCTGCCGACGTGAAACCGGGATGGTTGGCGAAGCGGCTGTGCTACTTTTTTTTGCCGACCTCGAGCCTGGCGACGGTGTGTGGTCTGCAAACGTTGGTGGACGTGTCTGGTGCGTGGCGGGTTGGGTTTGCCTTCGCGATCGGAGCAGTCGCTAAAGTCTTCGGGCGTCCCGGCGTCTTTTATCAGCTCGCGGGCGAGCAGGCGCGCCTCATCGACGACGTGACCGGCACGCTGCCACCCTACGATCGCTTTATCGTCCTCGGCCCCCACGATCCCCAGGGTCTCGTCGAGCGCATCGAGCGCGAAACCGGCCTGGTCGCAGCCGTGGTGGACGTCAACGATCTTCAGGCCGTCAAAGTGCTGGCCGCATCGTCGCCGAAAGTCGAGGGCGTCTTGCAAGCGGCACTCCGCAGCAACCCCGCCGGAAATGCCGACGAGCAGACCCCGGTGGTGCTCGTGCGTCCGAAGCTGCACTAGGTTAGGGCTAAAGCTATTGGCTAAATTGCCTACGTCTTTAGGCATAAATCCTGGGAGATCGCAAGGCATACGGATGCGAGAATCGCCAGAAGCGGGATAATAGAGGCAGCGCGAGCCTCAGCCCGAGCGAATGAGCTTAAACGACTAGCCCAGACAACCAGCCCGAACGATCCGGCTCGCCCCTAACGACGAACCCCCACTGCTATGACCTTCGATCCTCAAAAGCTCGATATCCGTGCGCTGCAATTTCGCGATCTCGATGCGATCGAAGCGTTGTTGCCCGAGGCGCTGACGGCGCGCAGTTCGGGGTCGATTCTCGATTTGGTCTCCCACCTCGATCGCATCCGCAGCTACTACGGTCTGCTTACCCTTCTGAGTCTGCTGCCCACGGACTACAAGCACGTCTTTTCCGCCTTCGTCGCCGAGAAAAACCGCAAGATTCAAGCCGCGATCCAGGTTTCGCCCTCGAACCGCAACGAAACCACCTGGCGCGTCGATCGCCTGATCGCCGATCCGGGCAGCGGCGCGCAGGACAGCAGCACGGCGCTAATCCGCCACTGCCTGCAAAACCTCTGGAAAGCGCGCACTTGGATTGCCGAAGTCAAGGTCAGCAACACTGATGCGATGGCGATCTACCGCCAAAACGGCTTCCAGCCGCTGACCCAAATCGCCCACTGGGACTTCGAGCCCGCGCTCCTCGCCAAGCTGGCCCAGCGCGAGCCCGACCTGCCGAACCTGCTGCCCGTCAGCAACTCCGACGCTCACCTGCTCTATCAGCTCGATACGGTGTCGATGCTGCCCCACGTTCGCCAGGTGTACGATCGCCACGTTAGCGACTTCAAAACCGGCCTGCTCGATTCGCTGATGGAAGGTTTCAAGCGCTGGATGAGCAAAACTGAATCGGTGGCGGGCTACGTGTTCGAGCCGCAGCGCAAAGCCGCGATCGGCTACTTCCAGATGCAGCTCTGCCAACAGGGCACGTTTCCCCACTGCGCCGAGCTAACCGTCCACCCGGCCTACACCTGGCTCTACCCCGAGCTGCTGACGCAGATGGCGCGCGTCGCTCGCGAGTACCCGGCTCAGTCGCTGCGCTTGACCTCGGCGGACTACCAAACCGAGCGTGAGGAGTTCTTCCAGCAGCTCGGCGCGCGCGCCGTGGAGCATACACAGCTGATGTCGCGATCGGTGTGGCACAAGCTGCGGGAAACCAAGCAAGTGACGCTGGAGGGCTTGCAGCTTTCGGACGTACTGGGCAGCCTGCAACCCGCTCGCAAACCGATTCCCAGTCGCTGGATTCAGCCGCCGTACAACCTCGATCGGCGCGCCGAGGACAGCAAAAGCGACAGCACGAAAAGCGACCTGAACTGATTGTCAATTAGCCGCAACCATCGTTCCCACGCTCCGCGTGAGAATGCCCCCCCGGACGCTCCGCGTCCCGCTCCTCCGCACAAGCATGGTCAAGATCGCCGTCATCGACTACGACATGGGCAACCTGCACTCTGCCTGCAAGGGGCTAGAGAACGCGGGCGGCCACCCGCAGGTTTCCGACGATGCGGAGACAATCCTGGCGGCGGATGCATTTGTGCTTCCTGGCGTCGGCGCGTTCGACCCGGCAATGCAGCACCTGCGAGCCCACGGCCTCGAAGACACGATCGCCAAGGCGATCGACTCGGGCAAGCCGTTCCTCGGCATCTGCATCGGTATGCAGCTCCTGTTCGACGGCTCTGAGGAAGGCTCCGAACCCGGCCTCGGTATCGTTCCCGGCATGGTGCGCCGATTCGCCGCCGAGCCGGACATTACGATCCCGCACATGGGCTGGAACCAACTCGACTATACCCAGCCGGAAAACCCGCTCTGGCAGGGGCTCGGTGCCTCTCCCTGGACGTATTTCGTCCACTCGTACTACACCGACCCGAAAGACGACGACATGAAAGCGGCAACGGTCAGCCACGGCAGCCAGACGGTCACGGCGGCGATCGCCTGCGACAACCTAATGGCCGTCCAGTTCCACCCCGAGAAGTCGTCCGATGCGGGGCTGAAGCTGCTTGCAAATTTCGTTCGCCTTGCGGAGGCTCGATCGTGACTCGACCAAACTCTCCGAAAAATGATCGCAGTCCCGATTCAAAGAAGGGCGGCATCCCCCGAGAAATCGAGGTCGATTCGCTGACCCTGGCGGCGGTGGTGACGGCGCTGTTGGTCGTGCCGCTGCTGCTGTCGGGCTTCTTCTTTCAGTAGCCGGGAAACCGGGTGTCTGCGAGACTTTGGCGAAAAGCGCGATGGAACTGAAGTAGCTCAGTTGCTCGTACTCCGCCGCGATCGCGACCGCCACGAAGAAGCCGCCCGAACCTACTCGACGAACAGAGCGCGATCGAGCAGTAGCGATTCTGGCTCATCCACGACTGTCTCCGTCTCGGAGACGTTCGCAGCGGGCTCGATGCCGCTAATGTCAGCGTCAGCAATGCTCGTGTCGCGAACCGGCGTTGGGGTCTGGGCGACGTTCGGCACTTGGCGATTGAAGCGCAGGCCAGCCGAAAGCGAGACCGTTGCTACGAATAGCGCGGCGATCGCCGTACCGCCCCAAGACGCCACGCTGCGGCGGCGCTGCTTGCGTTCGCGGGCCGTGGCGATCGTCCGGCTTGCCAGCTCCTCGGCAGAGATTGCGCTCTTCGGCGTGGGCATCGCTTTGATAGCGCGACTGAGGCGGGCGAGCTGGCGATAGTCGCGCAGGCTATCGGGGTCGGTCAGCAGGCGAGCTTCGACGCGCTCGCTAGCCGCGCGGGAAAGTTCTGAGTCGATTAGCGCGCTGATGTCGATTGCGGTTTTGTCGGGGCGATAGCGATCGAGATGGGCGGGCTGACTGGACGCCGAGCGAGGTGCGCGCTCGGCTTCGCCGGACTGGAGATGACGATCGTTGGTCATGGTCGGAACAGCCCTCCAAGGAAAGAGACTGTGGAAAGGGGGGACGCGAACGCGCTAGCAAAGGCGCTAGCTGTCGAGATAGGGCTGAAGTTGCTCTTGGAGACGGGTGCGGGCGCGGGCGATGCGAGATTTGACCGTGCCTAGAGAGGCTTTGGTCATTTCGGCGATCTCCTCATAGGATAAGCCCTCGATTTCGCGCAGGATAATCGTCGTGCGGAACACCTCGGGTAGTTCGGCGATCGCCATACGAAGGCGATCGTAAAACTCGCGCGTGCTCAGCTCCTCATCGGGGCCGGGGCCATCGGCAGGGAGATCCCAATCCAGCTCGCCGTCGCCGACTTTATAAGGTGCGTCGAGGGAGAGCGGGGAGCGCATCCGTTTGCGCTTACGCAGCTCGTCGTAGAACAGGTTCGTCGCGATACGACTGAGCCAGCCTTTAAATTTGGCGGGCTCTTTCAGACGGCACAGATTGCGGTAAACGCGAATCCAAACCTCTTGGGCGAGGTCGGAGCGATCGCCCCAATCCGGTGCCAGATGGTAGAGCACTTTATCCACGTGAGACTGATAGCGGCGCAGCAGCTCGGTGAACGCCGTCTTTTCGGGCTCCGCGTTTTCTTGGCAGCGGCGAATCAACGCGTCGTCGTCCAAACGAGACGGTGGAACGACGCTGCGGGAAACGCCGATTGCCGAACGAACGGCAGAGATCGAAAAGGGAAGAGATTGAGTCATGGGCGGAATCGGTGCGCAAACCTACCACAGCTTTAAGGACGCACCCCAATCCTAGAAGTTCCGCTTGGGGGGCAGGCCAGTTCGCAGTCAAATAATAAACTGGCACACCCCTCTCCGGGATCGGTCCGACCGAACGCGGTGTTACTCGGACCATCGCTCGCGAAGCCCTACCCCATTGCTAGAACCAGGCGGCATGGAAGAACTCGCCGCGCGGCTTGTCCGTCCGCTCGAAGGTGTGCGCGCCGAAGTAGTCGCGCTGCGCCTGGGTCAGGTTTTGCGGCAGGCGATCGCGACGGTAGCTATCGAAGTAGTCCAGCGAGGCGCTGAAAGCCGGCACCGCAATGCCGAACTGTGCCGCCGTCGCCACCACTTCGCGCCATGCGGCTTGGCGATCGAGGATGGTTTGCTTGAACTCTGGCGCAAGCAGCAGGTTCGCCAGTTCCGGGTTGTCATCGTAGGCCGCTTTGATTTTGTTGAGGAAGCCGGCTTTGATGATGCAGCCGCCCTTCCAGATGCGGGCGATCTCGCCCAGATCCAGATTGTAGCCAAAGGTCTCAGAGGCCTTCGACATCAGTGCCATGCCTTGAGCGTAGGAGCACATCTTCGAGCAGTAGAGCGCATCGCGCACCTTGTTGATAAATTCAGCGGTGTCGCCGGTGTAGGAGCGCGAGTTGGGGCCAGCCAGAATCGACGAGGCGGCAACGCGCTCGGTCTTGATCGACGACATGATGCGCGCGTTCACCGCTGCCGTGATTGTGGGAATGGCAACGCCGAGCTGTAGAGCTGTGATCGCTGTCCAGGTTCCGGTGCCTTTTTGGCCGGCGGCATCGACGATATGGTCGATGAGCTGACCACCACCGTCCATGTCGTCGGCTTTGCCGAAGATGTTGGCCGTGATGTCGATCAGGAACGAGTCCAGCTCGTTCGTGCCGTTCCAGTCAGCGAAGACTGACTTGAGCTGGTCGTTGTTGAGCCCGGCCACGCTCTTGAGCAAGTCGTAGGCTTCAGCGATCAGCTGCATATCCCCGTACTCGATGCCGTTGTGCACCATCTTGACGTAGTGCCCCGCGCCTTTCGGGCCGATGTAGGTGACGCAGGGGCCGTCATCGACCTGAGCCGCAATCTTCGTAACGATCGGTTCGATCGCGTCGTAGGCTTCCTTCGTGCCACCGGGCATCAGGCTCGGGCCGTTAAGCGCGCCTTCTTCGCCACCGCTAACACCCATGCCGATGAAGCGCAAACCGGCGGCTTCGAGGTCGGCCACGCGACGGTTGGTGTCTTCGTAGAGCGAGTTACCGCCATCGATAATCATGTCGCCGGGCTCGAGCAAAGGCTTGAGCTGCTCGATCACCGCATCGACCGGGCCGCCGGCCTTGACCATAATCAAAATCTTGCGCGGACGCTCTAGAGACGCAACGAACTCTTCGATCGAGAACGTCCCGATGATGTTTTTGCCGGCAGCGCGATCGGCCAGGAAGGCGTCCGTTTTTCCGCGCGAGCGGTTGTAGACCGCCAGCGAAAAACCGTTGCGCTCGACGTTCAGCGCTAGATTTTCACCCATGACCGCGAGGCCGATTAAACCGAAATTTTGCTGAGTCATATGAATTCTCTGAATTATTCTCTGAATTCTCGTTGTGCTTGCTCGTGCGGCAGTTCCGAAGTCCGGGCGAGCATGGGGGCGCGTGACTCGATCGCGAGAGCGACTCGATCGCCTTCTGCGCGGGAAAACTTCTTTTTGAGACTCGGTCGGAAACTGCCGTAAAACCGTACTTTTTAGCGTAGCCCGATCCCCTGAGGACGATTGGAAGAAGATCTTAAAAAATGCCGCCCCGTCGTCACCGAGTCGCGAAATTGCCAGGGCGCGAAACGCACGATTTCGGCGGAGATCGGCCAGAAAGGTTGCGATCGCGTGCCGGTAGAATGTGCCTGTGCTCGCTCGTATCCATCTGCTCGTATTCGTCATCGCTGACACGGAGATCTCAACGCCATGCTCGCGAAGATTCTGGCGATCGCCGCCGGTTCCGGTAGTTTCATCCTGTTTATGGCGGCGTTTTTCTTCCCGGAGGTATACCGCAAGGGCGATTTCATCTGGAGCGGCGTCGGCTTTTTCTACGCGATCGTGCTGTGGTTCTGCGCGGGGCAAACGACAAGCGCGCAGCTCCTGGGCAATACGGCCAGCGTGGCGCTGATTGTCGGACTAGGCGGGCAGCTTTTGGTGCTGCGTCGCCAGCGGACGCCGAGCGAGCTGCAAACCAAGCCGGACGCCGACGCTGGCGAGAAGTCCGAGCCGGAAGCGCCGATTGAGACGCCCGAGCCAAAGGCCGAAGCTTCCCAAGAGGCCGCCGGGGAGACTCCGCCGGAAGCGGAGAGCCAAGAAGAAACCAAAAGCGCAGAAGCAGCTCCAAGCCAAGCAGACGAGGCGAGCGAGACAGATACCGCAGAACCAGCGCAGCCCGAAAGCGAGGCGAGCGAGTCCCCTGAAAGCGAGGATAGCGATCCTCCTCAAGACGCCGCCAAAGACGCCGCCGAAGACGCTCCCGAGTCCGAAAATTTCGAGCCGGAAGCTGCATCTGAAGGGGAGACACCTGAAGAATCTGACTCGGAAGTGTCCAAATCCGAAGAGCCAGAACCTAAAGAGTCCGAACCCAAAGAGCCCGACCCCGAAGCGATCGCTGACGGCGCGAGCCCAGAAGAGAAGCTCACTGAGCCAGCCGCCGAGACTTCCGCGATCGCGGAAGGTGGCGAGCCCGACACGCCAGAAGAAGTCAGCGAGCCCGACACGCCGGAAGAAGTCAGCGAACCCGTAGACGAAACAGCGGAGACTTCCGAGCCCGACGAGCCCACAGCCGAACGAGACGAATCCAAACCCGAGCCCGAATCGCCGAAACCCGAAAAGTCCGGCGGCATCCTCGGCGCGATCGGCTCCTTCTTCGTGAAAGATCGCCGCGCCCGATCAACCGACCCAGAAGCATCCGCCGAGCCCGAATCTTCGGAAGGTGAAGATCCGCTAGAAGGGTGGGAAGAAGAAGACACTTCAGGCGAGAAGGAGCCGGAACCGGCAGAGCCCGAGCCGACAGAGAAAGCAGATACACCGGACAAACCCGAGGCGTCAAAGCCCGACGAGCCCGAGCCCGAGCCCGAGCCCGAACCCGAACCCGAATCGGGAGAGCCACAAGCCGCCGAGTCCGACAGCCCCGAGCCGAGCGACACTGCCAAGAAGGACGAGGACTAAACCCTACGAGTCGAGGCGAACGAGGCGAACCTCCGTGCGCTGATTGCGAATGTCTGTCGGTGCGACGTTCGGCAGCGGCTCGCTGTAGCCTTTCCCCTCGGCGATGATTTTGCGATCGACGCCCTTGCTTTGCAGGTAGTTGACGACGGACTGGGCGCGCTTCTGACTTAGGGTTTGGTTGAACTGCGCCGCGCCGGTTCGAGATGTGTGGCCGATGACGCGGACGGCGACGGTGTCGGCGTTGAACTCGCGAATCTCGGCGGCAAGGCGATCGAGAGTCGTCAGACTGTCGCCCGTGAGCTGAGCGGAGCCGGTGGAAAATTTCACTTCACCGCGAATGTTGAGATTGCCGATCGGCTCGGCGGCTTGGACTTCTTGGCGAACGGCGGCGGCGTCGGGCTCGGGCGCGCTTTGCTCGATCGGCTGGCCGCGTAGGGCGGCGGCAAGCTGCGGGTTGTCGGCTTCGACGAGGGCGATTAGCGTGTCGGTGTTGGCGACGGCGTCGCGGATAAAGCTGTTGGTATAGAGCGCGGTGGGGCTTTCCGGCGGGCTGTCGAGTTCTCCGGCGAGGGCGAGAATCGCGCCGGTGGCCTGCAAGCGGCGATCGAGCGTGCCGTCCTGCATCCAGCGTTCGGTCTCCACGGACGTGAAAAAGTCGATGCCGTCGAGGACGAGACCGGCTTCGTCGTCCGTCAGGCCGCCGTCGGTTTGGATTTGCGCTCTCAGGCGTGCGTTGTTTTGGGTGTTGCTGTCGATATGGCGGTAATAGTCCGTCAGCAGCGTCGCGATCGCCTCGGGGTCGCGCTCGATCGCGCGATCGGAGGCCACCAGAACGTCCACGATCGTATTCGGCGTGTCTTCGCTCGACAGAACGACGGTGTGGCCTTCGCGCTGGGCTTGGGTGACAAACGGTTCCCACAGCACGGCCACGGCGATCGCCTGACTGGGATCGCGCAACAGCGCCCAGGCTTCCGAGGCATCGACCGTGCCGCGCACCTGAAAGCGAGACAGCTCGAATCCGGCAAACTGCACGTCGAGAACGCGGGCGAGATATTCGCTGGGCGTATCTGCCGCGTAGGCGATCTCGGGTGTCCCGCCGAGATTTGCCAGATCGTCGAGGGATTTGAGCTGCGGGTAGGCGGGCGTATTCAGCACCACGGCGTCCGCGCCGATCGTCCGGTCGATTAAGGCGACGATACGCCCCCCGGGCTGATGCTGGAGGAAGCGATCGAGGGTGGTAACGAGCAAGTCGGCCTCGCCGCGATTCAGCATCGCCGCGCGCTCGCCCTGGTCGAAGACATCGCGGTAGCTCAGCTTGAGACCGGACTCGTCGAGGGTGGCGTTAAACTCACCGTCGCGAAACGTGCTGTAGCCGCTGAAGGTGTCGCCGAGCAAGATCAGTGCGTCGCGATCGCCACCGCCTCTGTCAGAAGTGCTGATGATATCGAAGCCGCTTGGACGCGATCGCAGCAGCGAGTTCAGTCCCAGGGCGAATAGGATCGCACCGAGAATGTAGATGATGGGTGGCAAACCTTTTTTCGCCATGATTTCAGGGGCGCACGCAGCACCCCGCGCAGTTTAATAACGTCGTGGCTTCAGCAAACCTCTGACACGAAGAATTACCAGAATGTCGCTGAATCGGTCGAGACGCCAGCACTACGAAGAAGAAACCTGAAACTTTCGTAGCGCAGCCATCTCGGCTGCTCCAAATTTGTGAATCGGGCGAGAGGTTTCGTCCTGTCCCGAGCTGCTTTCCAGCTGTTCTCCGATTTCCCGTGCCAAGAGCTGGACTCGTCTCTCGCGCTCTCCCTGGCGTCAGTCTCGCAGTTTCTGACGTGCTGCTGGCTATCCAGTTCGCCAGACGATCGCGAGCCGCAACAGCAGCACCGAAATCGCCCCGACCAGCAGCGTATAAATCAGCCCTCGCCCGATCGCCAGCGTTGGAGCTTGGGTTAACTTCACGAGCAGAGGGTGGATTTTCGTAAGGCTCAGTACCGGCAGCAACAAATTCGCGTAGGCCACATACGCCACCATCGGATTGCGACCGCTACCGATCGCCAGCCCCAGCCAGCGCCGCGTCCCGAACCGCTCCGCAAAATCCTCCAGCGCGATCGCCAGCCCCACCCAGAGAAACATCGACATCGCCGTGGTGATAAAAAAGTAGCTCAGCGTCGGCGGGTCTTTCTGAATTCCGCCCTGGAACGGCTCGAGGCAGAGGCCCAGCGCCAGCCAGTATGCGCCCCAGCGCGTGAGCGATCGGCGGAACTGCTCGCGCGGGGTCGCGATCGATTCGCTCGGCAACAGCAACAAAACGAGCCCGACAACGACCGAGGCGAGCAGCGTCGTCGCGACGAGCCAGCGCCCTTGCAAGCCGACCAGCAAAACCAACATCGCGAGACCGAGTAGCTTCGCGATCGCCAGCCAGCGCCAGCGCGACATCGACAGCGTCGGCGCATCCTCTAGCACGTCACACTGCGATCGCCGGTAGCGCAGCAAAAAATCTCCCGCGATCGTGCCCGGCACGATGACGAACAAGTACTGCAAATACTCGACGCGAAACAGCCAGGGAACAGGCGAGCCATTCCACACCGCCGCCGCCCATCCGTCCGCTGTCGCCGAGAGCCGCAGCGCCAGCAGCAGCGCCAGCGCGCCCAGCCGCCACGATCGCCGCGATCGAGTTATCAGCCACAGCAGCGACCCAAACAGCGACGACACCGCCAGTAACATCAAAATCACGTCCTGCCGCGCCAAATCGAAACCCGCCTCGTCGCGGAACGGCAGAATCGCCATCAAAATTGCGATCGCGCTCCAGCCGATCGCCTTACATTTCCAGTCCCACCCTTGCGGCCAGCGCACGTATACCAGCGTCAGTAGCCCGAACCCGAGAAGACAGAGCAGCCAGATCTGCGGCGTCATCTTAGCGGTGAGGTGATTCGGACGGAAGTGCTGCAAGACGATCGCGAAGGCGCTCAGCTCCAGCCAGCGCCGCACGATCCCGGTGATGACGCGCGGGTAGGCGAAGGGCAAATCGTCGGCTAGGGCGCGATCGAGTCGCCGCGACAGCGCCATCGGAATCGAAACACCCATCGCGAACAGAAACAGCGGAAACACCCAGTCCACCCAGGTCAGACCGGGCAGCAGCGGGTCGAAAACAAAATCTGGCGGCGCGATCTGCGCGTGGTACATCCAGGCTGGGAGCGGCGGACGGCGCGGCACGAGCCCGGAGAACACCATCATCAGGACGGCGATACCGCGCAGGGCGTCGAGGTGGTCGGCGCGGGGAGCAGTCGAGGGGCGATCGCGCATGAGCATCTCATCGTTCTCACGCTTTGCGTGGCAATGCAGTTTTGGACGCTCTGCGTCCTGACACCTCGCGACGCAGAGCGTCTGCCAGGGCATTTCTACGCAGAGCGTAGGAACGATGCTAGCGTCAGATCGTCAGTGCCGCCCTACTCAAACGACGCCAGCAAATCCTGAAATGGCTTGGCGATCCAGCTCAGCCCGACGTCGAGCTGGTGCTTCGGCGTCGGCAGACGATAGAGATAGATCAAGCGCCGCGCCAGGTGCGCCACGCCGCCATCGAGCGAAATGCCCAAACCCGAGAGCGTCGCATTCTCCGAACCGAGCGTCATCATCTCGCCCAGGTTTTGATAGCGGAACGGCAGCATCGGCCGATCGCCCAGCGATGCCCAGACGTTCCAGGCCGTATAGTCTGCCTGCTGGAACGCCGCCTGTGCCGTCGTCGGGACTTTCTGCCCGTCGGCGTCGTAGCAGTCCGCCAGATCGCCCAGCGCGAAGATTTCCGGGCGGTTTTTTACTTGCAGCGTGTCGTCGATAAGAAGCTGGCCGCGATCGCTCTTCTCCAGCGGCAGCGACTTCACCAGCGGCGCGACATCCGTCCCCACCGTCCACAGCACTAAATCCACCGGGATCGTATCGACCCGATCGCGATACTTCAGGTCGATCGTCTCCGCGCTTACCGACTCGATCTCGGTCTCGTAATCGACCCAAACATCGCGATCGCTCAACGCCTGTTTCGCCGCCTCGCGGTTGAATTCGGACGAGTTCGCCAGCAGCGTCTCGTTGCGATCGACGATGCGGATGCGACCGCGCTCGCCCAGGCGATCGGCCAAGGTACAGGCCAGCTCGACGCCGCTGTAGCCGCCCCCGACGATCGCCACGCGCAGGCGATCTTTGTCGGTATTTTCCAGCTCGCGCAGCTTGTCCTTGAGGCGGTAGGCGTCGTCGAGCGTGCGGAAGCCGTAGGTGTGCTCGTCTACGCCGGGGATCGATTGAGTCGGGGTCTCGCCGCCCAGCGCCAGCACCAGGCGATCGTAAGTCAGCGTTTGGCCGTCGCTGAGGGCGACCTGACGCGCTTCGATGTCGAGACCGTCAACGCCCGCACGAACGAAGCGCACGTTTGTCTCTGCCAGCAAATCGACGAACGGCGGCGCGACTTCCCAGCTTTCCAGCTCGTCGGAGAGCAGCTCGTATAGCAGCGGCAAAAACACGAAGCGATCCTGACGATCGACCAGCACGATCTCGACGGACTGCGAGTCTTCCCAGGCTTTTTCGCTGAGCTTGAGGGCGGTGTAGAGACCGCCGAAGCCGCCGCCGAGAATGCAAATGCGCTGGGGTGTTGTGGTCATCGTTGTCGAGTCGGGCCGCACGTAAAGGAATGTGAACGCTGTTTCAGCTTAACGGATTCACGACAGTCGAACGATGTTGGCAGGATTTACGCAAACATTGAAGGTCTGAACGAGATCTTTAGCCTTTGGCCGATCTCTGACAGCGAAACCTTCAATGTTTTGAAGGATTGCGCGTGAGCCCTGGTTGGGTCACGTACGGGCGCGTGGCAACACAGCTCTATCGTTGGTGCGCGATCGCTAAATATCGGCCTCGATCGCGCCCTCGATATACCGAACGATCTGCAACCGATAGCCGCCAATCTCCAGCGCCGATCGCCCGTCGAAGCGCTCCGGCCAGGGTAGTGTGGCGACCTCGGCCTCACTGCGATCGAGCGGCTCTCCCCCGAGGCGATCGCACCGCACCAGCGCCACATCAAACCGACAAACCGCCTCGCCATACTGCGGATACTCCATCAAAAACGACCCTACCGTCCGCCAGAGCTTCGCCTGCTTGCTCGCCGAGATCGCCAGCGCACCGTCCGCGTCCCAGTTGCCCGCGCTGCGTGCTTTGACCTCGATAAAGACGATCGACGGCGGCAGGTTCGCAACCTGCGCCAGCCGATCCGGATCGGGTGCGACGACTAAATCCAGCTCGCCCCAGCGGCAGTGCCAGCGGCGCGCCACGATCGCCCAGCCATGCGCCACCAGCCAGCGCGCGATCGCCTCCTCGCCCAGCGCGCCCACCTGCCGCGATGGCGACGGAGTTCGCGCTGAAGCTGGTGTCGAGGTTTGCTTTACGGATCGCTTTACGGATCGCGTCACGGCTAGATTTCCGGTAGATTTGTTAAGAGTTTCCCAGCGAACTGAAAAGACTGCTGTGGGCGCAATCGCGCTCTGGCATTGCTATCCGAAGAGTAAAGACCCGTGAAATTGACCCAAAAAGCGTCCCACACCAATCTATCGTCTGTCGCCGCGCGCGCCCTGGCCTTTGCTCTGTCCGTTAGCCTGAGCGCGATCGTGGCGCTGCTGGGTTTCTCGATCGACCTGTCAGGGCAGATGCCCGCTGCCCTGGCCGACAACTACGAGAAAGCGACGCTCTTCGATCGAGACTTGTCCGACAAAGATCTCACCGACTCGAACTTTACCCTGGCGACCCTGCGCAAGTGCGACCTGCACGGCGCGAACCTGACGGGCGTGCGCCTGTTCCGCACGAAACTGATGGAGGTCGATCTGCAAGGAGCCGACCTACGCTATGCCACCCTCGACTCGGCGCTGCTGTCGAAGTCGAACTTGAACAACGCCAACCTCGAGGGTGCATTTGCGTACCACACCCGCTTTGAGGGAACGACGATCGAGGGCGCGGACTTCACCGACGTGCTGCTGCGCGACGATGCGCTTCAGACGCTCTGCTCGATCGCCAGCGGCACGAATCCCGAAACGGGACGAGACACGCGCGAGACCCTGCTCTGCGACTACCTCTAGAGTTTTATGGACGCGGACGCTCTCGGCCTCTACGACCTCGACGCGCTAAAAGCGGAGATCGATCGCGACCCCGATCGCTGGCGACCGCTGGTGTTTACCAACGGCTGCTTCGATCTGCTGCACTGCGGCCACATTCGCTATCTGCGCGCGGCGAAGGCGTTTGGCAAGACGCTCGTAGTCGGCGTGAATAGTGACGCTTCGGTGGCCGCGATTAAGCCCCAGCCGGACGATCTGCCGCCGCGCCCGATCGTGCCGGACGTGCAGCGTGCCGAAGCGATCGCCGCGCTCAAGCCCGTCGATGGCACGGTGATTTTCCCCGAACAGACAGCGACAAACGCGATCGAGACGCTGCGCCCGGACTTCTACGTGAAGGGCGGCGACTACGATGTGGAGAGCCTGCCGGAAGCTCCGACGGTGATGGCCTACGGTGGTGCGATCGAGCTGGTGCAGATTGAGATTCCCACCTCCACCAGTGCAATAATCCGGCGAATTCTGAGACAATAGCGAGATTTGAAACCCCGTTTAGAAATCGCGCCCGCGAGTGTTTCCCCGCCCGACTGTGCATTCGGGCAAATCATTGCGGGCGATGCTTTGCCTTCGTTAATTAACCGCCTTTAACCTACCCATGACTGACGCTTCCCCAGCCAGTCTCGTTCCCCTCGAATCGGAACGGGGAATCGACTATGTCCCTCTGCAACAGTTGCTCGTCGAGCAGGACTTTGAAGCCGCCGACCAGCTCACGCGCGAACTGTTGTGCCAGCTCGGGGGAACCGCCGCCGCCGCTCGCAAGTGGCTCTATTTCACGGAAGTTCGCAATATCCCCGTTACGGACTTGCGCACGATCGACAATCTTTGGGTGACGCACTCTGAGGGTAAGTTCGGCTTTTCGGTGCAGCGCAAGCTCTGGCTGGGCGTTAGTAAAAATTGGGAAAAGCTCTGGCCGAAGATGGGCTGGAAAACGGGCAATAGCTGGACGCGCTTTCCGAAGCAGTTCACCTGGTCGATGGACGCGCCGAAGGGGCATCTGCCGCTCTCGAACCAACTGCGCGGCGTGCGGCTGATCGACGAGCTGTTTACCCACCCGGCCTGGGACGAAGCTCAGCCCTAGGCGATCGCCGAAATTGCGAGCCAGGTGCGGGGAGCTCCTCTAGCCAGTCGTTTGCTTGGATGTCGTCAGTTCGAGAATTCGCAAAACATCCAACGAGCAAGAAGCGGAGTCGTTGTCGTCGCCTCTGCGAAGCTGCGGCCTAGCTCAAAAGCGATAAAGCCAGACCGCCTCGTTTTTTGCCGAATTAGCCGTATGAGTCGATCGCTCGGGCTATCGGGCACGCGATCGGCGATTCAAACCGACCTGAGAAAGCGTTTTAAAAGTCTTCTTAAAGCCTTGTGGCGTATAGGTTTGAGCGATTTTGGCCAAAATCGCTGCGATCCTTACCAGCCAACGAGTCTAGCGAACTTTTAAAACACTTTCTGAGACGATCCTGGGGCAATTCTGGAGCGATCGTCCGGTCTTACGCTGCAATGCAGAGTACGGTAACTTTGAGATGCACAAAAGCTCCGTAGAATCACGCAGTGCATCTCTTCGCCCCCGTCACGTGCGACGATCGTTAGAAAAAGCCCGTGTTGCGACCACCTCAGAGACTTCCACGGACAGCACGACGGGCGCATGACGATGTCCGAGCGCGATGCTGCTGCCCCGCTCGAACGTCTTGTCTGCCGTGCATCTGCTTCCCTGCGAGTCGGCCCCAAACACCACAGCGTCTTCGCCGCGCAGCCCGTGGGTTAACATGCCAGTCTCGCCCGCTCCACGCTCTCGCCCAGCGCGCGATCCTGACTCGGTGGCAAACTCGCAGAATGTAGCGTTACGTTCGAGAGTAAAAGTGGGTTGCCGCACGCATCCGGAGCGCCGATCGCGCCACCGCAAGGCCGACGACAGCCCCACTCTCGAGATTTTCACCCCGACGTTTAACTATTGCGTAGGCTCTCTGCGCCCTCTGTCATGACGGCTATCGCACGCGAACAACAACGGCTGATTGCTCTCGCAAAATCAGGGTTGTCGAGTATCTCGTCCGTGGGGGTGTTCGAGACGGCGGCGCGAGAAATCTTAGCGGGCCTGGACGTGGCGATCGGGGCGATCGGCTCGATCGATAGCGACTCGATCTTCTATCAGGGGGTCGCCCTTGCGCCCCACGCCAGCTCGTCGTTCCTGGCCAACGAGCGCCAGTTCGCCCGCACGAAGCTTCCCGGAAATACGCTGCTCGAGCGTGACGCGACGGTCTGCATCAGCGACCTGGCGCGAGATCCGAACTTTATGCAAACTTCGGCTCTGGAAGAATTTGGAATTCGTGCCTATCTGGGCGTACCGCTACGCAACGCTCAGGGGAACTGCCTCGGGGCGATCGAGGCGATCGATCTCGCGCCGCGCCACTTCAGCCCGCGCGATATTCAGCTCCTGGAGCTAATTGCCCGAAACCTGGCTCTCGAACTCGAGCGCGCGCCCGATCTGGAGTTTCTGGCGACGAACCAGCCAGCGCCGACGATCGCGCTTTCCGCCACCGCTGACGGCATCGGCACGCGGCGTACCACCTTCGATCGGCTGCGATCGGACTTTATCGATCGCCTCGTCCAAGACTTGCGCACCCCGCTAACTTCAGTGTTGGGGATGACCAGCGTTCTCAATCAAGAAATTTACGGCGCGCTCCGCCCGAAGCAAAAGGAATACCTCGGCATCGTCCACGATAGCGGCCAGCAAATGCTCGGCACCGTCGATTCGCTGATTTCCCTGCAAGAGCTAGGCGGGCGCGACGCATCACTGAGCATCACGACGGTCAACCTCAGCACGTTCTGCCAGCAGCTATCCAGTCGCCTGACGCCGAAGGCAGAGCGCCGCGCCTGTAAGTTCGAGATCGCCCTCGAGCCCGAAGAAACGAACTGGTCGCTCGATCGGCTCAAAGCCGAGCTGGCCCTGTTTCACCTACTCGCCCAGACGCTCGATGCCAGCGACGAAGACTGCACTCTCTGTCTGGACGTGCGAATTTATCAGGGGCAACTGCGATTTGAAATTTGGGTGGCGCATCCTTGGCTCGGGAATAGTCTACCGACGCCGACCCTGGCGCTATTCGACCTAGATGAGAACGAAGACGTCACCGCCGACCTGGATATGGACGGCTCCGATCCACTGGCGAGCACGACTAACACCGAGCTGGAAGTTTTGCCATACCTGGAGTCACGGCCAACCTCTGACTCGAAACACCTGGGGTTGTCTCTGAGCTGCCACCTGTTCGCCCAGCACGGCGGGCGCGTGTCGATCGTCGGCTGTGCCCGTAGCGGCTACCGCTACATCCTCGATCTGCCCAGCAGCGTCTGAGAACGTTTTTAGAAAAAGTCATTCGCTTCAGAATGAAGGGCGGCCTTTCGGTCTTATCGGCCACCGTGAGGGACGCTTCCGCTGCGCGTGACGCGCGCCGAGCCCTACGAGGCGAGGGCCTCCTGCTGATTTAATCGACATACAGCGATTCCCCTCCCATGCCGCAGCTCGAAGGCCCGTCTGGAAGGGTTCCCGTGCTGCGGTTCGGGGATCGGCAACGCGAAACGCAACAATTGGGTTGCTAAAATCTTCGAGGTAGGGGTCGCTGTCGCTGCGATCGCCAAACCGCAGTCCAATTCACGGGGTTTATGTACGACCAAACACTAGGGACGATCGAGCCGTCCAACACCGATCTCGAGCGCGACGCGACCCCCGATTCCGAAGATATGCTCGCCTTGCTGAGTAGTGACGATCCCGAGCAGCAGACGATCGCCGCGAGAGCCTTTGGCAATCTCAGCGACGATCGTGCGATCGCGCCGTTGATCGCTCTCCTCGAGTCGTCTAGCCCCGAGACCCGCGTTAGCGCGGCTTATGCCCTGGGCCGCAACACCAGCCCCGATGCGATCGATCCCCTAATTCGCTGCCTGTCGGATGGCGACAGCGATGTACGAAAAGGTGCAGTCTGGGCGCTGGGCAACTGCGGCGATCTGCGCGCTTTGATGCCCCTGGTCGAGACTCTGCGGGACGATAGCGTTGCCGTGCGGCTGTGGTCGGCTAGCTCCCTCGGCCAGCTCGCCAAGGTGGGCTACGATTTTGCGGTGGCCGCCGTGCCGCCACTGCTGGTGGGCCTACGCACTGACCCCGTCGCCGCCGTCCGCAGCAACTGCGCCTGGTCGCTCGGTCAGCTCTGCCGCGAGCTGCCGTCCAATGTCGTCTATGCCGGGGCGATCGACGGACTGCTCGATGCCTTTGAAGAAGACGAAGATGTCGGCGTACGGCAAGACGCGCGATCGTCACTGCTCCGGGTCGGCGACCCGCGCGGTATGCAGGCGATCGAAGACGCTGAAAACGACGAACTCGAAGACGGAAGCTGGCCGTAGTCGATCGTTCACCGGCCACGACGACATGACAACCGAATGACGAACGAAACGCGCTGGCAGCTTCCCGATGATGACTTGCCCCCACCCGACTTTTGCCAAGCCGTGCGGGCCGCGATACCCGCAGAGCGCCTACACCAGGTCGATCGCCTCGCGCAACTCCTCTGGCAGCGTGGCTGGCACGATCGCGAGGCTTTGGCGGGTCAGCTCGATCCGGCAGCTTACACACCTACCCCACCCAGCGCTTTTGGCCCGGAGATGGAGCTAGCGGTCGCGCGTCTGATTGCGGCCCGCGATCGCGGCGAGCGCGTTGCCATCTGGGGCGACTTCGACGCCGACGGTATTTCGGCCACCTCGGTGCTTTGGGACGGCCTCGGGCAGTTTTTCGAGCGGGGTGGCTCCGATGGCGACTGCAACGGCCAGCTCAGCTACACGATTCCCGATCGCCTAACCGAATCCCACGGCCTCAATTTTCCCGGTCTCGAGCGTCTGGCACAGCAGGGCGTCACCCTCATCGTCACCTGCGACACCGGCAGCACCAACCTGCGCGAAATCGATGCCGCCGCCGACCTCGGTATCGACATCATCGTCACCGACCACCACACCCTGCCCGAGACGCGGCCTAGCGTTGCCGCGATCGTCAATCCTCTCGCCCTCGAGCCGAGTAGCCCGCTTTACCATCTATCTGGCGTCGCCGTCGCCTACAAGCTGGTCGAAGCGCTCTGCCGAGCGCTTCCCGACGTACCCACCGCCCCCCTCGAGCATCTGCTCGATCTGGTCGCGATTGGCCTGATCGCCGATCTCGTCGAGCTACGGGGCGACTGCCGCTATCTGGCACAGCTCGGTATCGCCCAGTTGCAGCGGCAACAAGATCCCAACACTGCGAACCGTCCGGGCCTGAGCGCGCTGCTCGATCTCTGTCAGCGGGCAGGCGATCGCCCCACCGATATCTCCTTCGGCATCGGCCCACGCATCAACGCCGTCAGCCGGATCTACAGCGACGCTGGGTTTTGCGTCGAGCTGCTCACGAGCCGCGATCGCGCCCGCTGCCAGCGGCTCGCCTACCAGACTGAAGACGCCAACGTCCGCCGCAAGGCGCTCCAGCGCGACGTGTTCGAGCAGGTCAAGGCACGGCTGGCTTCGGTCGATCTCTCCACGACACGGGCGATCGTCCTGGAAGATCCGCGCTGGTCGGGCGGTGTGCTTGGCCTTGCCGCCGGTCAGATCGCACGGGAATACGGCAGACCCACGATTCTGCTCGGTCGCGATCGCAGCGATCTCGACCCAGACTCCGACACGAGTGGTACAACGGTACGCGGCTCGGCCCGCTCGATCGGCGGCATCGACCTCTACCAGCTCGTCAACTCCCAGGCGCACCTGCTCGATCGCTTCGGCGGACACCCCTTCGCTGCCGGTCTGAGCCTGTCGCTGGCTAACCTGCCCATATTCCAAGCTGCGATCGAACGCCAGCTCGCTCTGCAACTCGGCGATCGCCTGCACGTCTCGAACGACCTCCAAATCGATCTCGAAGTCACCGTTCGCGAGCTGGGGCACGAGCTGTTTCGGCAGCTTAAGGCGATCGAGCCCTGCGGTATGGGCAACCCCGCCCCGCGCTTTTTGGTGCGCCGCTGCTGGTTCGAGAATGTCCGCAACCGCAATATCCAAGACCGGCGCGGCGGTCGAGTGCGCTACATCAAAACCCACTTCGAGCTGTGGGACGCGACGATCGACGATCGCGAAGTCAGCGGCCTCTCCGGCGTGTGGTGGGGCCACTACCAGGACGAGCTGCCCCCCGGTTCCTGCGACGCCGTTCTCGAGCTCGACTACAACCCGCGTCGCCGCGACTGCGAGGTGCGCCTCCTCGACGTGCGCCCCTCGCGACTCGATCGCCCGACCGCCGAGAAAATCCTCCTGCTCGACTGGCGCAGCGCTCCAACCTCAGAGACCGACTCAGCGATCGACTCAAAAACCGACCCCAAAGACACCGATCTGCCCGAAATGCAGCGATCGGACATTTCAGATATTTCAGATATTTCAGATATTTCGGAAACCGACGTGCCCGCCCTGACTCGCTGCCCGACGAGCTGGGACGAATTCTACGCGCGCCTGCAGCGGCTGCACCTGTGCCATCCCAACGCCGATCGCCTTGCCCTGGCCTATCCGCCACCCGCCGATCGCGACTCGGTGCAAGTCTGGTGCGAGTTCGTCGGCATCGCCAAACACCTCAGCCGCACCGGCACGCCCGTCCCGCTCGTCCGGCTCTCCTATCAGCTCGACCTTAGCGAGTTCGTCCTCCAGGTCGGTCTGCGGGCGCTCCGAGCCGCCGGATACAAGATCGCCCAGCGCGATCGCCAGCTCGCGATTTCCCCTCCCGCCGCCCCGAACTGCCAAAATCCAGACGCGCGCCAGATTTCGGTCGCCTTTACCCGCGCCCTTGCCGAACAGCAATTCCGCCGTCAGTACTTCGCCCGCGCCCCCCTCAGCGAGATTCACGCCGCCCTCGGCGATCGTCTGCCCCTGGCGGTAGACGAACGGACGGGAACGTCCCAAAATTAGAGCGATCGGGTAGCCACCCCGCCTCCCACGTCGTTATCTCGATTGCAGGATTCAATAATTCCGTGAAATATTTTTTCCTTTCCGAAGGCTGGAACGTCGCCCGCGTTTGGGGGCCGCAGGGTCTCTGGAACGTTGCCGCGTGGCGCAGACCGCCTGAGATCGAGCGCATGGAACTGTGCATCGTCGAAAAGGGGGAGCGACTCTGGCTGCATCGCGCCGAAGACTCGGTGCTCATGCTCGAAGTCAAAGCCGACGCCGATGACGAAACCGCCCCCGGAATCGGCCAAGTCGTTCTCAAGCGCCTGATGGATGCCGACGCCGTACTGCTGCGCCTTTCGACCCCAGCCGCCGTCTGTGAGATCGGTTATTTCGACACGATTGATGTCGAAGATTAAAATTTACAAACCCAGCGAGGGGGAGTTCGGCACGGCGAAAGATTGACGAGGTAAGTGTTGTAGGGGGGCGCGCGTTACTTTACATCGCTTGCATTCGGTTCTCACAGTCTATACACTTCGTTAATAATCTTTCTTAATATCAGCGCCGATCGCTCTGCTATCGTACGGCTCACTACTACAGGTAGTAGTTCCGCTCTCAGCTCGATGGCTCGTCAATCGGGTGAGGCAGATCGGTAAAGTAAAGCGCGTTGAGATAAGTCATTACTCAGGAGGAGCGTAGTCAATGGGACTACCTTGGTACCGGGTACACACAGTGGTTCTGAACGATCCGGGACGACTGATTGCTGTACACCTCATGCACACCGCCCTCGTGGCGGGTTGGGCAGGGTCGATGACCTTGTTCGAACTTTCGATTTTCGACCCGAGCGATCCGGTCTTGAACCCGATGTGGCGTCAAGGCATGTTCGTGATGCCCTTCCTGGCACGCCTCGGCGTGACTGGTTCTTGGGGCGGCTGGAGCGTCACCGGCGAGACCGGCGTCGATCCCGGCTTCTGGTCGTTTGAAGGTGTGGCGATCGCCCACATCATCCTGTCGGGTCTGCTGTTCCTGGCTGCCTGCTGGCACTGGGTCTACTGGGATCTCGACCTCTTCCGCGACGAGCGAACCGGCGAACCGGCGCTCGACCTGCCGAAAATGTTCGGCATCCACCTGTTCCTCTCCGGCCTCCTTTGCTTCGGCTTCGGAGCGTTCCACGTCACGGGCCTGTTCGGCCCCGGTATTTGGGTTTCCGACCCCTACGGCCTAACTGGTCACGTGGAAGCCGTCGCGCCCGCCTGGGGCCCAGAAGGCTTCAACCCCTTCAACGCAGGCGGTGTCGCAGCACACCATATTGCTGCCGGTATCGTTGGTATTATTGCTGGCCTGTTCCACCTCAGCGTCCGTCCGCCCGAGCGCCTCTACCGCGCCCTGCGGATGGGTAATATCGAAACCGTGCTGTCGAGCAGTATCGCTGCGGTCTTCTTCGCGGCTTTCGTCGTCGCCGGTACGATGTGGTACGGCTCGGCTGCAACCCCGATCGAGCTGTTCGGCCCCACCCGCTATCAGTGGGATAGCGGCTACTTCCGACAAGAAATCCAGCGTCGCGTTCAGTCGAGCGTCTCGGCTGGTGCGAGCGAAGCGGAAGCGTGGAAAACGATTCCTGAAAAGCTCGCCTTTTACGACTACGTCGGCAACAATCCCGCGAAAGGCGGTCTGTTCCGTACCGGTCAAATGGACAAAGGTGACGGCATCGCCCAAGGTTGGCTCGGTCACCCCACTTTCACCGACTCGGAAGGCCGCGAACTCTTCGTTCGTCGCCTGCCGAACTTCTTCGAGACCTTCCCGGTCATCCTTGAAGACAAAGACGGCGTCGTCCGCGCCGATATCCCGTTCCGTCGTGCTGAATCGAAATACAGCTTCGAGCAAGTCGGCGTTCAAGTTGCCTTCTCGGGCGGTGACCTCGACGGTCAAGTCATTACCGACTCGCCGCGCGTGAAGACTTACGCTCGCAAAGCGCAGCTCGGCGAACCGTTCGACTTCGATCGCGAAACGCTCGAATCCGACGGCGTCTTCCGCACCAGCCCGCGCGGTTGGTTCACCTACGGCCACGCTTGCTTTGCCCTGCTGTTCTTCTTCGGACACCTGTGGCACGGTTCGCGTACGCTGTTCCGCGACGTCTTCGCCGGTATCGACCCCGACCTCGACGAAGATCAAGTGGAATGGGGCGCATTTGCAAAAGTGGGCGACCAGTCTACTCGTGCTAAAGCCAAAGTCTAGATTGCGCTTCGTCCAATAAGAGCGCCTCAATTTTTATGAGGTCAACAACGGCTTAGAATTTGTTTCGACCTCCTCGTAGGTGAAGCGGTTCTAAGCCTTTCTGTTTGCCGCTCTCTTCTTCGGATTCGATTTCAGTCCACCACAGGCGATGCACCGCATCGTTTTTACACTATGGAAAGTCTCGTTTATATCTTCGTTCTCGCTGCTGGCATCGGCGTTCTGTTCTTTGCGATTGCCTTCCGCGATACCCCGAAAATCGGCAAATAAGCCCGATCGCTTTTTCGCTTAAATTCTGCTGGCGCGTCCGGCTCGATCGCACGAGAGCGTCAGATTTTGACCTAGGCGAGCGTCTCCGTGGAGATTCTCGCCTCTCATGCTATGTTGAGACGTAAGTTCCGAGTAATTGTCAAGAGTTTTACTGAAAGAAGTCTGCCCGGGGCTGTCTGAAAGGTTTGAGTAAAGCTCGCCGAGTCCAACTTTTCGGCCTATGCGATGCCCGTTTTGCCAGAATATTGAAAGTCGCGTTTTGGAGTCGCGCTCGACAGATTCCGGTCGTAGTGTCCGCCGCCGACGCCAGTGCTTGAGCTGCTCTCGGCGCTTCACGACCTACGAACGTATAGAATTCGCCCAAATCGCGACGGTGAAGCGGGACGGTACGCGCGAGCTATTCGATCGGTCGAAAATCTTGCGGGGAATCGTCCGCGCCTGCGAAAAAACAACGACTCCCCACGAGAAGCTCGAGGCGATCGTCGATGAAATCGAAGCGCAGCTGCAACAGCAGAACCAACGAGAGATCGCCACGAGCGAGATTGGCGAACGCGTCCTCGAACACCTGCGCGAATTGAACGAGGTCGCCTACATTCGCTTTGCTTCGGTATACGGTCAGTTTCAGGGCATCCGCGATTTTGTCGAGGCTTTAGAGCGCCTGAAGGCTGAAACCGATTCGGACAAAGCGCCAACCGGCGATCGCGCCGAACTCGATCCGCGCGTGTCCAAAGCTGTCAAGCAGAGCGAAGAGTTTGCCGAAGAGCTGCAATCTAAGCTCAAAACTGCAACATCGGCTTCGTAGGTACTGCGCTGCCCAGCCGATGTCGTTGAGAATTTAGCCGGAGAACTGCGCCCGATCGAATTGGGAGGCGGTTGAGTCCCGGCGCGCAAGACGTGGACGGTATCACGATTCACTGAAGTAACTGCCGCGATCGCGAGATTTTCAACAGCGTAGACCGCTTGGAAATCTCAGGCCGTTCGCTGATACGAGTCGAGCAAATGAAAGCTCGGAAATTCAAAGACCTTGGGGTAGAATGGGGCACTGGAGTTAAAAAGCTCTCTGGCAAAATATAGAGCGGACGTGCTGTCGTCCGATGTCGGCTGCCCGCACGGCCTACCAGCGGCGATCGAAATCCCTCTGCCCGAGAATTCAGCTTGACATATGGAGAGTCACCCCTAGGACAAAGCACGAATGCCCAACCAAACCATTAGTAAGACCGAAATTGGCTTTACCCACGAGGATTTTGCCGCCCTTCTAGATCAGTACGACTATCACTTCAGCCCTGGCGATATCGTTGCGGGTACGGTGTTCAGCATCGAGCCGAAAGGTGCCTTGATCGACATCGGCGCGAAAACTGCCGCCTACATCCCCCTTCAGGAAATGTCGATCAACCGGGTTGACTCTCCAGACGAAGTGCTACAAGCCAACGAAACCCGCGAGTTCTTCATCCTGATGGATGAAAACGAAGACGGTCAGTTGACGCTCTCGATTCGCCGCATCGAGTACATGCGCGCCTGGGAGCGCGTCCGCCAACTACAGGCCGAAGACGCCACGGTTCACTCTGGCGTGTTCGCAACCAACCGAGGCGGTGCGCTGGTTCGCATCGAAGGTCTGCGCGGCTTTATCCCGGGCTCGCACATCAGCACCCGCAAGCCCAAAGAGGACTTGGTTGGCGAAGACCTGCCGCTGAAATTCTTGGAAGTGGACGAAGAGCGCAACCGCCTCGTCCTCAGCCACCGTCGCGCGCTTGTCGAGAGCAAGATGAACGGTCTCGAAGTTGGCGAAGTCGTCATCGGAACCGTACGTGGCATCAAGCCCTACGGTGCGTTTATCGACATCGGTGGTGTCAGCGGTCTGCTGCACATCTCCGAGATTTCGCACGACCACATCGATACGCCCCACAGCGTCTTCAACGTCAACGACCAGCTCAAGGTCATGATTATCGATCTGGATGCCGATCGCGGTCGCATTTCGCTCTCGACGAAACAGCTCGAGCCCGAACCGGGTGACATGGTCAAGAACCCCGAGATCGTCTTCGAGAAAGCCGAAGAAATGGCCGAGAAGTTCCGCCAAGCGCTGCTGGCGAAACAGCAAGGCATCGACCCGAACGAGCTAGAGGAGACGGTCGAAGAAGACGATGCGGCTGCGGTCGATTAGATCGTTCTAATTCGCGCTCGCGCGCTGAGATTCGCTGCGCGAGCGCACGTCGTTGCATCGTAAATACTGCGATAGGGGAGGTGTTCTGCACCTCTCTTTTTTGTTTTCGTGTTTGTTTTTATCTTTGGGTTTATCTAATCTGTCGGAAAATATGGCTGAAATCCGCTGCGGAGAAATTACGTTTTCAGGGATCGAGGCCGTCATCTTCGATAAAGACGGCACGTTGGCCGATTCTCAGGAGTTCCTGCGGCTGCTCGGCCAGCGTCGGGCGCGTCTGCTCGATGCGCGCATCCCCGGTACGGCAGACTCGATGCTGCTGGCCTACGGTTTGGAAGGCGATCGCCTCGACCCAAACAGCCTGCTGGCCGTCGGCAGCCGCCACGAAAACTTGATCGCGGCGGCGGGCTACGTGGCCGAAACCGGTCGCGGTTGGTGGGAGTCGCTGCAAATCGCGACCGAAGCCTTTGCCGAAGCGGACAGCCTCTTACAGACCCTGGGCGATACAACGCCGCCGCTCTTCCCCGGTACTCGCGAGCTGCTGGCGCGCCTGCACGATCGCGGCCTCACGCTCGGTATTCTCTCCGCCGACACCACAGCACGCGTCGAACAGTTCGTACGCAATCGCGACCTTGCGCCTTACATCCGTCTCGAGATGGGCGTCGATCGCGGCCCGAGCAAACCCGACCCGAGCCTGTTTGCAGTTGCCTGCGAGCGGCTGGGCGTCCGACCCGAGCAAGCGCTGATGGTGGGTGACTCGCCGCTGGATATCCAAATGGCGCGGGATGCGGGCGCAGCTGGGACGATCGGCATTGCCTGGAATGCCGTCACCGCACCGCACCTCGCCGATGCCGACGCCAAGGCAACCCGCCTCGATGAAATTATGCTGGGCGATCGCGACTATCCGAGCGCAAACGCGTAAAATTCAACAAAATGGGGCTTATCCGGGCGCGCCTTGCCGGGTGCACTGCCTGTCTCACCGGCGGACGAATCGAGCGCACCGTCGTCGTTCTGCCGGGAGATCCCGATCGCCCGCGTCGAGCACGACCCTCCAATCACTTTTTAGATACTTCTATGCGACCTCCTATCGAAGTTGGCACGGTTTTACAAGAGCGGTATTACACGATGCGCGTGCTCGGGCAAGGCGGCTTCGCGCGGACGTATCTGGCAGAGGATCGCGGTCGTTTTAACGAGCTGTGTGCCCTCAAAGAGTTTCAGCCCGCCGGAACCGAAGGTGAGGCCCTCGAAAAATCCCGCGAGTTGTTCCAGCGCGAGGCTACGACGCTCTATCAGCTCCAACACCCGCAGATTCCCCGCTTCCAAGCCGTCTTCGAAGACGACTACCGTCTGTTTCTCGTCCAGGAATACGTCGCCGGACAAACCTACCGCGAGATGCTCGACGGCTACCGCGCCCAGCAGACCGCCTTTCCGGAAGTTGCCGTCCTTCAGCTATTTCGCAGCCTGCTGCCCGTGCTCGACTACATCCACGAGCGCGGCACGATTCACCGTGACATCTCGCCAGAAAACATCATCCAGCGCGCCCGCGATCGCATGCCCGTCCTGATCGACTTTGGCGTAGTCAAGGAGCTGGCAACCCAGGTCGCAAACCAGGTGCAGCCCGGTGTCGCCCCCGACCAGCCCGTATCGCGTACGGCAGTCGGCAAGTTCGGCTACGCGCCGATCGAACAGATGCAAACCGGACGCGCCTATCCCAACAGCGATCTCTATGCCCTGGCCGTCACTGGCCTGGTGCTGATGACCGGGCGCGAGCCGAACGAGCTGTTCGACGAGCGCGACCTGACCTGGAACTGGCAGCCCTACGTCTCGCTCAACCCGCAGTTCGAGGCGATTTTGTCGCGGATGCTGGCCACTCAACCGGGCGATCGCTACGCCAATGTCGCGGCGCTAACCGGCGATCTGAACCCGCTGCTGATGGCCGTCGGGCTCGGCGCTGCCGGAACGACGGGAGCCGCCACACTACCGCCACCGCCCGCAGTGCCCGCCCCAAGCTCGACCCAAATGCAGACGGTCGCTGTCGGGCGCTCCTACGATTCAACGACGATCGCCGCCAGCCCCGAGCCGGACGGCGATGACGATCGCTATGCCCCCGTTTCGTCGCCACCCGCCTCGCTGCAAAACAGCCCGATTATCATCGGTGCGCTCGGCATTCTGCTGGCAATAATCGCGGGGTGGAGCTCCTGGAAAATCTTTAGCAGCGTTGCCGAGCTATTCCCCGCCCCGGCCCCGACGCCAGTCGCGACCGTACCCCCGACCCCCGACCCCGATGCAACGAGCGACGAGGGCCAGCCCCAAACCTACCGCCAGCGCATTAACCTATCCCCCGGCGGCACGGTCAGCCTCGATGGCGAGCTGAGAAGCAACGAAACCTACGACTATTTGATTCGCGGCCAGGTGGACTTTCAGTTCGACGTCGAAGTCCTCGGCGAGCAGGTGCTGCTGACCGTGCTCGACCCCCAGGGCGTCGTCCTCGATGGCGGCAACCGGATTTCCCAGTGGAGCGGCGCATTTACCAAAGACGGTACCCACATCCTGCGCCTCCAGCCGATTCGCGGCCTGGAGTCGGGGACGTACACGCTGCGGATGTCGCTGGGCGAACCCGAGCCCGTCGCGACGCCGGAACCGACCCCGACGCCCAGTCCGGCTCCCAGCCCGACGCCGACTCCAACGCCGACGCCCAGTCCGGCTCCCAGCCCGACGCCGACTCCAACGCCGACGCCGACCCCGACGCCCAGTCCCACGCCGACCCTAACGCCTGCGCCCGCTCCTCAAGCGATCGACCTGACTTCGCGCAACTCTTCCCAAGCGGGCGATACGATCGAACCACCGCAGACCCGCCAGTACCTCGTTACCGTCAGCCAGGGTCAAGTATTGAGCGCGACGCTCAGCAACAACGCCGTGATGTCGATCCGCAACCCCAGCGGCGAGCCGATCGCGACGAATACAATTTTTTGGTCGGAGGCGATTCCTGCTGACGGTACTTACATCTTCGAGGTCAGCACCCAACAGCGCGATACCTTCACGCTCGAGTTCGAGGTGCAGTAGTGCCATCTGAACGGCTGCGGCGAGCGGGGCTCGGCGTGTCGTTGCGACTGTTACATTTATTGACGGGATATCGAGGCGTCCGAATGGCGGTGATACGATCCCTTGAACATCCGTTTTGTGAGAACGCTTTTTATGGCTGAAGAACTGACCGGACAGACCCCCAAGTTCGGTGGCAGTACCGGTGGCTTGCTCACCAAAGCAGACATCGAAGAAAAGTACGCCATCACTTGGACGAGTAAAAAAGAACAAGTCTTTGAGATGCCGACTGGTGGCGCTGCCATCATGCACGAAGGCGACAACCTACTCTACTTCTCTCGCAAAGAGCAGTGCCTCGCCCTCGGCACGCAGCTCCGTACGAAGTTCAAGCCCCGTATGGAGAACTACAAGGTCTACCGCATTTACCCGAACGGCGAGACCCAGTTCCTGCACCCGGCAGACGGCGTCTTCCCAGAGAAAGTCAACGAAGGTCGCGAGTTCGCGGGCAAGGTCGATCGCAAGATCGGCGACAACCCGAACCCGGCTAAGTTGAAATTCAGCGGCAAAGAGCCCTACGATGCTTAAGACGGCATAAATGTTGAGTTTGCAATCAGCTTTTAAATTTAAGGAGAGTGTGGGTTGAGCTGCATTCTCCTTTTTTTGTGCCCGATCGCCCGACTTCGATCCTGCTTTCGACCTTTTCTGCGAATCTGCCCCCATCCGCTCCATGATGTTCCCGAGTTTTTCCGAATTCGAGCA
Source organism: uncultured cyanobacterium (assembly GCA_937899645.1). Lineage (GTDB taxonomy): Bacteria > Cyanobacteriota > Cyanobacteriia > Cyanobacteriales > Geitlerinemataceae > RDYZ01. The sequence goes on along the minus strand of CALCCD010000066.1, from coordinate 34,848 downwards.
GCTCGCCCAGCAAGGCAACTTCGTGCCGGTGTGCCGCGAATGGATCGCCGATCTCGATACGCCGGTGTCGGCATGGCTGAAAGTCTGCCAGGGCGAAGATTATAGCTTCCTGCTCGAGTCGGTGGAGGGCGGCGAGTCGATCGGGCGCTACAGCTTTCTGGGCTGCGATCCGCTCTGGGTGCTCGAAGCACGCGGCGATCGTACGGTGAAGCACCATCGCAGTGGCAAACGCTCGGAGTTCGACGGCGATCCGTTTGCTGCCCTGGAAACCTGCCTCGCAAAATTTCAGCCCGTCACGCTTCCCCAACTGCCCCAAGGGATCGGCGGCTTGTTCGGCTTCTGGGGCTACGAGCTGATCCAGTGGATCGAGCCGCGCGTGCTGGTACACGAGCCGACGGACGGCGGCGTCGGCGCGCTGCCCGACGGGCTCTGGATGCAAGTGGATAACCTGCTGGTCTTCGACCAAGTGCAGCGGAAAATCTGGGCGATCGCCTACGCCGATCTGCGCGATCCTAACGTCGATCTCGCGCACGCCTACGACGCCGCTTGCACCCGCGTCACCACCCTGGTCGATAAGCTCAAGACCTCCCTAGAGCCGCGCGAGACTATCCTCGAGTGGCAGTCGCCCAAGACCAGCTCCGCTCCGCCGCTGGACTACCAGAGCAACACCGAGCGCGAACGTTTTCTGGCCAGCGTTGCCAAGGCCAAGGACTACATCAAAGCGGGCGATATCTTTCAGGTTGTCATTTCTCAGCGGCTGTCTGCCCCTTATCCCGGCAAGCCGTTCGATCTGTACCGATCGCTACGATCGATCAACCCCTCGCCCTACATGGCCTTTTTCAACTTTAAAGACTGGCAACTCGTCGGCTCCAGCCCCGAAGTTATGGTCAAAGCCGATCGCCAGGAAGACGGTACGACGACCGCATCGGTGCGCCCGATCGCCGGAACCCGCAAACGCGGCGCGACCCAAACCGAAGACGCCGACCTCGCCGCCGATCTGCTCGCCGACCCGAAGGAATGCGCCGAGCACGTCATGCTCGTCGATCTCGGACGCAACGACCTCGGGCGCGTCTGCCAACCGGGTAGCGTGCACGTGGACGAGCTAATGACGATCGAGCGCTACAGCCACGTTATGCACATCGTCAGCAACGCGATCGGCCAGCTCGCACCGGGGAAAACCGCCTGGGATCTGCTCAAAGCTTGCTTCCCCGCCGGGACAGTCAGCGGCGCGCCGAAAATCCGCGCCATGGAAATCGTCCGCGAACTGGAGTCCGATCGGCGCGGCCCCTACTCCGGCGTCTACGGCTATTACAGCTTCGACGGCCAGCTCAACAGTGCGATCGCCATCCGTACAGCGCTAATCTGCCCCGATGCCGACGGCCAGCCCCAGGTCTCGGTGCAGGCAGGCGCGGGCCTCGTCGCCGACTCCAACCCCGAGAGCGAATACGAAGAAACGCTCAACAAAGCCAAAGGCGTCCTCGAAGCTATCCGCGCCCTCTACGCCGGTTAGCTGAACCCATCACAACTAACCCAAGTCCAACGAGCACTGAGCCTGTTATCGGCATCGCCTTCGCACGGTGAATCGTGCAGTCTTCGTGCAGGCGTAAGCCGCATCAACTTCTTTTATTCTCGTTAAGTCTCTGCCATGAGAGTTGTCTTCTTCGGCACGCCCGAATTTGCCGTCCCGACGCTGCGAATCCTACTCGATCGCCCCGAGTTCGAGGTCGTCGCTGCCGTCACTCAACCCGACAAACGACGGGGGCGCGGCAAAAGCCTCCTCCCCTCATCCGTCAAAAAAATTGCTGCCGAAGCTGAGATCGAAGTCTGGCAATCGCCGCGCATCAAAAAAGACTCCGGAACCCTGCAAAAGCTGCGCGACTCCAACGCGGACGCCTTCGTCGTCGTGGCCTACGGCCAAATCCTCTCCCAGGAAATCCTCGACATGCCCCGCCTCGGCTGCATCAACGGCCACGGCTCCCTGCTCCCCGAATATCGCGGCGCGGCTCCGATTCAGTGGTGCTTGCACGACGGCGCGACGGAAACCGGCATCACGACAATGCTGATGGACGCGGGCATGGATACCGGTGCGATGCTGCTGAAATCAACGCAGCCGATCGACTTGTTCGACAACGCCTGGACGCTGGCAGAACGGCTCGCGCAGGATTCCGCCGAGCTGATGGCCGAGACGCTGCTCCAACTCGATCGCGGCGAAGTGACACCCGAACCCCAAGACGACGATCGCGCGACCTACGCCTCGCTCATCAAGAAAGACGACTACCAGCTCGACTGGAGCCAAAGCGCGATCGCGCTCCACAACAAAATTCGCGGCTTCTACCCGAGCTGTCTCACCACGTTTCGCGGCCAGTCGCTGAAAGTCAAAGCCACTGCCCCGCTCGGCGAAGCAGCCCGCAATCGGCTGCCCGACGACCTCGCCGCGATCGACGCCCCTGACACCAGTAAGCCACCCGGCACGATCGTTGCGATCGCCAAAAACTTCGGCCCGATCGTCACCACAAGCGACGGCCTCCTACTCCTTCGCGAGGTTCAACTCGCCGGAAAGAAGACCGCATCCGGCTGGGATTTTGCCAACGGGAGCCGCCTGGAAGTCGGCGAACATCTGGGCGGCGACTAAACAGAACCCACATCGGAAGTCGATTCCGCCATCGCCGCGAGCTGCTCCTGCTGGTCTTTCGCAATGCAAGACTGAATGATGACGCCAACTTCGCCTTCCAGCACCGAGCTGAGGTTGAAATTCTGCCCCAGACGGTGATCGGTCGCGCGATTGTCCTTGTAATTGTAGGTGCGAATCTTTTCAGAGCGCGAACCCGTCCCCACCTGCGATCGGCGCTCGGACGTAATTTTTTCCTGCTGCTCGCGGAGCTGCATCTCGAACAGCTTCGCCCGCAAAATCTGCATCGCCCGCTCGCGGTTCTTAAGCTGCGATCGCTCCTCAGTACAAAACACGCGAATCCCCGTCGGCTTATGGAACAGGTCAACTGCCGTCTCCACCTTGTTGACGTTCTGGCCGCCCGCACCGCCCGATCGCGCCGTCGTCAACTCGATATCCTTCGCCTCGATCTTCACCTCCACATCGTCCACCTCCGGCATCACCGCTACCGTCGCCGTGGACGTATGCACCCGGCCACCCGCTTCGGTCACCGGCACGCGCTGCACGCGATGCACCCCAGCCTCGAACTTGAGCTGGCTGTAAACCGAGTCGCCCTCAATTTCCAGAATCGCTTCCTTGAAGCCGCCCATATCGGCCAGCGACTCGCTCACCAACTTCACCCGCCAGTTCTGCGACTCGGCATAGCGCGAATACAGCCGTACTAAATCGCCCGCCCAAATGCCCGCCTCATCGCCGCCCGTCCCGGCGCGAATCTCCAGCATGATGTTTTTATCATCGTTCGGGTCTTTCGGCAGCAGCAGGATCTTCAGGCGCTCTTCGAGGGCATTGATATCTTCGACCAGCTCGCCAACCTCTAGCTCGGCCATCTCGCGCATCTCTGCATCACCGTCAGACTCTTTGACGATTTGCCGCGCACCGACCAGCTCTTCTTGCTTGCTTTGCCAGGTGTGGTAAGTCTCGACAACTTCTTCAAGAGACGCTCGCAGCTTGGCGACCCGCTGAAACTCGTTCGGGTCGGAGGCCGTGTCGGGATCGGCCAGCCGCCGCGTCAGCTCTTCAAAGGTTTGCTCGACAGAGGCGAGTTTATCGAGGAGGTATGCTTCAGCCATAGGAATAACCACGGTCGGGAAAATCGGACGGTGAGGCGATCGCGGGTCGGGCGCAGTCCCGCCAAGGCGCGATCGCCCCTAGCTTTATTGCTCGGTCGGGTGCTCAACAGCTTGCTCCATGAGTTAGGCAGGCTTTAGTTAGCAACGCGCCCTAAAAACGCAAGACGGTCGAAATTGCTTTCGACCGTCTTGCATGACATCAATCTCGAGAACCTACTTCGACTCTTCGGTTTCGGCAGCGTCAGTATCGGCATCTTCGGGAGCCATGCCGTATTTACGCAGGAAGCGCTCGACGCGACCTTCCGTATCGATGATTTTTTGGTTACCCGTGTAGAAAGGGTGGTTGCCCGACCAAACGTCAACCGACAGTTCGGGCTTGGTAGCACCGACGGTCATAACGACTTCGCCGTTGCAGTACACCTTCGCTTCGGGATACCACTCGGGATGAATTCCAGATTTAGGCATGATGGATAGCTTGCGGTAAGTTGCGAAAATATCTTAAGCAAAACAAATTACGGGACGCGAAATTGAAAAGTATCGCGCCAACCCAGCAATTAACGCTTCGAGAACTGAGGCGCTTTGCGAGCCTTGCGAAGACCGTACTTCTTACGCTCTTTCGCGCGCGGGTCGCGGGTTAGATAGCCTTCGGTCTTCAGCGGCGCGCGGTTCTCGGGATCGAGCTGACACAGCGCGCGCGCAACACCGAGGCGAATCGCATCGGCCTGACCGGTGATGCCGCCGCCCTTGACGGAAACGAGAATGTCGTACTCTGCTTCCAGACCGAGGACTTCGAGGGGAGCCTTCGCGACGCCCAGGTAAGTCGGGTTGTACTGCAGGTAGTTATCGCCGGGGCGACCGTTGATAGTGATGTTGCCTTGGCCGGGGACGAGGCGAACGCGAGCCACCGAGCGCTTGCGGCGACCCGTGCCCCAATACATAACTTTATCGTTGCTTTCCATGATGTTTAGCTATCTCCAGGGACGGTTGCGATGGTCAGAACTTCGGGCTTTTGTGCGGCGTGGGGGTGGCTCTCGCCTTGGTACACGCTGAGCTTGGTGAACAGCTTGCGACCGAGGGCGTTCTTCGGCAGCATGCCCTTCACGGCTTTCTCGATGATGCGCTCGGGGATACGCGCTTGCAGCTTGTTGAAAGTTTCGATTTTCATGCCGCCCGGGCGACCGGAGTGGCGACGGTACAGCTTCTGCGTCGACTTTTTACCGGTGACGCGCACTTTCTCGGCGTTGATCACGACCACGAAGTCACCCGTATCGAGGTGAGGCGTGTAAGTCGGCTTGTTCTTACCGCGCAGAACGCGAGCGATTTCGGTGGCCAAGCGACCGAGTCTCTGCTCGCTGGCGTCAACGACATACCACTTGGCATTGTCGTTTTGGGCAGGTGGGAGATAGGTTTTTTCCATGAGAGTTAGCAGGGTAAAGGGTCGAAAGAGTAATGCGGCATCGTGCTATACCACGCCTCTGTCGGGAAAGGATTGTTGTCGTAGCCCACCCGCAGGAAACAGAGCCCCTTGGCCGGTGCGGCGTACTTGACCAGCTCGCGCCGTTCGTTCGTCCAAATCTCCTCGAAGCTTTCGAGCGATCGTTGACCCCGACCGACCTGAACGAGCGTCCCGACCAGGAGGCGCATCATGCCGTACAAAAAGCCGCTGGCCTGCACTTCGATCGAGATAAAGTCTCGGACGCGATCGCAGCGAACCTCTTGAACCTCAACCCATGAATCGGCTCGGCTCGACCCAGCACGCCGGAAAGCCGAAAGATGATGGCGACCGAGCAGTGGCTCTAGTGCCCGCAGCATGAGCTCGGCGTCGAGATACTCGCGGTAGTAGTGCCAGACAAAGGGCTCGAAAAACAGGTTGGCACGTCGAGCGGTATAGATTGTATACCGATAGCGCCGCCAGGTCGCTGAGAAGCGCGCGTGCCAGTCGAGGCGGACGCTAGCCGCCGCACTGAGGTTAATGCTGCGCGGGGTGCGAGCATTGAGCACCGCCGCCCACTTCTCACCCGGAATCGGACTGTCCGTATCGAAGTGCGCGACCTGACAGGCAGCGTGCACTCCGGTATCGGTGCGACCGGCACCGTGAAGAACGGCGCGGTGACCGACGACGGTTTCAATTGCCGTTTCGAGCGTCTGCTGCACGGAGCGCTCGCGGGGCTGGCGCTGCCAGCCGTGAAAGTCCGAACCGTTGTACTGAATGGCAAGCGCCACGCGCTGACGCGGGATCGGAGCTTTCAGGCGTGACATCTAAACCAGTTCGACGATCGCCATTTCGGCGTTGTCACCACGGCGCGGAACGGTGCGCAGGATGCGGGTGTATCCACCTTTGCGCTGAGCGTAGCGATCGCCAACCCCAGCAAACAGCGAGTGGACGAGCTGCTTGTCGTACAGGTAGCCCATCGCCTGGCGGCGCGCGGCGAGCGTACCTTTCTTGGCGAGGGTAATAATGCGATCGGCTTCAGAACGAACGGCCTTAGCGCGAGCTTTGGTCGTCGTGATTCGTCCGTGGCGGAGGAGTTCGGTCGTCAACGCACGTAGCAGGGCTTTACGTTGATCGGCAGGTTTCCCGAGTTCGGGAACGCGGCAGCGGTGGCGCATGGTTCTCTGAGGGTTTACTTGAAAATTAGTCGGTGCGGACTTTACTCAGCTTGGCGGTCGCTTGCACGACTCGCTCGCAGGCGAGTCCTAAGCCTTGGCCTTTTCTTGAGGCAGGGTTATGCCGAGACGCTTTTGAAGCGCGTCGATCACTTCCTCGGCAGACTTCTGGCCGAAATTTTTAATTTCGAGCAGGTCTTCTTGGGAGTAGTCGAGCAGGTCGGCCACGGAGTTGATCTGAGCGCGCTTCAGGCAGTTGTAAGCGCGAACGGAAAGCTGTAGCTCCTCGATCGGGATTTGGCTGGTCGGATCTTCATCCGGCGTCTGCTCGTCTTTCATCGCCTCGAGGGTGATGTCCTTGAGCGGCGAGAACAGCTCGACGAGGATTTCTGCCGCTTCGCTCAGCGCCTCTTGGGGCGTAATGCTGCCGTTCGTCCAGACTTCTAGGAAGAGGCGATCTTTCTGAATCGAATCTTCGCGAACGTCTTCGACAGTGTAGTTAACCTTGCGGACGGGCATAAAAATCGAATCGATTTGCATGTAGTCGATCGCGCCCGTCTCATCATGACTGCGATCGACCGCGCGGTAGCCCGTCCCCTTCTCGATTTGAAACTCCATCTCGAGAGAGGCGTTTTCGGCCAGCGTCGCCACGTACTGGTTGAGCGAAGGAACCTCAACTTCAGGCGGCAGCTCGAAGTGCTCGGCACGAACCATTGCGGGGCCGCGAACCATCAATCGGCCAGTAACCGGAGTGTTGGAGCTGCTCTTAAGGACGACCTCCTTCATATTGAGCAGAATCTCGAGAACGTCCTCGCGAACGCCCGGCAGAGTCGCAAACTCGTGGTTGACGCCCTCGATCCGTACCGCCGTGATCGCCGTTCCCTCTAGGTTCGACAGCAGTACGCGCCGCAAAGCGTTACCAATCGTCGTGCCCTGGCCGCGCTCTAGGGGGTCGATCGCGAACTTGCCGTACTGACCTTGATCTTTCTCCGTATTCGTCTCAACGCATTCAATCTGGAACTGCGCCACAGCATAACCTCCTTATATCCAAAATCCCCAATATCGAGTCGCTCGGCCTAAACGCGACGACGCTTCGGCGGACGACAACCATTGTGCGGAATCGGAGTGATGTCGCGAATCAGGGTGATTTCTAGACCGACCCCTTGAATCGCGCGGATTGCCGTTTCGCGACCCGATCCGGGGCCGCTGACCATCACTTCAATCTGGCGCATGCCCTGGTCGTTCGCACGACGGGCAGCACTTTCCGCAGCGGTCTGGGCGGCGTAAGGCGTACCTTTCTTAGCACCCTTGAAGCCGCTCGACCCCGCAGAAGCCCAGGAAATAACTTCACCGCGCGGGTCTGTGATCGTGACGATCGTGTTATTGAACGTCGATTGGATATAGGCAACTCCGTTGGGAACGTTTCGCTTCTGCTTGCGCGCGCCTGATTTTTTGCCAGATTGTCGGGCCATTGTCTTCTAAGTCGATTGAGTTGAGTTGAGAATCTTTGGGTGTCGTGCGGGAATCGAGCACTCCCAACGAGTTCGCGTGGAGCTAGCGGGCCCCGGCCCTTACCTACTTCGCCTTTTTCTTACCAGCCACTGTCCGGCGACCGCCGCGACGCGTGCGGGCGTTAGTTCGGGTGCGCTGACCGCGTACGGGCAGTCCCTGGCGGTGGCGGCGACCGCGATAGCAACCGATATCGACGAGACGCTTAACGTTCATCGACTCCCAGCGGCGCAGGTCACCTTCGACCTGATAAGTTGCTTCGAGGTGCTCGCGAAGCGCAGCGACTTCAGCATCAGACAAGTCTTTGACACGCGTGTCGGGACTGATACTAGTCGCTTCGAGAATTTTCTGCGATCGGTGCAGACCGATACCGTAGATGTACGTCAAGCCAATTTCGACGCGTTTGTTACGCGGCAAGTCAACGCCGGAAATTCGTGCCACCGGGGAGTTCCTCCTAATGCGGGTATGTTGATAGCTGGGCTGGGAAAAGATTCGATCGAAGCAGGGCTAGCTGGATTTAACCTTGCCGTTGCTCGTGCTTGCGAATTCGCGCAAACGAACGTGACGCGGCTGCCGCAGCGGATGATGCGGCGCTTATCGCACATTCTTTGACGGAGACTCTAACTTTCATGACAGGTACATTTGACAATTAATCGACGCCCGCTTTCGATGAAGAACGCGCTGGTGCTCGGGAGCCCGTACGAAGCACGGTGCTCAGCTCAGAGCAACATGTCGTTCGACGAACCACGCAGCTGCACTACTTCTTACGCAAGCGATAGGTAATGCGTCCCTTTTGTAGGTCGTAGGGAGTAAGTTCGACCTTAACGCGATCCCCCGGCAGAATCTTGATGTAGTTGCGACGGATCTTTCCCGAAATGTGGGCCAAAACGTTGAACCCGTTGTCGAGATCGACACGAAACATCGCGTTGGGCAGGGACTCGGTAACGGTTCCCTCCATTTCGATCAAATCTTGCTTGGACAATGCTCTTCCTCTAGCTCAAACAAACACCGCAACACGCAGCAACAAGCTCCTCATATTAGCAAGTTTCTTGACAAATAGCTAAGCAGACCCAAGAGCTGCAACGATCTGCGAGCTAACGCGATCGACGCTTTGGTTACCGTCGATCGAGACGAGGTAGCCGAGCTGCTTGTAAAAAGCAATTAGCGGCTCGGTCTCGTCACGATAGACGACGAGGCGACGGCGAATCGTATCCTCGTTGTCATCCTTGCGACCACGCTCTAGCATGCGGGCGACGATCGAGTCGTCGGGCACGTCAAAGTTGATTACGGAGTCAATACCCTGCGAGATTCCTTCCAGCAATTGGGACAGGAATTCAGCCTGAGACACATTACGAGGAAACCCGTCTAAAATCCAGCCCGGCTTCGTATCCTCAGCCTGCAAGCGCTCTTTTACGAGGTCGAGAACGAGGCTGTCGGGGACGAGCTCGCCTCGATTCATATAGTCCTGGGCTTTTTTGCCCAACAATGTTTGAGCGGCGACGGCACTGCGCAAAATGTCGCCGGTGGAGATGTGGGGTACGGAGTAGTCAGATGCAACACGTTGCGCCTGAGTCCCCTTACCCGCCCCTGGGGGGCCAAGAAAGATGAGTCTCATGAAGTCTATTGTTTGACCATTCCCTCGTAGCGTTGGGAAATGACGTAGGTTTGAATCTGCTTGGCCGTATCGATGGCTACACCGACCAAAATCAGCAGTGAGGTCGCGCCCAGTCCCTGGAAAGTCGTAACTTGCGTCGCGCTCTCCACTGCCGTTGGCACGGTGGCAACGATGCCGAGGAAAATCGCGCCGAGAAGTGTCAGACGGTTCATCACCTTCTCGATGTAGTCGCTGGTCGCGCGTCCGGGGCGAATGCCGGGGATGCTCGATCCCATTTTCTTCAGGTTCTGCGAAAGATCGACGGGGTTGAGAATCAACGACGCGTAGAAGTAACTAAAGAAGACGATCAGCGACAGGTAGAACGTCACGTACAGCAAGGGCGCAGGGCCACTGGGACGCAAGTAATCCGCGACCTGAACCAGGAAAGCGTTGCCTGTGGACTGTGCCAAAATTCCCGGCAGAATCAGGAAACTAGAGGCGAAGATAATCGGCATCACGCCGCCCTGATTTAGGCGCAGGGGCAGGTAGCTAGTGCGCTCGCGATACAAGCGACGACCTACCTGACGGCGAGCCGAGACGATCGGGATGCGGCGCGCGCCCTCTTGGACGAAGACAATGCCGACGATCGTCACGAGGAAGACGAGCAGCAGCAGGACGACGCGACCGATGATGCCCTGATCTTGCTGCGCGAGCTGGATCGTTCCGCCCAGCGATCGCGGCAGAACCGCGACGATGTTGACGAAAATCAGCAGCGATGCACCGTTACCGATGCCGCGCTCGGTGATCAGCTCGGACACCCACATCACGAACATCGAGCCCGCGACCAGGGCAATGACGGTCTGAATGACGAAGACCGTCGAGCCCGGATTGAGGGCGTAACCGCTCGTCCAAATCGCAATCCCGATACTTTGCAGAACGGCAATGCCGAGGGCGATGTAGCGCGTGATTTGCGAAATCTTGCGCCGACCGGCTTCGCCTTCGTTTTTCTGCAAGTCTTCGAGGCTCGGGATTGCTGCCGTTAGGAGCTGAATCGCGATCGAGGCATTAATGAACGGCAAAATGCCGAGGGCAAAAATGCCGAGCGATTGCAGACCGCCACCGGAGAACACGTCCAGCAGACCGAGGAACGGGCTGTTCTGCAAATCGGCGGCGAACTGGGCGCGATTGATTCCGGGAATCGGCAGGTAAATTCCCAAGCGGACGAGGATCAGGAGTCCGATCGTGATGAGCAGGCGGCCACGCAGACCGGCTGCTTGCGCCATCTGGAGAAATGTCTCCTGGGCGCTGGGTGCTTTTTCTCGACTGACCACCATATGTGGATGACCTCGTACGGGCTGATGTCAATGGACTGGACTTTGATTGGGACAGCCGAGGTTAAGTTGGCTGGCAGCAATCTATCAATAATATGAAGTTTAAGGGCTAGAGGTCGGGCTAGACCACTTCACACGTACCACCGGCGGCTTCGATCTTCTGGCGAGCGTTAGCCGTGAAGGCAGCGGCTTTTACCGTCAGGCCGATGCTGAGTTCGCCGTCGCCGAGGATTTTGAGCGGGCCGTCGTTGGTGGTGACGACGCCGGACTCCATCAGCGATTCGAGCGTCACTTCACTACCGGCTGCCGCGCTGGCGAGCTTGGCAACGTTTACGACCGTGAAGTTCTTCGGATTGATAATTTTGAAGTGCTTCAGCTTGGGCACGCGGCGGTACAGGGGCATTTGCCCGCCTTCAAAGCCGGGGCGCGTGCCGCTACCGGAGCGCGCTTTTTGGCCGCGCATACCTTTACCGCAGCTCGCGCCTTGACCGGCGGAGATGCCGCGACCGAGGCGGCGCTTGCGCCGCTGCGAGCCGGATTTGGGGGTGATGTCGTCGAGTCTCATCGGTTTTCTAATGTCGTCGTTGTCAGCTCGCAATCGAGCGGGAGGCAGGCTGCTGCTATGCGTACAGCTTCTCGATCGAGATGTCGCGCTCTTTTGCCACGCCGCTGAGCGTCCGCAGGGAGCGCAGAGCTTCGACTGCGGCGCGGGCGTTGTTGAGCGGGCTACCGGAGCCGAGCTGCTTGGCGAGGATGTTTTTCACGCCCGACAGTTCGAGGACGGTACGCACCGCGCCACCAGCAATTACACCCGTACCGGGCGCTGCCGGACGCATCATGACCTTCGCACCGCCAGCGCGACCGTTCGTGCGGTGGGGCACGGAACTCGCTTTGGTCAGCGGGACGGTGACAAGGTGCTTCTTGGCATCGGCGACGCCTTTTTTTACCGCACCGATTACGTCGCTGGCTTTGCCGACGCCGACGCCGACTTGACCTTTTTCGTTACCGATGACGACGATCGCCCGGAAGCTGAGTTTTTTACCACCTTTGACGACCTTGGTGACACGGCGAATCTGGACGACTCGCTCTTGCCACTCGGAGTCTTTCTCGCGGTTGCGATTGCCTTTTTTACGGCGTTCTCGTTGTTCTGCCACGGTTTTATGATTCCTCGGTGGGGGACTAGAAGTTCAGGCCAGCTTCGCGAGCGGCATCGGCCAGGGCTTTGACGCGACCGTGGTAGAGGTTACCACCGCGATCGAAGATTACATTTTCGATGCCTTTGGCTTTCAAGCGCTCGGCGACGAGTTTGCCCACAGCTGTCGAGGCTTCGCAAGTTGCCGTCGCGAGGTCTTGGGACTTGACGTCGGCATCGAGAGTCGAAGCCGATACCAGGGTGCGGTCGGCGGTATCGTCGATCGCCTGGGCGTAAATGTGCTGGTTGGAGCGGAAGACTGCGAGTCTGGGGCGCTCGGCAGTGCCGGACAGCTTGCGGCGAATGCGTCGGTGGCGACGCTGGGTGGATTGTTTGCGACTGAGCTTCATGACGACCTACTTCTTACCTGACTTGCCTGCTTTGCGGAGGATGTACTCGCCTGCGTAGCGAATGCCTTTGCCTTTGTAGGGCTCGGGCGGACGCACGTCGCGAATCTTCGCGGCGATGTTGCCGACGATTTCCTTGTCGATGCCGCTGACGGTCACATTTGTATTGGCTTCGACTGCGAGAGAGATACCTTCCGGCGGGACGACTTCAACGGGCTGGCTGTAGCCGACGTTCAGGATCAAGTTTTTGCCTTTCACCTGGGCGCGATAACCGACGCCTTGGATCTCCAGCTTCTTCTCAAACCCTTTTTCGACGCCTTCGACCATGTTGGCGACGAGAGTGCGGCTGAGGCCGTGGCAGGCACGGGCGACACGCGAGTCGTCAACGCGCTTGACGACGATCGTTTCGCCTTCTTGGCCGACCGTGACTTCGTCGGGCAGGGTGCGCTCTAGCTGACCTTTCGGCCCTTTGACTGAGACAGTTTGTCCGTCGATGCTCACCGTTACTTTTGCCGGGAGCGAGATCGGACGCTTACCAATTCGAGACATTGTCCTAATGTGAGACTTCCGTGGACTGCGCGACAAGCCGGACTCGAGGCCGGACTACCGCTTGGGGCGCTTCGGAAAACGCTCCTGTAAAACCTTTAGTAAACGAAGCAGAGGACTTCACCACCGACGCCTTGGCGACGCGCTTCGCGATCGGTCATGATGCCTTGAGAAGTCGAGACAATCGCGATACCGATGCCGCCCAACACGCGGGGCAGGTCTTTCTTGTTGGAGTAGACGCGAAGGCCGGGCTTGCTGACGCGCTTGAGCGACTGAATAATGGGCTGGCGATTGCGTCCCTTATATTTCAGGGAAACTTCGAGCATCCGGTCGATTCCTTCGCCGGTTTCGCTGAAGTCCGCAATAAATCCCTCTTCCTTCAGGACGTTCGCGATGTTGCGCGTCATTTTCGTCGAAGGCACGCGGGTTGTGGCGTGTCTAGCCAGATTCGCGTTGCGAATCCGCGTGAGCATATCTGCAATGGTGTCGTTAACCGCCATAGTTTCCTCTTTTAAAGCCTGCCTCAGTTCGTTCGGAAGGGCATTCCCATTTCTTTAAGCAGCGCGCGACCTTCTTCGTCGTTCGTTGCTGTCGTCACGATCGAGATGTCCATTCCTCGGATCTGATCGATTTCGTCGTACTCGACCTCGGGGAAGATCAGCTGCTCGCGGACGCCGAGGGTGTAGTTACCACGACCGTCGAAGCTGTTGGGGCTGACGCCGCGAAAGTCGCGAATGCGAGGCAGGGACAAGTTGATGAGTCGATCGAGGAAAGCGTACATGCGCTCGGCACGCAGCGTAACCATGATGCCCACGGGCATGCCTTCGCGGACTTTGAAGCCTGCAATCGATTTGCGCGCTCGTGTCACGACGGGCTTCTGACCGGCGATGATAGCGAGCTCTCGGGTGGAGGATTCGAGGGCTTTCGCGTTCTGCGACGCTTCGCCCAGACCGCGGTTGATCGTGACCTTGGCCAGTTTGGGAACTTGGTGGACGTTCGTGTAGCCGAACTGCTCGGTGAGCTTCGGGACGATCGTTCCGGTGTAAAGGGTTTTCAGTCGCTGTGTCATGAGTGGCTTCCTAACGGAGTAAGCGCCCTGGTCGTTGTCAGGACTTCACGGAGAGGGCGAAGGGCTCGCCTAGTCGATAATTTCGCCCGTTTTTTTGAGCTTGCGCACCTTTTTGCCGTCTTCCGTGAAGGTGTAGCAAACGCGGCTGGCCACTTTCTCCTTCGTGGAATACAGCATGGCGTTAGAGCTGTGGATCGGCGCTTCGTAGGTACGAATTTGGCCGGACTCGCCTTCCTGCTGCGGTTTGACGTGTTTGGTGCGGACGTTGACGCCCTGGACGACGATTTGGCTCGTCTTCGGCAGCGCGGCGATCACCTCACCGACTTTGCCTTTGTCCTTACCGGAGATGACCTGGACGGTGTCTCCTTTTTTGACGTGCATCTTTTGGGGATGCAGGTTCTTTTTGCCGAACTTTGCCATGGTTTAAAGAACCTCCGGAGCGAGCGAAACGATTTTCGTGAAGTTTTTGTCCCGCAGTTCGCGCGCGACGGGGCCGAAGACGCGAGTTCCTTTGGGGTTGCCGTCGGTGTTGACGATCACGGCGGCGTTATCGTCGAAGCGAATGCTCATGCCACTGGAGCGGAGCAAGTTTTTCTTCGTGCGGACGACGACGGCGCGGACGATGTCCGATCGCTTAACGCCCATGTTGGGGATCGCATCCTTGACGACCGCAACGATCGTATCGCCAACTCTGGCGTAGGTGCGGTTGTTGCCCAGCACGCGAATGCACATCAGCTTGCGCGCACCGCTGTTGTCAGCAACGTTTAAGTAAGACTCTTTTTGAATCACGGTGGATTTTCCTCAATCCTCAATCGGGGGTATGCGGCGCGCGGCTAGAGCTGCGATGCGGCTTCGATCGTCTCGACGACCGCCCAGCGCTTGGTTTTGCTCTTCGGGCGGGTTTCGCGGATGCGAACGCGATCGCCTTCATTGCAAGCGTTCTCTTCGTCGTGGGCTTTGTAGCGCTTGGTTTGTACGATCGTTTTGCCGTACTTGGGGTGGGGGACTCGGTCTTCGATCGCCACAACGACGGTTTTATCCATCTTGTTGCTGACGACAGTGCCGACTCGTTCTTTAACTGCCATGGAATTCTATGAGTTCGGGGCGTGAGTTCGGGGACGGGAAAAGCGAAGCTTTCAGCTTTCGGCAGGCTCAGCAGATTCGGCCGTGGGCTCGGGCGCAGCTTCGGCGGAAGGCGCGGGCTCTGCGGTTGCGGCGACTTGCGCTTGGCGCTGGCTCTCGACGGTCAGCAGTTGCGCGAGGCGGTGCTTGAGGTGCTTGAACTGGTGCGGCCCCTCGAACTGACCGATCGCCTTCTGCATGCGAAGTTCGAACAGTTGCTTCTTGGTTTCGACCACTTGCGCTGCGATGTCTTCATCGCTCAGCGTGCGCACTTCGTCGATCTTGGGTAATGACACGATTCTGTTTCTCCTCTCTGGGACTCCTCTCTTAGGCTTCGCGCTTGACGAATTTCGTTTTGATCGGCAGCTTGAAGGCCGCGAGGCGCATGGCTTCCCGTGCGGTGCTTTCGGGAACACCGGCAATCTCGAACATGATGCGACCGGGCTTGACGACAGCGACCCAAAACTCTGGGTTACCCTTACCCGAACCCATCCGGGTTTCGGCGGGGCGCATTGTCACGGGCTTGTCGGGGAAAATGCGAATCCAGATTTTCCCGCCCCGGCGGACGTAGCGGGTCATGGCTCGGCGGCTGGCCTCGATTTGGCGCGAGGTGATCCAGGAGGGTTCGATCGCTTGCAGGCCGTAATCGCCGAAATCAAGCTTGTTGCCGCGAAAGGCCATCCCGGTCATCCGACCCCGGTGCTGCTTGCGGAATTTAGTACGCTTTGGACTTAACATGACTGACTCGAATAGACGTAATAGTCGAAGGACTGGGCGAGAGCTCTAGCCTTCGTTCGATCGATCTTCAAACTGACGGCGGCGCGATTGGCGACGGCGGGGCTGAGCGCTCGGCGGCGGCGGCGGAGCATTCTCTTGACCGGGGATGATTTCACCCTTGAAGACCCAGACTTTGATGCCCAAGATGCCGTAGATGGTCTGCGCCGTGCAGTAGTTGTAGTCGATGTCAGCCCGCAGCGTGTGCAGGGGGACGCGACCTTCGCGCGTCCACTCAGAACGTGCGATTTCCGCACCGTTCAGACGGCCGCCGACCTGAATCTTGATGCCTTCGACACCAGCACGCTGAGCGCGCTGGATCGTTTGACGAACGACGCGGCGGAACGAAACCCGGCGCTCGAGCTGCTGGGCGATGTAGTCTGCAATCAGCGCGGCGTCAGCATCGACGCGGGTGACTTCCACGACGTTGATGCGAATCTGGCGACTGGTGTCGCCGAGCATTTGCTGTAGGCTGGCGCGCAGACTTTCGATGCCGCTGCCGCCACGACCGACGACCACGCCGGGACGTGCCGTGCGGATTTCGAGGTCAATTTGCTCGGCCTTGCGCTCGATACGAACGTCAGAGATACCGGCGTTGTTAAGGTTCTTGCGAACGTACTCGCGAATTTTGGCGTCCTCCTGTAGCAGCTCGGGGTAGCGGTTGCCCTCCGCGAACCAGCGCGAGCGGTGCTCTTGGGTAATGCCTAGGCGAAAGCCTACTGGATGAATCTTTTGTCCCACGGTTTTTCCTTCTGTAAGTCCCTTATCTTTTATGGCCTTATCTGACTTGTAAGCCCTAGTCTTGCGGCGCGACAGCGACAGTGATGTGGCAGGTCGGCTTGCGAATCATATAGGCGCGGCCTTGGGCGCGGGGGCGATACCGCTTCAGAGCGGGACCCTGGTCGGCGAACGCTTCGGAAACAACCAACGTTGCCGGATCGAGGCCGAGGTTGTTCTCCGCGTTTGCAACGGCGGAACGCAGGACTTTCAGGATGGGATCGCAGGCGCGGTAGGGCATGAATTCGAGGACGATCAGCGCCTCGCGGTAAGAGCGACCGCGAATCTGATCGAGGACGCGGCGCACCTTGCGGGGGGACATGCGGATGTAGCGGGCGATCGCCTTACCTTGTTCTCTAGTGTCAACAGCCATTTCGGCTTCTCCTTCGGATAGTTGTCAGCTAATAGTTGGTTAATTAGCGGCGAGCCTTTTTGTCGCTCTTCGCGTGACCTTTAAAGGTGCGCGTCAGGGCGAATTCACCCAGCTTGTGGCCGACCATTTGCTCGGTCACGAACACGGGAACGTGGGTGCGCCCGTTGTGCACCGCGATCGTGTGGCCGATCATCTGTGGGACGATCGTCGATGCGCGCGACCAGGTTTTGATGACTTGCTTGTCGCCCTTGGCGTTCAGCGCGTCGATCTTTTTCATCAAGTGGCCCGCAATAAAGGGGCCTTTTTTAAGGGATCTGCCCATGGGATTGTCCTGAAGCTAAATCTTTCCGTTCTTCCGTAACTCTTAAGTGCACCAGCCGAAGCAAGCTGGGCTCTAGCTGTCGCGACCGCCACGACTACGCTTGGAGGACTTACGACGGCGACGGACGATGAACTTATCGCTGCCTTTGTTCTTCTTACGCGTTTTCTTACCGAGCGCGGGCTTACCCCAAGGGGTCACCGGGCCACTGCGGCCGATCGGCGCACGACCTTCACCACCACCGTGCGGGTGATCGCAAGGGTTCATGACACTACCGCGAACCTGCGGGCGACGGCCTTTCCAGCGCGTCCGTCCGGCTTTACCGACAGTGATGTTGCGGATGTCAGCGTTGCCGATCGCGCCGATGGTGGCGTAGCACTCGCGGCGAACCATGCGGACTTCGCTCGACGGCAGCTTGAGGGTGACGTAGCCCCCTTCTTTTGCCATCACTTGCGCGCCCGTACCGGCTGCGCGGGCCATTTGGCCACCGCGTCCGGGGTAGAGTTCGATGTTGTGAACGGTTTCACCCAGAGGAATCTCGCCAAGGGGCATTGCATTGCCCAGCTCGATGGGGGCTTCCGCGCCAGCGATAACCGTCGAACCGACAGCCAGACCGTTGGGGTGAAGGATGTAGCGCTTCTCGCCGTCTTCGTACTGAACGAGGGCGATGCGAGCGTTACGGTTCGGGTCGTACTCGATGTGCAGAACCGTTGCGGGCATATCGCGCTTGTCGCGACGGAAGTCGATGAAGCGATAGAGGCGCTTGTGGCCGCCGCCACGGTGACGGCAGGTGATCACACCGCGGTTGTTGCGGCCCTTCTTGCGATGGACGTGCTTGGTGAGCGATTTTTCCGGCTTGCTGCGCGTGATTTCTGCAAAGTCAGAAACGCTGTAGTCGCGCGTGCTCGGAGTATATGGCCGGTAGGAACGGATACCCATGTTTCTTCAATCGTACTGTTGAGTTCTCTAGGTGGCGTCGAATCGATGATTCTGTCGAGGATTCAATGCCTCAGTGCGGCAGGTGCCGACCTTATACATCCGGGAACAGCGGGATGGAATCGCCTTCGGCGAGGGTCACGATCGCGCGCTTGTATTGGGGCTTGTAGCCGATGAAGCGACCGACGCGCTTCTGCTTGCGAGCTTTAACCGACGTGTTGACCTTCAGAACTTTGACGTCGAAGAGCTGCTCGATCGCCAGTTTGATTTGGGGCTTGGTGGCTTTCAGCACGACCTCGAAGGTGTAGTGATTGTTTTCCATGCCCAGGTTGGCCTTCTCCGTGATTAGCGGACGGAGAATCAGATCTGCCAGATTGCGTTCTTCAACCGTTCTACTCACCGTAAACCTCCTTAATCTTGTCGAGGCTGGATGCGGTGGTGACGATGAAGTCCGCATGCAGCAGGTCGAACACATTGAGCTGGTCGGCGCGGATCAGCTTGACGCGCTCGATGTTACGCGCCGAGAGCACCACGTTTTCCGGTGCTTCGTCGAGGATGACAAGCACTTTTGAACCCGCTTCGATACCCCAACGACCGAAGGCCGACACGAGTTCTTTCGTGCTCGGGCGCGAGAAGTTATCCGCAAAACCTTCCGCGACTATCGTGTCTTCTACGCGGGACTGAAGTGCCGTACGCAGTGCTAGACGACGCTCCTTGCGGTTCATCTTCAGGCTGAAGTCGCGGGGCTTGGGGCCAAAGATGACACCACCACCACGCCACAGCGGCGAGCGGCTCGAACCGGCGCGGGCGCGACCCGTACCTTTTTGACGCCAGGGCTTGCGGCCACCGCCGCGCACTTCCGCGCGGGTTTTGGTCGAAGCCGTCCCTTGGCGGGAGTTGTGAAGCTGACGGATTACGGCCCGGTGCACGATGTGCTGGGCATTTTCTTCTTTAGCAACTTTCAAGTCGAGGCTGACGTTACCCACCTCAGCGCCTTCCCAGTTGCGAACGACACAGTTAGCCATTGCTGTTACTTAACTTTTTCCGGACTTTCTCCGGGCTTGCTCGGTTTCGAGTGTTTCGATTACTGCTGACCGACGATGGTCGCGGGGGTGATGCTCAGGAGCGTACCGGCCTTACCGGGGACGCCGCCTTTGATGAGGAGCAAGTTGCGCTCGGCATCGACTTTCACCACCTCGAGCTTGCGGATGCTGACGCGCTTCGCGCCCATCTGACCGGCCATGCGCTTACCGGGGTAGATGCGACCGGGAGTCGTACCCGCACCGGTCGAACCGGGCTGGCGGTGGTTCTTCGAGCCGTGGGACATGGGTCCGCGACTGAAGTTGTGACGCTTTTGGTAGCCCGCGAAGCCGCGACCGATGGTTTGTCCGGCCACGTCAACGAGCTGACCTTCGGTAAAGACATCTGCCAGGAGCGCTTGACCGAGTTCGTAGTCGCCAACGGATTGGGTTCGGTACTCGCACAGATGGCGAACCGGATCGGTCTCCGACTTGGCCAGGTGGCCGAGCTTCGGTTTGTTGAGGGCTTTGGACTTGACTGCGCCGTAGCCGATTTGAACGGCTTCGTAGCCGTCCGTCTCTTTCGTTTTGATCTGTGTGATGCTGCACGGGCCAGCTTCGATCACGGTTACAGGAATAGCAGCCCCGTCTTCACTGAAAACTTGGGTCATGCCAACCTTGGTGCCAAGAATGCCAACAGACACTTCTCTCTGCTCCTTTTGCTCGATGACTACACACGCTTGACCGGAGTGGAAACTCGTTCGCCCGCGCGGACGCGCGCTAACCGTTCGACGCAGCAAAATCGCCATGTCGAGCGGATGAGTATCCCTCTCACGTATGGATTGACGCTTCTTATTTAGAGGGTCAAAACCCAATGTCCGAAGTCGCCCGGTGGGAAGCAACTGTTTCACTTGCTTGGGCGAAGGACTTAGATAGCCCTCGTAGAGCTTTCCAGTATCCCGGCGACTCGCTCTCTTGGAGGAAGTCGCGTTTGCAAGGCCATACACCCGCTAGTGGCGGACTCTCGATCTTGCTTGTGCTTCGGACTCGCGACTGAAACTTAATAAGGAGGTGTGCTCTCTGGCTTCTAACCAGATTTCATTCGCGGGTACTGATTATAGGGAGATGCTCGGTGATTGTCCAGCATTTGACTGATATTTTTCGATCGGGGCTTCTAAAGCGATTTTTGATGCTGAATATCGAGGGCGTTCGGCTCCACGATCGACCGATTCGCGGGGCCGCTCTCTGACGAGATCGGCAGGCGGCAACGATCGCGCTAGCGAGTTTGCATCGGAGCTGCACTTCGGCGCGCGGAGGAGTCCGACGGTATACTGCTCGTACGATTGCCGCGCTTGGTGCGGGCGATCGACCCTGCTGGCTCGATGGCAACTGTGACCCAGTGACCCATCGGCTTGCGCCGCACACTCCTACACCCGCGACCGGGACGAAACAATCGATGGCACTGCTGGAATTCGGAAACAAAATTGTCAAAGATCTGGAGCGATCGGGCGCGCTGGGCATGTACGCACCGCTCGAGGGCGGCTACGAAGGGCGCTACCAACGCCGGATTCGCGCAGCGGGCTATCTGAGCCTGACCCTCAACGCGCGCGGTCTGGGCGATTTGGCAGCGTATCTAATGGGCGTTCACGGCGTGCGCCCGCCGCACTTGGGCAAGCAGGATTTTAGTGACGGGGCCTCGGGGCCGGTGTATTTCGTGCCGCCGATCGTCAAGACGCAGCTCGACAACCTGCCGGAGTATGCCAAAGGGCTGGTTATTTGGATTATTGACGGGAAAGTACTGTCGCGTCAGGAACTGGAATATCTGGTGACACTGCCGAAGCTCGAGCCGCGCGTCAAGGTGGTCGTAGAGGTCGGCGGCGATCGCGTCTGCAACTGGATGCCGCTGACGGAAGTGCTGGTTCCGGCGTCCTGAGCGAATCGAATTCTGCCCTAGGACACAGGTGGGGTATACGAGTCTCCCGATTAAGATAGGGATGCACCGTTTACCCCATTTTTTGCTATCGACTCTCACAATACGTATCTAGATTCTTTTGTTCCCAAGGCCGAGGCTGGTTCGGCAGAAGCGCCCCAATATGACAAAGCACCGCCGACCGCAGTGCTCGGTGGCGCGCAGCTCTGGAATATGAGCTTCGGCTTCTTGGGGATTCAGTTCGGCTGGGCGCTTCAGATGACAAATACGAGCGCTATCTACGAGTATCTGGGCGCGAATCCGGAGCAGATCCCGCTGCTGTGGCTGGCTGCGCCGATCTCAGGTCTGATGGTGCAGCCGATTATCGGTTATCTCAGCGATCGCACCTGGTGTCGCTTTGGCAGACGCCATCCCTATGTTTTGGTGGGCGCGATCGTCAGTTCCCTGGCGCTGGTCGCCATGCCTCACGTTTCGACGCTGTGGATGGCGGTGGGGCTACTTTGGGTGATGGATACGGCGATTAACGTCAGCATGGAGCCGCTGCGGGCGACGGTGGCCGATTTGACCGAACCGACCGGTCAGCAAGCGCCGGGGTTTGCGATGCAGAGCTTGTGTATCGGTACGGGGGCCATTTTGGCGTCGATCGCGCCCTGGTCGCTAGAGCGGCTATTTGTCTGGCTAGATATCGCGCCGCAGGGTCTGGGCATTCCGCTGACGGTGCGCTGGGCGTACTACCTGGGCGCGGCGGTGTTCTTGGCGACGGTGATCTGGACGCTGCGGACGACAGAGGAGCGCAAGCCGCGTCAGAGTCGCCTCGATCGCGAAGATGATTTTCAGCTTGGCAAGCTGCTGCGCGAGATGCCGCCGACAATGCGCGATCTGGGCTTGGTCCAGTTCTTCACCTGGCTGGGGATCTTTTGCTTCTTCATTAACTTCTCGCCTGCGGTGGCGCATCACTTTTTCGGAGCCTACGATGAAGCGAGCGACGCTTACCGCGAGGGCATCCAGTGGGCGGGACTCTGTTTCGCGGCCTATAACGCTGTGTGTCTCGGATTCTCGCTGTTGCTGCCGCGCCTGACCGATCACTTCGGCTGTCGGACGATCCATGCGGCGAGTCTGGCGATCGGTGGAGTCGCGCTGCTGAGCTTGGGGTGGATGCCGAGTGCGGGCTGGATCGTGCTGCCGATGGCGGGATTCGGGATCGCCTGGGCGAGCACGCTGTCAATGCCTTACGCGATGCTGACGCCAGTGCTGCCGACGGGCGATCGTGGCGTTTATATCGGCCTGTTCAACGCCTTTATTACTATCCCGCAGATTGTCGCTGCGCTTGGGCTGGGCTGGGCGATCGAAAATTGGTTCGGCGACAGTCAGCTCCTGGCGGTGATGTGCGGCGGCTTGGCGTTGCTGGTGGCAGCGCT
Source organism: uncultured cyanobacterium (assembly GCA_937899645.1). Classification (GTDB taxonomy): domain Bacteria; phylum Cyanobacteriota; class Cyanobacteriia; order Cyanobacteriales; family Geitlerinemataceae; genus RDYZ01. The sequence continues at coordinate 12,247 of CALCCD010000066.1, read as the reverse complement.
CTGCGCCTGCCGGATTCGGGTCAACCAAAGCCTAAACCAGAGCCTAACGACCGCTGGCGAGTAGCGGCGCGGCTCCGAGGAGCTTGCGGGTGTAAGGGTGCTGCGGGTCGCGGAAGACGCGATCGGTAGCGTCGATTTCAACTATTTTGCCGCCATTCATCACGGCGATGCGATCGCAGAAGTAGCGCGCCACCCATAGATCGTGAGTGATAAACAGATAGGTCAGATCGAATTCTTCCTTGAGTTCGCGCATCAGATCTAGCACCTGCGACTGAACGTTGGCGTCGAGCATACTCACCGGCTCGTCGCAGATCGCGAACTGCGGGCGGGTAATCAAGGCGCGAGCGATCGCGACGCGCTGCTGCTGACCGCCGGAGAGCTGGTCGGGGTAGCGATCGTAGAAGTCGCGATCGAGCCCGACGCGATCGAGCATTTTTAGGACGGTTTCCTTGGCGGCGTCGGCGGTGGCCGCGAGGCCGTGGACGAGGAGCGGGTCGGCGATCGCCTGCCCGATCGTCATCATCGGGTTCAGGCAAGCGTGGGGATCTTGGAAGACCATTTGCATCTGGCGGCGCTGCTGGCGCAGAGTGGCGCGATCGAGCCCGGTGATGTCGCGTCCGAGGAATTCAACCCGCCCGCCTGTCGGCGCGATAAGTTGCAGCAGCGTCCGCGACAGCGTCGATTTCCCGCAGCCGGACTCGCCGACGAGCCCGAGGATTTCGCCACGATAAATCTCGAAGTTCAGGCCATCGACGGCGCGGATCGTCGTGTCGCGCCGATCGCCGCGCAGCCGCCGGACGAGCTTTTCCAGAGGGCTGGCCTCCAGCGTGTAATGCTGCTCGAGGTCGATCGCGCGGATGACGATATCGCGGCGCTCGTCAGCGTCACCGGGCTCGGATGCAGCGGATTCGCCGATCGCGTGGACGTGTAGCGCTGCTTCTAGCAGAGACTGCGTGTAAGGGTGCTGCGGCGTTTGCAGGACTTTTTCGGAAGCGTCACATTCAACGAGATTGCCGTCATGCATCACCGCCACGCGATCGCTGTACTGCCCGATCGTCGCCAGATCGTGGGAAATCAGCAGTAGGCCGAGATCGCGATCGCGGCACAGGCGCGACAGCTCGTCGAGGATTTCCGCCGATACGGTCACGTCGAGGCTGGTGGTCGGCTCATCAGCGACGATGAGCTTGGGGTCGAGCAGCAGCGCCAAGGCGATCGCCACCCGCTGGCGCATACCGCCGCTAAATTCATGAGGGTACTGTGCCCAGCGCTCTCGCGGAATCTTGACGGTATCGAGGGTTTCGAGAGCCTTGGCTTTCGCGGCGGTGCGATCGAGATCGGAGCGGTGCGCCCGCAGTGTCTCCAGGCAATGATCGCCGATCGTCATCAGCGGATCGAGCCGCGTCATCGGATCTTGGAAGACCAGCGCCACGGCTTCGCCACGAAACTCCCGCAGGCGATCGTTATCGAAATCCAGCACCGACTCACCCTGAAATCGAATTGCGCCCTCGGTTTGGCTTCCCTCCGGCAACAGCCGAATCGCCGCCCGCCCCAAGGTCGATTTACCGCAGCCGGACTCGCCCACTAGCCCGAGGATTTCGCCCGCGCGCAGAGTCAGCGAAACGCGATCGACCGATCGCGCCGTAGCGTTGGGATAAGCGATCGCGAGGCGATCGAGTTCGAGCAGGGGAGCGGCCATCAGCAAAAAATGAAAGAATTCTGTTAGAGGCGCACCGCCGTGCGCTCTGCGGCACGGGCAACGTTAAACGGGCGGGCGATCGAACTGCTGCATCAGGTACGCCACGCCAAAGTCGCCGTTGGGATGAGCGCGCAGAGCGTCGGCTAGCTCGAACACTTGCTGTGCCAAATCTTTGCCCAGCTTATCGGTGGTAGCCTGCTTTTGACGCTCGACCTGCTGGCAGTCGCGTAGCTTTGCCTGCCACTCAGATGAAAACAACACGTCGAGCCGGACGTGCAGCCCGAGCTGCGTCAGGATTTCCCACTCGCCGCGATCGAGCCAAAAGCCGCCCTCTTCTGGCGCGCGCTCGACGTAAAACGGCGTCGGCGTATCGACCCGCGCGCGAATCAGCAACCGTCCGGTCACCGGGCAAAGAGCGGCGCGTCCGTCCTCCGGCGCGGGGCTGGCGTCGCTCGCTTCCAGGCGACGGACGATCTCGGTCATTTTCGGCGGTTCGGCAGCATTGAGGCTCTCTTGCCAGGTGGCGTAGTCAGCTCGATCGACCCAGACGCCTTCCGTAGACGGGCAGCGATAAACCCTGAGCCCGTCCGGCTGCGTTTCTTCAGTCAGGCTAACTTGGCGGTCTTTGGGCGATTGCATGGCGGCGAAAGACAGAGGCGGACAGTGGCGCTTGGGGCGCGTCGCGTGTTAGCTCAATAGCTCGGCAGGCCGTCGAGCGTCTGGCCCCGCGAACAAGAGAGCGAAACCGGGCCGACAAGACGAAAGCTCCTAGCTCGACGACCTGGCGGTTGCTTCGGGTGTGGTTTCGTCAGGCGGCTCCTTCGACGAGCTGGGCGCGATATCGACAAACGTGAGCACGGCCTGACTGTAGGACGTGGCCGCTGCGAGCCGATCGCAAAACTGCTGGTGGCGCACCCGCAGCGTCTGAGCCTGCTTGGCAGATTTCAGAAACAAGAAGTCGGTTTCGAGCAGCTTGAGAACGCGAAAAATTTCCGTTTCGAGCGAACGAATGCGACCGCTCGCCTCTTCGATATGGCCGTCCGCCGCTGCGACGATTTCGCTTTGAAAGTCACTTTGCAACTCTCGCAAGAACACCATCCAGTCGCGCGTGGCTTCCGCCGAGATTTCACGACCGGAAAGCGACTGTGCTTCGTCGGTCAAACGGTGCAGCCGCTCGCTGAACCGAGTGTAAAACTGCTGGCGAAACAGGGAAAGAGACATAACCCAACCTCTGGAATGACGAAGGCTCGAAACGCGCTCGGAACGAGTTCAGCCCGCGAGCAAAGCAGCCGATCCCGCACTGAGACCACGAACGAAAGGGGCTAGACCGCGCATCCCGCCGCATAAAACGACAGGGGAAACTCAACATTAGATCGACGACATTGCGACGAGAAGTTGCGAGTTACGCTGCTGCAACGCGATCGTGCCTTAAAAAATTGCGGTTACATTACTTTATCTTTTTAAAACATTAAGTCATTATTAAGGAAATGCAGGGCTGATACAACAACTAAAGCGATGCTGAGGTCGCCATCATAGGTGCTTGTAAGCGCTTTTTTATGCCCGATTGTAGGCTAAAGACACAGCACTGCTCGCGATTCAATTTTGAGGCACTTTGTGGCGCAGACGCCGTTCCCGTATGCTGGGCTCTCTCCAGGGCGAAAGCAAACGGATGGCCCTAGAATTTAACGTCCGCGATCGTGCCAGGTGCGTTCTCGGGCTCGTGCCTCATACGGGTGTCTCGCTACGCGCTCCGAAGCGACTCCAAGCCGAAGCCTGCGCTTGCGGCGGCCCGTCGTCACCAACCGCGATCGGCCCGTCTCCGTCCCCTGCATCTCCAGTTATGACGCCATGATTGCTGTAGCCTCCTTTCCCGCTGACCGTTCGTTCGACAACTCGCTCGAGATTCCCGACTGGCTCCGCGTCTGCCTAGGCCAGCTCAGCGCGCCGGAACTCGTTCAAACCCTCTCGCCGGAAGAGCGGGGCCTCATCGCCAAGGCTTTCACTTTTGCCTACGACCTCCACTCCGAGCAGTGCCGTAAATCCGGCGAGCCCTATATCGTTCATCCCATCGAAGTGGCGGGGCTGCTGCGCGAGCTGGGCGGCGACGGCGCGGCGATCGCGGCGGGCTTCCTCCACGACATCGTCGAAGACACTAGCATCACCGCCGACGATATCGAAGCCGACTTCGGCGCGGAGATACGCGGTCTGGTCGAAGGCGTCACCAAGCTCTCGAAGTTCCAGTTCTCGAGCAAAACTGAGCATCAAGCCGAGAACTTCCGGCGGATGTTTCTGGCGATGGCCAAAGATATTCGCGTTATTGTCGTCAAGCTGGCCGATCGCCTGCACAATATGCGAACTCTGGAGCATCTCGCCCCCGAGAAACAAAAGCGCATCGCCCGCGAAACCCTCGATATCTTCGCGCCCCTCGCCAACCGCCTCGGGATCGGTCGCATCAAGTGGGAACTCGAGGATCTGTCGTTCAAATACCTCAAGCCAAAAGCCTTCCGCGAAATTCGCGACCTGATCGCCGACAAGCGCGCCGATCGCGAAGCCCGCCTCGAGGTCGTCATCTCAACTATTTCCGAGCGGCTCGAGCAGCTCGGTATTCAGAGTTTCGAGGTGTCCGGTCGCCCGAAACACCTGCATGGCATCTACAGCAAGATGCAAAAGCAGAAAAAAGAATTTAGCGAAATCTACGATATCGCCGCTGTCCGCATCATCGTCGAGAAGCAAAGCGAGTGCTACAGCGCCCTATCGGTGGTACACGACGCCTTTCGACCGATCCCCGGACGCTTCAAAGACTACATCGGCCTGCCCAAACCCAACCGCTACCAGTCGCTCCACACCGGCGTGATGGGCCGCCAAAGCCAGAGACCGATCGAGGTACAGATCCGCACCTATGAAATGCACGAGGTGGCCGAGTACGGGATCGCCGCTCACTGGAAATACAAAGAAAGCGGCGGTTCGACGGCGCAGATGTCCGACGACGACGCGAAATTCACCTGGCTGCGGCAGCTCCTGGACTGGCAGAGCGATCTGAAAGCCGACGCGAAAGAGTATATGGAAGGCGTCAAGGCCAACCTCTTCGACGACGACGTTTTTGTATTTACGCCCGACAGTGACGTACTCGCTCTCAAGCACGGCGCGACGCCGATCGACTTCGCCTATCGCATCCACACCGAGGTGGGCAACCATTGCGCGGGCGCGAAGGTTAACGGGCGCATGGTCACGCTCGACACGGTGCTAGAAAACGGCGACATCGTCGAGATCGTCACCCAAAAGAACAGCCACCCCAGCCTGGACTGGCTCAACTTTACCGTCACCCACAGCGCCCAAACCCGCATCCGCAACTGGTTCAAGAAATACCACCGCGACGAAAATATTGCGCGCGGTCGTGAGATGCTCGAAAAAGAGCTGGGCAAGAAAGGCTTCGAGGCGCTGCTCAAGTCCGAGCCGATGCAGATGGTGGCCGAGCGCTGCAACTACCATTGCGTAGACGATCTGCTGGCCGGGGTCGGCTACGGCTACATCACACTCAACCAGGTGGTCAACCGGCTGCGCGTTGCCGTCCAGTCTTTGCAGCCTAAGGAAGAGCCGAGATCCGATTCGACCCTGGCCGACGAGCTGACGTCGCGAATGAAGTCGACGATGCAGGTGCAGGCGGGCGAGGCTAAGAGCAACGCACCCATCTGCGGGATCGAGGGAATTTTGCACCATATTGCGGGCTGCTGTACGCCAATTCCCGGCGAGCCGATCGTCGGGGTCGTGACGCGCGATCGCGGCATTTCGATCCACGGCCAGGGCTGTCCAAATACCAGCTCGATCCCGATCGAACGAATGATCCCCGTGAGTTGGAACTCTAATGTCGCGACGGACAGCAAGCGCGCGCAGACCTATCCGGTGGATGTCTCGATCGAGGCGATCGACCGCGTCGGCGTCCTCAACGACATCCTGACGCGCCTGAAAGATTACGGAATCAACGTCCACAGCGCGAGGGTGCGTACCGATGCGGGCAAACCGGCGACGATCGACCTGGGGATCGGCGTCCACGATCTCGATCAACTCGATCGCACGTTCGCGCGGATTCGTAAAATGGGCGACGTGCTGCACCTGCGGCGCGTGTTTCACGGCTAGGCAGCGGTTAGACAGCGGTTAAAGACTGGGGAAGCGACTTATGACGGCATCGGAGACAGACCGGGCGGCGATCGAAGAGATCGCCGCGATCGTCCGCGCGGACTACGGGCGCTTTCCGAAAGATCAAACCTACGAGATTTACGACCCCGAGGTGTATTTCAAAGATCCGACGAGCGAGTTTCGCGGCGTGGAGCGCTACAAGCAGACAATCGCTTTTATCGACCGTTGGTTTAAAAATCCCCAGCTCGATTTGCACGAGCTACGGACAATGCCGATCGAACCGGATGACGGGGTCGCGCCGCGCTACAAGCTGCGTACGGACTGGACGCTGAGCTGGAATACGCCGCTACCCTGGTCGCCACGCGTGACAATTTCGGGCTGGAGCGAGTTGGGCATCGGTTTCGAGACGTCGGAGCGCGGCGCGATCGTTAGCCACGTGGACTATTGGCACTGCTCGATTTGGGACGTGGTGCACCAGCACTTTCCCTGGAAAACGGCGCGATGACCTGGCGCAATTCGGGGCGAAATTCCGGACGCTCGATCGCTTTCATGTGGCGATCGCGGCCAAACCAACGAGACACTCAGCCCTGAAGCCACGAATCGACCCCACATTCCCACTGGCGCGATCGCAAACAATTTCGGCCCGAAAGGTCGTTCGGCAGTAGTAATGCAGCGTATGCTCCCTGACTGCTGAAACCGTTGCGATGCGGCAACTCAAGCCGGGAATACCATTACGGTTGCATCACTACCCGTTCGGCAAAAAAAGCGCCGCCTTCACTTAGAGCCAAGTGCAAGCGGCAGGGAAAGAAGAGTGTGATAAAAGCTATCTGGGACTCGGAAAGCGGGTGGCGGGAATCGAACCCGCATCATTAGCTTGGAAGGCTAAGGTTTTACCACTAAACTACACCCGCACAATGCTTTGTTCTGACACTCGAACAGAATAGCACGACTCAGTTTGCCCGCCAATTGCAGGTGACATCGGCACTGCGCTCCTTTGACGGGCCGGGATGCCAGAGCGTTATTAACTGAGCCACGGAGATGTTCTCAACAAGTGTGCCGTTTGTAGCCGTTTGCGATCTTGAGAGACGCGCTTTTTTATCGCGCTTAACGCCACTGCAGAAAGACGGAAATGTCGAGCTGATCGATCTCTAGGCCGTTCTCAACGCTGCTAGCTGGTTCAAATTGCCAGGTCTCGACGAGTGACTCGATAAGCGGCTCGAAGGCTCTGAGTTCGCGCTCGCCTTCCGGCGTCAAAATACGCACTAAGCGCGCCTCTCCAGTCGTTTCGACTAATAACTCGACACGTAACCTCACCGAGAACGGAATTTCAAGGTCGTCGGGCAACAGCGCGATATCGGGCTCGATCGCGATATCGGCATTGGCCTGAGGGGCCGTCAAACGTGCGGGCGTTCGGTCGGCGCTGGCATTCGGAAGTGGGTCGAGACGGACGATCGCACCGCGCATATCTTCGCCCGTGCTGGTGTCGGTATCGCTGCCGCTGTCGTCGTTGGTGTCAGACTCGGTGTCGCCTGTGCCGCTTGCTCCACCGGTGTCGCCTGTACCAGTTGGGGTGGGCGTTGGAGTTGGATTTGGGGCCGGTGTTGGGTTTGGAGTTGGATTTGGGGCCGGTGTTGGGTTTGGAGTTGGGGCGGGCGTCGGGCTCGGGCTTGGAGCCGGACTCGGCGTTGGGTTTGGCGTTGGAGTCGGGCTCGGGTCTGGACTGGAGGTCGGGTTGGGTGTTGAGGCTGGTGTTGGAGCGGGAGACGGGATTGCGGTGGGGGTTGGGGTCGGAACTGCGGGGGAATTGGCGACGCTGTTGGGGCGATCGGCGATCGGGGTCGTCTGCAAGTCAGCCGGTGAAGCGGTCGGTGCGGCGGCGCGAGCGAGCTGCGGGGCTGGCGCGCCAGTGTCCGGTGTGGCCAGCAGCTCCACGGCGATCGCGTTGCTGCCCCCGGAGCCGGAGCGACCGGCAGTTGCCGCTAGCCGCGCCGTGGCCGTCACCACCAGCGCGATCGCGCCATGCAACACCACCGACCCGATCGCCAAGCGCCACCAGAGCCCCGACGGGTCGCGCACCGGTCTTCCGGCGCTACGGACGCGACCGAGCTTGGGAGTGGGAGGAGACGCTGACATGCTGCAAAGTTTCCGCAGGCGTACAGTTCGAGCGTACCAAGTCGGAGACGATCGTTCGTCGGCTCGGGCTACGCGGCGCGCTCGGCTACCAGGCGCTCGAGTTCGCGCTGCATTGCAAAACGTACGCGATCGCAGCAGGCTTCGACATAACTGCGATCGCGTGCGGCCTCACGCCCCGTCCGCTCGAAGACGATCGGCGGGCAGATGCGCGTCTGCAACGGCACGGGCAGCGGCAGATTCGGCCACGGCCCGATCGATAAGCCCCAGGGCAAGCCCAAGTACACCGGGTAGATTTCAGGATCGAGGTCGCGCGCGCCCGGCCAGCGAAACAGCCCGAGATCGTGGAGCTGCTTGGCAAACGGGTGAATGTCGCCCAGGACGAAGAGCGTATCGTGCGCGCCGTTGGAGACGATCGGCACGATCGGCACGTCGCAGCGCAGCGCCAGCTTGATAAAACCCGTCCGTCCGGCAAATTCGATTTTGTGGCGCTGGCTGTGTGGGCGAAACACGTCCTCTGCGCCGCCGGGATACACCAATACGCTCGCGCCCGAATTGAGTGCCGCGATGCCCATCTTCGGGTGCGCCCGGATCGAGCCAAAGCGCGTCGCCATCTGCGATAGCCACACCGACTGATACCAAAGGTTATGGTGCGACAGGCCGTAGATTCGGCGGGTCAATCCCTCACGCCGAAACCAGTCGTACATTGTCATATACATGTCCGGCGCGGCCAGCCCGCCATTGTGCGAGCCGACGAACAGCGCGTTCGATCGCGGTACGTGCTCCCAGCCGCTGGTCTGCACCTGAAAGTAGTGTTTGTAGAGCCAGCCCCAAATCGGCATCCAGCGCGCGATTTCAGCAGGACTGCGATCGCCGAGCGACCAGCCGTAATCTTCGGGCTTGCGGCGATCGGGCGGAGAAGAAGACATGGCGGGCAACAGATATTTCGGTCTAAAAACACCGCCGAAGAATCCAGATGCGGTTTCGACGGTGTCCGTAAGAGCAGTGGCGATGTCGGTTCGTTTCTACAGTGAATCGACGCTTAGAGCACCTGCGCGCGCAGCCACGCCACCGGCAGACAAAGCACCTTACGGAAGCCCGAAACGTAGGCGCGGTGCGAGAATACGTCGTAGTTGTTGCGCTCGATCGCGTTTAAGATCTTGCTGTAGACAACCGAGGCCGTGCATACCGGCCAGCGTGCGTCCTTGTGCAGCGCGCCAATGCCGCGCTCGGCTTCGGCGTAGTACTCTCGCGCTCGCTCGATTTGAAACTGCATCAAAGCCATCCAGCGATCGTCGAGCTTACCCGCCATCAGATCGTCCTCGGAGTAGTCGAAACGATGGAGGTCTTCGAGCGGCAAATAGATCCGACCGCGATGGCGATCTTCTCCGACGTCGCGCAGGATATTCGTTAACTGGTTCGCGATCCCCAGCGCTACGGCTTCCTCGATGGGCGATTCAAACGGCGCGTCCCAAGGCGCAGTCGTGGTCGGCGCTTGGGTTCCCATCACCGCTTCAGACATCAGCCCGACCGTCCCGGCAACGCGATAGCAGTAGAGCTTGAGTTCCTCAAAGGTTTCGTAGCGGCTGCGGTGTAAGTCCATGCGCTGTCCGGCGATCATGTCGCGGAACGGCTCGATCTTCAGCGGGAAACGCTCGAGGGTGTCGGCCAAAGCCGCATCGAAGCGATCGCGCGGACGCCCCGCAAAAATATCCTCGAGCTGGCATTCCCAATCGTCAAGGGTCGCGGGCGTTGTTGCAGCTGCCTTCGGCCCATCGACGAGTTCGTCCGTCCGACGACACCAGACGTAAATCGCCCAGATCGCCCGACGCTTTTCTAGGGACATCAACTGTGTCCCCATATAGAACGTCTTCGAGTACTCCGCCGTAATCAGGCGACACTCCTCGTAGGCGTCCTCGATCGAGGTCATGGGAAAAGGCAGGGTTTGCGTCGGCGGGCTAGGCAGTTGCAGCATTCGTTGCAGGCTCGGCAGTGGAACTTCCCAGGGTGGTAGCAAAGTCGTGACGCGAGGCTTTCACGTCTTCATCGATGACCTGCGCTGCTAGCTTACCAGAAAGCACAGCGCCTTCCATGCTGCCCAAATAGCGCTGCATGGTGTAGTCTCCGGCGAGGTAGAAGTTCGAGATCGGAGTGCGCTGGTCGGGGCGGAATGCCTGACGACCGGGGGTGGCTTTGTATACCGACTGGGGCGTTTTGACGACGTGGAACTTGCGCAGCTTGGCGGGGTTGCCGCCCTCGAAATGCTGCGGGAAGAGCTTCTTGAGTTCGCCCATTGTCGCTTCGACGATTTCGTCGTCGGACTTGTTAATCCAGTCTTTTGCCGGAGCCAACACGAGCTCGAGCATCGATTTGTCGGGGTCTTCGTACTCTTTGCAGGTGATGCTCATATCGGCGTAGACGCTGAGCAGCGGGCTGCGTGAGAACAGCAGATGGTCGATGTCGGTCAGCTTGCGATCGAACCACAGGTGCAGGTTGATCACCGGCACGCCGCTGAGCCCTTCGAGCTTCTTGAAGTGCTCCATCTCTTTCCAGGGCGCGGGCACGATCGGCTTGAGCGGATCGACCGGCATTGCCGAAACATAGATGTCAGCCTCGAAGACTTCGTCGGGTTCGCCGTTCTGGCCGCGCAGCAGGAAATGCTTAACAGTACCGTCTTCATTGAGAACGATGCGCTTGAGCGGCTTCTCGAAATGCATCTCGCCGCCGCGTTCGGTGAAGTGCTCGACGATCGGCTCGCACAGACGCTCGGTGGGCGAACCGTCCAGAAAGGCCATCTTCGAGCCTTCCTTCTCTTGCAGAAAGCGGTTCAGCGCAGTTAGCAGAATCGTCGCGGAAATCTCGTCGGGGTCGATAAAGTTCAGCGCCTTGGACATGGCGATGAAGACCTCTTTCTCGACGCGCTTGGGGATGTTGTTGACCTCGAGCCACTCCGAGAAGGAGTACTTGTCCATATCTTCAACGAACTTCTGACCCTGAATCATCGCGGGCAGCAAGCCGATGCCGAAGCGGATTTTCTCCGGCCAGGTGAGCATGTCGTTGTTGCGCAGAATCGCGATGATGCCGTTGATCGGCGCGGGGATGTCGGGAAAGTCGAAGCGCGAGTAGGTTCCGGGCTTCTCCGGCTGGTTGAAGATCATCGCGTGCTCTTTCCACTGCAGACGATCTTCGATGCCCAGTTCGCCGAAGAGCTGCAACATGTTCGGATACGCGCCAAAAAAGATGTGCAGGCCGGTTTCGTACCAGTCGCCATCTTTGTCTTTCCAGGCTGCGACCTTGCCGCCTAGCACATCCCGCCGTTCGAGAACGATCGGGGTATGGCCGAGGTCGGCTAGATACTTCGCACAGGACAGACCGGCCAATCCGGCACCGGCGATCGCTACTCGCATGGACGACACCTAAGTTTTCTAATATTTTTGACTGCCGATTATTATACGTTGCAATCTGTTACAAAGCTCGGAGGCCCGTACGGAAAAGCAGCGAGCCCCTGTTTTAGGGCACTCCACAAATATATTTGTCCAGAAGCCGCCAATGAAGGCTGAGCTTGTCGAAGCCTGGGGGTGACGCACTTCGACAAGCTCAGTGCTCGAATTCTGAATACTGGACATTTATTTCCGTGGAGTACTCTTAATGCCTTGTAGATATAGCCTTCCCGCAATGCGGCGCGATCGAGGAAGCTTGCGTCTGTTGCGCGATCGTGCCGAACGTTAACTTCGATCGCTCGATCGAAGGCGTGCCATCAATTAGCGCCAGAGCCTCTTGGGGTAAGCGATTACACGCTCGACCTAAAAAACGATGTTAAGGGCTGTAATCCATGCGGGGTCAGCGCTACGGATTTAGTTGATGACCGCTCCTAAGAGTACGCCACGGAAATAAACGCCCAATCTCCAGGATCCGAGCACTGAGCTTGTCGGAGTGCATCACACCCAGGCTTCGACAAGCTCAGCCTTCATTGGAAGCTTCTGGACCAATATATTTGTGGATGTGGAGCGCTCTAATTCTCTCCCGGAATTAAGTCGCAGAGGCCACCGTAGCACTCTCCTCCCTTTACGATGACGCCGGGGTTAATGTTCGGAACGATCAAGACGGCAACGATAAGGAACAGTACGAGCGGCCAAATGGGCGGCTCCTTCGGCGGTGGCGGCTTGGGCGGTTCGTATTCGGAAACGACGTACTTTGTTTCACCGGCGGGCTTGTAACCCATAGGTTCACTCCTGATACCAAATCCGACTTAGTGAAGAGCGTTAGAGCGATGTGTAGGCCACCAGT
>CALCCD010000065.1 GCA_937899645.1 uncultured cyanobacterium | reverse complement strand
GAAATGCTCTCACTGAGGGGCTTGCATGACTTACCTCCTTAAGCGACCAGTGCCCCCATGTACATCGGGCCGTCACCTTCCGGGAACGAGCGCGGGACGCCCCGGGTAACCGGCACATTCGCGGGTGCGGCGGGCTGCGGCGCGGGCGGAACTGCAGGCTGCTGGTTCGGCGCGGGCGCGGCCGGTTGCGGCGCGGGCGGCTGCTGGGTCGCTGGGGGGACGGCAGGCGGTTGGTTCGCCGGAGGAGGGGCCGATTGCGTCGAGGCGTTGGGATCGACCTGGCCGGGAGCGGCGCTGCTCGTCTGAGTGCTGGATGCTGCCGGGGGTGGAGCTGGGCTGGTGGCAACATCGGACGGGGCGGACTGGCAGGCCGCGACGGTGGTCAGTGTGCCGCAGAGCAGGAGCCAGCGTTGGAGGTGTCGTAATGTCATCGGGGATGTGCGTTGCGCGGAAGTGTGCAGATGGGCAGCATCATACTCCCGAGCCGGTACGATGGGACGCTCGTCAGAAGCCGATGACGTGAGGGTCTTTGGGCGAGCGTGTGCGCGCCAGACCAGTATCGAAATGGAAAATCGAGCGTATGGGTTTGCCCTGGCCGATAAAATGAGACGCTGACCGCAACCCCGCGCGCCATGACCTCGATCGACCGCCTGATTTGCGAGACCGTCAACCCGTTCGATTCGACACTGTTTCGTCCCGGCAACTTCTGGCAAGAGACCCACGACACCCAGCGCGCGATCGACGAAATCCACGGCGAAGTCGTCACGGCGATCGACGCCACGGTCAAGCAGACAATCGCCGATCGTCGCAGCCGGACGATCCTGCTCTCCGGCGACTCGGGCGCGGGCAAAAGTCACCTGCTCGGCAGGCTGAAACGCGAACTCAACCGCAAGGCATTCTTCGCCTATATCGGCCCCTGGCCGGAGAGCGACTACATCTGGCGACACACGCTGCGCTACACGATCGATAGCCTGATGTACGTGCCGGAGGGGCGGCGCGAGTCCCAGCTTTTGCTGTGGCTGAAGGGGCTGATTCCCAGTAACGATGGCGGCGTCTTCGGCAAGCTGCTCGGCGCACGATCGACCTTCGTGCGGAACCTGAAAGCAGCGCATCCGGTGGGTATCTACAACGCGAACGAGTTCTTTAGCGTGCTGTTTCACCTCACCGACCCGGAGCGCTACGCCCTGGCCTGTGAGTGGCTGAAGGGCGACGAGCTAGACGACGAGAGCCTGAAGCTGCTCAACGTCAACAGCGCGATCGACACGGAAAACAAGGCGCAAAATATCCTCGGCAACTTCGGGCGGATCGCCAGCGCCAGCCAGCCGATCGTGCTGTGTTTCGACAACCTCGACAACGTCGATCGCTCCGATCGCGGCTATATCGATCTCCAGGCGCTGTTTAACGTCAACTCGATCGTCCACAACCAAAAGCTGAAGAACTTCGTTGTTATCGTCAGCATCATCACGAACACCTGGAACGACAACGCCAGGCACATCCAGCCCGCCGACCTGGCGCGCATCGACGAACAGCTACGCCTCAAACCGATTTCGCTGTCGCTAGCCGAACAGCTCTGGACGCTGCGTCTCGCGCCGCTGCACGAGCGGGCAACGCCGCCGCCAAAGTCTGCAATCTATCCCTGCACGCGCGCGGCACTGATCGGAAAATTCCCCGGCGGGCGGGCATTGCCGCGATCGGTGTTGATGCTGGGGCGGCAGTCGTTCCAGAATGCCAAGCAGGCGCTACAAACCGGGCGATCGCCGATCGCGCCTGAGGCCAACACCAATACCGACACCACCGCGCCACCGAAACCTACAACACCGGTGGCCGCCGCGCCCGCCGCCGCCGAAGCGCCCAGCCCGAGCGCAGAATTCCTCCTCCGCTGGCGCGACGCCTTCCAGAAAGCTCGCGATCGCGTCACCGCCATCCGCCAGTTCTCGGAGCCCGAGCGCATCCGCATGTTGCGCGAAGTGCTGGAGGTGCTGGGCGTTTGCGGCGTGCAGCCGAAGTTCCTGTCGGGGCGCAGCTACAGCCGCTACTCGCTGGGGTTTTACTGGTCGTTCGAGGTCGGTCGCGTCGGCACGATTTGGGTCGAGGAGCCAAATCTGGTCAGCTTTTGCAACGTGATGAAAGCCTGCCAGAAGGCGATTCGCGACAACGCCTGCGAGCATCTGTATCTGATTCGCGCCGAGAGTTTGGGCGTGCCGCGCAACCAGGGCTATCGGCGCTATCGGGAGCTGTTTGTCGATTCGGTACACCGCCATATCGTCCCCGACCTGGCGTCGATGCAGACGCTGGCGACGTACCACGATTTGCTGACAGCATCGCTGGGCGGCGATTTGATTTTGGCCGATCGCCCGATCGCGCCGCCAGAACTCCAGCAGCTCGTGCGCGACACCGGTGTTCTGCAAGACTGCGGACTGCTGCAAGAGCTGGGTGCGTTCGGCTCGGACCTGAGCAGTTTGCTGACGCCCGATCGCGAGGAACACCGCGAGGACGGGCTCGATCGCGCGGTGGCGGATTTTATCTTCGCGCTGGTGCAGACGCAGCAGCTGATGGGGCGGGTGGTGTTGCGCGAGACGGCGGCGGCGCAGTTTGAGGCGCTGTCAGTGGAGCAAATCGATCGCGAGATCGATCGGTTGATTTCGGAGGGGGCGGTGGGCGTCCTCGATCCGAGCGCGCCGCCGGACGCGCAGCTCGTTTGTGAGGCGTCGTAGGGGGGGGGTCTCCGCAGTGCGATCGAGTGCGCCTAACCCGCTTCAAATTGCACGCGGCGATAGATTTTCGCGAGGGGCAACTGGGCGGGGAGATGGTGAAGCTCGGCGATCGCGTCTAGTCCGTGTATTTCTTCGAGCTGCCAGCGGTTTTCGTCAATTTTCCAGTAATGCTCGATCGCGGGTCGGTCTTGTCGGACGAGCAGGTATTCGCGGAAGCTGGGAATGGTTCGGTAGGCTGCGAATTTGTCGCCGCGATCGTAGCCGGACGTCGAGGGCGAGAGGACTTCGGCGATAAGGGTGGGGTTGAGGATTTCGTCGGTGCGGTTGCCGTTGAGGACAGGGTCGCCGGTTACGACTGTCACGTCGGGGTAGGTCGCGACATTGCACGCTGGAATCCAGAGGCGCATGTCGCTGACGTAAAGGTTGGCATCTGTGTCTTGTAGCAGAAGGCCAAGTGTTAGCAGTAGGTCGGTGATGATGCTGCTGTGGTCGATTGAGCCTCCGGGCATCTCGAAAATTTCTCCATCGCGGTATTCGTGGCGGATTTCGGCGATCGCTTCTCGATCGCGGTATTCGTCTGGGGTCAGTTTTGCGGTGGTGGTGACCATAGCTTTGGCGGATTGATTCGGTAGGGTGTGTTGCGGCGACGATCGATAGCGATCGAGACGAGAAGTGTGGCGAGGCCGTAACGCACCGAGGATGTTGCGGGGAAGCGGTACGTTGTCGCGGTGCGTTTTGGCGGGGGAGGTTTGTCGCGGGTAGCCCACGGGGCGGGCGGCCAAAACACACCCTACCGGGAGAGGCGGGAGCGGATGAGATCGCCGAGGGGGTGGTTGCGGAGGCGGGTGTCGGGGTGTCCGGCGGCGAGGGCGGTTTGGTAGAAGTCGATGACGTTGTACCAGCCGGTTTCAACGCTGGGATGATCTTCTGGCAGAGCTTCAACCTTGATTAGTAGAGACTCAAGGTATGGTTCTTCCGCCCTGTTGTACTTCCCTTGCGCTTCGTAAAACATTGCCAGGTTGTTGAGGTGGATAGCTAAAGAGGGATGATTCGCCGAGAGGCTCTCGCGATCGATCGCCAAAGCTTCGGTGAAGAGCGCTTCGGCCTCCTCGTATTTCCCTTGCGACTCATATAACGCCGCCAGGTTGTTGAGGTGGGTGGCTAACTGGGGATGATTCGCCGGGAGGCTCTCGCGATCGATCGCCAAAGCTTCGGTGTAGAGCGGTTCGGCCTCCTCGTATTTCCCTTGCGACTCATATAACGCCGCCAGGTTGTTGAGGTGGGTGGCTAACTGGGGATGATTCGCCGGGAGGCTCTCGCGATCGATCGCCAAAGCTTCGGTGTAGAGCGGTTCGGCCTCCTCGTATTTCCCTTGCGACTCATATAACGCCGCCAGGTTGTTGAGCGCCGTCGCCGTGTCCGCATGCCGATCGCCCCGCCGCTCCCGCGCCACCGCTACACACCGCTCTTTCCAAGGCTCCGCCAACTCATACAGCCCCTGCCCTTCATAAAACCGAGCAATCCGAGTGCAGGGCGCGATCGCCTCTTCATCCACCACCCAAGCCATCAACCCCGCCGCCACGGCCTCCAAATGCGGAATCCAGGGCGCATACTCCCGCGCCTGCGCCATCGTGAACGTCTGCTCGATCTGCTTCCCCCGCTCCACGATCGCCGCCGCCACCTCTCGCCGCAGCCCGTCATCCAGCGCCAAATACTGCGCCTCCAACTCAACCGCCAGCCGCCCCCGCACGAACTGCCGCACCAACGGATGCAGCGCCGCCGCATCCCGATCCCGCTCCACCAAATTCAAATTCACTAACCGCTGCAACGGCTTGCGCCACTCCCGCCGCCACTCCGGCAACACCGGCACCGGCGCAGCCCCAAACAACCCCAACCGCATTGCCAGCCGCCGCGCCGCCTGCCCGTCTTCCGTCTCCGGATTCAGTCGCGCCCAGCTAATCGCGATCGCCGCCTCCACCCCATCCGGATAGCGCATCTCCGGATTCTCTTGGAGCGACTCGTGCGTCAGCGTCAGCTCACTCAGGTACTCCGCGATCGTCAGCCAGTCATCCAGCGCCAGATATCGCGCCGCCAGCTCCAGCCCCAGCGGCAACCCACCAAACCAGCGCAACAGCTCCTCGACCGCCTCCGGTTCTGCCTCCAGCCGCACCTCGTCGATGTAGCTCGCCAGCAGCGATCGCGCTGCGTCATCATCGAGCTTATCGAGTCGGTAGCGCCGAATTCCCGCCCACTCGTCCCGTGTCGTCCAGAGCGTGCGAAACTGCTCGCCACTAGGCTGTAACCCTTTGATTTTCGCCGCATCGCGATCGCGCGATACGTCATCGAACACGACCAAAGCATCACCCGATTGCCACTCCGCCCAGTGCTGCCAACAGTAGGCCACCCGCCCCGCGATCGTCGGCAGCTCCGGCACCAGGTTTTCGTTGTCTTTGCCAAACTCCGACTGGCAAAACAAAATCAACTGCTCCCCCGGATTCCCCGCCGCCACATCCAGCCAAACGACGCCACCGGGAAAACGCCCCGCCCGGTGCTCGCGGCTCGCCCACTGCCACGCCAGCTCCGTTTTGCCGAGGCCGCCCATACCCGAGACCGCCGCCGCGATCGCGATCGTCCCAGCCGCCGCGATGCACTCACCGAGCTGCACCATATCGCGATCGCGCCCGACGAACTGCGGGATCGCGCGGCGGTAGCGACTTAGATTCGTAGGCGCGTTGTGTTCGAGAGCGCGCGCGCTCTCGGCCTCGTCCGCGCCGGTCGCAAACTCATGCGCGGGATTCTCCTCGCAAAAGTAGCCGTACAGGTCGGGCAGGCGCTTTTTCGATTCTGCCCAATCGACTAGCTTGAAAACGACGGTTTCCAAACCTTCGTTGCGATCGGCGATTTCCGCCAGATTCTTGTCCAGCGCTTCGTTAACGAATATTTGCAGCTTGCTGTAGTCGCGATAGACATCGAGCAATGCGGCACGAAAATCTCGATTGAAATTGGGGCGATCGGACATCGGCGCGAGCGACAAATGTTGCACCTCAACCGTAACTCACCCGACGCGCCGACGACCTCGCCGCGATCGCCGCTTTTCTCGTGCCAAGATCGAAGACATCTGCTCCCGACGATCGAACTGATGGGTTTTACGGCAAAGATTTCGGTACATTAAAATGTCCTAGGGAACACTCAGGCCGCACCAGGGAGGCGACAGCGTGACCAGACCGATCGCGGTGGATATTTTTGCAGGGGCGGGTGGCCTCAGCCTCGGGCTCGAGCAGGCCGGATTCGATGTGGTCGCGGCGATCGAAGTCGATCCCGTCCACTGCGCCGTCCACGAGTTTAACTTCCCCGACTGCGCCGTCATTTGCCGCAGCGCCGCCGATGTCACCGGAGCCGAGATCCGCGCGGCGCTGGCCGAACAGGGCAACGATCGCGACGCCGAAATCGACCTGGTGTGCGGCGGGCCGCCCTGTCAGGGATTCTCGCTGATGGGCAAGCGGGTGCTCGACGATCCGCGTAACGCCTTGGCGTCGCACTTTTTGCGTCTGGTACGCGAACTCCAGCCGAAATATTTCGTGATGGAGAACGTCAAGGGAATGGCGATCGGCAAGCACCGGCAGTTTTTGCGCGAGGCGATCGAAGCCTGCGCGGCGATGGGCTATCGCGTCGTCGAGCCTTACCAAGTGCTCAATGCCGCCTGCTACGGCGTGCCGCAACACCGCGAGCGGCTGTTTTTACTCGGCGCGCGCGAGGGGCTGCCGCTACCGAACTATCCCGAGCCGATTTCTCAGCCCGCCGGTCGCAAGCCGAAAAAATCTGCCGCGAAGTCGAAAAAATCGGCGGCCAAAACGCCGAACAGCCCGACGGTACGCGACGCGATCGGCGATATTCCCGACGCCGACAAGTTTCGCGGCCTGCTCGATCGCGACGCGATCGCCGCCGAGCTCGGCGCACCGAGCGACTACGCCCGCACCCTGCGCGACCCGAGCGGCGAGCCCGGAAACTTTGCCTACATGCGCCACTTCGACCCCGGCCTGCTGACCGACAGCCTGCGGACGAACCACAGCGCCAAGTCGATCGCGCGCTTCAAAAAAACCGAACCGGGCCACAAAGAGCCAGTCAGCCGCTTCCACAAGCTCGATCCCGACGGTGTTTCCAATACGCTGCGCGCCGGGACGCCGAGCACGCGCGGTGCATTCACCTCGCCGCGCCCGATTCACTACGGCCCCCCGCGCTGCATCACGATCCGCGAAGCTGCCCGGCTGCACTCCTATCCGGACTGGTTCCGCTTCCACGCCACCAAATGGCACGGCGGACGCCAGATCGGGAATTCCGTGCCGCCGCGTCTCGGTCGGGCGGTGGGCGGCGCGATCGTCGAGGCGCTGGGCGTTACCCCCAGCCGACCCACGCGGGCGATCGTCCCCGGTGACAAAGCGCTGCTGACGCTAACGATGACCCACGCCGCCGCCCGGTACGGCGTCTCGCCCGATGTGGTTCCCCAGCGCGATCGAGTCAAATAATAATTCGTTTCATAAATATAAACTATGCAAAAAACTCATCGTTCGCATTCCTAGGGCGGGTTACAGCCCTATACTGGCCGCAGTTCATTTCTCGAAAGGAATAACACCATGAAAGCGAGCGATATCATGACCACCGGTGTCGTCACGATTAAAGGGTCGGCGCGCGTGTCCGAAGCGGTCAAGCTGATGCGCGATCGCAAGCTGCGAGCGCTGATCGTCGATCGTCGCACCGAGGACGACACCTACGGCATCATCACCGAGGTCGATATCGCCTACAAAGTGGTGGCCTACGGCAAAGACCCGAAAGCGATGCGCGTCTTCGAGATTATGACCAAGCCCTGCATCACCGTGCCGCCGAACCTGGGCGTGGAGTACGTCGCGCGCCTGTTCGCCAACACCCGCATCCGTCGCGCGCCGGTGGTCGATACCGAGCTGCGTGGTGTTCTCTCCGTCACCGATATCATCACCCAGAGCGACTTCGACGAAGCTCCGGCCAGCCTGAAGCTGAGCGAGCGCATCGCTGCGGCAACCGCCGAAGCGCGTCGCATCACGAAAGAGAAAGGCGCAAGCTCGCGGGAAAGCGCGATCGCCTGGGATACCGTCGAAGAACTCCAAGCCGAGGCGGCGCACCAAACCGACGCACCGCTGACCAAAACAGCCTTCGAGATGTATTGCGAAGAGAACCCGAGCGCGCCTGAAGCTCGCATGTACGACTAGATCTGGCGACTGGGGCTTACAGCTGAGGTTTGCGATCGGTCTACGGGTACGGGAAGAGCGGCGATCGGTAGTTGCCAGCAGACGACGGTTTTGGTCGGCGCAGGGCTGGCGATCGCCCGCTCGCAACTTCAGCGAGTGTCGAGCTGCTGGCCTATTCGCCGTGCGAACAACGCGGTCTCCAGCCCCTCGCGTCTCACCCCAATCGGCGTTCGACATCGCGTTTCGCTGACATCGAAATTATCCGACTCGTCATCGACGACGAGAATCTGGGAAGCGTTTAAGGCTTCTCCTCCGTGCCGTCTAGAAGAGCACGGATCGTGCGGACGAGCTGCTCGAGCGCGACGGGTTTAGAGAGGTATTCATCCGCCCCCGCTGCCAAACATCGCTCGCGATCGCCGCCCATCGTTAGGGCCGTGACGGCGACGATCGGCGTTTCGGCGTAAATGGGATCCTGGCGAATTTGTCCGATCGCCTCCAAGCCATTCATGGTCGGCATCTGTACGTCCATCAGAATTAAATCGACGAGCTGCGACTGGGTCGTGGCGATCGCTTCGAGGCCGTTCTTGGCGATTGCCACACGATAGCCCTTAGCTTGCAAATAGTTTGACATCGTCAGGGTATTCGCCTCGTTGTCCTCGGCCAGAAGGACCAGCGGCGCACTGCCGCCGTTGGAAGTGCTAGATCCGTCGGCTGGCGCGGCGGATGCGACGGCGGACAGTCCGGGCTCGTGCTCGACCGGCAAGAACGGAACCACCGCCCAAAATTCGCTGCCGACCTCTACTTCGCTGCGAACGCCGACCGTGCCACCGTGGAGCTGGGCGATATGTTTGACCAGCGCCAGCCCCAGACCCGTGCCGTTGTACTGGCGGTTGAGGGCGCTATCGACCTGGCTGAAGGGCTGGAACAGGCGATCGAGGTCTTCCGACGCGATGCCGATGCCGGTGTCGGTGACGCTCAAGCGCAGCCACTGGGACACTTCGCCCGACGCACAGTCCGAGGCGGCAAATTCAGCTTCGGAGCCGGAGACGATCGCCACGTGGAGTTCGATTTGGCCGCCATCGGGCGTGAACTTAACAGCGTTGTTAAGTAGGTTGATCAGCACCTGGCGGATACGGCGCTTGTCGAGGCGGACGGTCGGGTCGCGATCGGGCGTGCGGACGTGCAGCGCGATCGATTTTTTCTGAGCCTGTTGCTTGACGAAGCTCAGGCTGGATTTGCACAGCGACCCGAGCTGCGCGGACTCGATATGCAGCTCGACGCGCCCGGACTCGATTTTTGCCAGATCGAGGATGTCGTTAATCAGCTCCAACAGGTGCGTGCCGCCGCGCTCGATAACTTGCAGCGCCTTAAGCTGTTCGTCGGTAATCGCGCCGAGGATGCCGTCTTGGAGTCCTTCGGCCATGCCGAGAATGGCATTGAGCGGGGTGCGTAGCTCGTGGCTCATATTGGCGAGAAATTCGTCTTTGAGGCGGGTAGCGCGGGCGAGTTCGAGGTTGGCGCGCTGGAGTTCCTGCTCGTTGCGCTTGCGATCGCTGATGTCGCGACAAACGCAGACGCAGATCGAGCGATCGCCGTCAGTACGGGTCAGCGACAGCTCTTCGTAAAAGTGGTGGCCGTCGATACGCCGGGCGATCGCCTCGCCCTGCCACTGGCCGTCGGCGGCGAGAGCCGGGAAGATCTCGCGATCGAAGCGCGCGGCCTCCTCGGGCGAGTAGAGACTCGCGAGCGGCTGCCCGAGCATCGCCTCGGCGCTGGGGTAGCCGAACAGCTCGACGCAGGCGGGGTTGACGTAATGAAAGCTGCCGTCGTCGAGGATAGCGATGCCGTCCATCGATGCCTCGATCGCCGCAAGCTGCTGCTCGATCGCGGCTTGCTTGAGCTTCTGGTCGGCGAGCTTTTGCTGCACCTGGGCGAACAGGTTGGCCTGCTGCACCGCGATCGACAGTTGACCGGCAAGCTGTTCGGCAAAGTCGATATCTGCCGCCGACCACCGACGCGGCGTGTCGCACTGGTGGATGCACAGCAGCCCCCAGACTTGGCTGTCGTGGAGGCGCAGCGGCACGACCAAGTTGGCCTGAATTTCGAGCTGCCGGAGCATCTGGCGGTAGCAGTCACTGAGCGAAGCCGTATCGATGTCGTCGATCGCCTGTAGCGTTCCGCCTTCGTATACCGAGCGATTCTGGGTTTCAAAGCAGGGATCGTGGAGTGTCACGTGCGCCGCCGAGAGAACGCCCTCGCGCACGGACTCAGCGATAAATTCTCCTTTGCAGTCGGCGCGATCGCCTGTGAATTGAAAAATCCCGACGCGATCGACACCGAGATACTAGCGGATTTCCCGCGTCGCCACCTCGAAAACGTTGTGTAAATCGAGGGTTTGGCGGATACGCTCGCCGATCTGCCGCAGCAGCTTTTCGCGCCGCGCCTGTGCCCGCGACTGCTGCTCGATACGGACGCGATCGGTAATATCGAAGTTCATGCCGATCAGCCGCACCGCCCTGCCCGTCGCGTCGAAGGTGGTTTGAGAGTACGCCTGGATATGGCGAACCGTGCCGTTGGGGTGGACGATGCGGAAGTCCGTCTCGAATTCGCTGCCGCCTGCCAGCGTCGCGGCGATCGCCGTTTTGCAGCGCTCCAGGTCGTCCGGATGTACCGTGTCCGCCCAGGTGTTGAAGGTCACGTCCGCGCTGCTGCGGGTGACACCGTACAGCTCGTACATGCGATCGTCCCAGGTCAGCCGATCGCGAGTGATATCCCAGTCCCAGATGCCGATTTGCGCCGCCATCACCGCCAGCGTCAGCCGCTCGGACAGTTGCCGCAGCCGCACCTTCGATCGCCGTCGCTCGCTGAGGTTGCGCCCGATCGCCACAAAGCCCAGCAGCGTCAGCTCGCGATCGCGCAGCGCGGTCACCGACACCGCCATCGGGGTTTGGCTGCCGTCCTCAGCCACGTACGTCCACTCGCGATCGCTGGCCAGCCCCCGCCGCGCCTTGGCCACCAGCGTCGCAAACCCGGGCTCGATCTTCGTGCCCAGCTCCAGGGAGAGCGTCACGGCGGTGTTGGCGATCTCGTCGGTTCGGTGGAAGCTTTCGATCGAGCGCTGGCCCACCACTTCGCTGGACTTGCAGCCCAGAACCTCCTCGGCGGAAGCATTCATCTGCAAAATGACGCCCTGAGGGTTGGTGGCGACGATCGAATAGTTCGCACCGTTGAGGATGGCGTTTTGCAGCGTCGAAAGGTTGACCAGTTCCCGGGTGCGTTCGGCGACGCGCACCTCTAGCGATTGGTTGAGCGACTGGAGCAACAGCTCTGCCTGCTTGCGTTCGCGGAGTTCCTGTTCGAGCTGCTCGTAAGCCGTCGCCTGCCGGACGGCGATCGCGATCTGCACGACCAATCGATCGAGGAACTTCAGCTCGCTAGCCTCCCAATCGCGCGGCTGCGATCGTTCGCTGGCGATCAGTAGCCCCCAAAGGTCTACCCCGACAAAAATCGGCACCACCACCTTGGCGCTAATATCCTCGCCAATTTGTCTACCGTCGCGGGTCAATCTCGGCGGGCAGCCGTCGCGCTTCTCGGCGCGCGTATCCGACGCCACGCAGCGCTCGCCCGACGCGTAGCGCTCGAACCACTCGTCATCGAGCGTCGTTAGTTCCGTGGGGATATCGGCGGGGACGTGCGTGCCGTTCGGGTCGCCCGACTCCGCCACCAGCGCCAGCACGCGACGATCGTCCACCAAACGGCAAATCGTGACGCGATCGCACGCCAGCAGCGCCCGCACCTCCTGCACTGCTGTCGCGAGAATGTCGCGCACGTTAAACGACGCGTGGATCTGCTTGCTCAGCTCGACGAGCAGCGTCTCGCGCTCGGCCCGAACCCACAGCGCCGTCGATAGCGCCGTCGATCGCTCCTGCACCTTCTCCTCTACCTCCTGGGTTCGCATCGCCAGCAGCGTCGTCTTCTCCGCCTCGAGCTGCTTAGCGCGCTGCCCTAGCACTTCGTTTGTGCGGTACAGCTCCATTGGGCTGAGCAGCGAGAGCACATCGCTCTGGGTCACGATGCCCACCAGCTCACCGCGATCGTCCGTCACCGCCAGGTAATACAGCCGGTGGCACTCCATCACTTCGCGCACGTCCAGCAGCGTATCCTGCGGCGAAATCGGCTGGCATTCCCGGTTCATCAGCGACCCGGCGGTGTGCGACTCCAGGTCGAGCCCCAGCGCATGAAATTGCACCAAATCCCGCTCGGTCAGCAGCCCTACCGGTGTCATCAGCGGCGTATCGGCCTCCACCGAGATCTCCATCTCGGCCTCCACAGAGCCCTCCAGCTCGGCTCCAGCACTGGCTCCAGCACTGGCTCCAGCATCGCTTTTGACATCAGCGACCGCCTCCACCAGCACGATGCAGCTCACTCGATGCTGGTTCATTAATCGCGCGGCGGTCGCGATCGAATCCGTCGGCTTGGCCGTCACCACTTGCGGGGTCATTATTTCTTCAACGCAGCGCAGGCGAAGCAGGTCGAGCGAGCGCGCCATCTGCCGCAGTGTCTCGTGCGTTACCACCCCTGTTAAAAAGCCCGACTCGTCGAGGAGCGGCAGGTGGCGGATCTCGCGAGTTTGCAGCAGCGACACCGCCGCGAACAGGTCGGTAAGCTGCGACTCCTTCAGCGAAATCAGCGGCACGCTCATCACCTCGCCAATCGGGCGCTGGTGGAAATCCTCGACCTCGGTGCTGAGCCGGACGATATCACGATCGGTCAAAATGCCGACGGGCTTACCACAGTCGTTGGTAACGAAAATACAGCTCGATCGCGCGTTAACGAACAGCTCGTCCTCCCCGCCGGAGAACGCGTAGATCGACGGGCACGCCCCCCGAAGGCTGCTCATCTGCGAGAGCGCATCGACAATGCGCGTATCGCCGCCGAGCGTCAGCGGATCGCGCACGATCGCCGTCCGCACGTCAGTTTGAGACAGCGAAATGGAATCAGCAAACATAGAGCCCGTTCGATAGCGAGGAGAGCAGCGACCGCAGGCGATCGGTTTGAGCGGCCTCCTGCGCGCCGCTTTTGCATGAGACCATCGTACGCCCTGCACTTCGGGGACGACAGGAGTAACACCATCGAGGAGCCCGAAAGATTCGCTCGCCCCGAGATTCGCTGATTCGCTTCGATCTGTCGATCGCCCTGTCATGTCGCAACCCAGGCGACTATCATGCGAGTTGTTCGATAAGTCGCTCGGGTCGTCCGGCTTGTGCGGCAGGCGCGACGAACGGTACGTCAAAGCCCGCGCCACTCTCTTGTTTTTCCAGCCGTTTTCCGGCTATTTTTCAAGTCGTTTCCCAATTCTTTCGCGCCATGCGTGTCGAACCCTTCAGCGTTGTCTCGCCCGACGAACTCGACGATCGCCGCCGCCAGCTCAGGCGTCAGCGCGGCTTTCACCGCCTCAAGGGCGTCGCGCGACTGCTGGCGATCGCGGCCCTGACGACAGGGGCGATCGCCCTAATCCGTCAGCCGGGCTGGACGCTACGCGATAGCAGCGCGATCGATGTCTCTGGCAACCGCTGGCTTCCGGACGACACCGTCCGCGCCCTGCTCGACTTGGACTATCCCCAGTCGTTATTGCACCTCGATCCCAACGCCCTCGCCCAGCGCCTCAGCACCTCCGAGACTATTTCCGACGCCCGCATCGCTCGCGAGCTGCTGCCCCCCGGCCTGAGCGTCTGGGTACAGGAACGCCAGCCCGTAGCGATCGCCTATCCCGCCAATACGCCCGTGGTCTCCGGCTCCGTGGCGCTGCCCAGCCGCACCCGCTTCGACGATCGCCTCGGCCTGATCGACGCCAGCGGCCAGTGGATGACCTACAAAGACTACGTCGAGCGCCCGCAGATGCCGCCCCTGCCGACCCTCGCAACCCTGGGCGACTACGACGATTACAAGCACCGCTGGACTGAGGTCTACGCCGAGCTATCGCGCAGCAGCGTCGCGATCGCCCAAATTGACTGGCGCGACGCCCGCAATGTGATTCTCAGCACCGAGATCGGCACGGTTCATCTCGGCGCGATCGGCGCGCGGCTCCCGGAGCAGATTGTGGCGCTCGATCGCCTGCGAAACCTGCCGCAACAGGTGGGAGCCGATCGCATTCTCTATATCGACCTCAGCGACCCGCGCGCGCCGTATATCCAAGTGCCGAAGTCACCGCCCGCTCCCAGCGCCGACCCCGAAGGCCAGTCCTAAGATTTGGTGCAGGTTGCCCCGATCGCGATCGGCGAGAAGTCCGACTTCTCATCGAAGATTTCCCGTTTCGACCTCGCGAAAATCTCAGAGGTCGTACTTCTGAGATTACTGTTCGACGATCGTTCGGATTCGCGCGTGCAAAGCAGGGATTTCCTCGGTAACGATGTCCCAGACGATATCGTAATCAACTCCAAAGTACTGATGGATGAGTTTGTCTCGCATCCCGGCCATTTGTCGCCAGGGAATCTCTGGGTATTGTTTCTTCAGGCTATTCGGTAGGTTTTTGGTTGCCTCGCCGATAACTTCCAGGCTCCGCACGATCGCGCGAGTCAATACCGGATCGTCAACGAATTCACTTTTGCTGGAGCGCTTGGAAACATCAATGATGAAAGCCGTCTCCACGGCGATATGTCCCAGAAAATCTTTAGGGGAACGAGACATATTCAACTTCTTCTAAGATCTTATGACCGAAAATCGGGCTGAGGGATTCCGGCGTCAGTACGTCAACCTTGCGATCGAACAGGTCTTCGAGAAAGAAGCAAAGATCCATAAAATTGCGGAAAGTTTTGAGTTCTGGCTCAAAGACAACGAGTAGATCGATATCGCTCGCCTCTGTCGCTTCGCCACGCTGAAAAGAGCCAAACAGACCACAGCGCCGGACACCGAAACCTTGCAACGCTTGGTGGTGCGCTTGCAACTGCTGCCAGATCTCAGCTTTGCTGGAGATAAATGCGCTCATATCTCTAACCCGCATCGAGTAACTGCCGCGTTTCACCCGCTGCGCGCGCCATCGCCGTCTCCGCATCCAGCCGCCCGGTCAGCGCCGCACTCAGATAGCGCTGCAAAATATCCGACGCCTGGGCGTACTGCGCCACCGGTGGCCGCAACACCGACTGCCCCAACACCTCCAGAAGCTGCGGGTAGTGGGGATATTCGGCCAAGATCTCCGGGTCGGCAAACAGCGCCGTGCGGCTGGGGACGTAGCCGGTATCGATCGAAAACTGCTTCTGCACCGCCTCGCTGGTGATGAACTCGATCGCCCGCCACGCTTCCTCTGGGTGCTTTGTCCCCTTAACGAGGCCCAAGCCCCAGCCGCCCTGGCACGCGCCGCCCGTCGCCCCTGGCACGCTGGGCATCGGGACAATTCCGAGCTTGCCCGCGATCGGCGACTCCGGATCGTTCGCCAAGCGCCACACGTAAGGCCAGTTCCGCAGAAAGGCCGTCTTGCCGTTCTGGAACAGTAGGCGCGACTCTTCTTCCTGATAGGTCGTAACCCCTTCAGGGGTGAGGCCGTCGGTAACGGTGGACTGCAAAAACTCGATCGCCGCGATCGCCTCCGGTGCGTCCAGCCCTACAGCCTTCGTCTCCGGGTCGATCCACGTGCCGCCAAAACCGGCCAAAATCTCGACAAACATCGCCGAAAGCCCTTCGTACTGGCGACCCTGCCACAGATAGCCCCATTCCACTTCACCGCCGCCCTGGAGCTGCTGGGAAATTTCGGCCAGCTCGGCAAAGGTGGCGGGCGGCTCGCGATCGGCGGCGTCGAGCAAATCCTTGCGGTAGTAGAGCATCCCGGCATCGGAGCGGAAGGGAATGCGATACAGTCCGCCGTCATAGCGCCCGCCGTTTACATCGCCCGCGAGGAATTCGCTTAGCATCGCTGGGGCGGCGCGATCGGAGAGGTCTTCCAGCCAGCCCGCCGCCGCGAACTTCGGCGTCCAGACGATATCCATATACGCCAGGTCGTAGGGCGAGCTGCCCAGCAAAAACGACGAGGTGTACAGATCCTCAACGAGGTTGGAGGCATTTGGCCCTGCCACCACGTTCAGCCGAATATCGGGATTTTCCCGCTCGAACGCCTCGACGATCGACTCCCAGTTCGAGGCTTCCGGGGCCTGCATCAGCAGCGAAATCGTCACGGGCTGTCGGGCAATGGCCACCCCGATCGACAGGGCAGCGAACAGGGCGGCGATCGCGGTCAGCCAGCGATTGCGGCGGCGAGCGAAAAACGAAAGCATGGCAGCAGCGACTTCGATTCAGTGTCGTCTTGATTTTATCGCGCGATTCTTCTGTCACTGTGGCGGGGATCGCTTCCGCGCGCGAAACGTACGGACAAACCCTAGGATTTAAAGAAGGTTTAACTGCACTCTTCCGAACCCTCCGAACGTGCCAATCCCATCCAGATCTTCCACCGTGTCCGCTCCTCGCTCCCGCCTGTTGCGGCAGCGCTGGGTCTTTTGGCTCTGCGCGATTGCGACCGGTCTAATTTGCTACGCCTGCACGCCTGTCTCGACTCAAGACCCGGCCACTGGCAACCAACCGATCGAGCTCAATCTCTGGCAGGGCATCAACCCGCCGCCTAACCGCGACGTATTCGATCGCCTCGTTGATCGTTTCAACGCCAACCATCTCGACATCCAAGTCAACTCGATTTACGCCGGACAGAGCGAGCAGCAGATGCCCAAGGTGCTGACCGCTGTCGTCGGCGACGTGCCGCCGGATATCCTCTGGTTTTCGCCGACCGCCACTGGCAAATTTATCGACCTCGACGCGATCGTGCCGCTCGATGATTGGTTCGCTGACTCCACAACGGCCCAAAACCTCGACCCCGCCCTGCGCGAGGCGATGGTGATGGACGATCGCATCTGCTCCGTGCCGATGGCGACCAACAACGTCGGCATTTTCTATCGCCCCAGCTTGTTTGAAGAAGCGGGCATTGAGAAGCTGCCCACCACCTGGGCGGAGTTCGCCGAAGTCTCGCAGCAGCTCTCGACGGACGCCGATCGCCACGGGATGTTGCTGCCCCTCGGCAAGGGCGAGTGGACGGTCTTTACTTGGTTGCCCTTCCTTTACAGTGCTGGCGGCGACCCGATTCGCGACGGTCTGCCGACGCTGGCAACGCCGGAGGCACAGAGCGCGCTGGAGCTGTGGGCAACGGCGATCGACAACGACTCGGCTATCCTCTCCCAGCCGGAGCGCGGCTTCGAGCTAGACGACTTCCTCGCCGGACGGGTGGCGATGCAGCTCACCGGCCCCTGGACTCTAGAGCAGCTCAACGCTTCGGGCGTCGATTACGGCGTGATGCCCATCCCTCAGCAAAAAGAGGCCGCAACGATCGTCGGGGGCGAGCACCTATTCGTAATGAAGACCGATCCGGCACGAGAAGCGGCGGCGCTAGAGTTCCTGGAGTATGCCCTCAGCGAGGAGTTCCAGACGGAGTGGGCGATCGGAACGGGCTATCTGCCGGTGAATCTCAAGTCGCGCGAGAGTCAGGAATATCGGGAATACGTGGCGTCGCGTCCGGTGTTGGATGTGTTCCTAAATCAGATGGTGGTGGCGCGATCGCGGCCGATTGTTTCGGGCTATACGCGGCTGTCGGATGCGCTGGGTCGAGCGATCGAGCAGGCTCTGCTCGGTGAGTCGCCGGAGGTGGCGTTGGCGCAGGCACAGGAGCGTATCGATCGTTTTTGGGGAAGTTGAATAGACCTCTTGCACGAATCAAAAAAGCCAATATTCGAGCACTGAGCGGAGTCGAAGTGCGGCCACTTTTCGCAAGGATACCCAGGCTATCGGCGAGGCCGACGCTTCGCGAACGACTCCGCTCAGCCTTCGCAATCTCATCCTTCTTGCACTAAAGATTTTTGTGCAAGAGGTCTAATCTATGAAGACCCAGTACAGGGATACGGAGAACAAAGCATACCTTTTTCCCTGTACTTTTGCGCCTTTGACTGTAAATTAGCCTGCCTTTTACCAGCGACTGACCCACTTTGAGTAGATACAGTAGCCACTGGCAAAAAGTAAAATCGCCAAAGCTGAGCCGGGTTCGGGCACGCTCTCCGACACAAAAACGTTGTCTAACCTTGAAGCATCAGTCCCACTCTGTGAACTCCAGTCTCCACGAATCTGTAGGCTTTTCACTTCAGATAGAACGCTGAAAATTTCCTGCTCTGTCGCCTGTGCACCCGTTTCGAGATTTCGCCAGCCGACATTCACGTCAATTTTGACTTTGTAGGACTGCCATTCAGAACTCGGCATAAAAGACAAGCCAAGACCTAGATTAACGCCATCACTGCCAAGGATGATATCCGCAGGAGACATTGCATCTACTGGATCGGCAGCTAGATCGAAGCCAATGTACCCCTGCCAAAATTCAGACAAATCGCCGAGAAGTCTATCGGGAGCCTGATAAAAGTACAAGCCACCACCGACGCTATCTAGACTTTGAATATATCCATCACTGTTGAATGTAGGCGTTTCGATGGAACCATCAAAGTGTTGGATTTTCCATCCTTCGATTCCATTGTTAAATTCGCTGATGACTGGCATATGTCAATCTAGCTCCCAGAGTTTTAGGATTACAATCGCCCAACAGCGTAACACTGCAAAAAGTTATTTTGTTTAGTCACAAAGCGCCCACGCAGATCGGCATTTTTCTGGGGTTTCTCAGATCAGTAGCTCTATCCGCTGGCCGTCTCCAAACACTACGATGAAGCCGAACTCGGCTGCACCAGCTTCGCCTCGATCGCCTTCGTGCGCTTCAACAACCGCTTTGGCTGCAAATACAACCCATCCACCAGTGCCGACACCCCCGCAAACCACGGCGGCACGATCAGCGCGCCAATAATCCCCAACACCTGTACCCCGCCCAGCACCGACAGCAGCTGAAACAGTGGATGCACCCCCACCGACGAACCGACCAACAGCGGATCGAGCACGTAGGTTTCGACGTTTTGAATAATCACGAACAGCAGCAGCACCCAGAAGACCAGCAAACCGCCTTGGGAGAGCGCCACGATTAGCGCCGGAATCGCGCCGAGGAACGGGCCGAGGAACGGGATCAGGTTCGTTACGCCCGCGATCGCGCCCAAACCCAAAGCATAATCTTCGAGGCCGAGGAAGCTGAGCCCCGCCGCCGTCGCGATCGCCAGAATTGACGAGACCAGCACCCGCCCGCGAATGTAGCCGCCCATCCGCTCGCCAACCACGCCCATCTGCGACTCGAGGCGATCGTCCCAGGGCTCGGGGAAAATCTGCGTCACGCTACGGATTAGGGTGCGGCTGTCGGCCACCATATACCCCGACAGGAAAATCGCCAGAATCAGGCTAAAGGTTGCGCCGACGATGCCGCGCGTGATGCCATAGGACTTGAGAACGACCTGACGCGACGAAAACAGCGTCCACTTAGCGATCGACTGTGTATCGAAAAGCTGGTCGAGCAGTTCTGGCTGCGTGTCCGTCAGCCGCTGGAGTGGCTCGGTAATCGTCTCGATCGTCTGTTCGGAAAGTGTCGGCAGCTGCTTGATCAGCTGCTCGATCTGGGCGATCACCGGCGGGCCGACGATTAAGACAATGCCCGTAGCCGTGGCAATCAGGCCGAGGAACGCGAAAATTGTCGCCAGCCAGCGCGGTAGCTTGACCCGCTCGAGGGCGGTGACGATCGGTGCGATCGAGGCGGCAACCACCGCAGATGTCATCAAAATCACGATCAGGCTTTGCAGCTGCCAGAGCAGCACACTCAGCAACACAACGGCAGCCACGGTCAACACGGTCGGGAGCGTAACGGCAATCTGCGGCTTAGACATAGCTTGAGATTAGATCGACTCACGGGGCGATCGCACGGCGCTCGATATCGCCAATGCTGAAATGGTATCGCGCTTGTCGGGCGACGGTACGGATTCGACCCGACCGGAATCGATCGGCTATGGTTGGAGCAATCCGCTCTCGCACGCTCGCCATGAAAAGATTTCTGCTCGCGCTGCTGTTTTGCCTCGGTCTCGGCTGGGCGATCGCCAGCTTCGACGGCCTCGCCAGTCAGGGAACCTACGACTCGCTGGTGCTCGACTTCCGCGAAGATATCGCACCAGCTGAGGTGGAGCGCGCGATCGGCGCGATCGCAGACGAATACGGTCTCGCCCCTCGCTTCAACAGTGAATTCTCCGCTGCAGATAACGTCTATATCGTTCGCGGCGACGCGGCACTGCTCGACACGCTGCGCCAGGAACTGCGCGACGTTACCGAGTTTGTCGAGCCCAACTACGTTTACAGCATCCCTGAGATTTCGGCGGTCGGGCTAGACGGCGGCGGTCGCGGCAAAGATAGCGGCCCCACCGTACCTAACGACCCGCTCTATGCGAAACAGTGGAACTTCAAAGCGATCGGCGTCGAGCAGGCGTGGCTCGACAGCAACGGCGGTGGCGTGACGGTGGCCGTTATCGACACCGGCGTTAGCCCCGTCCCCGACCTCAAAGAGACCGAGCTTGCCGACGGCTACGACTTCGTCAACGATCGCCCCGACGCCACCGACGACAACGGCCACGGAACCCACGTCGCCGGGACGATCGCCCAGTCCACCAACAACGGCTACGGCGTGGCGGGCATCGCCCACGGCGCGACGATTATGCCGCTGAAAGTCCTGGGCAAAGGCGGTGGCGGCACGGTGGCCGATATCGCCGAAGCAATCCGCTTTGCAGCGGACAACGGCGCAGATGTCATTAATATGAGCCTCGGCGGCGGTGGCGAAAGCTCGCTGATGAAAGAGGCGATCGAACACGCCCACAGTCAGGGCGTTGTCGTCATCGCCGCAGCGGGCAACGCCAACCAAAACTCAGCGGGCTACCCAGCACGCTACGAGCGCGTCGTTGGCGTTTCGGCAGTGGATTCCACCGGCGCAAAGGCTCCGTATTCCAACTTCGGCGCGGGCGTTGATATCGCAGCACCCGGCGGCAACACTAAAGAATCGCAAATCGGCGGCATCCTGCAAAACACGATCGACGCCAAAGGCGAGAGCGTCTTCGCCTCGCTTCAGGGCACGAGCATGGCCGCACCCCACGTTGCCGGTGTTGCCGCGCTGGTCAAAGCCGCTGGCATCGACGACCCCGATGAAATACGCGAGATCGTCCTGCAATCGGCGCTCGAACCCAGCGACGACCCGCTCAACCACTTCGGCGCGGGCAAACTCGACGCCGCTGCCGCCGTCAAGCTCGCGATCGACGGCCAAATCACGCCCCGCGACTTCGCTCGCTGGCTGCGCGACAACGGTTATCTAAACCCGAAATTCTGGATCGATGGCGGCGTTGTCGCCCTGCCGATGAAGCTGGCGATGGTAATCGGTGGCTACCTGCTGGCGTGGCTGTTGCGTGTCTATTTCCCGTTTCGCTGGAGCTGGCCGCTGGCGACCGGCATCGTTATGGGCAGCTCGGGTCTGTTCTTCCTGCGCGGTTTCTACATCTTCGACCTGCCCCAGTGGCCGCTGCGAGTGGCCGGTAGCTCGATTCCCGAGCTAGGCACGGCAGTCCAAGGCAGCGCAGCGCTCAACCCGATTTTCGCCAGCGTCTTGATTCCGGCAGGGCTGCTGGTGCTGCTGCTCGGACACCGCAATCTGAAGTGGTGGGCGATCGGCTCGCTGCTCGGCGTCAGCGCCTGCCTCGCGGTTAGCGCCGTCGCCGACCCGGAGCTGCTCTGGTTGGGGAAGGGGTTCGTGGCGCGCGGCTTCTTGGGGCTGAATGCGCTGCTGTGCTTCGGTCTGGCGAAGCTCTCGCTGCGACCCTCGGAGACTTGAACCTCGTCGATAGTCTGACGATCGCAAACCAAGAGGCAATACCAGTGGCAGATACGAAAACCCTGACGGGCAAAATCGAGTACGTGTCGATGGGGACGGGCGCGTGGGCGCTGGTGTCGGATGGCGTCACGTACGAGATCTACAACGGCGAACCGAGCGCGATCCAGCAGGAAGGGGCGACGGTGCAGGTGGTGGGCAAGATTCGCGATGACGTGATGAGTCTGGCGGCGATCGGGCCGATCCTAGAGGTGGTGTCGTTTGAGATTGTCGAGTAGCATTTCACTCAAATCTTTCTACCGACCTGACCAGGACATCGTCTTTTAGCGGAAGCCGCACTTCGACTAAGCTCAGTGTTCGTGGATTGCTTCATTCGATGCCGACTCAAGATCGCTAGCCTGAATATCAAGAACGTCAAAGAGCGCTGAGCGTAGTCGAAGTGCGGGTTTGGTCAAAGACGACAAGTTTTTCGCGTCGGCACCAAGCTTCATGCGGAGAGAGCGCGCCTTAACTTTGCCGCGCGTCCTGCAAAAACTTGCCCCACTTCGCCGCCAGTTCCAGATCTGTGAACGGCAGACGCACCGCCTCGTCTTCAGCCCGATCGAGCAGCAACACAAACCGCTTCCCTTTCGGCAGATCGGCTAAATCGAGGTCGATTTCAACCCGACGATCGTCCACCGTCAGGTAAATCTCGCTGACCTCCGCCAGCTCGAAGCTGCCGTACTCGAGGATGCCCTTGCTGCTCGGCACGCCCCAGGTCAGGCGCATGTCTTTCATGCCCAGCACCGAGAGGATGTCGTACTTGGCGCGATCGAACTGTCGCTCCCACGCCTGAAAAATCTCGACCTTTTGATACTCGCGCCAGCCCAGCCACGCTAGCCCAATAAACAGTGCTAGCAGCGGCAGCCACATTAATCCTCGCTCCACGGTTTTCCTCGCTCCGCTTTTGTCGGTATTCTACGCTGCTTTTATCTTAAAAATTTCTTGCCAAAAACTGGCGTTAGCGTAGGGATTGCGGCGAAATAAGGCGCGATCGCATCGAACCGTAACGGTTTGCGAAATCCTGTGTCGCCCCGTTCCAGCGGCCAAAATTGCCTCGATACACTGAAGACATCGAGTTCGCCCTCTCGGTTTCGAGAGACCGCAATCATGCTTGATTTCCGCATTGCCGTTTGCCCGCCCGTCGGTGCGCTCGCTTCGACCAAAGCGCTCGATTCGGAACTGCGCGCCACCCGCGAACACGCCCGCCGCCTCACGGAGATGTACGGTGCGCATGCCCCGGATACTGCCGCTGCTTGGGATGCGGTGGAGGAGATCCTCGCCGCGATCTCGCACGCCAAGGCCAACCGTCGCGACCTACGCGATCGTCGTTAGGCGCTGTCGGAGCCGCTGCCCCCGTTTCGGCTCGCCCACTCCATTTGCCGCAAAATGCCCCGCAGCATCGCCACTTCCTGGCCGGACGGCTGGGCGCGGTTGAGTAGTCGGCGAAATTTCTTCATCCGCGCGCTGGCGGTGTGTGGGTGCAGGTAGCCGATATCGAGCAAGACACGTTCGAGGTGGTCGTAGTAGCCCTCGATTTGACCGACGGGAGCCGCAGCTTCGCCACTGAGTCGATCGACCGAGATCGGCGGTATTGACGCATCCGGTGGTGAATCGTCCGACGGCGCTGCACGCACTAGGTCGCGGGCGCAAATGCCGACGGCCTGTGCCAGGTTGAGCGACGAGTATGCCTCTGTTGTCGGGATGCTCACCAGGCGCTGCGCGTAGGCCAGTTCATCGTTACTCAGACCGCGACTTTCGGGGCCGAACATCAGCGCCGAAGGCGCGTCGAGCAGCCAGGGTAGGCCGACTTCGGGCGTCAGCAGCGGCGAGGTTTGAATATCGGTGCGTCCGGTGGTGGCGATCGTCCGGTTGGCGTCGGCGATCGCCTCGGGAATCGTCTCGACGATGCGCGCCGCTTTGAGGATATCGAAGGCATGAACGGCCATCCGCCGCGCCTCTTCGCCGTGGGGGTCGCACTCAGGAGCCACGATCGTCAGGCGCGAGAGCCCCATGTTTTTCATCACCCGCGCGATCGAGCCGAGGTTGCGCGCGCCCTGGGGAGAGACCAGCACGATCGCGATCGGGGCGAGGCGATCGATGGTGGCAGTAGAAATCGACATGGGCTCGGTGCGGCGGAGTGGCTCACCAACGCTACCATCGTGCCTCACACGTCAGAAGTCGAACTTTCCCAAGAAGCACGACGGCTCGAATCCTGACCTAAATGCGATCGGACAAAGCCGCATCGACGCGCTGGCCCAGGGCTGCGGGGCTAAAGCTGGCTAGCATCTCCTTGCGCAACCACTCGCCATCGCAGCGGCGGTCTTCTCCGCGCAGCATCTCGATGCAGGCAGCGGCGACAGCGTCCGGGTCGCGGTGGGGCACGTGCCAGCCGAGGCGACCGTCCTGGAGCGGGTCTGCCGAGCCGTCGCTATCGCCGGACAGCACCGGCAAGCCGACGGCCATCGCTTCGAGATAGACAATGCCGAAGCCTTCGCGGGAGGGCATCACGTAGGCGTCGGCGACGCGATAGT
The DNA here is from genome assembly GCA_937899645.1 of uncultured cyanobacterium. GTDB lineage: Bacteria > Cyanobacteriota > Cyanobacteriia > Cyanobacteriales > Geitlerinemataceae > RDYZ01. The sequence continues at coordinate 24,388 of CALCCD010000065.1, read as the reverse complement.
GATCGACCAGGTCTTCGGTGGCGACGAAACCGGCAAAGACGACGCGATCGGCGACGCCGAGGTCGATCGCCAGCTGCTTCAAGCGCGGCATATCGTCCCCCCGCCCGATCGCCAGGTATTTCACATTCGGGTAAGCTTCAGCAATTTTCGGCAGCGCCCGAATCGTGACGTCTACGCCCTTGTAGGGGTCACCCGACCACAGCCGCGCTACGGTCATCAGCACTTTGGAGTCTTGGAGCTGGTAACGATCGATCAGATGCTGCGGCTTCGAGGCGGGCGTAAAGCGATCGCCGTCCACGATGCAGGGGATCATCTCGAACTTCTCGGACGGCAGATGGTTGGACTCGACGGCGCGATCGCGGCTGTAACGGCTGATCGTCCAGATGGCGCGCGCGTCCAGTAACGATCGCACCTGCTTCGGCGGCAGCGTCCCCCAAACCTCTTTGCCGTAGGTCATCACCACATAGGGCACGCGGAACCAGCCGCATAGCTCTCGGGTCAGCGGCGCAACGTTGATATGGCCGCAGAAAACGCAACTCGGACGGTGAACGAGCAGCTGCTTGACGAGCGCGAGGGCAAAGCGCAGCCGACCGATCGCGATCGCGACCTTGCCGTTGCTTCGTGGGCTGAGTTTGAGGTAGTGGAAGCGGAACAGCCCCTCGGATGAGCGATCGCGCTCCTCGAAGGGGTTGGGTGAATTCTCCGGGTCGCGCAGCAACAGTACGTCGGCGGTATAGCTATAGCTGCCGTCGGGCTGGCGCGCGGCGTTTTCGTAAGCGCTCAGCACGTCTTTCACGTAAGTCTGGATGCCGCCTTCACACCCGAAGACCTCCAGGAACGTAAAAAGATGGTGGCGGGGCGGAGATGATTGGGATCTAGCGCGCATCAGAGTGATTCAAGCGAGAAATGTGCGGGAGAACCAGCGGTAACGGGTGAAGCCGGGACGCGGTAGCGAGCGTGCTGCCCGAGCAGCAGGCGATCGCCGACATTTTGTCGTTCGAGGCGATCGCCCGACAATCCGGACGCTGGCGCGAGCGTTGAGGTTGCTGACGAGTTTGCCGGATCGCCAGACTCGCCGCGCTTCGACCAAAGCCGCGCCCATTATCCCCCGTTCGCGACGGAACGCGAGCCCGACTCGTGCCCCGCGTCGTGGGCTCCGCTCGCTCCCTACTCAGTCTCCACCGCCCCGATGCGCCTGCGCCATCATCCGCGCGACGTCCGCCATTGCATATTTCGCTTCCCAGCCCATGACGCGCTTGGCCTTGGCGGGGTTGCTGCGCCCGATCGCGATATCGGTCGGACGGAAAAAAGCAGGGTTTGTCTTGACGCGATCGCGCCAGTCCAGATCGAGGCTCGCGAACACCGCCGCCACGAACTCCTCCAGCGAGCTGGTCTTGCCTGTCGCCAGCACGTAGTCGCCCGGCTCGTCTTGTTGCAGCATCAGATACATCCCCTCGACGTACTCCGGAGCCCAGCCCCAGTCACGCTGCACGCTGGTATTGCCCAATTCGAGTATCTCGTCGCTGCCGCCCGCGATCCGGCAGGCCGCCGCGACGATCTTCTGCGTGACAAAGCGCTCCGGGCGCAGCGGCGACTCGTGGTTGAACAGAATCCCCGAACAAGCGAATAGGCCGTAAGCTTCACGGTAGTTCGCCACTTCCCAAAAGGCCGCCGACTTGGCGACAGCGTAGGGGCTGCGGGGTCGAAAGGGCGTCGTCTCGTCTGCTGGTGCGCCGCTGGTGTCGCCGAAGCACTCGCTCGATCCGGCGTTGTAGAGCTTGATTTTGCCGCCCAGGAAGCGCACGGCCTCGAGCAAATTCAGCGTGCCGGTGGCGATGCTCGCAAGGGTTTCGACGGGCTGCTCGAAGGACAGGCCGACCGAGCTTTGACCGCCGAGGTTATAGATTTCGTCAGGCTCGACTTTCGTCAGCACCTGAATAACGCTGCGGAAGTCCGTCAGGCTCATGGACTCGACCTCGACGCGATCGCGGATGCCGAGGCGCAACAGGTTGCCGAACTTCGACATCTGCGCGTCGCGCGACGTGCCCACCACGCGGTAGCCCCGCTCGAGCAGTAGCTGAGCCAAATACGATCCGTCCTGTCCGGATATGCCGCAAATTAGAGCTGTGGTCATGGGGTCGTCGGTGGGGGAATCGCCAATTGGTTAAGTGGATGAAACAGTCGGGGAAGCGGTTTGGAACACCAGCGGCCAGCTCCGAGTTTCGAGGCGCGGCTCGCCTGTGGCTAGGTTAGCGAAATCCTGGTCGCGAAATCCCGGTCGCGAAATTCCGGTCGCGCCCGTGGTAGGTTCGGCGCGAGCGCAAGTGCTGCGATGCACCGAAAAGATGTGTGACGATCGCAGTTGAGAAGTTCCCGAATCTCCCGCTGCCGTACGATAATCGAATTAGCATTGGCTTCGATGCTGCCCCGCCGTCCGTCAACGCGAATCTCCCCAACACCATGAACCATTGCATCCTGCTCGTGGAAGTCATGCAGCCACCGCAAATCCGCTACACCAGCGAGAATGTACCCGTGGCCGATGCGATCGTCCAGTTCGAGTCCACACGCGAGAACGAGCCCCCGGCCTCGCTGAAGATGGTGGCTTGGAACCGGCTGGCGACCGAGGTCGAGCAGCAAGGCTACCAGGTGGGCGATCGCCTGCTCGTCGAAGGCCGCATCTCGATGGTGACGATCGACCGTCCGGAGGGGTTCCGCGAGAAGCACGCCGAGCTGCGCGCCCAGCGGATCCACCCCCTGTCAGCGCTGGCAGGCGGAATGGCCGGGGGGATGGCTGCGGGGATGACCGGAGGGGCAGGGGTTGCCGCGCCGCCCGCGCCCAACTACGCGCCGCCGACCGCGAACTATCCGCCCTCGGCTCCGAGCGCGCCGCCGAACAACGTCGCGCAGTTCCCAGCGCCCAACGCCGCACCGAATCCACCTTCGATTCCCAGCGCGCCACCCGTGCCGCCCGCACCCGCGCCGAGCTACGCGCCGCCCGCGCCGCCCGCCAGCAGCCCCGACTTCGATGACGACGATATTCCGTTCTAGGCGGTGACTTCCCAAGCGCACAGCGGTGCGCTCCTACAGGAAACATCGTTGCCTCAACCGACGCTCTGCGTCGCCGTAAGGGTCTAGCTGTCGTCCACCTTCCTCACCTATGACTTCGACCGATCGCCCGGAGACGGCCACTCTGCCCCAGCTCGAAGACTTGTGGTGCGACACTTTCGAGCGACCGCCGACGCCGGAGCAGCAAGCGCAGCTTCAGGCGCTCTACGCTGCAACCCTCGATGCGAACAGCCGCGTCAACCTGACCCGGATCGTCGAGCCGACGGAGTTTTGGGAGAAGCACGTCTGGGACTCGCTGAGCGGGCTGCACTTTCTCGACCGCTGCGTGGCGAACGCTCTCGATCTGGGGCTGGCGCAGCGATCGGACTGGGATGCGGACAAGCCGGTTCAGGCGATTGACGTGGGGACGGGTGGCGGCTTTCCTGGTTTGCCGATCGCGATCGCGCGTCCGAATTGGTCGGTGACGCTGCTCGACTCGACCCAAAAGAAAATCCGCGTAGTGCAGGAGTCGATCGCGGCGATCGGCCTGAAAAATTGCAGCACCCTGGTCGGACGCGCCGAGCAGCTCTCGCGCCAGCCGCAGCACGCCGAGCGCTACGACTTGGCGACCGTACGCGCGGTCGGGTCGATTCAGGCGTGTTTGGAGTTCGCGCTGCCGTTTCTAATCGACGACGGCATCGCGGTACTGTATCGCGGGCGCTGGTCGAACGAAGATACGGCGACGCTGAAAAAGCTGCTAAAGCGCATGGAAGGTCGGCTGCTGGCGATCGAGGCGTTCGAGACGCCGATTTCCCAAGCGGTGCGCCACTGCGTCTTCGTGCAGGTGTAGGTTCAGGCGTAGGGGCGCATGGCAATGCGCCCGAAATTGGCCGGAAGCGCGAAGAACCGGACTTTTTTCGCCAATTTCGCGGGCGCACTGCCGTGACGCCCCTACCGCGATCTTCACCCGATCGCCCCGAAGCGGCAGCCACGTGACACAATCGATTGACGCCCGATCGAGACGAACCTCGCCGCGCCATGACCCCACTGTCCGCCGCCATCTTCTATACGCCCGACGGCTACGAAACGGGCGGCAAGCGGTTGCTCGGTCGCCAAGCCGCCGGAGAAGGGTTCCTGAGAGCCGTCCTGCGCCACAGCCGCTGCGATCGCCTGTTTTGCTACGCCTACGATCGCGCCGAATTTAAAGACTTCCAACAGCGCGCGCGCGACTGGGGGCTCGACCCAGACGGCATCGACTGGCTGGCAGCGGGCGACCCGGCCAGCGCCCTACAGGCCGACGTGCTGTACCACCCGTCCCCCGGCCTCGGGCCCCTATCCTGGCGGCGGCGGACGATCGACCAGCGCGGCTACGGCATCTGCGGCGTCACCCACACCACCGCCAGTCGCGCCGTCATGGACTCGATCGTCGAGATGGTCAGCGCGCCAGTGCAGCCCTGGGACTCGCTAATTTGCACCTCCCAGGCCGTGCGCCACGGCGTCGAGCGCGTGCTAGACAACTGGCTCGAATACCTCGGTCAACGCTTCGGCCAGCGGCCACGGATCGAGCTGGAGCTGCCGATCGTCCCCCTCGGCGTCGAGTGCGATCGCTTTACGCCCGCCAGCACCCCAACCGGAGCCGATCGCCGCGCGCAGTGGCGACAGCGGCTCGGTATCGCCGACGGCGAGATCGTCGTTTTGTTCGTCGGGCGGCTGATTGCTTACGCAAAGGCGCACCCCGTGCCGATGTACGACGCAATCGAGCGGGCCGCGCGGCAAACCGGCAAGCGCGTTCATTTAATTCAGGCGGGTTGGTTCGAGGAAGAGCGCGACGAAAAGATGTTTAAAGAGGCGATGCCGACGCTGTGTCCGAGCGTTAACGGCATCTTTCTCGACGGGCGCGATCGCCATATCCGCGACTCGATCTGGTCGGCGGCGGACATCTTCATCTCGCTGGCGGACAATATCCAAGAGACTTTCGGCCTGACGCCGATCGAGGCAATGGCAGCGGGCTTGCCGACCGTCGTTTCGGACTGGAACGGCTACAAAGAGTCGGTGCGTCACGGCCTCGACGGCTTCCGGATTCCGACGCTGACGCCGCCGCCGGGGAGCGGCCTCAATCTGGCCGACGCCTACTACGACGAGCGGCTGAACTACAGCACCTATATCGCCGAAAGTGCCAGTGCCGTCGCGATCGACATCGAAAACTGCGCCGCCACCCTCGTCGAGCTGATCGAAAATCCGGCGCTGCGCCGCAATTTGGGAGAAAACGGCCAGCGGCGCGCCCGCGAGGTCTACGACTGGCGGCAGGTGATGGCGCGCTACGACGACTTGTGGGAAGCAATGCGCGATCGCTGCCGCTCGGCCACCGAAAGCGCCCCAGTGCAGCTCGGTCGCCCGCCGATCCCCGCGATCGAAGATCCGTTTCGCGCCTTTGCCCACTACCCCAGCCAAATCCTGCGCGACGACGATGCGATCGCCCTCGGAGCCAACGCCGACCCCCGGCGCTACAAAGCCCTGCGCGGCATCTGGCACAACCGCATCGGCGATCGCAACCGCCTACCAGAGGACGAAGTGGGTATCTTGCTAAAGCTGCTCTCCAAGGGCGATCGCCGCGTTCGCGACCTGACCGAGGCGATCGCCCGTCGCCGCGAGCTGGCGGCCTCGCTCGTAGAGCCAGAGGTGCTGTCGATCGACGATCGCCCGGTCAACCTGCGCCGCCGCGTCCACCTGACGATCGCCTACCTGCTCAAGTTCGACATCGTTCGCCTCCAGTCTTACGTCTGAAGATTCATGCTTGAGAAGACTCACGTTTGAGAAGATTCATGTTTGAGAAAGACGACCTACTGCGACTGCTCGACGGCGTCCGCCTCGGCAACAGCGCCGATCGCGAGATGCAAAGCGCGATCCAGACCGCGATCGCCCGTCTCGAAGCGCGCAACCCCACCCCCAAACCCCTCGAAAGCCCGGACTTGGAGGGCAACTGGCGCTTGCTCTACACCACCAGCGACGAGCTGCTCAGCCTCGATCGCCTGCCCGTCTACAGCCTGCGCAATATCTACCAGTGCGTACGCGCCGCCACGCGATCGATCTACAACATTGCCGAAATCGAGGGCATCCCCTATCTCGGTGGGCTAGTCAGCGTCGAGGCCCGCTTCGAGCCCGTCTCCGATCGCCGCGTGGACGTGATTTTTCAGCGCTTCGTCGGCGGGCTGCAAACCGCCGTCGGCTACCGCGACCCCGACGACTGGATCGCCAAACTCGGCCAGGTCGAACGCTTCCTGGCGCTGGACTTTAGCCTTGCAGGGCGCGATCGGCGCGGCTGGCTCGATGTCACCTACCTCGACGAGACGCTGCGGATCGGGCGCGGCAACGTCGGCAGTCTGTTTGTCTTGACCAAAGCGGCGGCGAATTTTTCGACGCTGTAGCCTGGCGCTGTCCTCTTCCCCATCTCCCCGAAAACGTCCCGAAAGTCCCCAGAATTGGCGCGCTTGCCAGCATTTTAAAGAAGCATTCACGAAACTTGTCCGACGCCTCGATCGATTCAGCTTAAAATTTCTGAAGCTCATTCACGATGCGGCTTTCACCGTCCGCGCTCTGGCTGAGACGAAGCGTCGCGCGCTCGTTTTTTCAAATCTACCCCGATCGCCAATGATTGACTTCGGCAAACTCCGCATCAAAACCAAGCTGATGGCGATGCTGCTGTCGGTCAGTCTCGGCTCGATCGCGATCGTGAGCTACCTGAGCGGCAACCGTGCCCGCAATATCCTCAAAACCGCAATCTCCAACCAGCTCGTCAGCGTCCGCGCCTCAAAGGCGTACCAAATCGAATCGTACTTCCAGAATCTCTACAACCACGTCGCCACCCTCACCGAAGATCGGATGATCGTCGATGCGATGGTGGAATTCAACCGCAGCTTCAAGCAGCTCAACTTCGAGTTTATCTCCGACGAGTGGACGACCGAACTCGAGACCTACTACGAAACCGAATTTTTTCCGCGCCTCTCGAAAAGCATCGGCGGCCAGCCCAATTTTGAGAACTACCGACCCACGACCCAAGCCGGAACCTACCTCCAGTACCACTACATCGCCAACAACAGCTCCGATGTCGGCTCGAAGGACGAGCTGCGCGACGCTCAGGACGGCAGCGGCTACAGCAAAGTACACGCCAAGTACCACGAAATCTTCTCGAACCTGACCGAGCGCTTCGGCTACTACGACATGTTCCTGATCGACCACAAAACCGGGAACGTCGTTTATTCCGTCAGCAAAGAAACCGACTTCGGCTCGAACCTCTACCGCGGCGCGTACCTCAAAACGAACCTGGCCACCGTCGTCGAGCGCGTCCTGGAGAACCGCGAGCGCGGCTCGATCCAGCTCGTGGACTTCGCGCCCTACCGTCCGTCCTACGCGGCTCCAACGGCGTTTATCGCAGGGCCGATCTACAACGGACCTCACGCGATCGGCATCCTGGCGATCCAGCTCCCGGTGGACGAAATTAACAAAGTCCTGACGGGCAACGAGCAGTGGAAACGCGACGGACTCGGCGACACGGGTGAGACCTACCTGGTGGGCTCGGACTACAAAATGCGATCGATTTCGCGCTTCTTAATTGAAGATCCCGAGCAATATAAAAAAGATCTCCAGTCCGCCGGAACCCCGGAAAGCACGATCGGGCTTATCGAGCGCTTCAACACCTCGATCCTGCTGCAAAACGTCCGCACCGAAGCCGCCCAGGCCGCGATCGGCGGCACGGCAGACACCCGCGTGACTCAGGGCTACCGCAACACCTCCGTACTCAGCTCGTTCGCGCCCCTCGATATTCAGGGCGTGGACTGGGCGATCGTCGCCGAGATGGGCACCTCCGAAGCCTACGAGCCAGTGCGCAAGCTTCAGGAGTTTCTGCTGATTTCCACGGTGCTGTTGATTTTGGCGATCACGTTCGTGGCGCGGTTGGTAGCGACCCGCTTCGTCACGCCGATCGATCGAACCATCGAAGGCGCGCGGCGCATCAAAGACGGCAACTTCGATGCCGAAGTTAAGGTCGAATCGCGCGATGAGTTCCTGGAGCTGGCCGAGAGCTTCAATATCACCGTCGGTAAGGTGCGCCAGCAGTATGATGTCGTCCGCCAGAAGACTCAGGAAAACGAGGCGCTGCTGCTAAACGTGCTGCCCGCGCTGGCCGTCGAGCGCCGCCAGCAGGGCGATCGCCTCGCGGCCAGCGACTTCCAGGAAATCACCGTGATGGCGGCCAGCATCGACGGCTTCGACGACCTGATCGATAACCTCGACGCCCAAAACGGTGCGGAACTCCTCGACGAGCTGATCGGTACTCTCGACGCGATCGCCGTCCAGTTTGACGTCGAGCGTCTGACGCTAATCGGCGACGACTTTATCGCCGTCTGCGGCCTGAGCCGCCCGCGCATGGATCACACCCAGCGCCTGCTTGAATATATCGTTGAGGCCGAAGACGCCATCATCCGCTTCGGCAACCTCCATAAAGGACGCCTGCGCCTGCGGGCGGGCGTCTATTCCGGCAGCGTTCAGGCGGGAATTATCGGTCGTGAGAAGTTCTCTTACAATATCTGGGGACCTGCGGTCACCTTGGCGATGGCCCTGAAAGCCTCCGCTCCCCAGGCTTCGGTGCTCGTCTCTGCGAGTGTCTTCAACCGCCTGCAAGATTCTTACAGCTTTACGTCCCACGAGCCTGTTTGGGTGGCCGATACTGGCGAGCGCATCGACGCCTGGGAAATTACCCTCCAAGCCATGGGCAGCGAAGACGAGGCCAGCCTGTCCCCAGCCCCATCGGCAGGCTAACGCGCCGGCCGCCTTCGGACCTGTCCCCACCGCTCCGCTCCGCGTTTCGACCCCGCGCCTCCACACCCTGCATCTCCACCGAGCGAGCGAGTTTTCCGGCTCTTCCTTAGCTTCGCTCTCTCGCCTTCCACCAGTTCACGTCCCCCGCTCGAGAACAGAACGTGTTTGAAAACGTCAACCAATCTATGCTCGTCTGGGGGACGATCGTCGTTATCGTTTTCCCCTGCGTCACGCTCGCTCTCGAAGAGAGCGTCACCCGCCTCCAGCGCCGCGCCAGCCCGATCGCGAAGCCGATCGTGCAGTTGCGCAACTTTGTAATGCCGCTGGCGGCGCTGCTGATCGTGGCGGTGAATATCCTGCAGCTTCCCGTCACGCACCCGGCCGTCAAGGCACTCGCAACGCTCCTCGGTATCGCCAGCATCTTCGTCGTGTTGCAATTCCTCGGCGAGATCTGCGTCGAAAACTCGCCGCAATACCGCTGGCAGTTGCAAATTCCCAACCTGCTCTTTCAGTGCGCGCGGCTGTTCGTCATCCTCTGCATCGGCGGGTACGTCCTCGCGACGGTCTGGAACGTCGATCTCGGGCGGGTTGCCCAGGCGCTGGGGGTTGGCTCATTGGTAATCGCCCTGGCGCTTCAGGATACGCTCAGCAACCTGGTTTCCGGCTTTCTGCTGATTTTTGAAGCGCCGTTTAAGGTCGGCGACTGGCTGCGGGTCGGCGATGTGGAAGGCGAAGTGATCGAGCTCAACTGGCGCGCCGTGCGCATCATGACCGGCAACAAGGACGTGGTGATCGTCCCCAACGGCGTGCTAGCGAAAGGCTCGATCTACAACTACACCCTGCTCAACGGCCTCCACGGCCAGGGCATTTCGATTCGGTTCTCCTACGACGATCCGCCGAACCGCGTGCGCGAAGTATTGCTCGAAATCGCGGCGGAAACCGAAGGCATCGAGCGCGAGCCCGCACCGTCGGTGCGGACGCTATCCTACGACGATTTTTCAATTTCCTACGAGCTGAAGTACTACGTGCGCGACTTCACGAAAAAAGGCGGCTATCGCAACAAGGTCATGACGCGGATTTATTACGCGGCGCGGCGCAGCGGTCTGACGATGCCGCTGCCAGTATCGTTGCAGTACACCGTCGATCGCGATCTGGTGCCTGCCGACCAGCAACCCACCGCGATCGCCGAGCGCTTGCAGTCCCTGTCTTACTTCCAGGCGCTGCGTCCCGAGACGATCGAGCGGGTCGCTCGGGAAGTCATCGTCGAGTATTACGGCGTCGGCGAAAACGTCGTGGAAGCGGGCGAGCTAGACGCGTCGTTTTACGTGATCCTGTCCGGTCGCACCCAGCTTATTTACGAAGGCGTCGAAGACCGGTTCGACGTCGCCCAGCTCGGGCCGGGAGATTTTTTCGGCGAGATGGTGCTGCTGCCCACCGAGGCCAGCCTCGTGACCGTCCATACGACTCAAGACCTGCGGGCGATCGCGCTGCCGATGTCGCTCCTAGCCGAGCTAATTCAGCGCAACCCCCGCTTCGCCCAAGACCTCAACAGTTTGCTGGCCGATCGCCGCCGCACCCTAGAGTTTATGCGCGACTACCGGGCGCGCACCAGCGAGCGCATGCTGGCAGCAGCGGGCTTCTCCAAAAGCGGAAAGCCTTCGCAGGAAGACCTGAGCGACTCGAGTCTCGAGGACGATGAAGATGACGACTGAGAAAAACCCACCGATCGCCGCGCCCATTGTCGTATCGCTCGCCGCACCAGAGACCGGACCGGTGACGACAGCCGCCCGCATCCACCGAGCTTCCCGCCACGGTCGCGCCCGCCGCGCCACTTTCCGGAAGCTGCGGCTCGCTTCGCTGTGCGCTTGTCTGGGACTGGCGATCGCCGGATGCGGCGATGCGAGCCGGTTCGAGTTCGACGACAGCGGCCTGCAAAGCCCGGAAGATCTCTTCTCCGTTCAAACCTCAGCTCAGCTTCCGCCGCCGCCCGCAGCGCCCAAGCCCCCACCGCCGAGCGGTAATATTCCCATGCCGGAGTTCGATCCGCTCGATGTCGAAGGCGACCTGCACGTGACTGGCAGCGATACGATCGCCCCGATCGTCGAGAAGCTCTACGAGCGCTTTATCGAAGAGGGCTACGCCGACCTGATGAAAATCGACGCCGTGGGCAGCGGCGAGGGCTTTTCGCTCTACTGCGAGCGCGGCGAGGCCGATATGACGATGGCCAGCCGCCAAGCCAAGCCAGAAGAAACGGCAGCCTGCCAAGCCAACGGTCGTACCCTCTCTGAGTTTCAAATCGGCCAAGACGCCGTCGTTGTCGTCGTTCACCCCGACAATGACTGGCTCGAGGACGCGTCGGTGGAAACGCTCAAAGAGCTGTTTTCGGCGGAAAAGTGGTCGGATGTTAACGCGGACTGGCCGAACGAGCCGATCGTGCGCTACGTCCCCGACCTGGGCTCCGGCACGCTAGACGTCTTCGCCGAGCGCGTCGGCATCGCGGATCGCACGGAAATCGTCAATGCGCTCAATACCACCTCCGACTCCGGCGTCGAGTTCCTCGCCCAGGAAACGAGCGCCAACAAGTACGCCCTGAGCTTCTTTAGCTACGCCTACTACCAGCAAAACGGCTCGGTACTTGCGACGATCGCTATCGACGGCGTCAAAGCCTCGGCGGCCTCGGTTTCGAGCGGGCGCTATCCCTTCACCCGTCCGCTCTACATCTACGTCGCCAATGAATCGCTCTCTCAGAAACAGGTCGAGGCGTTCTTCTCGTTCATGATGACCAACATCAACCAAACGATCGGCGAAACGGGTTACTTCCCGGCGGACGCCGCCGCGCTCGACGCGGCCAAGACGAAGTTCTACAACATCCTCGGCTACGATTTGCCCTAGGGCGGTCGATCGACGCTTTAACCGTCCGCGCGCGTTCCAGCATTCAGGCTCTGGAAATACAGCCCGCCGATCGCGCCAAGAAATAGCACGTAGCCGACGGCTTGGAGCGCGTAGATGCGATCGCGGTAGCCCAGCAGCAGCTTAAACAAGACGCCGGGAAACTCGCGATCGGGCAGCACGGCTTTCAGATCCCAGACCTGCGCGCCGAGGATGCAGGAGCTAGCGTCGGGGTTGCAAAGGCTCGACCACTGCGGGTACACCTGCGCGGCCAACTCGATCGCCAGGTTTAGATTTTTGAGCGCCGACACAACGAACCCAGCCACGACAACGACTAAAATCGCGCCCATCACCTGAAAGAAGCGCCGGATATCGATCCGCACGCCCCAGGCGAACAGCGCCACGCCCAGCAGCGTCGCGCCCGCCAGACCGGCCACCGCTCCCGCCACCGGCTGCCAGCCCTGGGAAAACTGCGCCGTGACAAATATCACCGTCTCGAAGCCCTCACGCAGCACCGCGATCGCCACCAGACTGAACACGCCCGCCGCCGAGCCGCCAGCCAGCGACGCCCGAACCGCACCTTCGATTTCGCCTTTGAGCGATTTCGCCTGCTGCGTCATCCAAATCAGCATCCAACTCAGCGCCGCGATCGCAATTACCGCAAACAGCGCCTCGATCGCGGGCTTGAGGATCGTCGCGCGCTCGCTTGCATCGATCGCCACCAGCAGCGCGTGTAGCACCCAGCCGACCGCAACACTCGCCGCCACTCCAACTGCGACGCCCGCCGCCACCCAGCGCCGCAGCGGCAGCGCCCCCGCTTTCTGGATGCACGACAGAACGATCCCGACGACCAACGCCGCCTCGAACCCCTCACGCAGAGTGATAAAAAAGGTCGGCAATGCTGCTGTGATATCTGGCATGTCTCGTAGGGGCGTCACGGCAGTGCGCCCGCGAAATATTTGGATCTTGCCAGACAAGCTGGCAAAAAGAAGCCCCGGACAAACGCGAACGTCTATCCGGGGAATCGCTCGTCTAGCGAGCTTTAAAGTAAAGCGGCGATTACGCGATCGCGGCCATCTTAACGTTGCTGGTCGCGAGCAGCTCTTGGAGCTCCTCAGCGTCGATCGTTTCCTTCTCGATCAAGATTTCCGCCAGCTTGTCGAGAACGGCGCGGTTTTCGACGAGCACGTCCTTGGCGCGAACGTAGGCGACAGAAACGAGCTTGCCGACCTCTTCATCGATCGTCGCGGCAGTCTGCTCCGAGAAGTCACGCTCGGCAGCGATGTCGCGGCCCATGAACACGTTGCCCTGCTGGCGACCCAGCGCCACTTGGCCGAGGCGATCGCTCATACCGAAGCGCGTGACCATCTGGCGAGCGACGTTGCCGACCTGCTGGAGGTCGTTCGACGCGCCGGTGGTAACCTCTTCATCGCCGTAGACGATCTCTTCGGCGATGCGGCCACCGAGAGCAACCGCCATCTGGTTTTGCAGGTACGAGCGCGAGTATAGACCGGAGTCCATACGCTCTTCGCTCGGCGTAAACCAGGTCAGACCACCAGCCGCACCACGCGGAATAATGCTGATTTTCTGCACCGGGTCGTAATCGGGCATCAACGCGCCAACCAGAGCGTGACCGGCTTCGTGATAGGCCACCAGCTCTTTGCGCTTCTGGCTCATCACGCGATCTTTCTTCTCGGGGCCAGCCAGAACGCGATCGATCGCATCGTTGACTTCATCCATCGAGATTTCGGTCAGGCTGCGGCGGGCGGCCAGAATAGCCGACTCGTTGAGCAGGTTCGAGAGATCCGCACCGGTGAAACCAGGCGTGCGGCGGGCGATCTTGTCGAGATCGACGTCTTTCGACAGCGACTTGCCGCGCGCGTGGACATTCAGGATTTCCAGGCGACCGGAATAGTCGGGGCGATCGACGACCACCTGACGGTCGAAACGACCGGGACGCATCAGCGCCGCATCGAGCACGTCGGGACGGTTGGTGGCTGCAACGATAATGATGCCGGTGTTGCCCTCGAAACCATCCATCTCGGTGAGCAGTTGGTTAAGGGTTTGCTCGCGCTCGTCATTACCGCCGCCGAGACCTGCACCACGCTGACGACCCACTGCATCGATCTCGTCAATAAAGACGATGCAGGGCGCGTTTTGCTTAGCTTGCTCGAACAGGTCGCGGACGCGGGACGCACCCACACCGACGAACATTTCGACGAATTCCGAACCGGAGATGCTGAAGAACGGCACGCCTGCCTCACCCGCAACGGCTTTCGCCAGGAGGGTTTTACCCGTACCCGGAGGGCCGACGAGCAGCACGCCTTTGGGGATTTTCGCGCCGATCGCCGTAAAGCGGTCTGCGTTTTTCAGGAAGTCCACGACCTCAGTCAGCTCGAGCTTGGCTTGCTCGATACCGGCAACATCGCCGAACGTGACCTGGGTTTGCGGCTCCATTTGGACGCGCGCTTTCGACTTGCCGAAGTTCATGGCCGGGTTGCCCGGGCCGCCCTGGGCGCGACGCAGTAGGAAGAACAAGCCGACGAGTAGCAGGATCGGGAAGAAGAGGCTGCTCAGGACGCGGAACGCCGTGCCTTCACTCGACGGGGGCTGAACGCGTACGTCGAGATCGTTATCCGTCAGGATTTGAATGAGCTGCGGGTCGTTGGGCAGGTTGACTTCAACTTTGCTCTGACCGTCCGGATCGGTGTAGGTCGCGATCGTGCGATCGGAGCTGATGTTGACGTAGCCTTCAATCTGGCCGGTCTCGACTGCGCGAATGAACTCGCTGTATTTAGCAGTCTTCGCAGATTGGGGCTGCTGGTCGAAAAAGGCCGTACCCAACGCGATCGCGACGATCGCGAGTAGCGCGTACAGCCCTGCGTTTCTCCACCGTTTATTCACCGGCGTGTTTCCTCCTTGTTGCGTTCGACGGGTCGCGCCTTCTCGTTGCGACGCCTGATGCCGACGACTCTGTGAATCGTTGGGTTTACGAAATCTTTTGTTAACTAATATTAACCGTTTCTTGGAATTACCGCTAGACCGGGCGGGGAGCGGCTCATTTTGAGATGGCTGGCAGCGGCTGAACCGGTTGGGGAACCGTAAGGTCGGATTCTGAGAGACCGCGATCGAGGAGGTCGTCAATCAGGGTGTCGGTTCCGTTCCACTCCACTTGAATTTTGCCATCGACGATTCGCAGGTGGGCGACGATATCGTGGACTCGCCGATCCTGCTGCCAGCCGACATTCACCAGCAGGTAGTTATCGGTGGCGGGGTCGCAGAGGGCGATGGTTTCGATCGGCTGGCGATGTTGTAGCTGGGCGTACTCGCGTAGGGTTGCCGCGATCGCGCTGCGTAGGGTTAGGAGTCGATCCATTGCAAGGTCTCGGTTTCGGGATTGAAGACGAGGAGGTTGATATGCTCGCGCTGTAGCCAACCTCGGACGGGTGGCCGCTGGAACAGGTTGCGGTACGCGCGCTCGGGGACGGCGAGGTAAATCTTGCGGTCGGGTTCGTTGGTTTCGAGCAGGTATCGATACAGTCCATATTGCCCGATCGCTTTTTGCAGTTCGGTGATGTCGGAGGCGGTGCCGAAGACTTTGATTTCGACGGCGATTTTTTCGGTACGGCGCTGGGCGACGATGAGTTTTTCGGCTCCGAGGTCGGCGAAGACGGTGAGGCCGCGATCGGCAAGGACGAGGGGATCGTCAGTGATTGTCCAACCGTCTTTAATGAGGGTGTGTTTGACGGTGTCGTGGTACAGGTCGCGGCGGGGCACAGGGGGAGCAGGTATGAGCTTGGCTTGAGTTTTCGTGGGGTGGGAATTTCCGAAAAAATCGATCGCCTCACGGCGAGGAAGGAAGGGCAAAGAGGGGCGAAAAATCGCCCAAGAGCAAAGGACACAAGGGCTAAAGGGCACTCGGGGCATCGCACGCCACACGAAAACCGAGGTTGCCGAGGCGGATATCGCGCGAAATGTAGTGGCGAACCGCAGAACAGCAGTACCTCGGATTGCTGTACCAGGAGCCGCCGCGCAGCAGCCTATATTCTGTACTGTTATCAATATAGGGGCTGCCATCCACCGGCACACCGTTGTAATTATTCTTCCAGGCGTCTTCGCACCACTCCCAAACGTTGCCATGCATGTCGTACAGACCCCAAGCATTCGGCGGAAAATTTCCTACAACGATCGTCTCGTTTCGATCCTCACCTTTCGGGGCATTGGCATAGGGCGAATTGTCACCATCAAAATTGGCAAAATCTGTTGTCAGGGTTGCGCCAAGAGCAAACGGCGTCGTCGTTCCCGCACGACAGACATACTCCCACTCCGCCTCACTGGGTAGTCGATACGTGGCTCCCATTGCCTGTGACAGCCGCGCACAAAACTCCTGGGCGTCGTCCCAACTCACCCGCTCGACCGGACGCCGATCGCCTTTGAAATACGACGGATCGGCATTCAAGTCTCGATCGACCTTCGGCAACTGCGCCACCGCCCGCCACTGCGCCTGCGTCACGGCATAGCGCCCCATCCAAAAATCTGGAACCGTCACCCGAAACTGCGGCTTTTCGTCGTCATATCCCCCCACTTCACCTTCCGGCGACCCGCGCAAATACGTCCCGCCCTGAATCGGAACCATCTCCATCCCCGCATCTCCGACCCGCTCGGTGAAATACCGCACCGCGATCGCCTTGCGATCGATGACCTTGCCCGTCTCGTCCAGTGTCACCGTCTCCGCACTAAAACTCTGAAGCTGTGGCGTTTCTGGCGTTGGTACGGGTGTAGGTTCCGGCGTTGGCGTCGGTTGCGGTGTTGGTGTCGGGCTCGGACTTGGGCTCGGGGTTGGAGACGGCTCGGAAACAGGAAGAGATTGAGTCGTTTCAGGTGGCTCTGGCGGACTCCCCGATAAAAATCGCGACCCGACAAACCCCGTTAAGCCCGTCGCGCCAAACATCAGCCAGTTCCTAAAATCCGCCAGCACCCTGCGCCGCTTCACGGTTGCAGTTGACGATCGCGGCGACTTGGAGCGCCGAGGTTTACGATGCTGCGAGAGTTGCTCGCAAACCTCTCGCAACCTGGGATTCCCCGATCGTGCCGGTAGCCGCTGCAATAGATTCCGTAGCTCGCCTTCGGCCTCCGCCCACTCAATCAAATTCGCCACCGTCACCCGCAGCGAATCTCGATCGCCCGCAATCTCATTCAGCAACACCCCCAACTCCTCCCGCACCACGATCTTCAGATCGTCCCGCGATCGATACGCCGACTGGATCGCCTCGCGCAACGCCTTAAATTCATCCGGTGACAGTTGGGTCATCGCTTGCCAACACCTGCGATCGCGCGATCGAAAAAAGAAGTCTGTGCCATTTTAATCAGACAGAGAAACCCAGAAAAAAGCCAAAGAGCACTGAGCGTAGTCGAACGTGCGGCCTTCGCTCGATCGCGACTATCCCTGGGCGCTATCTCGAACCTTGGGATTAACCCTCCGCAAACGGCTGGCGCAACACCGCCAGAACCCGACCCCGATCGCCCCCCTCAGAAGCAATCGGAGCGCGATCGCCCGCCGCTGCCTCAAACTCCACACGCACGATCGGCACAACCTCAACCCCGCTGTTGCTGTACGCCAAGACCTCGAAACTGCGCCACAGCTCCGGCGTCCAAGGCTCGCGATCGTCCACGGAAATCTGCCGCGATCGCAACGAGTCGAGAATCCGCTGCCGAACAATCCCCGGCAAAATCGAACCGTCGGTCGGCGGCGTGTGCCAAACCCCGTCGCGATAACCCCAAAGATTGCCCGTACTCGTTTCCAGCCAGTTGCCCGACTCGTCCGTCAAGATCGCCTCGCGCAGCCCGCGCGATCGCGCCGCTTGCAGCGCCGACCACGCCCCGAGATAGTTGCCAGTCTTGTACCCCGCCAACGATCGAGCGTGACGATCGGACGGCGCAACCCAAACCGCAATCCCCTCACGCTGCATATCGGCCAAATCGTCCGGCAGATAGCGCCCCGAAACCAACTCGCGACCGTCCGGAAACAGCGTCACCCGCAGTACCGGATAGTGCGGCAGCAGTGTTTCTAAGCCGCGATCGATGCTCTCCCAACTCGGCTGCGGCCAACCAAACGCCGCGATCGCGCCCTCCAGCCGCCGCCGGTGAGCAGGCCACGCCGTCCGCGGATCGTCGAAGCCGCCGCCGTAGACGCGCATCGTCGAAAAAACCGTTGCACCGAATATCAGCCCCGGCTCGTTCGCCGCGATCGGGAAGCGGCCATCGTCGTAACGCTCGCCGTCGTACCAGCACAGTTGGGCGCGATCGCGCATAATTTCACCCTCTCTTCTGTCAAATGACTAGCGTTTGCGGGTAGTCTTGGTTTTGTAAATTTTCGTAGCGCAGGCTGGGCGCGCCCATCGGCGTCTCAGTCCCGCGCACACAAGGAGACTGCTAGTGGAACGCACCTTTATTATGATCAAGCCCGATGGCGTTCAACGCGGGCTCGTCGGCGATGTTATCAAACGCTTCGAGCAAAAGGGCTTCACCCTCGCCGGACTGAAGTTTATGTCGGTGAGCAAAGAGCTGGCCGAGAAGCACTACGGCGTGCACAAAGAGCGTCCGTTCTTCGGTAGCCTGATCGAGTTCATCACCTCCAGCCCCGTTGTTGCAATGGTGTGGCAAGGCAAAGGCGCGATCGCCAGCTCGCGTCAAATCATCGGCGCGACCAACCCGCTGAGCGCGGCTCCCGGCACGATTCGCGGCGACTACGGCGTCGATGTCGGTCGCAACTTGATCCACGGTTCGGACGCCCCCGAGACGGCGCAAAGCGAGATCGCGCTGTGGTTCGGCGAAGACCTCGTCGAGTGGAAGCCCGCTGCGACCCCTTGGATTTACGAGTAGGGTTCGTCCGAGCTAGAACTTAACGCTCGGTAAGTAAGAAGCCGGACTTTTCATTTAGAAAGTCCGGCTTCTTACTGTCTGGATTAAAACGTTTGGCCTCTAGGCACTTTGAGCGTCATTGGCGAGATCGATAATGCGATCGATGACCTCTTCGATCGTCATTCCGTCTGTCACCAGCTCCACCGCATCTTCCGCCTTCCGTAGCGGCGCGATCTCCCGCGTGCTGTCCTTGCGATCGCGCTCGACGATCTCCGCC
The DNA here is from genome assembly GCA_937899645.1 of uncultured cyanobacterium. Taxonomy (GTDB): domain Bacteria; phylum Cyanobacteriota; class Cyanobacteriia; order Cyanobacteriales; family Geitlerinemataceae; genus RDYZ01. The sequence goes on along the minus strand of CALCCD010000065.1, from coordinate 5,502 downwards.
TCCAGTTTTTCCAAATCCACCTCGTAGCCCTGCGCTTCTAGGTCGCGGGCGCGACGACGGGCGCGTTCGGCAGGCGTCGCCGTTAGGAATATCTTGACCTCGGCGTTGGGAAACACGCAGGTACACATATCGCGGCCTTCGGCCACGAGTCCGCCTCGCTCCCCGAATGCCTGCTGTTGCCGCACGAGAAACTCCCGCACGGCTTTTTGTGCCGCTACCGTCGAGACATTCGCCGTCACCTCGGGCGTGCGAATCGCGGCAGTGATGTCCGTGTCGTTCATCGTCACCGTGCAGCCGCCGCTTTCCTGGGGCTGGAGGTCGAGATCGCAGTCGTTGACCAACTTCGCGATCGCCGCTTCGTCGTCGAGCTTGACGCCCGCATCCATCGCCAGCCAGGTCGCTGCACGATACATTGCCCCGGTGTCGAGATAGAGCAGGCGGAGGCGATCGGCCACAGCGCGCGTCACGGTCGATTTTCCAGCCCCGGCGGGGCCGTCGATGGCAATAACAATGAGCGAGCGAGTTTCCAGCACGATGTTGTCGATAAGGCGAGTAGATCCCAGGCAGGCGGCCAGGGCGAGTAGGCCGGAACGTTCGAGTCGATCGAGCGGCGCGAGTGACACCGGATCGACCAGCTCGACATATTCGAGATCCAGCTCGGGTACGGTAGCACAGTGCAATCTCACGCGGTCGGTTAGTGCCGTGCCATCGTGCTCTCCGTCCCGAACGGCAGCCTCAGCGTGCTGCAAGGCCTGAAACAGCACCGCCACCCGCTCGCGATCGGCGTCGCGAAGGTACTGATTGCGCGAGCTGAGGGCCAAGCCGGACGGCTCGCGGACGACCGAGCAGGGCACGATGGTGACGGGAAGGTCGAGATCGCGCACCATCGCCTGCAAGATGGCCAGTTGCTGCGCGTCTTTTCGTCCGAAGTAGGCGCGATCGGGCTGTAATAGATTCAGCAGCTTCATCACGATCGTCGTGACGCCCTCGAAGTGGCCGGGGCGCGATCGCCCGCAGAGCCCGACGGTCATCGACTCGGGTGGCACGACGCGAGTGCGCTGAGGGTCACCACCGGCCCGTGCCATCAAGCCCAGGGCTGCCGGAGTCGGCGCGAAAATAATATCGACTCCGAGCTGCGCGCAGAGCTGACGATCGGCCTCCAAAGTCTGGGGGTAGCGATCGAAATCCTCGGTGGGCGAAAACTGCAACGGGTTGACGAAGATGCTGACCGCAACGACGTCGTTCCCCGCGCTCGCTCGCTCGATTAGGTTGGCATGGCCGCGATGGAGATTGCCCATCGTCGGGACGAAACCGAGCGAGCCGACCTGCGATCGTCGCCATTCGCGCAGGGCGGCAGTATCGGTCACAACGGCAGGCAGACGCATCGACATCGACATGGCCTCGGCAGATTCACCCCAGCAACTTTACCGCGATGGTTCTGATGGCGGGAGAGGCGCTACTCGACGATCGAGATTTCAACGTAGGCGACGCCACTGGAGATAACGCCCAGCTCTTCGGCTGCGCCACGCGACAGGTCGATAACGCGGCGTCCGGCATAGGGGCCGCGATCGTTGATGCGTACGTCGAGGCTGCGGCCATTGCTGACGTTGGTGACGCGCACGACCGTGCCGAACGGCAGACTCGGGTGCGCCGCACTGATGCCGTACTGGTTGTAGATTTCGCCGTTGGCGGTGTAGTTACCATCGAAGCCGGGGCCGTACCAGGAGGCTTCGCCGCTCTCATAGACGACGATTTCCTCGAAGGTCTCTTCCTCAGTGGGATCGGTGGTGTCTACATAAGCGAGCTGACCGGATTCATCCAGTAAGAACTCGCGGAAGTGCTGAAGCGGAGGAAGTTCGGGAGAAGGCTGTTGCAGTGCGAACTCGGTCACGCGGGCGAGGAGGGGAACGTCGCTGGCTCCGAGATCGGATTCCAAGTCGCGCGTTTCGGCACTAGCAAGGGTGGGGCGATCGAGTGGGCTATTAGCTTCGGCGTTGCGAGCCAGTTCGGGCGTGCTTGCAGAGGCAATCTGCATGGGGGCCGCGAGAGCAACAGCGGCGATCGCGCCGCTCCAATAATTTGCGTTCATGTAATAGGTAAGTTTTTCACTTACTAGCCCTGCCTCAGCGCAACTCGTCATTTCGAGCGCGAGTGTGAAACAGGGGGCGAGCATGAATTGCTGAGTTGAGTTCTGCGGGAGAGCGAGCATGTACTGCCATCCCTCCACGGCGAACGCCTCAGTGCGACTAGAACCCTTTACTGTCAAGGCTTCTAGCAATTCAAACCCAGGCCGTTTTCATGTCTTTTTTTGGAAGCTGCAACAGAATAACATGAACTTTTGTGGTGTCTAGCCTCAATCGAGACTGCATTTACGAGCCACGTAAATTTACAGAAATTTAACAATCGCCGCGATCGACCGTCGGGCAACGGATACCCAAAGTCCCACTTTGTGACCTCCATACCGGTCGATGTCTTGTATAAAAGATTGCAATATGTGCGATGAGTTTGACCGATCGCAGCCCGAATCGCACCATTGTCAGCAGTTTCGCGCGAGAACGCGCTAGAATTCGCCCGACCCTGGGACAGGCCAAATCGAGCAGCCCCGATCGCGATCGAGCCGAAGCGCAAAAGCCCAGAGATAGAAAGCTCAGGAGCAAGAGTTTCTCATGGACTACCGTGAAGCTGGTGTGGACATTGCGGCGGGACGCGCCTTCGTCGATCGCATTCGCGACCTCGTACAAAGCACTCACCGTCCCGGCGTGTTGGGCGGTCTCGGCAGCTTTGGCGGCTGCTTTGAGATTCCCAGTGGCTACACCCAGCCAGTATTGGTCTCGGGAACCGACGGCGTCGGCACGAAGCTCAAGCTCGCCCAGCAGCTCGACAAGCACGACACCGTCGGCATCGACCTGGTGGCGATGTGCGCCAACGACGTGCTGACCTCTGGAGCCGAGCCGCTGTACTTCCTCGACTACCTGGCGACCGGCAAACTCGACTCCGATCACCTCGAAGCGGTGGTGCGTGGCGTCGCGGACGGTTGCAAGCAGGCGGGCTGCGCGTTGCTCGGCGGCGAAACGGCGGAGATGCCCGGTTTTTATCCGCCCGGTGAATACGATATGGCCGGATTCTGCGTTGGCATCGCGGAGAAGAGCGCTCTGCTCGATGGCTCCAAGCTAACGATCGGTGACGTGGCGATCGGTATCGCCAGCACCGGTGTCCACAGCAACGGTTTCAGCCTCGTACGTCGCATCCTCGATCGCGGCGGTCACACCCTGAGCGATACGCCCGCGGCACTCACCGGCAAAACTCTCGGCGAAGCGCTAATTGCCCCGACTCAGATTTACGTTTCCGCCGTCAAGGCGCTGACCGATGCGGCGATCGACATCCACGCCATGGCGCATATCACTGGTGGCGGTTTGCCGGAAAACCTGCCGCGCTGCCTCGGAGAAGGTCAGGCCGTGCGTGTCGATCCCGAAAGTTGGACGCGCCCTGACATCTTCCCGTGGATCGCCGCGGCGGGCGAAGTTAGCCCCGCTGACATGTTTGACACCTTCAATATGGGTATCGGCTTTGTTGTCTTTGTCGCGCCCGATCGCGCGACGGCAACCCTCGACGCCCTCGCGGCCAGCGAAATCGCAGCGTGGCAGATCGGTGAGACGATCGCCGGTTCCGGAACCGTCGAAGGAATTCCGGTGGTGGAACGGTAGGAGTTCGGGCAATTCTCCCGCTCCTTGCCTTTCTTGGAGCCTTGACTCGTGACCCTTTCGCCTTTGAAGCAGTCAGAGCGCTATCTACTTGTTATCGACGTAGAAGCGACCTGCTGCGACGATCGCAGCTTCCCCCGCCGCCACACGGAAATTATCGAAATTGGCGCAGTGTACCTGGACTTACACGATCGCCAGACCGTCGCCGAGTTTCAGCGCTTCGTGCGTCCCGTCCGTCACCCGCAACTCACCGACTTCTGTCGCCAGCTCACGACCATCACCCAAGCAGGCGTAGACGCAGCCGCAACCTTCCCCGAAGTCTTGCCGGAATTTGCAAGTTGGTTCGCAGCGCTGCCGAGCCCGTTTCGCTTCGCGTCCTGGGGCGCGTACGACAAGTATCAGTTCAAACAGGACTGCAAGTTTCACCGCCTGCCGTACCCCTTCCCCGACGAGCATCTAAATCTCAAGCAGGTCTTCACCGATCGCGTCGATCCCAACCGCCCTTGGCCGATGGCACTCGCGCTCGAACACCTCAACCTGCCCCTGCTCGGCACGCACCATCGCGGTCTCGACGATGCGCGCAACATCTCCGAAATCGCCTTAGCACTCGCCAGTAGCCTGTCCTAAAACAGCCCGAAGGACGATCGAAATCACGGCAGTTCGCCCAGACTTTACAGAAACTATATCTACAGTCCATCAGCTTTACCGACTCTTCATGAGGAAACCTCGTGAAGCTGGATAGGATGTTTATCAAAGATACGCACCATCGCGGTTTTTACCGCATCGTCACTGCGAAGTTGCCTCAAACAGAGCCTCGCAGGGTCGAGTATCGAGTCCGGAGCTAACGTTTGCGAACGTTTAAACCAAGCTTCAGATGGGGACGCATCGCTTCATCACCCGCGCTCGTATCTTTCACGATCTCCTGGCTACCCCGACCCGAGTTCTCTCATCTGTCGTCAACCATGAAAAAGCAACTTCTTACCACACTCACCGCTGCGGCAGCGATGACCGCTGGCCTACTGGCAAGCCCCGCTTCTGCACTGATCTTCGGTAGCGGCGACGACGCGAGCAGCATCGATGCGAACTCGCAGCTCGAGGATGTCTATCACGTCTTTGGCGGTGACGACACCTCGAACGGTGTCACCCTAGACAGCAACCAAAGCACGATCGTTCAGGCACTGGCCTACGAAGTGGGTGGCTTTAGCCTCTCGCCGCTCTCAATTCTCGAAGATCCCGACCAAATCTCCATCTTAAATAACGGAGGTGCGAGCGTTGACGGCAGCGGTGCACCCCCGAGCGGCTTCGGAGTTTACTCGAAAGGCGGTTGCAGTATTGACGCGGGCTGTGGCTTCGGCGCGATCGGCGTCAAGATCTCCCTCGTCTGTGCGGCACAAGTCCCCGCGAACTACGGCGAGATGACCGACCCGGAAGCCTGGGCGAACTGCATCAAAGACCAAGACTACGATGCCTACATGGCCGCAGCGTCCTGTACCTATGGCACGTGCCCTGGTTTCGCATCGGCTGAAAGCGAAGAACTCTACGCCTGCAACACCGGCGGTAGCGATAGCGTGATGGCGATGTTCAACTAGCATTCGAGAGAGACTATCGAGGGGCCACCAGAAAGTTACCAAGAGGCCATGTCCGGCTTCTCGCAAGAGTCTGACAGCAGTCTCGCGCGTCTTGAAACTCCCCGAAAAGCGGCCAGACCAAAAAGCAGGCCGCATATAGCGAATAAGTAATAATATGGTCGCTAACAAAGCGCAGCGGGCAGGCAAGATAGAACGAATAAAGGGGGGGAAAC
>CALCCD010000064.1 GCA_937899645.1 uncultured cyanobacterium | reverse complement strand
GGGTGGGGGGGTTGGGGGGTCTTTTGGGGGGGGGGGGGTTGTTTTTTTTGGTGGGGTTTGTGTTCGTGCGGCGGTTTTCTTTGGGGTTTTCGGGGGGCGTTGGAGTTGTTGCATGGGGAGGTGCGGGGTGCGGAGGTTTGGTTTGGGCATGTGGGCTGGTTGCAGGAGCGGTTCCCGGCGGCGCGGTATGAGGATGTGGTGGGGTTGTGTAAGTTGGCGGGGTTGGATGAGGTGGAGGAGCAGGATTTTTCGTTGAATCCGGGGCGGTATGTGGGGGTGGTGATTGAGGAGGATGGGAAAACTGAGGAGGAGTTTATTGAGGAAATCGCAGACCTCAACGAGCAACTTACAACGTTAACCGCAGCTTCAGACAAACTCACCAAAATCATCAACTCTAATATTTCGGCAATGTCGGAGGACTTATGAAAAGCTGGAACGACACACCATTTTCAGAGCTACTAATCGAAAGCCGAGATGGTGAATGGGGAAAAGGAGAACCAGAAGTTGGACACCTAGAAGCTGTTCTTATTCGTGGAACCGACTTTGCCAACATTAACGATCCAGGATTAACTTTGCCTCATCGCTGGATAAAAGAGCATTTGGTTGAGCGAAAAAAACTTCAAGCTGGCGATATTGTTTTTGAGATGGCAGGTGGTACATCAAAACAGTCAACTGGTAGAAATGCAATTTTAAAGGCTAATTTTTTTAATAATCATGCGCCTTTACCTGCTGTTTGCGCTAGCTTCAGCCGTCATTTAAGGCTCGATCAGTCAAGATTTTTTCCCGAATTTATCTACTATTTGCTTCAAGGTCTCTACCGCTCGGGCTACATGGGCGTGTTTCACGTTCAGCATACGGGGGTTGCTCGGTTTCAGTATTCGTCATTTAAAAAACATACCGTCCTCAAGATTCCACCGATCGCGACCCAACAAAAGATCGCGGCGATACTGACCGCCTACGACGACCTGATTGAGACGAACAAACGCCGCATCGCCCTACTTGAAAAAATGGCCGAGGAAATCTACCGCGAATGGTTCGTCCGGTTGCGCTTCCCCGGCTACCAAAACACCAAGTTCGTTAAAGGCATCCCCGAAAGTTGGGAAACGAAAACAATTGGTGAACTTTGTTCAACTGTAACTGATGGCTCTCATGCTAGCCCTGCATTTGTAGAAGATGGAAAGCCAATGGCATCTGTCAAAGACATGCACTCAAATGGATTCAATCTGACCTCTATTAAAACTATTTCAGATTCAGACTTTGAGAAGCTAAAGAAAGGGGACTGTCAGCCTTTAAAAAATGATGTTTTAATCGCAAAAGATGGAAGCTACCTAAAGCATGTATTCGTTTGGTCGGGAGACTATGAAATTGTCATCTTGTCATCTATAGCAATACTTCGTCCTAATCCTGGAAAAATAAAACCATATTTCTTTAGTCAAGTATTAAAGCAAGATTCTACAAAATCTATGATGAGCGGCTATGTCTCAGGATCTGCTTTGCCTCGAATTATTCTTCGAGACTTTAAAAAAATGAGTTTGCTAATTCCTGTTCGTGATCTAGTAAGCCGTTATGAAGATTTAGCATCCACGATCTTTCAGCAGATTCATACTTTACTTAAGGCAAACGAAAACCTTACAAAAACTCGCGATCTCCTCCTCCCGCGCCTAATCTCCGGCAAACTCCCCGTCGAACACCTCGACATCCAAACACCCCCCAGCATGACCCCCTAAAACCCCATGCCCAACTACATCAGCGAAGACCAAATCGAACAAGCCACCCTCGATCGCCTCCGCCACCTCGGCTACCAAACCCTCAACTGCGACACCCCCAAACCCGACAACCCCAACGACCGCAGCAACCGCACCGACAAACGCCACGTGATATTCAGCGATCGCCTCAAAACCGCCGCGATCGCCCTCAACCCAGACATCCCCCAAACCGCGATCGACACCGCCCTAAAACAACTCAGCGATCGTCGCCCAACCCAAGACAAAACCGACGCCAACCGCCAACTCGATCGCCTCATCCGCGACGGCATCCCGAGCGAATACAAAGACCCCCAAACCCGAGAAACCAAACACGATCGAGTTAGGGTCATCGACTACGACAACCCTGGCAATAACCAATACCTCGCCGTCTCCCAACTCTGGATACAAAGCACCGGAACCCAAGCCAAAGCAGGATACCGCCGCCCCGACATCCTGCTTTATATCAACGGCCTACCCCTCGTTTTTATCGAACTTAAAAACGCCAACATCCCACTCCGCAACGCCTATAGCGACAACCTCACCAACTACAAAAACGACATCCCCCAACTCTTCCTCACCAACGCCCTCTGTGTCCTGAGCAACGCGATCGAAACCCGCCTCGGTAGCATCACAGCCAACTGGGAGCGTTTCTTTCAATGGCTACGCCCCGACGACGAAACCGAAAAAATCGATCGGCAACAAATCCGCGACACCCAAACCAGCCTCGATCGGCTAATCGACGGCCTCCTCACCCCCGCCAAACTGCTCGACTACCTCGAAAACTTCATCCTCTATAACGATCGCCAAGGCAAAATCCAGAAAATCATCGCCCAAAACCACCAATTCATCGGCGTCAACAAAGGCTACGCCAAATTCCAACGCCGCCACGAATTCGACGGCAAACTCGGTGTCTTTTGGCACACTCAAGGCTCCGGAAAAAGCTACTCGATGATCTTCTACGCCCGCAAAATTTTGCGGAAATGCCACGGGAACTACACCTTCCTCGTCGTCACCGATCGCGACGACCTCGACGGCCAGATCTATCAAAACTTCCTCAACACCGCCACCGTCAACACCGCTGACGCCGCCCAGCCCAACAACAGCCAAAAACTGCGCGACTTCCTGCGTCAAAATAAACGCCTGATTTTTACCCTGATTCAAAAATTCCGCTACGACAAAGGCAAAAAATACCCCGCACTCTCCGAGCGCAACGACATCATCGTCATCGTCGATGAAGCCCACCGCACCCAATACAAAACCCTCGCCGAAAACATGCGAGCAGGCTTACCCAACGCCCAATACCTCGCCTTCACCGGCACGCCGCTACTCGGGCGCGATCGCAAAACCAACAAATGGTTCGGCGACTACGTCTCTGAATACAACTTCAGCCAGTCGATCGACGACGGCGCAACCGTACCGCTGTTTTATAACAAGCGCGTCCCCCAAGTCCAAAACCAAAACGAAGACCTCAGCGAAGAATTTTACGAAATCGTTGAAAACGAAAACCTCAGCGATGCCCAACAGGAAAAACTCGAGCGCCAATTTTCTAACACCCTTGCCGTGATCAAACGCGACGATCGGCTCGAGACGATCGCCAGGGACATCGTCCAGCACTTCCCCCAGCGCGGCTACCTCGGCAAAGGCATGGCGATCGCCGTCGATAAATTCACCGCCGTGAAAATGTACGACAAAGTCCAGCGCCTCTGGAAAGCCGAAATCAAACAGCTACGCGGCAAAATCAACGCCAGCGCCAACGACCTGGAGAAAAAGCGCCTCAAACAGCGCCTCGATTACATGCGCCAGCTCGAGATGGCCGTTGTCGTCAGCGCCGAAAATGGCGAAGAGGAAAAATTCGCCGCCCAGGATCTGAATATTCGCCCCCACCGCGATCGCATGACCCAGGGTGACATCGAAGCCGACTTCAAAAACCCCGAACACCCGCTTCAGCTCGTCTTCGTCTGCGCCATGTGGCTCACCGGCTTCGACGCCGAAACCGTCTCGACGCTGTATCTCGACAAACCCCAAAAAGGCCACACCCTGATGCAGACGATCGCCCGCGCCAACCGCGTCACCTCCCACCGCGTTAACGGCATAGACAAGAAAAACGGCGAAATCGTCGATTATTACGGCGTCTTCGGCAAACTCAAAAAAGCCGTCAAAGACTACGGCCAGGGCAGCGACGGCCTCGACGATCTGGGTGATGACGTGCCGGTACAGGACAAATCGGCTCTGTTCGATCTGCTCGACGAGGCGATCGAGCAAGGGCGGGCATTTTTAGCCGAACGCGAAATCGCGATCGATACCGTCCTGGAAACCGACGCGATCGCCCCCCTCCAAGACCTCGGCATCTTTGACAATTGGGTTAACATCCTACTCACTACCGACGAATGGAAACAGTCCTTCAAAGTTTTCGAGAATACAATCTCTAGTTTTTACGAAGCCTGTAAACCCGAAGTCCTAGGAAAACCAGCCGTCCGTAAAGTCGCCCTATTTCAATATTTGCGCGGCATCCTCGATCAACATACCCAGCCTCAGAATACCGATAGCGCCACCCAAAAAATCAACAAACTCCTCGATGATAGCGTCGTGGTGGACAGCCCACCAAGCGATCGCGCCCAAGAGTCCACCAGCAGTTACAAAATCAAAAAACAGGGCAAGATCTGGGATCTGAGCCAAATCGACTTCGAGCAACTCCAGCAAGAATTTCGCCAAACGCCCTACAAAAACATCGAGATCGCCGACTTGCGAGCCTTCCTCGAAGACAAGCTCGCGAAAATGCTCGATCGAAACCGCACTCGCCGCGACTTCGCCGATCGGCTCCAGAGCATCATCGACAACTACAACGCCCAAAGCAGCGACGCTGACGCCAACTTCGAGGAACTGCTGAAATTCGCCGAAGCCCTACGGGAAGAGGAAGAACGCCACATCCGCCTCGGCCTCAGCGAAGACGAACTCGAAATTTACGACCTGCTGCGCAAAGCAAAAATGACCCAAGCCGAGGAACAGAAAGTTCGCCTCGCCGCCAAAGTCCTGTTGCAACGCCTCACCGACGAACAGCCGAAAGTCTTGGTGCAAGACTGGTACAAAGACAGCCAGACCCGCCTGAGCGTTCGCCATCAGGTCGCTACCGTCCTCGCCGAGCACCTACCCAAAACGGCGTACACCAAAGAGCAGTTTTTTGAAACGCGCGACAAAGTGTTCGATCTCACGCTGGATTTGGCGATTAACAGCCAAAAATGGGCGGCATAGGTTTAGACGGGCTGCGGCACGGGCATCTTGCGGCCACACAGCTCGGCCAGCGGCGCGAGTTCGGCCATCAGCGCGTCAAAGGCTTCGGGCGTTAGCGATTGGGGGCCGTCGGACAGCGCCTTCGCCGGGTTCGGGTGAACTTCGAGCATCAGTACGTCCGTTCCCGCCGCGATCGCCGCTTTTGCCATCGACGGCACGAGGCTAGACCAGCCGGTTCCGTGGCTGGGGTCGATCGCGATCGGTAAGTGCGTCAGCGATCGCAGCACGGGAATCGCCGAGAGGTCGAGGGTGTTGCGGGTGTAGCGGCGATCGAAGGTGCGGATACCGCGCTCGCAGAGGATCACGTTGGGATTGCCCGCCGCCAGGATGTACTCGGCGGCCATCAGCCAATCTTCGATCGTCGCCGACATGCCCCGCTTCAGGAACACCGGCTTGGGCTGCGCGCCGATTTTTTTCAGCAGCGAGAAATTCTGCATATTGCGCGCACCCACCTGAAGGATGTCGGCAACTGCGCCAATTTTCGGGATGTCCTCGGCGTCCATGACTTCAGTGATGATGCCCAGGCCCGTGGCTTCGCGGGCGGCGGCGAGCAGATCCAGGCCGTCTTCGCCATGACCCTGGAACGAGTAGGGCGAGGTGCGGGGCTTGTAGGCTCCGCCGCGCAGGAACTGGGCTCCGGCGGCTTTGACGCGCTGGGCGACCTCGACGATCGAGGCTTCGTTTTCCACCGAGCAGGGGCCTGCCATCGTCACGAGAGGTTCGTTCTCACCGAAGCGCACCTCGCCGTTGGGGGTCGGCACGACGATCGTACTCGGCTCGTTCTGGCGGTATTCGCGGCTGGCGCGGGTGAAGGGCGCTTCGACGCGAAGGACGCTTTCGATCCAGGGGCTCAGTTCTTGGATGCGTTCGACGCTGAGTGCGGCGGTGTCGCCCACGAGGCCAATGACAACTTTGTAGCTGCCGACAATTTTTTCCGGTTCGAGCCCCCAGTCTTCAAACTCGCCCGTGAGTCGATCGATCTCGGGGCTGGGCGTTCCGACTTTCATGACAACAATCACGATCGAATCTCCTGAGGCGACTGGTTGATTATCTCAATGAAGCCCAGTGCTGAAGTGCGGGCGCTCGGGCGCGTCAGCGGGGGCTTTCTCGTTAAAACTACCGTAACGACTTTTGCGCGCAGCGGGGCGCGGTCAGCGGCAGAAATTCGGCCCGATCGGGTACGGGAAGGCGAACGTTAGTTAGAACGATCGAAGCGATCTCAGGCCGGTTTCAGGCCGATTTCGGCTCGCCCGCGCTGGCGAGTTCGTAGTGCTCGACCACCGGGAACGAATCGTAGAAGCCGTGCAGGAGCTGCTTCCAGATTTCGTACTTCGGCGACTGGCGGAATCCCTCGGTGTGGTCGGCCATGCTTTCCCAGCGCAACAGCAGCAGATCGCGATCGGGCGTACCGACACAGCACCGCAGCTCGTGGGCGAGGTAGCCCACCATCTCCGCAATCAGCGGCTCCGCCCGCGCAAACGCCACCTCGAGCGCCGCGCCCCGCTTGGATAGGCAAAATCGCCGTTTCTAGAACTGCCACCGCTGTGCGTCTCCCGGACTGCGATCGAGCTTGTTGCCGCGCCGTCTTTGCGGCGATCGCGACACAAGATCGGGAATGCTCACCCCAATTCATGTTTTTCCGTTAGGGCAAATGCTCAATAATGGCTCCGAGGACTGGATAGTTCTCGAGTCATTACCTAAGTTAAAGCTCCTTAAAGCTTCCAACCAATGCCTTTACCGACCAAACTCACGACGCTCGACGGAGTCGCTCTTTCGGAAGATGTCGTCGCTAACAAAGTCGTGCTGTTCGTCAACGTCGCGAGTGCCTGCGGCCTGACGCCCCAATACAGCGGTCTCGTCGCCCTCCGCGACGAATACAAAGATCGCGGGTTTGAAATCGTCGGCGTTCCCTGCAACCAGTTCGGCGCGCAGGAGCCCGGCAGCCCCGAAGAAATCAAAGAGTTCACCAGCAGCAAGTACGACGTGGACTTCCCGCTGCTCGAGAAGCAAGACGTGAACGGCGCGAACCGCAGCCCGCTATACCAGTTCCTGGTCGGTGAAGGTGACGACATCGCCTGGAACTTCGGTAAGTTTGTCGTCAGTCGCGACGGTGCGGTGGTCGAGCGCTTCGAGCCGACGGTCGCGCCGGACGATGCGGGCCTGAAAGCCGCGATCGAAAAAGCCCTGGGCTAGGTCGCGATCGAGCGCAAGCCTCAAATCGGCACTCCCATTAGAAGCCGGGTTTTTGGAAGCCTCGATCGCGGCTTGCGAGAGAGGCTTCCAGAAACCCGGCTTCTTCTGTTTCTGAGAGCAACAGAGCGGTCGAGAACTACGCAGAGCGCGATCGCTAGCTGCCTTTTAGCGCCTTTTGGAAGTTGCCGCGAAAGGACTTATTGCCCACGAATAGCACCGGCCAAATCGCTGACAACATGAGCTTCGTGGCAAACGACTGATTGAAGTTCGTTCTAGAAAAACCTTTCCACAGCGTGCTGCCGCCCCAGAAGTACAGGGCCAGGATTCCGAAGGTCAACACAAATTTTTTCATCGTTCGTTGGAATATAGACAAATAGATACAGACGGACGGAGTTATTGAGGCCGACCGCCAGATGCCGACCGCCAGACGGGCTGACCGTCGTCTTTACTCTGACTCCAATTTTAACGATTGGAATTTCAGCCGACAGACCCGGCGATCGCCGCAAGAAGAGCAGCAAGCGATCGCGCCCCCTACAATGAGGCCCTCTCCCGCAGGCTGTTGCAATAGCGACGACCGATCGTGTTAGATTCATATCCATCCAAAGCCCGATGAACTGGGGCTTTCAGGATTGTCGAATCTACTCGGGAAACGCGCGAAACTGTGGGTTATAACGTCGGTCTGCTCGGTCTGGGAACGGTCGGAACGGGAACAGCAAAAATTATTCTCGATGCCGTTGGCCGCCATCCACTGCTCGAAACCGTTTCGATCTCGCGCGTGGGAGTCCGCAACCTCGACAAAGCGCGCGACGTTAAGTTTGCAGACGGCGTGCTGACTGACGATCTCGACGCGATCGTGGCCGACCCGAGTATCGATATCGTCGTGGAACTGATCGGCGGCGTCGATACCGCGCTGAAGTACATCCTGGCGGCGATCGCTCACGGCAAACATGTCGTCACTGCCAACAAAGCCGTTATCTCCCGTCACGGCGACGAAATTTTTGACGCCGCCAACGCCAAGGGCGTCTACGTGATGCTCGAAGCGGCGGTCGCGGGCGGCATCCCCGTATTGGCCCCCCTCAAACAGGCACTGGGCGTCAACCGCATCAACCGCATCACCGGCATCATTAACGGCACGACCAACTACATCCTCACCCGGATGAAAGACGAAGGTGCGGACTTCGCCGCCGTTCTCGCCGACGCCCAGCACCTCGGGTACGCCGAAGCCGACCCCACCGCCGACGTGGACGGCCTCGACGCCGCCGATAAGATCGCCATTCTTGCCTCGCTCGCCTTCGGTGGCCGTATCCAGCTCGACGACGTGTCCTGCGAAGGCATCCGCAAGATTTCCGCTGCCGATATCGCCTACGCCAAGAATCTGGGTTTTACCATCCGACTGCTGGCGATCGCCTGCGGCCACCGCCCGGACAGCGGCGCGATGCCCGACGAAATCGAGCTGCGCGTCCACCCGACGCTGCTGCCCGCCCATCATCCGCTGGCCACGGTTGAGGGCGTCAACAATGCCGTACTCGTCGAGGCCGACCCGCTGGGCGAAGTAATGCTCTACGGCCCCGGTGCAGGCGAGGGCGCAACCGCAAGCGCGGTCGTTTCCGACATCGTCAGCATCGTCGCCGCCCTGGGAACCGAGACGGCCCAGCAGGCCAGCGCCGACAACCCCCTGCTGCGCTGGGATCGCGACAGCTATATCCGCGTTGCGCCGATGGCCGATCTGGTGTCGCGCTTCTACGTCCGCATCCTGACCCAAGACCGCCCGAGCGTGATCGGCCATATCGGCATGACCTTCGGCCAACACGGCATCAGCCTCGAGTCGGTGGTGCAGATCGACGTCCACGATCGCGGTGCGGAGATCGTCGCCATTACTCACGAAGTCCGCGAGGGTGAGTTCCGCAAAGCGCTCGACGAGCTGCTCACCCTCGACGAAGTGTCGGATGTGCCCAGCGTGCTGCACGTTTGGTAGCGCGAGACGGCTCGAAACGGCTCGAAACGACGGCCCGCAACGACGGCCCGCAACACTGTATTTTTTGGCGTGGATTTTTGGCTGCGAACCAGCGGAACCTGGATTAATCTGACGACCGTCGCGCTGGGGACGGTGCTGGGGCTAACGCTCGGGCGCTACCTGACGACGCAAATGCAAAAGACGATCGCGCAGGGTGTCGGCCTGGTGGCCTTGTGGATCGGGCTGCAAATGGCCGGAGCGCTATCGGAGGCGGGTACGGCACGTATCGACGGGGCGATCCTGGGGCTGATCGCGATCGCGGTGGGCGGCGCGATCGGCGAGGCGCTGGATATCGAAGGGCGGCTGGCACGGCTGGGCGATCGGCTGCGGCGCAGTATTGGCAGCGGCGGGCGCTTCACGGAAGGCTTCGTGACGGCGAGCCTGCTATTTTGCGTCGGGCCGATGGCGGTGCTGGGCTCGATCGATAATGGCATCTCCGGTGACAACACGATCCTGGTACTGAAGGCGAGCATGGACGGGATCGCTTCGATCGTCCTCGGCAGCATCTACGGCGTCGGCGTCGGATTTTCAGTGTTGCCGGTGGTGGTGTATCAGGGCAGCATCTCGCTGCTGGCCGGTTTGGCAGCGAGCGCGTTCCCCGACCCGACGAGCGATCCGCGCGTGCTGCTGCTGACTGGGGTGGGCGGCCTGATGGTGGCGGGCATCGGGCTGAATTTGCTGGAGGTGGGGAAGATTCGTCTGGGATCGTTTCTGCCCGCGCTGGCGATCGCGCCGCTGTTGCAGCAGCTTGCCGCGAGCTTGTAGAAGATTATCGATAACTTCACGTCGGCGGCTCGCCACTCAGCGCCAAGTATTCACATCGTTCCTGCGCTCTGCGTAGGAATGCATCCCCAGACGCTCCTGCGTCGTCAGGTTGTGCGGGCTCGCGACGCGGGAGCGTCGGCCACGGCGTTCCCACGCAGAGCGTGAGGAACGATGCAAGCCGAAAGACTTGCCTAACCGTTCTCCTCGAACAGACTGCAAATATTACAATTCGTAAACTGAGGGTAGTCTTTCGGAGGTTTCTCCATGCAAATCCTCAGTCAAGCCGTCAACTGGCGGCAGCTCGCGACGATCGGCGAACTTGAAGACTACTTTGCCGAAGATCCGACCGAGTTCCAGCAGCAAATCGAGCGCAATATTAGCGATTTGCAGGCGATCGAGTCCGTCGAACTAGATAAGCTGGCGCTGCTGCGAATGCTGGAAATCACCAACGGCTGCATCCAGTGGGGATTCCGCCGCCAGGACGACACCTGCCTCTCCGTCGAGCAAACGCGTGAGTGTATGAAGACCGTGATGGGCTTTATGTACGACATCAAAATCGTATTTCCCAGCGGCGAGATGGTGGAATTTTCGCCGCCGATCCGCGAGCTGATCGAAGGTGGGCGCGACCTTTATCGCCAAGCCTTCAAGCAAAATATCGAGGGCGCAGAGCGGTGCTACTACGCCTATTCCGCCGCGCAGTTCCTGGTCTACGGGCAGGCACGGGTCGAGGCGGCAAAACGGCGCGTCCGTCAGGAGTTCGAGTGGCTGTTTACGCCGTATTACCTCGATCGCAGCGCCAAGTACGTTGCGCCCTACCTGGCGGCGCTACCGGCGGAGGTTTCGGCTTAGGGAGTGGCGCGATCTGTGGCGCGATTGGCACGCGATTGCGTCGGAGCGAGCTTTTTGCGATGGTATCCGTCTAGCGCATCGCCGTCGATCGCCCCACTTCCAAAACACCGCCCAGCGTGAAACACCACACCGTTCCGACGCTTTCTCCGCCCTGGCTCTGGCGATCGCGCCCGCTCGATCGCGCCAGCGGCTCGGAAGTCTTCGTCGCGCTGGGCTTCGATCGCGAGCCCATTGCGACGCTGCTCGAAAGCCCGACCCGCGCCGACGATCCGCGCCTGTCGCGTTATTCGATCGCCGCCGGACGCCCGCGCCAGCTCGACCAAACTATTTCGGTCGGCATTCCACCCGTGGGCGAAATTTTCCCTTGGCTGCGCGGTTTGGGAGCGGGGACGATCGAGCTTGGCGACGCACCGGCACACCTGCCATTCGTCGGCGGCTGGCTGGGTTGGTTGGGCTACGACGCCGCCTGGGAAATCGAGCGCCTGCCCCGGCTGCGCGAAGACGTGCTGCCGTTTCCGGTAGCCTACTGGTACGAGCCCGCTAGCTTTGCGGTTGCCGACGAGCTACAGGATACGCTCTGGCTAGCGGCGACAACGGAAGACGGGCTCGATCGCCTCGATCGCGACTGGCAGAATTTCCTCAGCGGGCGCACGTCACTGACCCCGATCGTCAATCCCGAACCCGCGACAACGGGCGAAATCGCTCCGAACTTCGTCACGACCCAGGCCGACTACGAGGCGATGGTGCGCCGCGCCAAAGACTACATCCGTGCAGGCGATATCTTCCAAACCAACCTATCGCTGCGTTTCGGCCATGCCACCGCCGCCAGTGGCTGGCAGATTTACCAGGCGCTCCACCGCATCAACCCCTCGCCGTTCGCGAGCTACTGGAAAACGCCCTGGGGCGAGATGGCGAGCTGTTCGCCAGAGCGGCTGGTGAAGCTGCGCGATCGCCGTGCCGAAACCCGCCCGATCGCCGGAACCCGCCCGCGCGGCGCAACCCCGGACGCCGACGCCGCCTACGCCGCCGAGCTACTAGCCAATCGCAAGGAAAACGCCGAACACATCATGCTCGTCGATCTGGAACGCAACGACCTTGGGCGTGTCTGCACCTGGGGCAGTGTCGCAGTAGACGAGCTGCTGGTTATCGAACGCTACAGCCACGTGATGCACCTGGTGAGCAATGTCGTCGGCGAGCTGGCGGCTGAACGGGACGCGATCGACCCAATCGTTGCTATGTTTCCCGGTGGCACGATTACGGGCTGTCCGAAGGTACGCTGTATGGAAATCATCGAGGAGTTGGAACCGTTGCGGCGCAGTTTGTTTTACGGGTCGTGCGGCTACCTCGATCGGCGCGGGCGGCTCGACCTGAATATCTTGATTCGGACGCTGCTGAAGGTCAGCGATACGGCCTGGGGGCAGGTGGGCGCGGGCATTGTAGCGGACAGCGATCCGACGCGGGAGTGGTTCGAGTCGCTGGCAAAGGCGAAGGCGCAACTAGCGGCGATCGCGGCGGTCGATCGGGCACACTAAAAGCGTTGCTCGAAGAAACGATCGAAGCAGGCGGCGATGGCGTACAACCAGTTCAAACTCAGGGCGCTGCTCGACGATTTCGACCTGGAGCTGCGCGAGTGCGCCGATTTATTTGCTGCGGTGTCGCCCCGCGCTGCCGGTGAAATGTTGCAGGCGCAGCTCCAGGAAAACGTTTCGCTTGCGGTGGGCGTGAACACCGAAAAAGCGCGATCGGAGCTGATTATCGCGCCGATTTTGTCGGAGGTGCGGCGGCAGTTTGACTATCAAATCGGCTTCTTTTCTGGGGTGGAGTTCAATATTGCGCCGGAGCCTGGGATTGAATGGGTTTTGCCACTTTTTGCTGAGCGCCGAGAGCGATCGTCTGCAAGTCAAAGCGCCAGTGGTCGCACTGGTGGAGGCGAAGAACGAAAACCTGCGACCGAGTTTGCCGCAGTGCATCGCCGAGATGCTGGCCGCGCAACGGTTTAACGCGCAGCAGGGCAATGACATCGAGACGATTTACGGGGCAGTGACGATCGGGACAATTTGGCAGTTTTTGAAGCTGGAGAAAAATCGCGTTTCGGTCGATTTACGTGAGTATTATTTGCCCGACATCGAGCTGATTTTGGGCGTGCTGGCGCTGCCGTTCGGCCAAGATTCAGCAAGGCACGCGACAACTTAAGGCTTAAGATTTTCACAGTTTCCACTCATAAAATCGATGCTAAAAAACAAGTTCGTGCAAGCTGCTGCTGTCGCTGCTTTGGTCTACATGCTCTTCCAAATTGTGACCTGGGGTCTGGGTTCGTTCCTGAGGGTCGTCGAAACGTTTGCGCGCTGGTATCGCTTCAACGGCGCGCCTTGGGCGGAAGAGACGGCGATCGCGGTGGGACTGTTGTACCTATTCGTCGCGGCAGTTTCGAGCAGCAAATCGAGCTAATGTCACGCGATCGTCTCAGCCGCCAGCGCATCGATCGCGGCCACCATCTCCGCCGAGCCCCAGCCCCGGTGTAGCGTCGCCCCGATCGCCGCACCGCCCGCGCCGACGCCCTCTTTCACGAAGCCGCGCTCGTACGCCCGCAGCGACTCGTAGCGCGATGCCGATAAATCGAGCCCGGTGGCTAGCAGCGGCGCACCGATCGCCTCGGCCAGCTCGATCGCACCTGCCGAACCATCTTCCACGACCCAGCGCGTCGTCCCGACGGCCACGCGATCGCGGCTCCAGCTCGAATTTCGGCGTGATGCTAGCCGCTGACCCAGTTTCCAGACGGTAAGCATCTGCGTCCCGCCTGCGAGTAACACGGGCACGCTCGACCCGATCGCGATGCCCGCCACCACCGGCTGCATCGGATCGCCAACCGCCGCAACGGCACTCAGCGGATCGCCAGGGTCGAGGTCGCCGCGTCGCGTTGCGGCCTCGAGACCGCTGCGAACTAAGTCCTGCTTGAGGGCGCGATCGCACTGCCGCTGACTGCTGCCGACGAGCTCGCTGGCCTCGATTCCCAGCGCCGTGAGAACGCCCAGGGCCGCAGTCGTGCCGCCGACGACACACTCGCCAACGATAAGCCACTCGGCCTGCTGGCTCCACTGTTGCCCTAACTCCAGGCCGGACAGGAAGAGCGCTTCGACGGTGGCGCGATCGAGGCTGCGACCGCTGGAGACGCAGAGCGCAGGGGGCTGACCGAGGTCGATCGCCGGGGGGGCGAGGGGGTAGGCGAGTCCGGCGTTAACGGTGCGGATCGGCCAGTGCAGTGCTGCCGCGATCGCGCGGGAAATCAGGACGGGGGACGCACCGGCGACCAGGGGCGGCAAGGGGTAGCGTGGGTCGGGGCGGTGGCCGCCACTCAGAAACTCCAGGTCGGCGTTGGCGGTAAACAGGCGATCGCGCGGGGTCAGACCGGCAGCGGAAATATTGTCAACGGTGGCCGTGGCGGTGAATCCAGTGACGCAGCCGAATAGCGGCGCGCGGCCTCGAACGCGATCGCACCAAGCGCGGGCGGTTTCCGTCTCTGCGTGAATCGCGATCGAGCCATCCTGCAGCAGCGACGCGGAGGGCTCAGCCATTAAAAGTCGAACTCGTCGTCGCTCTCTTCGTCGCCATCGGGCTTATTGCAATCGGCTCGAGCCGGTTTGGATGCCTCGTCGTAGTCGAGGTCGAGCAGCACCTGGATCCACGCGGGCGGACGCGGGATCGGGTTGCCGAGGCGATCGAGCAGCAGCAGCGCCACTAGATGCACCACCAAGACGTATACGGCGCTGTTAATCACGATCGTCGCCATCGCGGCCCACTGCACGAAGGCCAGGCTGGGCTGGACGAACATCCCGAGCTGCTCGAGCCCCCAGTTCAGCAGCTCCGTCATCTGCACCGTAAAGTACGTCCACAAATCCTGGTTGAGAAAGACCGACAGCAGCCAAATCTTAAAGACGACCCCAAACGTACCGAAGATCGTGGCGATCGCGGTCGAGACCCACCAGCGCGCACCCCGCTTCCAAAGCAGCCCGAGGGTGAAGCCCTGCATACCGTAGGGAATCAAAAACAAAACGCTGCGCGCAGGCCCCATCAGCACCGACAGCAACAGCCCCGATACTGCCGTCGCCATCAGGGCTTCGCGCTTCGTCCAGCGCAGGTAAACCAACGCGATCGGCAGCGGGAAAAACAGCCGTAAAAATGGGCCGAAGGGAAAGTAGTAGTCGATCAGCCAAATTAGGCTGCCCGTACTCGCGAGAAATGCCGTTTCGACGAGCGCCAGCGCGGACGAGCGGCGGGCCTCGATCGAATTACGCGACACCGGGAGCGGAGATTTCGTCGTCATGGCTTGAATATCGTGAGGTCGCGCCGAACCCGATCGGTTGGGCCAGTTCAACTCAGCTAGCTCAACTCAGCTAGTTCAACATCCGCTCCAGATTAAAGAGATCGGGGATAAGGACGGTGTCGCGATCGCGCTCGATCAATCCTTTTTTTTCTAGCTTGCTCAGGACGCGCGTAACCGTCTCGCGGGCGAGGCCGCTGAGGCTGCTCAGCTCGCGGTGGGGCAGGTTGGGGATACGCATCCCACCGCCGTCGCCCTGCTTGCCCTGGCCTTCTGCAAGGAACAGCAAGATATCGGCCACGCGCGAAGTGCTATCTGACTCGCGCAGTCGTAGGCGGCGGTTGACCTGGCGCAGGCGGCGACCCATTAGCTGGGCGAGGCGAATTCCGGCCAGGGGCTCGGACTGCACCAGCGTGACGAAGTCTTGGGCGGGCATATTGCCGATCGTCGTCGGCGCGAGGGTGATCACGTCGGTCGATCGCGGCACTTCATCGAGAGCCGCCATCTCGCCGAACACTTCACCCGTGCCCAAAATATTGAGCGTAATTTCCTTGCCGTCGAGGTTGTACGTCCGGATTTTCGCCCAGCCTTCCAAGATGAAATAGACCGAGCTTCCCCAGTCGTTTTCCAGCAGGATCACCTGGTTGGGCGGGTGGGCGCGTGCGACGACGTGGGAGAGGGCATTGGCGATCGCCTCTTCGGGCAACCCCTCGAAAAAAGGAGTCTCGCGAAGCTGGGCTTCAATCTGCTTCGAGCCACCGCGTGGGTTTTGTCGGTCGTCCATGATCGGGTTGTGAGTATTTGACTCGCTAGGGTGTGGCCCACCGGGCAGTACGGAGCGTCGATGCGGAGGCTGGGCCGCGCCGGTTCGGGCCGCCCTACGAGAGAAAAACCTGCTCTCGAAAGTTACTGCCACATATTTTACTGTGTCGGCACGATCGCAAAGGGTACACTTGCGCGATCGGGTAAATTGCGTCCGATACGCGGCGATTTCGGCCCCGCAATTGCGCTCACCGCCTTCGGGCGGTCGCGACCCGGCAATCCCTCGGCAGTGTTTCGATCGCAATCTCGATCGCAACCCCAGCAGAAGCGAGACGCGGCAGCAAGTTCGTCGGGCGATCGAGTCCGCGCAAAGCATCCCTCCAGTCTTCGGGGGTTTCTTTTAGAATCGGGGTGAATTGAAGCGCGCGGCAGTAGAGCGAATCGCGAAGAGTTGCAGCGAGTCGCCCCGAGCATCGCCAACGTGGCTCGCTAACACTGCTTGGAAGAATTCACCGGGCGGGCCTTGCGTATCACCATTGCGTACTTACGTTAACCCACTGAGTTCAGGTCGGTTGGCTATGGCATCGTAGATCGAAATATCCTGGGGATGTCTGCTGTCGGTCTGCGGCTCGCGTTTTCGCATCTGCCCGCCAACCGCCGCCTCGATCGCGCCGACGTTCGCTCCGCTTGCCGATCGCTCACAGAAGAGGAACGCTCGTGACTTCCCGCCCTGAAAATATTCAAGCTCTCCTTGACGAAATCGATGCGATCGTCGGACGCGCCAACGAACAACTGCGCGACGTTCCCGCCGAGGCGATGCCCCAGGAGCTGGCGTTGCTCGAGCAAATTCGCGGCTACCTCAGCCAACAGGGCAGCGCCCTCGCTTCGCCCGATCGCCCGACCGACGGGCCGCCGCGCTCCGAGCCGCCAACCCGCACCGACACTCCGGGCGCTGTTGGCGGGTCTGGCTCCACTACTAGCAGCACCGGCATCGACACGCGCCAGCTCGAAGATATCGTCCGCAGCGCCCTGAGCCTGTCTCCCCCGACCGCGCCACCGACCGTCTCGCCAGCGGCCACCCCGCGCGAGCTCGCAGACACCAAAGAGTCGGCCCTCGCTCGCGACATTATGACGCTGCACGCGGGGCTGCTCCAACCGCTGCGTAGCGACTTGGAGAACCTGCGCCAGGAGCGATCGCAGCTCGCCCGCGATATCGAGCAGATGCAGAATCAGGCGCAATATCAAGGCAGCCTCGCCCGCCAGCAGGACAACCAGAAGCGGACGATCGAGACGTTCGTCGGCGCGCTCCAAGACCGGCTCCAGCGCGCGATCTCCGACCAGTTTGGCGGGCTGCTCCAGGCCCTCGAGTCGCGGCTCGTTAATTATTTCAGCAGCTATTTCGGCGATCGCCCGCCCCAGAGCGTCAGCGGCTCGCCGGTGGTGCTACACCCCGCCCAGCGCTTCGAGCAGGTGCAGCGCCTCCAGGCCGACGCCGATCGCCTCATCCTCGAACTCGATAGCAAGCTACAAACGAGCCTAGGCGCAATGCTCTCGAACGTGCACAGCTACGAAACTTCCTTGGCGGCCAGCGTCGAAAATATCCACCGCCTCAGCCAGCAGGGCGAAGCGATCGTTCGGGCGCTGGTAGAGCGATCGGCGCAGATGCTCGACGCGGAAGCGCCCGGAGCGCAGCTGACTGGCGAGGCCCTAGAAGCGACGATCGAAGCGGATGGCGATCGCGGTGAAGTTGTCGATTTAATTGAGGTCGATTTATCTCGAGAAGACGCCAGCTCGGGCGGCGCGATCGCCGAGGCCGCGATTGCCGCTGCAACGCCCGCCGCCGCCGCGCCTAAATTCGTACCGCCCCCAACCCGCATCAGCGCTCTGACGGATTTGATAGAGTCCGATTCCGAAGCTGCGATCGATCGCGACGATATTGCCGACATTGACGAAGAACTGCCGTTCGGAGAGTTCGTCCTGGCCGATCTTGCCGAAGCCGAGCCCGCCGAAGCTCAGTCCGCCGAAGCCCAGTCCGCCGAAGCCCAGTCCGCCGAAGCCGGGCCGACAGAAGTCGAGCCCGCATCGGAAGCGCCCGCCGCTGAAGATTCGATCGTCGAGCCGTTTGCAGAGTCCGAATCAACCGCCGAGGACGTCGTGGAATACTCGACCGAGGAAGAGATCGTCGCCGATATCGAAGAACCCATCGAGGAAGCGCCAAGCGAGATCGAAGATGTCGCACCCGTCTCAGAAAACCACACCAGCGAGATCGAAGATGTCGCTCTGGATATCGCCGAAGACTCGGCTATAAACTCAGCCGAGGGCGCTACCGAAGCTCCAATCGAGGACGCTGCCGCAGAACTAGTCGATCTGGTGGAACCCAGCGAAGAAGCGCGGGGCGATGCGATCCCGATTGCCGCTGCCGCCCTGGCCGGAGCCGCCGCGATCGACGCCCTCAATCGTCATGAGTCTCCCGAGCTAGCCGAATCCGAGCTCGCAGAATTTGAGGTGGCCGAGCCCGAGCCGACTGACCCTGACGCGCCGCCCGAAACAACTAGCGTCGAGTGGGCGATTGAAGAAGAAAATATCGAGTCGGTCTCCGAGCCGATCGAAGCAGAACCCGCCGCGATCGACGAGCCCGTGCTGCCCGCCGACGACGCCGACGACGCCGATGCCCAGGAGCCGATCGCGGCCACTCAAACCGGGCTCGACAGCCGCTGGCTCGACGACTCGGAAGACCGTAACGATGACGATCGCGAGCCCCCATCGGAGGAGATCGCCTTTGCCGCGCCCGCCAGCAGTAGCGACAATGACGACCTGATGGGCGAGCCGATCGAATTCGAGCTAGAAGACGAGCTGGGACTGAGCGTAGCCCCACCGCCCGATCCAGTAGGAAGCCCCGCCCGCACGGCGGAAGAAATCGCCCGCGAACTCGGCCAGCGCAGCCCCAACGAAGAACTGGATATTCTCGTACGGCCTACGGCGATCGAGTCAGGCCTCGCGCCCTTCCTGAATGATTTTGGCGATGAGGAAGACGCAACGGGCGACGCGATCGAGATCGGCGAAGACGAACCCCTCGATGCGTTTTCGGCGATGGCCCCAGAAGTGCCCTTAGAAGACAGTGATGATATTAGCGAGAGCGGCATAGCTTTCCCAGCCCTCGATCCGGCAGGGCGCTCCGTTCAACTCGATGACGAGTTTGAAATTGTTGAAGAACTTGACGCAACTGACGCCGCTCGCTCGGGAGATTTAGGCGTTATTCCAGCTGGCGACTTCGCCATGTTGGCCGACCCTTGGGGCGAGGGCGCGATCGCCGAAGATGCAGCCCCCACAATTATCGAAGCCAGTTCTCAGGAGGAGTCACTCGAGCTGGCCGAAGATGCCCTTGCCGGAGCGGACGACGACGATCTTGCCAACCTGGTGACCCAGGTTCTCGGCGATTCCGAAGCGGATGACGACGACACAACTGACTTCGAGATCGTTGAGGTCGTCGAAACCGGCGCAGACCCAGACGGCCTCAGCGCCGACCCGTGGGGCGCGGCTAGCGCCTCGGTCGAGGCGATCGGCCAAACCCGTCCCACACAAAGCGCAGAGGAAGAAACCGAAAGCAGCTTCGAGTTCGACCCGTCTGCCTTCGGTGCGCCGGACGCAGACGACAGCGAATCGGACAGATTGGACGATTTGGTTGGCGATTCGGGCGATTCGGGCGACCCACTCCCCGGAGAGACGATCGGCCTTACCGGCAGCGGGACGCCCCCCGGCTCGCTCGACGCTCCCTGGGGCGAGGCGATCGCCGAGATGGCAACGGAAACTTCGATCGAAGTCGAGCCCGATGACTCAGACGAATTCGGCTTTGGCGACGCGGCAACCGACGATCTGAGCTTGCTTAGCGTTGCGATGACCGATGACGGCGGCGCCACTGACGATGCCGACTGGGACGAGAGCGACGTTTGGTACGACGAAGAAGACCCAGCAGACAGCGGCGCGTCAGTTCCCCAGGAGTACAGCGCCGCTGCCTTCGCAACGACGATCGAAGTCGATCCCGCTCCCGCCGACCCCAGCCCCGACCCCAGCGCGCCGCCGCAAAGCCCAGACGTACCTGCCAACGAAGACTTCCCCGCCGCGGACCTGGCGGCGCTCGAAGACGGCTTCCCCGCTGAAGACTTCCCCGCTGAAGACTTCCCCGCCGAAGACCTCGCCGCTGCAAACCTGGACGAAGATGACGACCTCGACGACAGCGAAATTTTTGGGATGCCCGTCACGGGAATGCCCGCGGGTTTCGAGCTAGAAACCACGCCGGAGGTCGAGGCGATCGACCCTGTGCCCAGCGAAGCACCGATTGCAGACGCGGCAGGCGTAGAGTTCAGTGGCGCGATCGAGCCAGAAAGCCCGCCACCAGAAAGCCCTCTTCAGGAGAGCCAGTCCCAGGCCAGCGATCGCGCCAGCCCCCCGACAGTCGCTAAAGTCGCGGACTCCGCCGCGCCTATTACAGCGGGCGAGCGCGACTTACTCGCCGACCTCGATCGCGAAGCCGACAAGATCGATGCTCGCCTCGATGACGGTGACCTACTCAGCCTCGACACTGCGGCCCGCGACGCGACCTCCGATGCCGAGCGATCGCCGCTCGATTGCGCGCGCCCCAAAACGTCAGAAATAGGGCAGAATGAGGACTCAGATTTGAATCTGTTTGAACCGAACGTCTACATGTCGTCTCCCTCGTTGCCCGATCCAGAATCACTGCTGCCGTCCGGCTCATCCCAGGCGGACGGTAACGATCTGGTAAACGAACTACTTGTCGAACTCGAGTCGGAGTCGCAGGTCGCGCCTGCGTCCGAGACGATGTCCGAGGTTTTCGATTGGTTCGAGGACGACGCGTCCGACGACACGCAGCAGTCCCGCAGCCGCGAAGCCGCCGACGACATCGATCGCGCCCTGGCCAATGCCAGCCCCGACGATCGCCGCGTACCGAAACTCGACGATCTCGACTTCGAGACTTCAGCCAGCGACGACGAATCAAGCAGTCAAATCCCGCCGTCGCGCGGGGGGCCGCCGGGGACAATACCGGACGAACGAACGGCCTCCGACCCAAAAGCGCAGGGGGCTGAGGTCTCGAATCCCCCTACCTCAGCCCCGAATGAATTACTGGCCAGTCAGCCGATGTCAACGGAAGACGCGGCATCCGCACCGCCCGAGCTAACGAACTCGTTTGCTTCTGAGGTTCTAGAAGAGCCGCAAGCATCAACTGAGACCGGCAAGCTAGACGCCCCCAGCGCCGACACCCCGGCAGTTGACAGTCAGCCAGCCAGCGATACTCCCGATTTCCCGGAGTCACCGCGTCCCAAAGCACGCCAGAAAGCCGCCCTCAAGCGGCAGTTTTCCGAGCTTCCCGCTCTCGATGAGTGGGAAGCCGTTTCTGTTTCTGACCTTCCCGAACCGCGATCGCCCGAACTGCCATCAGCAGAATACTCGGAGCCCGAACCGTCAGAACCCGAACCCTCCGGGGTCGCGCCGACTGCGCCAACCGAGTCCGACACTCCTGAGATTGCCTCCGACTCGATCGCGCCGGACGATGCGCCAGACATCACGCTTCCCGAAACGCCAACCGCCGCCTCCGAAGACCTCGGCGAGCCCGCACTCGACTGGACGGTCGATTTATTCCCAGAAGAAGCTGACCTGAGGCCCGAGACCGAAACTGACGATCGCGTCTCGATCGCCCCCGATGCCCTCAAAATCCCCAATCCCGATCCGGAGGTCGAAGCCACGATCGCCCGCCTCGAAGATCGAATTTCCGATAGCTTCCCCAGCATCAGACTCGAAGAGCAGCCTGAAGCTCGGGCAGAATTCGCCGCGCCCGAAGCAGATGACGCCGACAGCGCGCTCGACCTGACGGCGCTGACCCAGCAAGAGCGCGACGCGATCGCTCGCGACAACCCCTTCGACGATCTCGCGACCGACGCGCCGCCGACCTCACCCGAGGCTGTGCTCGAAAGTGGGGCCGATCCAACCGTTCCCCCAACCGCCGACGAAGAAGAAGCGCTGTTCGACGCAATTCTCGATATCGTCAACGGCCTCTACGAGCCCGACGCTCCAGACGCCGATCGCAGCTCCGAGACCCCTATCGAAGCCGAACTGTCCGCCAGAACCGGCCTCGAAGACCTCGAGCGCGATTTAGAAGCAGCGATCGTGGCCGCCGTCGGGGAGATCGACCCCGCCCTCGCGCTAGAAGACCCCTCACTCCAGCAGACTGAAGACGAAGACCTCGACCCAGCCGAGATGTTCGCGGCGATTTGGGAGACGATGCCACCGACGCCGACGCCCAGCGATCCGCCCAACGATCGCTGGTATCTAGCTCTGGCCGTCGAGACAGACGAGATTTCGGCGATTTTGCTCGATCGCCACGCCGATCGCCACTATCCGCTGCGGTGGCCACACACGAGCCAGCCAGAGCGGCTGCCCTGCGCTGTCTATCTGCCGCCCGAAGCCACGAGCCCGAACGACTGGCAAACCGGCGAAGCTGCCCTAGATGCCGCCGATCGCCACGACCTGGCCGACCCTCGCGAACCGGGAATCCTGCTCCACGACTTTCTGGACTGCCTGAATGCGGGCATCTCCTGGCGCGACGATCGCGACGCTTTCCAGCCGATCGTCCGCTGGTCGGCGCGCGATCGGCTGGCGCTCTATGAGGTGCGCTACGCCCTGCGCCTTCTGCTCGAAAACGTCCGCACCGAGGCTCGCGTGGAGCTCGGTGGCGATCCAGCGAGCGGCTCCCTGCCCGAACTCGCCGGAGTGTGCGTCAGCCAGCGAGCCGACAGCAG
The DNA here is from genome assembly GCA_937899645.1 of uncultured cyanobacterium. GTDB lineage: Bacteria > Cyanobacteriota > Cyanobacteriia > Cyanobacteriales > Geitlerinemataceae > RDYZ01. The sequence goes on along the minus strand of CALCCD010000064.1, from coordinate 26,090 downwards.
CGCCGCTTATCGCTTTAATCTGCGCGAGGCGATCGTCGAAGCCGGACTCGTCAGCCATCCCGGCCAGATAATCTTCGCCGACCCGATCGCAGCCAGCCTGCGATCGATCGTCACCCAAGCTTCCTCCACAAGCTCTCGCGACTCTACAGCTCCCGAAGACTTCCCAAACTCCAAGCTGCGCCACCAGGCAGTCCACACGCCAGTTCGCACGCTGGTCGTCTCCGGCAGCGCCGACGCCCACCATTTCTACTTCCAAGACGGCCCCAACGACGCCGCCCGCGCCCACCATTTCTCCTACGGCAACAGCGCCATCGAACTCGACACGATCGCCAGCCTCCTGCTCGCCGACCCCACCCTCTCGCTCGCCATCGGCGGAGATCGTCCCGCTTCAGCTTGCCCCGCCCCAGCCAGCCCCAAACCCGGCGACCCCGACCTCGCCGCCCGCATTTATCTACGCCAGTGGCTTCAAGAGACGCCGCAGCGCCGCTCTTTGCGCCAGACAGCCCGAGACGTCATTCGCGCCTTCCAGGGCGATTCTGCCCGCGCTCGCGTCCGCTGGGCCGATATTTCCCTGGAGATCTCGCGCACGCGCTTCGAGACGCAGGTGCTCGTCCCCAAGATCGCCGCCCTCAACCGCGAGCTCAACCACTTTTTCAGCCTCGTCGGCCTCACCGCGACGAGCATCGATCGCGTCGTTATCATCGGGCGCGCCCGCCACTGGCCCGCGATCGCCACCTGGCTGCGACAAAAATGCCCCAACGCGACCCTAGAGCGTGCCGACGCCCTCCCCCCAGCAATCGGCCTCGCACGCACCCTAAGCGAGCGTCGCATCAGCTCTAGCCGCGACCTTCCCGCTCTCGACCTCGACCGCCAGCGCTACGACGACTACTTCGTCGTCCACGAGCTGCTACGCAACCTGCCCCAGAGCGCCACAACTGCATCCGCAACCCAAAGCCTCCTGGAGCGCGCCGGTGTTCCCAGCGCGATCGCCAAGCGCCAGATCGCCGCCCTGCTCGATAACCGTCTTCCCCCCGGCCTGATTCCCAACGCCCCCCTCGATCGCTGGCTCGATCGCGACTCCCTCGAACACCCCGTCTATCAAGTCCTGCGCGACTCACCCCTCTTCGAGCCCGTCACGGCCCCACCGACCCGCAGCGACATCGCCTCCAACGAATCAGGCGCTCCGATACGCTACCAGGCCAAATTCCAGCACGTCGCTTGGATGGTGCAATATCTTTATTGCCTGACGATATCTAGCGCTCAGAATTTCCAAGATCCACTGTGTTTAACGCCGATCTCGACCGAACCTCGCGATCGCAGACCACGATCGCGAAGATCCTAAAGCGTAGCCGTTGCTACACTTCGCCCTGGGGGCATTGTTCTTCGCTAGCTCGTGTGCTATCCATGTATGAGCGTTAATAAACGTTACGGTGGCAAGGGATCGATGTTTTTCTGAAACGTCGGGAACATTTGCCGCTTCAGCACAGACTAGTTAGTGCGTTAGCTACGGGCTCAACTCTCGATTCAATTGTTTGCAGCGCTCTTCTCGCTGCGCTGTGGAACATTCGAGGGTTCGAGGGTGTCGATTCTGGTAACATCAGCCGCGATCGATGCGCATGTAGTTTGTTAAGCGTACGGTAAGACTGAGAGCCAACGTACAGCAGAGCAACTGGGTTTCTCTCCTTCGGTCACTCGATCGACAGTCCGGGGCAATCCATCCGCATGTACGACTGAAATCAAGCAAAAGCGAGGAAGAGGAGCTAATTTAAGTGACCGGAACAAGTTTCAACCAAGCATCCAACTTGATTATCGGGGACGACGCAGCCGAGCTGCTGCGCCTCGGTAGCGTTGGAATCGTTGCAGGCTTCGGCGGCAACGACACCATCGAAGGCGTCATCAACGGCATCGCGCCCGGCAGCACGCTGTTCGGCGGGATGGGTAATGACTTCCTGACGAGCAAAGGCGTGGGCGACCTGGCCTACGGTGGGATGGGTAACGACATCCTCGTCAACGAGTCCGGCCAAGCCACCCAGTTCGGCGAGATGGGCAACGACACCATCTTCGGTGAAGAAGACCAAAACACGGTCTACGGTGGCGCGGGCAACGACAGCATCTTCGTCGCTGAAGATCGCAACGTCGTCTTCGGTGACGACGGCAACGACACGATTCGTGGCGGCGAAGGCAACGACATCTTCGCCGGTGGCGCTGGCAACGACTACCTGATTGCCGCACAAACCAGCGACGACCCGAGCTTCCTGTTCGGTAACGAAGGCAACGACATCCTGGTTGCCGGCCCGAACGCCGACTCGCTGTACGGCGGTAAAGGCGCGGACTCGGTGTCTGCAGGCAGCAGCTCGAATGCGGGCAACATGTTCCTGAGTGGTGACACAGGTGGCGACACCATCACCTATCTAGGCTCCGGCGATGGCGTGATTCTCGACGGCGACCGTTCGGCCTCGCTGACCCCGGCAGGCACGGACGCCGGTGCAGACACCTTTATCGTCGGCAACCCTAGCGGAGGCGCGACAAATCTCGATATCTTCGGCGGCGCGGGCAATGACTCGTTGTTCGGCACGAATGGCATGGGCCTAGGTGCAAATGCCGAAGTGTTCATGGGCCAAGGTAACGACTACTTCGCCGTGACCAGCGGCGGTTCGAGCAGCTTCAGCGGCGACCTGGGCAACGACGTCGGTTCGATTACCGCAGCAGGTAACGACACGATTTACGGAGATCAGGCAATTGTCTCTGGCACTGACGCTAGTTCAGGTAACGATGTCCTGAACGTGAACGTAAACGGTGGAGCCAACGTCATCTATGGTGACGACACCGCAAGTGGCGCGGGTAATGACGCCATCACGACCACGGGCATGGGCAGCAGCCTGCTCGTCGGCGGCGGCGGCAACGACACGCTGAACTCGGACGCGAGTGCCGGTGGTGACACGCTGGTTGGCGGCGCGGGTAACGACATCTACACCTTCGGTGCGGATGACGTGATTCCGTTCGACAGCCTGGGCAACAACACCTACATCGCAGGCGCGACCGCGACGGCGCAAGACACGATCACCGTTCAGGCGAACGATAGCTTCACCGGCGGTGCGACGTTCTTCGTGACGGGCGAAGCCGAGCTGATCAAGACCATCACAGATGGTGGTGTGATTGCTAGCGATGAGAAAGATCTGATTACCATTGGCACGGCAAATGCGCTGACCAGCCTGGCTGGCGGCGACGATACGCTGAATGCAACGAACGTTGTTGAGGGCGGCTCGATATTCGGTGGTGCGGGTAACGACGTAATCACGGTTTCGGGTACGGATGCTGCTGGTGTGCTAGATGGTGGCGCTGGCAACGACGCGTTTACCTTCTCTGACGCAGCTGCGACTGTAAGCTCGACCATCGAAGGCGGCGCTGGCGACGATACCCTGACTGCTGCAGGTGTCTTTGCAGGTTCCTTCTCGGGTGGCGATGGCGTTGATGTGTTCGACATTGAGACCCTGGGCGGTAACGGCTCTGCGGCTGTTATCGACGGCGGTGCCGGTAACGAGCTGATCGGCATCGGTAATCTCGGCTCTGGCGTGACCTCCACTGTTCAAGGTGGTCTTGGTGATGACACGCTGACGGTTGGTACGGTCTCTTCTGCAACTCCGGCAGACTTGACTATTTCTTCTGTCGTCCTCGATGGTGGTCTTGGTAACGATTACATCCGTGCTGGCTCCGGTGGTAACGCAAGCCTTGTGGGTGGAGACGGCGATGACATCCTCATCGGCGGTTCCCTAGCAGCGGCTGCGACTGGTACGACGGCCGTCTACGCCGGTGACAAGATTGTGGGTGGTTTAGGTAACGACACGATCGTCTTCCTAAGTACTAACGATCTCGGTTTCATCGATACGTCAGTTGTCACTCCGGCTGAAGCAGGCGTAACCGACCTGTTCACGAGCAACTCAACTGCCTACCTCGGTTCTGCTGGTGAGGCAGGCTCGGGCGCGGGTATCCTGAACAACGTCTTTGTCGATACCATCACTGACTTTGTCAGCGGCAGCGACAAACTGTTCTTTAATACCGACGCAGGTTTTGTTGGCACGACGAATGGTAATGGTCGAATTGTTAACCTCAACGGTGGCAACGGCGTCGCCGCAGCTCTGTCGGGCAGCGGTCTTGATGACACGAATACGCCGAGCATCTTCGGACAAATCAGCGACATTACAACAGTAGCTGGTCCTAGTGCTGGTGCCTTTGCAACTCAGCCTGACGTCGATCCTGCAGAAGCGACGAACAACCTCGGCTCGTTCCTTGGTACAGCAGTTGCTGCCGAAGCTGCTCCTGTTGCGGGCGCTTCCTACTTCTACGATCAAGATGCAGGCGCTCTTTACTTCCAGACGGCTGATGACACGGCTAAGTTGGTTGCGATCTTTGATGGCACCAAGCCTGCGTCTCTGGCTGAAAGCGACTTTATCTTCGCAACTCCTGACGCTTTGGCAGGTAGCGGTCTCGTCTTGATCTAATTGACGAACTGTTACGGCTAGTTTTCTAGCTTGTTCGCTGCTTCTTCGCAGTTGACAAGCACTGCTAACATGGGCGGCACTGCACTGCGGTGTCGCTCTTTTTTTGTTCGTTTAATTGCTCGACCGCTCGACCCAAAAGTTGCTCTGCACTATTAGAAGTCGGGCGAAACGTCTTCAACCAGAAGCCAGCGTGAAACTTCAGATTTTTGAACTCACGATCGCTGCCCTCTCGATCGCCAGCGGCTGCGCGATCGCCCCATCTCCCGCACCCACCGCCCGCGCTCAACCCCAAGCGCCCCAAGCCGAATTCAAAACCGAAGCCGAAATCGAGCTGGGCGTTGTCCAGCGGAGCCTGAAAATTCGGCAGGTTTTGGCCGAAACAGACCTCGGAGAGGTCGATAAATGGTGGCGATCGCGCGGTATCGGCGACCCGCACAAATATTTGCTGCCGCCAATGCTCGCCCAGCTCAGCTTGACGCCAGCCGAAAAACAGCAGCCGATCTGGGATCTGTGGCTGGAGGTCGATCGCGACAAACGCGACCTCTACCACTTCCGCAGCATCTACGACGTGCGGCTGTTTTTCCTGTTTCGCGAGGCGCTGCCCGAGCCGGTGCGCGAGGCATACCGCAGCATGCTCGATCGCCCGCGCGTCTTTGAGTGGCAGGAAGGCGGCACGGAAAACCACATCTCGCAGCAGTTCGTCTCGGGGCTGGCGCTGATGGACTGGGGCGGTTTCCCTGTCGGCGCGCCGCACCTGACGGCGGTTATCGAGGCGTGGCTGAGGGCGGAGGTGGCGAAATACCTGACGATCGGTCAGGGCGAGTTCCATTCCTCGATTTACTACGGCTATACGATCGCGGCGCTGATGAATCTCTATGACTTCGCGGAGACGCCGGAGCGCAGGTTGCTGGCCAAGGCGGGGCTGGACTGGCTGGCGACGAATATGGCGCTGCGGCTGAGCTGGGGCACGGCGGGCGGTGCGGAAAGTCGCGGCTTCGATCGCGAGACCTGGGACAGCGGCCTGACGGCAATGGCTTGGGTTTGGTGGGGCGAAGATGACGGCCTCAATCGTGTGACGCGCGGGATGAGCCGCGACAGCATCAACCTCGCCGTCCTCGCGGCCACCAGTAACTATCGACCCCCGGCGCACCTACGATCGCTCGCCCGCAAAGAACTTCCAGAACCATTCCAGCTCCAGGCCAGCCACCCCGCCTACTATACCTACAGCCATGGCAGTCAGTTCTGGGAGACGTTCTACGCCACTGAAGATTTCACCCTTGGGACGTTGGTGATGCCGGGTCGCCGTTACCAAACCAGCGGCACGATTAACGCCCAGTACGCTACGTATAAATTGGTGGTGCGCGACCCACGCGGCATCGAGAATGCGGTTGTCAGTCTTGGCGGTACGTTCCACGGGGCGGGGGCGACGGGACGCAGTCCGGGCGATCGCTACTTGCAAGAGAAAGGCGCGACGATCTACCAGCTTCGGCTGAACGAGGCCGATATCGAAGCGGGCGTTCCGGCGCGATCGCATTTGGTTTTGCCAGGGCGCTACGGCGAAGCGCAGCGGATCGGCGACTGGTACGTGTGGCGGGTTGAGAATGTTTGGTTGTGCGCGCGGGTTTGGGGCGATCGGGTTGAGTCGGTTGCGGCACTGGAAGAGCCTGAGGGCTACCGGGCGCTGGCGGCGATCGGAAACGATACAGCCTGGATCGTGGATGTGGTGTCGGTGTCGGAGTTCGCGGCGCTGGACGACTTGGGACGGGCGCTCGGGGCGACGGAAATCGACGATGCGAGCTGGGAGAGCGATGGCGAGTTGGGCTACACGAGCTTGACGGGCGATCGCCTGAAGTTGCGCTATGCCGCGCCAGTTGGGGAAGCGACGGTGAATGGCGATCGACGCGAATATACGAACGATGCCCCGGTGTTCGAGAGCGCGATCGTCAATCAAGCGTTGGGCAGCGGCTTGCTGGAGGTGCGCGATCTCCGACTGGGGCTGTGGCAGCTCGAATTTGGGGCGGTGGAACCAGTTTGGACGGGTGATGAAGTCGAAGATTGAGGGCGAGACAAGCCTCACAGTTCCCGACCTAGAAGCCTGTGCCTAAGCCGCCTTATTTACTGCGTAGAGGCTGCGCCAACGACTCCGCTCAGTGCTCGTTGAGTTATCGAATTTCATCTGTGGACAATTGCGGGATCGCGTCATCCGTAGGCGACACGTGCGTGGTATCTTGAGGTGTTTCAAACGGCTCGATCGCCTTTACGGTCGGGCAGTTTGGGGTTCGCCGCGCGGCGGTCACATCGACTCGCGCGGGCTCGATCGCGAAGTTTGCGGGCCGCTTCTCCGCCCCGAAACTCGTCGAGCCGAACCCAACTTCAGAAAGTCCCGCGTAGAGTGCGAACAGTCTCCCCATGATCCACGAAGTCTTTATGCCCGCCCTCAGCTCCACGATGACCGAGGGCAAGATCGTCTCCTGGAGCAAGGAGCCGGGCGATCGGGTTGAGAAAGGTGAAACCGTCGTCGTGGTCGAGTCGGACAAGGCCGACATGGACGTGGAATCCTTCTACGAAGGTACGCTTGCGGCGGTTGTCGTTCCCGCTGGCGGTACGGCTGCAGTCGGCGCAGCAATCGCGTTCCTGGCGGAGACCGAAGCCGAAATTGAAGAAGCCAAGCAAAAAGCTGCCGGTCTCGACGGTGGTGCAGCGCCTACCGCCGCGCCTGCCGCTGCTCCCGAACCCGAGACTGCCGCTGCGCCCGTCGCAGAAGCCGCAGCTCCCGCCCCGGCAGCCAAGAAAACGGGCCGCATCATCGCTTCGCCACGCGCCCGCAAGCTGGCTAAGTCACTGAAAGTGGATCTAGCGACAGTGAACGGTAGCGGCCCCCACGGTCGCATTGTCGCCGATGACGTGCAGCTCGCGGCGGGCAAAGCACCGACGCCGCCGGTGGCCGTAGAAGCGCCGCTCTCGACCGTGCCCGCTGCCCTGGCCGCTCCTCCGGCAGCGACTACCGCACCGCTGGCTGCACCCGCTGCCGATGTGGCGCTGAGCGTGCCGGTTGCGAGCGTGACGCCGCTGACGACGATGCAGCGCGCCGTGACGGACAATATGAACGTCAGCCTCGGCGTACCGGTATTCCGCGCTCGCTACACGATCGCCACCGACGCTCTGGACGCGCTCTACAAAAAAATCAAGCCGAAGGGCGTGACGATGTCGGCGCTGTTGGCGAAGGCCGTGGCCGATGTCCTGGTGGCGCACCCGCTGCTAAACTCCAGCTATAGCGCCGACGGTATCCGCTACCCCGAGAGCATCAATATCGCGATGGCAGTGACGATGCCCGATGGCGGTCTAATTACGCCGGTGCTCAAAGCGGCAGACCGGCAAGATATTTACTCGCTGTCGCGCACTTGGAAAGACCTGGTGTCGCGTGCCCGCAGCAAGCAGCTCCAGCCGGACGAGTACAACAGCGGCACGTTTACGATCTCGAACCTAGGGATGTTCGGTGTCGATAGCTTCGATGCGATTCTACCGCCGGGTCAGGGTTCGATTATCGCGATCGGCGCGTCGAAACCGACGGTCGTGGCGAAGGCGGACGGCACGCTGGGTGTCAGCCGTCAGATGACGGTGAACATCACCTGCGACCACCGCAATATCTACGGCGCGGACGCGGCGGCGTTCCTGAAGGATCTAGCGGACAAGATCGAGAACGATTCGCAGTCGCTGACGATGTAGTTTCGCGAACTCAAGTAAAACTAGCCAAATCGCCCGGTGGGGCTGCACCCTGTCATTTTAATGGCGGGGCGTTTTTTGCTGGTAAGTTATGGCTACCGATTGGCGGGGAAATTAACGGACTCGATCGAAAAGGCGAGCGGTTTGTCGGGTTTGCCAGTCATCTCGACAGCCAATATCCAAAACCGAAATTCCGGAGGCCGTCAAGCAGCGAGGCGAACGGCGATGGTCAAACCAGGAGCGTTTCAGTAAGAGCTGAGTTGCCTGGCGACCGATCGGGATTCGCGGACGATATTGCCATTGGTGTTTGCTGACTGCGATCCCGCACCTTACAAAAACCTTTAGAATAAGGCACGGTATTTTCGCGGCAGTCGGAGCACTGCACGTCATCCCAGCGAGACGTGCGTCGGCCCTGCCCCTCAGTTCCGACCGTGCCTCGTTAGCTTTTGGTGAGTAATTTATGTCTGTTTTGGCAGCAATCGGCGTGTTGGCGCTGTTGATCGCCGTTCACGAACTCGGCCACTTCCTCGCCGCGCGCCTGCAAGGGATTCACGTCAATCGCTTCTCCCTCGGCTTCGGTCCTGTATTGCTCGAGTACCAGGGCGAGAAAACCCAATACGCCGTGCGCGCTTTCCCCCTTGGGGGGTTTGTCGGCTTTCCCGACGACGATCCCGACAGCACGATTCCCGACGACGATCCCGACCTGCTGCGCAATCGTCCGGTATTCGATCGCGCGATCGTCATCAGCGCGGGCGTGATTGCCAATCTGATTTTTGCCTATGTCGTTTTGGTCGCCCAGGTCGGCGCGACGGGCGTTCCCGATGGCTTCGACTACCAGCCCGGTGTCGCCGTACCGCAGGTAATTTCGCCGGATAGCCCCGCAGGGAAAGCGGGCCTCAAGTCGGGCGATACGATCCTGTCCGTTGATGGCGACGTACTGCCTGCTAACCAAGACGCGATCGTCGAGCTGAAAAACGCGATCGAGCGCAGTGCGGATCGCGAGGTGCTGTTCGAGGTGCTGCGGGGCAGCGAAGTCCTCGAGCTGAACGCCACGCCGGAAGCGACCGGTGACGGGCTCGGCCGCATTGGCGTCCAGCTTGCGCCCAATGGCGAAGCGATCTTCCGCCAGCCCAGCAACCCGATCGAGATTTTCACCCTCGGGGCTCAGCGCTTCCAGTCGATTTTCGTTGGCACGGCGGGCGGCTTTTACCAGCTCGTCACGAACTTCGGCGAGACCGCCGGACAGCTCGCCAGCCCGGTCAAGATCGTCCAGCAGGGCGCAGTCGTCGCAGAAGATAACGCCACAAATCTGCTCGTCTTCGCCGCCGTGATCAGCATCAACCTGGCGATCGTCAATATCCTGCCGCTCCCGGCCCTCGATGGCGGCCAGCTTGCTTTTCTGATTGTCGAGTGGCTGCGCGGCAAGCCGGTTCCGACACATATTCAGGACGGCGTTATGCAGTCGGGTCTGCTGCTGCTGTTCGGCCTCGGCATCTTCTTGATCGTCCGCGATACGACCCAGCTCGACTGGTTCCAGCAGCTTACGCGCTAGACGAGCGATCGTGACGTCAACCCAGTCAGCCCCAACCAAGAAACCGCGCCTGACGAAGAAGCGCCGCGCCCAAGCCGCACTCGAGCGTCTCGGGAAGCTCTACCCCGACGCCACGTGCAGCCTCGACTACGAGACGCCGGTGCAGCTCCTGGTGGCGACGATCCTCTCGGCGCAATGTACCGACGAGCGCGTCAACAAGGTAACGCCGGATCTGTTTCGGCAGTATCCCGACGCGCCCACGATCGCAGGCGCGACACGCGAGGCGATCGAGGAACTCGTGCGATCGACCGGGTTCTTTCGCAATAAGGCAAAAAATATCCAGGGAGCCTGCCAGAAAATCGTCGCGGAGTTCGACGGTAAAGTGCCGCAGACGATGGAAGAGCTGCTCCAGCTTCCCGGCGTCGCGCGTAAAACGGCCAACGTCGTGCTAGCGCACGCGTTCGGCATCAACGCGGGCGTCACGGTCGATACCCACGTCAAGCGTCTGACCAACCGCATCGGCCTGACGAAGTACACCGATCCGGTGCGCGTGGAGCGCGACCTGATGCCGCTAATCCCGCAGCCGGACTGGGAGAATTTCTCGATTCGGCTGATTTACCACGGGCGAGCGGTGTGCAACGCGCGCAAACCAGCCTGCGATCGCTGCAACCTGATTGATATCTGCAAGACGGGCATAGCGGCGCAGAAAAAAGCGGCGCGGGCTTAGGCAGATCTCAGAAATCGGGTTTCTGGGACATTTTTCGCATTGGCGGCTCGTAGAAAACCGGTTTCTCGTCGGAGCGGGCGAATCGGAGCTATTCCTTCAACCGGGGAATCAGCGAAACGAAATTGCAGGGGCGATGGCGGTTGTCGAGTTGCCACTTGAGGATGTCTTCCCAGGCGTCTTTGCACGCGCCAGTCGAGCCGGGGAGCGCGAACAGGTACGTGCCGCCCGCCAGGCCGGCCGTGGCGCGCGATTGGATCGTGGACGTGCCGATTTTTTGGTAGCTCAGCCAACGAAACAGCTCGCCGAAGCCGGGGATTTCTTTGTCGTAGACGTCGCGGAATGCTTCCGGGGTCACGTCGCGTCCGGTGACGCCCGTACCGCCGGTGGAGATCGCCACGTCCACGTCCGGATTGGCGACCCAGCGCTCGAGGCGAGCGGAAATCTGAGCGCGATCGTCGCGGACGATCGCCCGATCGACGATCGCGTGTCCGGCGGCGGTCGCCAGCCCGACGAGAAGATCGCCCGACTTGTCCGTTTCGAGGGTTCGCGTGTCAGAGACGGTCAGGATAGCGATATTGACGGGGATAAACGGGCGCGATTCGTCAATGGTGGACATAGAGTTGATATTTAAAGAGTGCTGGCCCGGTCTGAGGCTTTGCCGAGCGGGTCTCTGGTTCGCAGATCTTAACGCAGGCAACAAGTCGAGCGCGGCATTCTCTGCTTCTTTAGCGTCCTCCTTTTGGCTAGCGTGCGGCCTGGGCGCGGGCGGCAGCGATCCAGCGGAGAACGGTGGGGCGATCGGGGACGAGGTCGCGGCGCTGGGTGGTGGCGACAAACAGGCGCACGAGCTGGGGATAGAGCCGGTGGATGGGGGCAGCGGCGAGCTGCTCGGGGCTGGCAATCCCGGCATGGAGCAGGACGCCCGCGTGGCGGCAGCCGACTTCGGGAACGGTGGCGAGGCGCGCTAGGGCGACCCACTTGCGGACGTGCTGCGGGTGGCGCTGTAGATCGGCGGCGAGACGATCGCTCGCGTTGCGGTCGGGGCAGCGATCGAGCAGATCGCGGGTGCTGCGGATGCCGCGATCGCGCAGGGCGACGAGGGCATCGCGATCGAGCCCCGGCAAGTCGGCGATCTGCCAGTTTCCTGGCGAAAGCGGCTGGGGTGGGGGCAGCGGGCGCGGCGGGCGAGTCGAACGCGGGGCGCGGCGGCGAGGCATGGCGAAGAACCGGACAGGCCGGGATGGGATAGGATTGGGCTCTAAATCGAATTTTGGGGCGATCGGGCGGCGGCGATCTCGCTGCGCGATGCCTCGGGTCTATGCCGCACCCCGCTAAAAAATCTCGCCGATTTAAGGCTCGCTATCGCGGCAACTGGCCGAGCATCGCCAAGCGGACGCGCCGGATGACCTTCAATCGCTGCATCCTCAATCCGCTGCACCGTGCCGCTGCCGTCCACCACCTGCGCTATCGGGACTGGTTCGGTGCGATCGCCGGTCGCGAGCGTCCGGGCTGGGACGTGGTGCCGCTCTGTCGAAAGTGCCACGGCATCGTCCACCGGCGGCAGCTTTGGTATTCCGCTCCAAACGATCCTCGGCGTAACAATCGCCAGCGCTTAGCGGCGCTGTGGCGGCTGCGGCTGCGTTTTTGGGGCTGGTGGCTGTTTTTCCACGGCGGCTGGTTGGTGCTTGTCGTGCTGGTGGCGATCGCTGGGTTGGCTCTCTTACGCTAGCGGCGCGCTGGCGAGCGTTTTCAAGGCCACTGGCCTGTCGTGCCGAATCAGCTTACTGCTCGGCGGCACGCATTGCGAAGGCTGGGGTGCTGATATCCGCGATCGTCGCGTCTTCTTCGTCGAGGTCGTCTAGATCTAAATCGATGATGGCGGGCTCGGTGGAGGTCGGGGCCACCTGCCGAACGTCGGTTAGTTCGATGTGCAGTCGCGGGCCGGACTTGGCGAGCCGGATTGTCACCGCGCGCCCGATTTGCAGGCGATCGAAAGACAGACCGTTGGCGTAGGTTCCATTCTTGCCGTGGTTGACCGCCCACCAGCTCCCTGCCTGATAGCGCAGTTCGAGGTGTCGGCGCGAGATCACGGCGCTGTACAAGATGACATCGCTATCGGGAGAGCGGCCAATGTGAATCGGGACGTCTCGATCGAAAACCCAGCGGCGAACGGGTTTCGCCTGATGGGGATGGAGCAGCGCTACAGCAATCATGATGGAGAAGTCGGCGCACCGCCGACCGACGGACGAACGATCGCGATCGTTCGAGTAGATACACGAGTCCAACCTAGCAGGCAAAACGGATGCGGGGCTGGGGGTTGCCCCCACGTCAGTTCAAGCGCCGCCCTTGCCGTTCTTATGTTTCCTGCCGCGTCGGACACTCGACGGCGCGTGCGGGGTTCGCGCTCGAGGAGTCGCCCGATGCCGCACGAATTCGGAACCGGAAGCTAACGAGGTCGCCTTTGCCAAAAACGACGTAATCGCCGTCTTTCAAAGGATAGCGCCGACCGGGGATCAGCGCCGCGTGGTTGACGAAGGTTCCGTTCGAGCTATTGGTGTCTTCGATGTAATACTGGCCGCGATCGTAGCGAATCAGGGCGTGGGCGCGCGAGACGATCTCCGCTCGGGGAAACTGGGAGATGTCGATATCGGGACTCGCACCCTGGTGGGGTTTGCCGAGCCGCCACACGAAACCGTGGGGGTCGAGGTTCAGGTACTCGCCGGTGCCAGTGTGGGTGAGGCAGGCGAAGCTGGGCAGGTGTGGGTCGGGATCGGCGCGATCCTGGGCAGATGGAGCGGCGGGCGAACTAGCGGGCAAGTTAGCGGGCAAACTAGCGGGCGAACCAGCGGGCGAATCGGTTGGTGCGAGCGCCGCCTGTGACGGAAGGTCTGTCGTTTGCAGCAAAGTCCTGTCGAGTTCGGCGTGACAGCGACTGCAGCGCTGGGCCTCCGGAGGGTTGGGGTGGTGGCATTGCAGGCAAATTTGAGTGCCCGCGAGGGAAGTATTCATGGCGTTTTGGGGGTGAGCGCTCTTCGGGTTGCAGGCAGCAGGCGATCGCGACAGAGAAGTGCCGTCGCCTGCGCTTCTCCTCTGTACTGAGCGAGCGGCTCGATACCCGACGAAAATCGGAAAGTCGAGGCTCGCGTCGTTCGGGAGTGGCGGGCGGCTCGGCAACGGCGGCAGCTTCTGCTGGCGCAAGATCGCGAGAGCAGGTTCGGAAGATGTGAGACGAGATGCACCCCCGTGGCGGTCAGGCATCAGCGGTTAGGCATCAGCGATCTGAGCCGAGTCGATTGCAGCGTCGGCGTCGAGCAGCCACCACAGCTCCCCGCTGGCCGATCGCAAGCGACGGGACGGATACTGACGATCGTCGCAGGTCTCGGCAAAAATTGCAGCCAGGGCATTTTGCTTGTTCGCTCCGGCGATCGTCAGCATGATATTTGCAGCGCTTTTAATGACGGGAAACGTCAGCGTCAGGCGTGGCTCGCCGGACTTCTCGCCCAGTGTGGCGCAGCGATCGCTCACGTCCAGCGCGTCGGTGTGAGGAAACAGGGAAGCGGTGTGGCCGTCGTCGCCCATCCCCAGCAGCACCACATCGAACACGGGCAGCGCGTCGCCTTCGAGCTGGAAGAATTCGCGAACCGTCGCATCGAAGCGATCGGCGTCGGCGGTGGGGTCGTTGCCGTCGGTGGGCGTAATAAAGATGTTCGACTCGGGAATCTCAACGCGATCGAGCCACGCGGCCTTCGCCATTCCGGCGTTGCTATTTGGATCGTCGATCGGCACGTAGCGCTCGTCGCCCCAGAAGACGAAAAGCTTCTCCCAGGGCAAATTGACGGTTGCGAGCTTCTCGTAGAGCGGCTTGGGCGTGCTGCCGCCCGCGAGTGCGATCGTGGCGCGACCGTTGGTGTCGATCGCGGCCTGGAGCGCTTCGAGGGTCAGCGCAAAGGCCCGCTCGAGCATGGCGGCGCGATCGGGAAAGACTTCGATATGTTCGGTCATGGCGATGGCAGGGCGCAGTTGCGGTTGCGACGGAATATCCGAGGAGGTTCTCGGCGGATCTCCTTCGAGACTAACGAGATTCGCCGGGAAATGCCTCATCATTTTCACGACTCTTCGCAACTCGATCGAAACCTTTCGAGTATTGACACCCAGAACAACCGAGACGGCTGCGCGACGAACAGCAACTCAGCCCGCCTGCCAGGTTCCGTGAAAGCCAATCGGCACGACCTCTGGCAGCGCCAATCGACAGACTGCGCCCTCTTCTAGGCGATCGGCGCTGGCGATCCAGACTTCGCTGCGGCACGCCGCCGCCACGAACACCGGAAACACCAGCCAGTCCGACTCGCCCGCACCCGGCGCGACGATCGGCTCGGACGGATACACCCGATCGCCGCAGTCCAGCACTGTCAGGCAATCGGGATTCACGTCATAACGAGCGATCGCGCCGAACAAATCTCCAAACGGCTGCCCCTCCGGACGGTGCGTCGTCACGAACACCGTCTCGGTTTCGCCACCGACCGCGCGCGGCGCAACGACGGGAAACTCGCAGCGGCGATCGATGCGGGTCTCGCGATCGAGGCAGCGACCAGAGGTGGGGTCGATCGTGATGCGCTCTAGCCGCGCCGAAGCTTCGGTTTCGATCGCGCCCTGAGACACCTGCCGCAAAAACTCGTTCGTCGTGAAATCGTCATAGCAGGCCAAATCGATAACGATCCGCCCCGACCCATCGACAAAACCATTGGCGAAATGCCACTGAAACCAAGGGCCGGTTTCGCCGCGCGCCACCAGTTCGAGGGTCTCGCGATCGAACACCAAAATCGTCGTCGCGCGATTGCCAGACCAAACCATCGACTCGCCGTAGGTCTTCAATCCTGCCACCACCTCCAGCGGGTTCGCCGACACGGGCGGCACGCAGAAGACCAGATAGCTTCCCGCCAACACGAAATCGTGGAGCATCGGTAGGCCGGAGAGACCTAGCTCGCTGAGGGGGTGGGCTTGCCGATCGATCGGCGTCCCGTCGGCGCGGTGGCGATAGAGCATCAGCGCCGTATTCGCGCCCGGGACAACGCCGAAGTTGAAAATCTCGCCCGTCTGCGGATCGCGCTTCGGGTGGGCAGAATAGCTGGACTCGGAGATCGCGGTATCGAGTTCGCGCGTCGCCAACGTCTCCAGATCCAGTGAATAGGGCGCGCCGCCCTCCCAGAGCGCCAGCAGCCGGTCGGGCAGTGCCAGCACCGATGTATTGGCGCTGTGCTTGACCGGGCGCAGCCAGCGGTTCCAAAACGCTCCCGGCGCGGTCGTGCCGTAGTTGCCATAGAGCAGCGTCCCGGCGCGCTCTTCTTCGATATAGCCCGATGTTTTGACGAACTTTTGCGTTGCGGTGGCGTAGGTTCCCGAGTCGTCTTGGTGAAAAGCGATCGCCGCGATCGCCCCGTCCCCATCGAACCAGTGACCGTTACGCCGTCCGCCTCGCTCCAGCCGCGCCGCGCCGTTGCGATAGAGCCTGCCGCGCAACCCCTCGGGAATCGCGCCCGCCAGCGTCTCCAGGCGCGTCACGGGAAACTCGCGGGCGGTTTCGCCGACGGCAGGCCACCAAGCGGGGCGATCGGCGGCGGGCTGGTTCGGAGTTTGAATCGAGTCGGGGGCAACAGCAGTCATCGGGCTATCGACGGTAGACATCTCATGCGAATCTGCGCGAATCACCCGACCGTAGCTGACGAAACGGTCGCGCTACGGAAGCGAAAATTTGTCGTCTTGGTAGCGCAGCTGTCCCGGCTGTTCCGGATTCTCAAATGCCGAGCGCCGACGGGTTCGCACGAGTCCAGTATCATCAATTCAGACTTGCAGCGCTAGCCGCGCGCGTCTTGCCATTTGTCGATCGAGGCTCGATTTTCTTCGTATGGCTATCGAATATCCCGACCATCTGCGCTACCTCGACTCCCATGAGTACGTCTCCATCGACGGCGATATCGCCACGATCGGCCTCAGCGCCTTTGCGATCGACGAGCTGGGCGACATCGTCTTCTTAGAGCTACCCGACGTGGACGACGAGATCGAGAAGGGCGACTCGTTCGGCTCGATCGAGTCCGTCAAAGCGGTCGAAGAAATGTACGCGCCGGTCTCTGGGGCCGTCGTCGAACGCAACGAAACCGCGATCGAAGCCCCGGAGATCCTCTCCGAAGACGCCTACGATCGCGGCTGGCTCCTAAAAGTCAAAGTCACCGACACCAGCCTCGACGGAACCCTAAGCGCTGGAGAATACAAGTCCCGCGTCTCCGGCGAATCTTAAGATCTTCTGATACGGGCGCACCGCTGCGCGCCCTGCAACATCACGCCATCACCGGCTTCTCCTCGCCTGAATCCAGCCCGCCAACCCCACGCCGAAAACCCCGATGACCTGGTGGAACCGCCTCCAACGCAACCCCCTCGCCCGCGCCGGAATGCTAATCCTCGGCTGCTTCTACGCCCTGGCGATCGGGGCCGGGTTCTTCGCGCCCTACCACCCCGTCACCGACAGCCAAGCCGACGGCTCCCTGCTGCCGCCGACCCCAATCCACTGGACGCACGACGGCAAATTTATCGGCCCCCACGTCTACCCCGCCTCCCAAGGTCCCACCGACCTGGAGACCGGCGAGCGAGAACTGACGATCGACACCGACAGCCCCACGCCCTTGCGCCTGTTCGCCAGCGGCTCGTCCTACAAACTCTTCGGCTTTATCCCCGCCAAGCACCATCTATTCGGCGTCGAAGCCCCTGCTCGCATCAATATTTTCGGCACGGATACTCAAGGCCGCGACCAGTTCAGTCGCCTGCTCTACGGCGGGCAAATCAGCCTCTTCGTCGGCCTCGTCGGCATCTCGATCTCGTTCCCAATCGGCCTGTTCGTCGGCGGCATCTCGGGCTACTTCGGCGGCTGGCTCGATAACCTGCTGATGCGAATGGCCGAAGTCCTGATGACGATTCCGGGCATCTATCTGCTCGTGGCGCTTGCCGCCGTCCTGCCCGTAGACCTGACCAGCGCCCAGCGCTTTTTGCTGATCGTCACGCTGGTGTCGTTTATTCAGTGGGCGGGGCTGGCGCGAGTGGTGCGCGGCCAGGTGCTGTCGATTAAAGAGCGCGAGTTCGTCCAGGCGGCGCGGGCGATGGGCGCAAACCCGTTTTACATCATCGTCCGCCACGTGCTGCCCCAGACGGCAACCTACACGATCGTCTCAGCGACGCTGGCGATTCCCGGTTTTATTGTCGCCGAGTCGGTACTGAGCCTGATCGGCCTGGGCATCCAGGAGCCCGACCCGTCATGGGGCAATATGCTCTCGACGGCGACGAATGCCTCGATTCTGGTATTTCAGCCCTGGTTGATTTGGCCGCCTGCGGTGGCGATCGTGCTGACGGTGCTGGCCTTTAATCTGCTTGGCGACGCGCTGCGCGATGCCCTCGATCCGCAGAACTTGCGGCGATCGTAGCCTGCCGCCGGTGAAACGCTTCTCTCTGCTCGGCGCGATCGCCCTGACCCTTCTGCTCTGGGGCTCTGCCGCCGTCGCCACCCGCATCGCCCTCACCGCCTACAGCCCGACCCAGATCGCCGCTTCCCGCGCCATTATCGTCACCGCCACCCTGCTCGCCTACGCCGCCCTGCGACGCATCCCCCGCCCGCGCCGCGAAGACTGGCCGACGATCGCCCTGGCAGGCGCGCTGGTCGTCACGATCTACAACCTCGCCTTCAACGCCGGACAGCAGACCATTACGGCAGGTTCGGCCAGCCTGCTGCTCAACACGATCCCGGTGTGGACGACGATCCTCGCCCTGACGTTCCTTGGGGAGCGCTGCTCCTGGCAGGGCTTGCTCGGGATCGCGATTAGCTTCGCGGGGACGGCGATCGTCGCGCTGGGCGAAGGGCAGCAAATGCAGGTGAACTGGGGCGCGGGACTGGTGGTCGTCGCCGCGATCGCCCAGGCCGTTTACTTCGTTATCGCCAAACCCTGCCTGAAGCAATACCCGCCCATCGAGTTCACGATTTACACGCTAGTCGCGGGGTCGATCCTGCTGCTGCCGTTCGCCGGGGGGCTGACCGAGGCCGTCCGCAGCGCATCAACTGGGGCGACGCTGGCGATCGTCTACCTCGCGATCGGCCCCGCCGCGATCGCCTACTTTTCCTGGTCGTACGTGCTGTCTCGGATTCCCGCAAGTCAGGCAGCGAACTTGCTATACGTCGTGCCGCTCCTGACGCTGGTGATGGCCTGGATCGTGCTGCGAGAAGTTCCGAGCCCGATCGCGCTGGTGGGCGGCGGGCTGACGATCGTCGGCGTCGCGATCGGGCGTCGCGTGCAGTAACGGGTTTACGAGCGACTCTGAGGCCGTGCCCCCAGCCCCCCCTACTCGTCCGCCACGCCGAATTCGCGGCGGAGCGTCTTGCCGAAATATCGAACATCGAAATAGCGTGTTTTCACGCGCAGAATTCGCGACTTCAGGCTGACTTTTTTTTTCGTATCGTCTCTGAGGAAAAGCTCGCTCAGGCTGTTGCCGTGCTGAACGTAAATACTGCCAGGGAATGGAAGTGGCTCGAGATGTTTGCCGAGTCCGGCCAGGGTGTCGATAATCGTGCGGTGTCGGTAGCGATCGTTGTAGCAATCGACGATTTCGGAAAACTCCGGCTTATCCCACAGCTCGTCATCGAGTAGATCGAGGGCGGGGTATCGCTTCAACAAGTCATAGTAGGCATCGAGGCGCGTCAGGATGCTAGTCCCACACAGGCGATCGAACCCCTTGCGCATGGAGCGAATCCACTTAGAACCCGGATGGTAGCGGTAGCCGCAGTGGAAGAACCAGCCCAGAGGTGTGGGCGTTTCGCGGGCGCGGCGCTCGGTGAATTCGACCAGGCGGCAGCTAATTAGATCGTCCGCATCGACGGTCATCACGTAAGCATCGCGATCGCCGGTTTGGTGGAGATGCAGCAGACCGTAGGTGACTTTGGCGCTGCGATCGCGCTCGCGAGCGCGGGTCGTTTTCCGGGGATCGTCGAACTTCTCTGGCAGCGGAAAGTTCACGGGCAGAAATGTAACGCCGTCCGGAAGCTGCAAATCCGGCGACTCGTTGCCGACGATAAAAACCTGGTAGCGATCGCTCGTTTGCGCGTAAATCGAATGCAACGTTCGATCGAGCAAATCGCTGGTGTCTCGCCAGGACTTCGACACCCTTTTGCTCAGCAGGGGAATGATAAAAGTCAGCATCGTAAATGTGCGATCGGTGGGGGCCGTCAGCATGTGGGGTGAAGTCGGGGCAGAGCGCCAGCATGGGAGCGACCTTCGGTTTAGTCCGTGACGGCGGTCATCTCGAGAACTCTACCAGCGGCGGCTCGACGTTCCGGATCGAGGCTCGATCGGCAGGCAAGTGCAAACGAGGGATTGTTAGGATTGCAGGCGGAACGATAGCCGCAATCGCTCGATCCGCCGCGAGCGCGCCGCTCCAGATTTTGCCATCGATTTTCACCCTCCGTCCATCACTTCTCGATCGCGCCCCATGAACTATTCTGTTTCCCACGAATTCGGACTCTATACGCTGGGCAACGATGTCGTGTACGACCAGATCGTGGCATTGGTCAACAGCATCCGCTGCAACGTCGATCGCGAGATCCCAATCTGTATCGTTCCTTACGACGACAGGGTCGCCCGTCTGCAAGCTTACATCGACCGTACCGAGAACGTGATGCTGTTTTCCGATCGCGACGCGATCGCGCGGTGGGAGAACTTTGCCGACAAAACCTGGGCGGCGCACCCCAAAGCCGAGGAGACCCCCCAAATCGTCGGCGTCCGCAAACGCGCCCAGCGCCGCTACGCTGCCTTCGAGGGGCCGTTTGAGAAATTCGTATACTACGACGCCGACTCGCTGGCGATGAAGCCGCTCGATGCACTGTTTGCCAAGCTAGCGGAGTTCGAGTTTGTCTTCGACGACTGGGAACCGCGCAAGCCCGACGCCGTTGCCGCCCTACGGCTCGATCGCGTCGAAGCCTCCGGCGAATACACCCGCGAGTTCCTGCGGCCCCGGCTGCACTGCTCGAGCTTCTTTGGGGCGCGGCGCGGCCTGTTCGACGCCGAAATGCTCGATCGCCTGGCAGAACTACTGGTCGAGCAGCGCGAAATCGAGTGGATGCCCGCGATCGCCGAAGCGTTTATGTTTACGTACCTAACCCTGCGGGCGGGCTACTCGCAGTTCAACTTCACCGTGGACGGTAAGTCCGAAGAAGTGACGGGCAACTGCGCCGACGCCGACCCGTTCGTCGAGGTCGATCGCGTGCTCTACAACGCCGACGGCCACAAGCCCGTCCACCGCATCCACTATATGAATTTCTCTTCCAAAACGTTCCAGCGGCTGTGCGACGGCGAACAGACGGACATTCCGTTCCAAAATATGTTCCTGCACTATCGTTTCCTGGGCGAGCCGGAGAAGCAGAATCAAATCCTGAAGCCGCCTAGCCTGGCCGTTAAGGTGCAGCGTAAGGTGAACGCGCTGACGAAAAAGGTGCGCTCAAAAATCTTTAGCTGACCTCTCGTTACGCCGCAAACCGCTGTAGACCGCCGCGATCTCCCTACTTCCAATCGGCGTTGGCGCGATCGAGCACGTAGGCCGCCACGTCACGGATCTCCGCCGCCGAGAGCCGATCGCCGTAGGCCGACATAATGCCCTTGCCGTTGGTGACGAGATCTTCGATCGCCTCGCTCGTCTCGGCACGATTGCGCTTTAGCGCCCGCGCCTTCAGGTTCTTGCCTCGGCGGATGATATTGCCGCCGTTGACGTGGCAGCCCGCGCAGCTCGTCTCGAACACCGCCGCGCCGTTGCCCAAATCGGCGTCCGGAGCAACGGCAAAATCCGCCGCGATCGCCGGAGCCGCCCACCACGTCCCCACACAGACCGCGATCGCCAGCCAGAAGAGCGCCGATCGCAGAGCGTGCCGTATCCATGCGATCGAGCGAGTGGAGTGTTCCAGCTTTAAAAGAGTCTGCATGGCAGGATGGCGTGGAGTGAAGCGATGGTAAAAACAGATTGAGGCGATCGCGTCGGAGCTTGTTTTCAGCTCGATCGACTGCTCCCATTTTCTCCTCTCCCGCCCCTTTCCTCCCCGACGAGGGTGACTTTTTCTATGTTGACTCAAACGATTCGACGCTTCTCGCAGCTCTCCGCGTTGGTTGCCCTGCCTGCCGCGCTGGCGCTGGCCGCCCCCGCGATCGCCGCGCCGCTGCCCGAAGCCCGCACGATCGGCCAGAAAAGCGAAGCCGCCGAAGCGCTGTATCCGAGCTTCGCGTCGCTGTTTGCGATCGAGACCCTCGAAGGTTTACCGCAAATGGAGGGCGTTAACCTCTCAGCAGAACAAGCGTCGCAAATTGCCGCCCTGCTCGATGACGCCCGCATTCAGATCCAAACCATCTTCACCGCCGAGCAGCAAAACACGCTCGTCGCCGAACTCAATCGCGGCGAAGACTTCAATCTGGCAATGGAGGCGATCGGGCTCTCCGAAGCGCAGGAGTCAGACTTGGAGTTTATCGTGCAGTACTTCGGCTTTCAGGCGGGCTCGATCCTGACGCCGGAGCAGCAGCAGACCATCAGCGAGAACTTCCAGGCATCGCGCTAGAGCGTCGTTACGGCGCAATTTCCGGGCTGTTTTCGGGGGCGGCTTCGATTGTCCCCCCAAGGACGGCGCACTGCTGTGCGCCGCGACCAAAGATCCTGAATTTTATTTCTGGTGCAGCGTTTGAGGTTTGCGCCGCTGCGGAAATAGAGGACGATACGGGCGACCTTCCCTGCCTTCTCGGTGCGCGCGATGCCTCGCCAATCGTCTCGATCGTCTCGATTTCCCTGGAAACGCCTTGCACTCCTGGCACTGCTGACCGGGCTCTCATTTGCGATCTGGGCGAGGCTGCGACATTCGACCACCGGCGACGCACCCGCCGCTGCATCACTGCTGCCGCCCCTGCCCCAAGATCCATATATCCGCGTCGCCTTCAACCACAGCGAGTCGAACCGCTACACCGACCCATACCGCCAGATCGAGCGGCTTGGCGATGACCTGGAGGCCGAAATCATCGGCGCGATCGCCTCGGCGCAAACCGGCATCAATGTCGCCATCCAGGAGCTTCGCCTACCCGGAATCGCGGTGGCACTGATCGAGCGTCACCGGGCGGGTATTCCCGTGCGCGTCATTTTGGAAGACTCCTACAACGAATCCTGGCAGGAGCTAACCGCGCGCCGCAGCGACCTCGACGATCGCGCCAGATCGCGCTACGACGAGCTAACCCGCCTGCTCGATATCGACGCCGACGGCAGCGTCACGCCGGACGAGATCGCCCAACGCGACGCGATCGCCATGCTGCGCGCCGCCGGAGTCCCAACGATCGACGACACCGCCGACGGCTCCAAAGGCAGCGGCCTGATGCACCACAAGTTCGTCGCCGTGGACGGTCGGCGATCGATCGTCGCCTCTGCAAATTTCTCGCTCTCGGGAACCCACGGCGACCTCGATCGGTTCGGCAGTCGCGGCAACGCCAACAACCTGCTGGCGATCGACAGTCCCGAACTGACGGCCCTGCTCGACGGCGAGTTCGCGCAGATGTGGGGCGACGGCGTCGGCGGCGAGCCCGACAGTCGCTTCGGCGTAAAAAAAGCCGATCGCGGCATCTCCAACCTCGAAATCGGCAGCTCGCTGGTCTCCGTACGGTTTTCGCCGTCGTCGGCCTGGATTGAGGAAGCCGCAACGACCAACGGCCTGATTGCCGCCGCGATCGCCCGCGCCAAGCGCCGCATCGATATCGCGCTGTTCGTCTTCTCCAGCCAGCCGATCGCCGACGCGCTCCGAATCCGCAACCGAGGCGGCATCGAAGTTCGCGCCCTAATCGACCCGCAATTCGCCTTCCGCGACTACTCCGAAGGGCTCGACATGCTCGGCGTGACGCTGCCGAACGAGAACTGCAAAATCGAAGACGGCAACGCGCCTTGGCAAACCCCGATCGCCAGCGTCGGCACGCCCGACCTCACCCCCGGCGACGTGCTGCACCACAAGTTCGCCGCGATCGACGATCGCCTCGTCATCACCGGCTCGCACAACTGGTCGAACGCCGCCAACCGCAACAACGACGAGCTGGTGCTGGTGATTCAAAATCCGACCGTCGCGGCGCACTTCAGCCGGGAGTTCGATCGGCTCTACCGCAACGCCCGCCTCGGCCTGCCGGAGCGCATCGCCGATCGCATCGCAGCCAACCCCTGTCCCTAGACGATCCCATAGAAACTGACGTTATTCTTAGAGCACTGTCGGTTCTCGCAACAGCACTCGCAACCACCCAAGATGCTGACCTACACCATCGACCTCAATCCCTTCGTTCGGCTCAGCGATCACCAGTTCGCGCAGCTCTGCGCCAGCCATCCCGACATCAAATTCGAGCGCAACTCCCGAGGAGAACTGGTCATTATGTCCCCGACTGGCGGCGAAACCGGCAACCGTAATATCGAGCTGTCGGCAGATTTTGTCGTTTGGAATCGGCGTAACAAGCTGGGCTACCTGTTCGACTCTTCGACGTGCTTCAAGCTGCCCAATGGCGGCAACCGCTCGCCCGACCTCTCCTGGATTCGCCGCGATCGCTGGGAAGCGCTGAGCCCAGAAGACCGCGAAAAATTCCCGCCGATCGCGCCGGACTTCGCCCTCGAACTCAAATCGCCGAGCGATACGCTCAAAGACCTGCGCGAGAAAATGGCGGAATATCAGGACGCCGGGGTCGAGCTGGGCTGGCTCATCGATCGCCAAGCCCGCACTGTGGAAATCTACCGCCAGGGACGCGAGCCGAAATTGCGCCAGTCTCCGGGAAGCCTCGACGGAGAAACGGTCTTACCGGGCTTCGAGCTGGATTTGAGTATCGTTTGGTAATGCGGTTGGCAATGCGGTCGCGTGTCGCTAGATCCCGCGTCGATCGGTCGCTAAAATAGCGGGCACTGTCATCGATCGCCCCGCTTGCACCCGCGAGATCGGCGATCGCCCGTCCGCCGTGACCAAATCCACCACCAAAACCTACTACGACGAACTCGGGCTGCACCCTTCTGCGACCGAGCGCGAAATTCGCCGCGCCTACCGCGAGCTGAGCAAGCGCTACCACCCGGACACGACAACGCTGCCGGTGGCCGTCGCCACGCCGAAGTTCCAGCGCGTCAACGAAGCCTACGCGACGCTGAGCAACTACGAGCGCCGCTTAGTCTACGACGCCAAGATCCGCTACTCGCGCGTCATCGTCGCCCAGGCCGCTCCCGACCTACGTCGCCCTTCTGCCGGTGCTGCGGACTCTCCGGGCTTTATCGATCCCATCGATCGCCCGTTGTCCTCGGGCGAAGTGTTTGCGTTATTTTTAATGGGCGCGACGATCGTCGGCTGTCTGGCGCTGGCGATCGGCATTGCCGTACTGCGTGGCGATCCCTGGTAGCCGAGTCCATCGTCTCGCTCATCGACTTTACTCCCCCGCTTCTATGCCTTGCCCGCCCGAAACGCCGCTCTACAATCACACGCTCCCCGATATTGAAAACTGGCTGAGATCGCTCGACTGCAAGCAAGACGAGAGCGACCTGAGCCATTGGAACATCGAGCGCAGCAGCTGGCGGGCAGAGCTATGGATGGAAGTCGATTGCCTGACGGTGTCGTATCTCAATGCGGCGGCGGACGGCTCGAATATCGAGCGATCGTTTAAGTATTCGCTCAGCCGCCAGGACGTCGAAGCGGCGGTATTCTCCGAGCCATAAACTGTCTCAGATAGACCGAAATTTCACAGCATATGACTGCATCGAGCCTCCCGACTGCTGACGCGACCGAACTCGCGGCGATCGACAACAAATACTCCAACCGTCACATCAACCTCGACCCCGAGGGCTATTTCCTGATTTACATCGATCGCGAGGCCGGACTGATTTGTGCCAAGCACTTCGGCAACACCGTCAATGAAGCTGGCTTCGCCGTCGATCCGGAGACAGGCGAGGTGCTGTCCTGCGATAAGCCACTCCAGCAAGAACATACGAAAATCTACACCGGACGTACGGCCAAAGAGCTAGGCATGGAAATCACCGAGAAGGCCGACCCTCGCCCGGTAAGCTGCCTCGATCACGCGCTGTATCTCGGTCGTGAGTTCGTCCGTGCGGAGATCGCGCTCATCGAAGGAAGTGAATATATCCAGGACTAGCCAGTCGCTTCACCCCTGACAGATCTCTGCTCGAGCTAATACCTCGCACAGCCTGCATCTACCCACCGAAAGAGAGGGTAAATGCTCCCAGAGAAAGATGTTTTCGCTAAGCGATATCGGTAAATTAAAAACATCGAACGAATCGAAACAGCGCATTCTTCTTCGCAAGGAACGCTAGCGAATCGATAGTTCCACACACTTTTGAAAAGGGTAGAAATTATGAGTACCGAGAATCGCATCGAAGCCACCGCCAAAAATATTGAGGGTAAAGTGCAAGCCGCCGTCGGCGAGCTGACCGGCGACGCGCAAGACCAGGTTGAAGGCAAGACCAAGCAAGCTGAGGCGACCGCCGAACCTGATTGACGGACAAAAGTGATTAGAGGAGCTTGTAAAGCCTGACAGTGTGG
>CALCCD010000063.1 GCA_937899645.1 uncultured cyanobacterium | reverse complement strand
GTTTTTTAGCCATTGCAACACTCTAATACGCGCTTCGCTAAGTCGGATTTGGTATGACTCAGGATTGGTAGGTTTCTGGAATAACGGAAAAGGCGACGATCGAGCGGGTCGATCGCCAAAATGAGTGATGGATATGGCCCTGGATAGGCGGCACCCTTCTGCAAAGCTAGTCACAGAAGTGGCGGCGTTTTTTCAACTTCGTGCCGAATCTGTTTCGGGCGCACGGCGAAGCTTCGGCGCAGCGTGCCGACCGGGGCTACATCAAATCGAGCCAGTTCGGAATCAGTACATTTCGGGAATAAAGGTCTGCGTGCCCATCGGTGGGCGCAGATAGTCGCTGTCGGTTTGGCGTTCGGGGAGCTCGATCGGCTCTGGCGTCAGCTCCTTGTAGGGAATCATCGACAGCAGATGGCGGATGCAGTTAAGGCGGGCGCGCTTTTTGTCGTCGGCGCGCACCACGTACCACGGCGATCGCTTGATGTCGGTATGGGCGAACATCTCGTCTTTGGCGATCGAATATTCCACCCACTTCTCGCGCGCCTCGAGATCCATCGGGCTGAGTTTCCAGCGCTTGGTGGGGTCGTCGATGCGCGCCTGGAAGCGGCGCTCCTGCTCGTCCTCACTGACCGAGAACCAATATTTGACGAGAATTAGGCCCGATCGCATCAGCATGCACTCGAACTCCGGACACGAGCGCAAAAACTCGTGATACTCGGCTTCGGTGCAGAAGCCCATCACTCGCTCGACGCCCGCGCGGTTGTACCAACTACGATCGAAGAGAACGATCTCGCCCGCAGCGGGTAGGTGCGTCACGTAACGCTGGAAGTACCACTGGGATTTTTCCCGCTCGGTTGGCGTACCGAGGGCGACGACCCGGCAAATACGCGGATTGAGGCAATCGATGATGCGCTTGATCGCGCCCCCCTTCCCGGCGGCATCGCGTCCCTCGAAGATTACGGCAACCTTGAGCCCTTCGTGTTTGACCCAGGCTTGCAGCTTGACGAGTTCGAGCTGCAGGCGATCGAGTTCTCGCTCGTAGACCTTTTTCGGGAGCTTGAGTACGGTGACGGTGTCCCTACTGGCGTCGGCGTCGGGTAAGTTGCGGGCGTCCTCGCGATCGGGCGCTTTCCTAGCTTTCTTTCGGCTCATGGCTGCGACCTGACTGTTATTGGTGCTTGAAGCGGAAGATTCGTGCGGTTTTCCAATTTCGCGGGGTTCCCCAATTTATTGGGAATTATTGGGAAATCGGCTAAAAACCCGCATTTCCTATCGAAGCACAGCCACCATCGGAGCTGCGAAGCTTTACATCACAAGCTGGCGGATTTCTGAGGGTCGTGGGGTTTTGTGTTGAGAGATGCTTCAGACTTGTCGCATTACTTAAATCTTTTGGCCGTCTTTTGTCCGCCGACGCGCTTTCTACGGGCGATCGCGCCGCAAGGGCCAAACTCAGCGCTTACGCACCTGAAATTCCTGGCTGGAGACGAGGTCGTAGGCGTCGCCGAACCGCGCGCCAAACGCCTCGGTACGCTCGGAGATCTGCGACTCGGGGATGCTCTTCCACAGGTCGCGATCGGACCATTCCACCGCGATCGCGATGCGACCGCGATCGGCCGCGTCGAGCCAAATTTCCTTACGGACGAATCCGGCCTGCGCTTTGAGAAATGGGTCCCAAATCTCAAAGTCGAGCTGAACGAAATCTTCGCGCCGCTCGGGGCTCGTACGGAATTCAAGCCATTCGATAACCATGTCAGCTCAGGCCATGCGGGCGAGGAGGAGTAGCATCGCGAGAATAAAAGCGATCGCGACCCAGATAAATTGATTGTCGTCCCGGACGATCGTACTGGGGTCGATTTCCGGCTCTTCGAGCTTGCGAATCGGGCGCGGTTTGTAGGTTCCGCCCGAACCTTTTTTGTCGCTGTCTTCGCTGTCTTCGATTTTGCTCAGGTCGGGGATTTCGCTCAGCCACTCGGGGCGCATCGCCAGACGCGGCGCTTCGAGGATCGCCAGCAGGCGGCGGCTTTTCTGGCGGGTGTCGATATTTGGGTGGCGGGTGAGCTGGCGACACAGCGCCTGGGCGGCGTCGAGGTCATCGTGGGCTTGGTAAGCCGAGACCAGCCAGATTTGAATTTCGCCGCCGATCGGGGAAGTTTTGACGCTAAGGGCGGCGGCTTTTTCGAGCTGGGCGATCGCCTGTCGGTAATAGCCGGACTCGAAGGCCGCGCGGCCTTCGAGATAAAGCTGGGCGGCGGCCTCAGCTTTGCGCTCTGCGGCATCGAGATCTAAAGCGCGAGCGTCGGCGGTTCGGGCGTCCGTGGTTCGGGCTTCCGTTGTGGCTGGCGTCTCGGATGGAGGAGGGGCAGGCTGGGAAATCTCCGGTATAGGGTCGCGCTGCTGGGCCGAGAGCCGCTCGGCGATCGCTTCGAGATCTTCTGGTTCGAGCCCTTCTAGATCTTCCAAGCTCTCGATCGCGGGTAGAACGGTCGAGGATGTTTCGGAAGATGCCTCAGGAGACGCGTCGGGGGACGTCTCAGCCATCGGCCCGTTTGCTGCGTCGCGATCGGTTGGATTCACGGATAGATTCCCCCTGTAGCTATGGGATCTTTACTGTGGCCAACCATTGTTGCACCTATGCCGGTTCCTCATCATCGAGCGAGCCGTCGACCGCTTCGTCCAGAGCCTGGCGGGCGATTTTTGTGATGTAGACCGTTACGGCGATCGTGGCGATAAAGCCAATGACTTTAACGATGTTCTGGGCAAGAGCAGCCTGGGGGTCGCCACCGGTTTCTGCGCCAATTGTCGCCAGGCTACCGGCCAGCGAGCCGATGTAGACGTAAAGGATCGTGCCGGGAATCATGCCGACGGAGCCGAGCGTATAGTCACGTAGGCTGACGCTGGTAACGCCGTAGGCGTAATTCAGCAAGTTAAAGGGGAAAATTGGCGACAGACGCGTCAGAAAGACAATTTTTAGCCCCTCGCGTCCGACAGCTTTATCGATCGCGGCGAATTTCTCATTGCCCGTAATCTTCTTCGCCACCCAGCCTCGCGCGATGTAGCGCCCGACGAGGAACGCCCCGATCGCCCCGAGGGTCGCGCCGGTGAAGACGTACAGCGAACCCATGCCGATCCCGAAGGCCAGTCCCGCCCCCAAGGTCAGCGCCGACCCCGGCCAGAACAGCACCGTCGCGAAAATGTAGAGCGCGATAAAGACGATCGGCCCGATCGCGCCGAGGCCGTCAATCCAAGCCAGCGTATCGGTGAGCCAGCCTTGAAGACTCCAGCCAGAGGACGTGCCGTCTTGCGCCAGGACGGGGAACGCCGTGGCGACGGAGAACACGAGAGACAAAATGAATACCCGCAAACATCGAACAGTCTGAGACAAGCGCCGGGAGCGTCGATCGCGGCTACGGTACCGATCGACGAGGCTTCGAGATGACGAACGAATGGACATAGCGACCACTTGTCATGAAACGATGTGCAGACTGAAATAGTACGCCATTAACACCTCGCATGGATTGATTGTGCAGGTTGAGTAGATGCCATCCCAGCGACTTGACCTTCTTTAAGCAGAGGTTAATATTGGGGCGAACTCAAATTAAGACAAGGTTATACTGAGGTTAAATTGGTCGCCATGATACCCGCAGTTCTGGTCTTATGGCGGATTGGGCTATTTCGCACGGGAGATTGCGACGGCGAGTCTCTCGGAGGGTGAGCTCGTCCGTCGCGTTTCAGACTCGTGGGCTTCAAAAGCTCTCTGTTCGATCGCGACTCAATGGGCCGCAATGTGAATAAGCGCGCTTTTGCTTGCAATAAAATATTTGCAAAAAGATATGAGAATCTCCGCACTCTTGCCATTTTGGAACACGAGCCCCGAACTTCTTAGCGATGGTCACTCAACCGGAAATGCCACGATTTCCGTGTCGCAAGGGAAGCTCGCAAAAATATTGTTTTCTATCATTGCGATTTTCCTGATCGGTCACATCATTGAGGGAGCCATGGGCAGCGATGGCTCTATCAGAGTTCTTCAGCTATCTTTCTGGACCGATCTCAATCGCGAATTCAATGTCCCAACGTTATTTTCGTGCGGCCTGCTGCTGACTTCATCTCTTCTGCTCGCTCTAATCGCTTGCATTGCCAAAACGTCAGATCGCAGACGATTTCGCCATTGGGTATCGCTTTCCGTCATCTTTCTGCTGCTGATGATAGACGAGCTATTGTCATTTCACGATGGTTTTAGTGACGTGATGTGGCCAGTTCTACAGGCGTACGAAATTAGAGTTAGATTTTTCTACTACCCCTGGGTAATTATTGGCATTGCTTTGGTTAGCGTCTTTTTCCTTGTTTTCTCTCGCTTTCTCTTCAGCTTGCCGCCACGCTTCCGCAACGCCTTTATCTTGTCCGGCTTCGTTTATATAAGTGGGACGATCGGCCTCGAAATGATCAACGGTGCGTGGCTGACGCTCTCGGAAGAAGGCTTTATCTACTACGTTCTGACCGGCATTGAGGAAGTCTTGGAAATGAGCGGTATCTCGATTTTTATTTGCACGCTTCTGGCCTATTTACAAGACCTCAGTCGCGATGTGACGGTTGCGATTCGGAGCTAGCGCTAGGGTCGAAACTAGAGTTTGGGGCGTCTGGCAGCGGCGCACGGCAGCGCGCCATTTTCGATCGACGATCGCAGCAGGTTACGAACGACGGCTAGCTCTAAAGTTGCGGATTGATGCTGCTCCGATCGCCCCGAGTCTCCAGCGATTTCTACATGCTTGCGAGCCAGTTGATCGCCAGTTGCGCTGTGGCCGGAGCCAGCAGGACGCCGTTGCGATAGTGTGCTGTTGCCAGCAGGGCGTTGCTCAGTCCGGCAACGGGTTGAATCACTGGAGCGCTCTGGCCGACGGGGCGCGGGCGCATCCCCTGCCAAGACGAGAGCGTTGCGGCATCGTCGCAATCGGGGAAGAAAGCGGTAGCGGCAGCGAGCAGGCGATCGAGGCCGTCGGGATCGGGGACCGGATCGCGCAGCGGCTCGGCATCGGCGGGGTACTCCACCGTCGCGCCGACCCAGAGCGTCCCGTCGCAGCGCGGCACGATATGGACGTCATTACAGGTGACGACGGGCAGTGCGGGATCGAGGGGCGATCGCGGCTGCACGTGCAGCGCCTGACCGAGGACGTTGGAGATTTTTAGCTCATCGCGGGTGTCGGAGAGGTGGGCCGCGATCGCCGCCGAGCCCGCCCCGGCAGTGACAAACAGTGCTTCGACAGACAGGGCTGCTTCGACGCCGGACGCTCGGGCGACTCGGATTTGCGTAACGCGATCGCCTTCGATCGCGCTGCCGGTGATGCGCGCATCGAAGTCGAACGTGACGCCTCGCGACTTTGCAGCGGCGATCGCGGCCTGCGCCAACGCCACGGGCTCGACTTGGAAATCGTCGATCGAGTGAATGGCGGCCACGGCGCGATCGCAGTTCACCGTCGGGAACCGGTTTGCGGCCAGCTCGGGCTCCAAGACTTCGAGCCGAAAGCCGTCCGCACGCCGCCACTCACTCAGCGTTTCCCATTTCTCCAGCGTCGGCTTCCAGGTGGTGCAGAGCTTGAGGATGCCGTTGGGGTTGCAGGGGATCGCGAGGCCGGTTCGATCGATCAGCTCTGGAACCAGGCTGGCGTAGCGCTTGAGGCTGTCTCGGCGCAGTCTCCAGGCGCGGCTTTTGGGCTTTTTAAGCGACAGCGCGCCGATCGTCAGACCCAGCGCTGCGCCGGTGGAGCCCCGGGCAGGGGGCTGGCGATCGAGGACGAGAATTTCGTTGCCGGGGCGGGTGCGGCTGAGTTCGTAGGCGAGGATCGCGCCGATGATGCCGCAACCGGCGATCGCGATTCGAGTCATGGTGAGTTGGGCGCGAGCCTGTAGACACAGTCGGGCCGCGCTTGCGGTAGAACGTCAACCAGCTTATCCTCGACGCCGTGCGATCGTGGCCCGCCCCAGCGTTGCCCGGATTCAGGGCTGCGGTGGAAGCCCCAGCTAGGGCAGCGAGTTTGCCAACGTTTCGCCCAGACGCATCACTAGCTTGCCGGTTTCCAGCAGTTTTGCGCCTGAAGCAGCAGCGCCGCTTCGCGGGCGGGCAGTGGTCGCGAGAACAAATAGCCCTGACCGAATTCACAGCCGAGATCGGCCAACATGCGATAGTGGCGCTCGGTTTCGACCCCTTCGGCAATGATTTTCATCCCCAGACTGTGAGCCAGCGAGACGATCGCGCGGACGATGCTGTGGCTGTCGCAGTCTTCGTGCATATCTTTAACGAAGGAGCGATCGACCTTGAGGATATCCACTGGCAGGCGATGCAAGTAGTTCAGCGACGAGTATCCCGTGCCGAAGTCGTCAATGCTGAGGGGAATCTGGCGCGATCGCAGCTCTTCGAGCACGTGGGAGACGACCTGTTGGTTGTCCATCAGGTGGCTTTCGGTAATCTCCAGCTTGAGCGCCGATCGCGGCAGGCCAGTTTCCGACAGCGCTGCGTCGATTTCTTCCACCATCGTCAGACGCGAGAGCTGCTTAACTGAGACGTTAACGCTAATCGTCAGCCCGACACCCCAAGGCTCGCTCTGCCAGATCTGCATCTGCTGACAGGCTTCTTGCAAAATCCAGCGCCCCAGCGGCAGAATCAGCCCCATATCCTCGGCTACGGAGATAAATAAGTCGGGCGAGACGCGCTTGCCGTCCGGGCGGAACCAGCGAATGAGCGCCTCGAAGCCGACGATTTTGCCCGACCCGAAGCAAACGATCGGCTGGTAGAACAGGCAGAACTCGCGCTGCTCCAAGGCGCGCCGCAGGTCGGCCTCCAGGTGCAGCCGTTGGATCGCCTGCTCTCGCATCTTGTCGTTAAAAATCGCGTAGCTGACGTTGGGCTTTTCCTTGGCCGAATACATCGCCGTATCGGCGTCGCGCAGCAGGTCTTCCGGGCGCTCGTAGTTAGCGTTGCCGATCGCGATCCCCACGCTGACATCGACGAACATCTGATATTCCTTGATGTTGAAGGGACGCTCGAGGGACTGTTGCAGGCAGCGCGTCATGCGCACCGTCTCTTCGATGCTGTCGATCGGCTCGATCAGCAGCGTAAACTCATCGCCGCCGAGACGAAACAGCAGCCCGTTGTCTTTCAAGCAGTCTTTAAAGCGACGCGCCATCTCGCACAGCACCCGATCGCCCTCCAGATGACCGAACGAGTCGTTAACCAGCTTAAAGCGATCGCAGTCTACAAACAGCACCGCAAAGGTATAGTCCGGCTCGCGCTTGGCGCGATCGAGGGCCGCTTCCAGCCGCTCCATCAAAAACGTTCGGTTCGGCAGGTCGGTCAGCGCGTCGTGAGTAGACATGTGCAGACGCTCGACAACCTCTGCCTCGAGTTTGTGGTTGGCGCTCTCTAGCTCCTCGGTGCGTTGGCGGACTCGCACCTCCAGGTCTTCGTTTTGGAGCGTGAGCTGGCGCTGGAGGCTACAGATCGTCAGCTGGTTTTTGACCCGCGCCAGGACTTCTTTAAACTGAAACGGCTTCGATATATAGTCGATTCCGCCAACCGTAAACGCTTTGACTTTATCGAGGGCGTCGTCAAGGGCGCTGATAAAGATCACCGGAATATCGCGCGTCGATGCATCTTCCTTCAGGTGGGAGCAAACGTCATAGCCGCTCATCCCCGGCATCATGATGTCGAGCAAGATTAAATCGGGAGAGCTGAACTTAGCGCCTTCGATTCCCGTCTGGCCGTCAACTGCTACGCAAACTTCGTAACCCGCACGAGTCAAAATCGTGTTGAGCAGTTCCAGATTTGCGGGAGTATCGTCAACGACTAAGATCGTTCCCTGTGAACCGCGAGGTGGACGACTGCTCATGAACTTGAATTGGCCCGCCCGAGTGGCGGGAGTGAAAGCAGGAAAAGGTAGATAGAGGCGAGTACTTCTGGCTTTTTTAACGACTCAGCCGGAGCGCAACCGCTCGGCAGAGGCTCTGGAAGTACGGTAGATGACTCATGAGCCCATATTAACGGCGTCGAGAAAACGAGCGAGATGCTGTTGGCCGTCAGTGCGCGGGCCGCTGAAATTGGGGCAGACCGGGTTGGCAAAACTTTTCTCTACATGAAGCCTAGCGCTGCTGCCCCGACTCTGAAAGCGATCGCGATCGCAGGTCGGAAATTTTGTCGCTTCTTTGTGAAGTGTTTCTCTTGAAGTAGCCGCTGCGGATCGGGCAAGTTGGCCGCACGGCGGGCGCGGAATCGCTATTTTATTGAACGAGTCTCCAACAGAACTCAATGCGCGCCTGCGCTGGAACGCGAAACCGGCCCGATTCGCAGTGCGCTCGTCCACCATTTTGGTTTGCCATGTCCGTCCAACCCGCCAGCGCGGTAGACACCCACCGCGATCGCTTTAAGCTCACCTTCGCCCCCCTGGATTTGGCGGAAGTCTATGCCCTGGCGGACGCGCCTGCCAACGGCGCGGTCGTGGTGATGAGCGGCATGGTGCGCGACAACACCCAGGGCCGCCCCGTCAGCTATTTGGAATATCAGGCTTACAATCCGATGGCGATCGCGGTGTTCGAGCAGATAGAGCAGCAGGCCCGCCAGCAGTGGCCAAACGTGACGCGCCTGGTCGTTCACCATCGCACCGGTCGCCTGCAAATCGGCGAGATTAGCGTCCTGGTCGGCGTCGGCTGTCCGCACCGCCGCGAGGCGTTCGAGGCGTGCCAGTTCGCGATCGACACGCTCAAGCACAACGCGCCGATCTGGAAGAAAGAACATTGGGCCGATGGTGCGAGCAGTTGGGTCAGCATCGGCGACTGCGAGCGCTAGTGTTGCGTCAAAGCTAAGGTTTAAAGCCCTGGTAGCGGCGCACCGCTGTACGCCGTTCTTTTGCGACGATTGCAGCAAAATCGCAGCAAATCCGATAAAAACGCCCAGCCCTAAAATTGCGTGTTGACGCTCCACTAAGCCGTGGATGTCTCTTCTGGGTCGGCTTCAGTTTCGGCGGCTTGAGTCGTTCGGTTTGCAGCACGCACGGCGCGATCGAACCCCAAAACGACCAGCACGTTCGAGAGCGTTAAAAATACTTCGGCGCTGCCGTGGAGCCAGTCCACGTTGGCCAGCTCTTCGCCGTAAACCTCGCGCGCGTAGAGCCCCGCCGGGATCGTCACGGCCACGAAAACCAGCAGCACGTAAAATCCCACGAGCGCCAGCTTGGGAGCCTGCCCGGACTTCGTGACAAACCACAAAAAGCCCAGGTAGGGAAAGAGCGAAATCGCAAACAGGTTCTCTTTCAGCATGGCAGTGCGATCGAAACGATGGCAGGACTTACGCAAACCTTGAAGGTTTGAACGAAATCACGTGCTTTTAGCCGGTCTCTGACAACGAAACCTTCAAGGTTTTGGAGTCTCGTGCGTAAGTCCTGGATGGGTGAAATTTTAAAGCGTGTTACCGACCCATCGCAGATTCCAACAACGATCGCTTGCCGATCTCTCGGGCCGCACCGCGCCAAAGTATGCGATGCGGGGGATCCGTTAAATTAGTCTTAACAGCGTTCCGCTAGGATTTGATTGCATGGATAGTTGCGACCTCGCCCGATATATCGAGCAAACTGACGGTGCAGCCAAGCCCTGGTTGCTCGTCCAGCTTCGACTCAGCAAGCTCAAAGAGCGCCGCAGCGAAATCTCACATCAGGAATACATCGTCACCCTAGCGGATATCCAGGCCGACCTCCAGAAGCTCGGGAAGTGGTGGGTCGGCAGAGAGCGAGACGTCTTTGGTGCAGGTCAGGATTCCGACGCGAGCGAAGACACCGGAGATCTCGGTAATATGCCGGACTGATAGTTAAGACTTCACTGAGGTCGCCCGCTCGATCGCGCCCCGTCTTTCATCCCCATCGCACGTACTCAGGGTCATCATGACGAACTCAGACGCTGCCTCCGACTCAAAAGCCCAGCGCTCCAAAGCGCCGCGAACTCGTCAAAACGGACAGGAGTCCAAACCGCCGAAGATCGCAAAAGGCTCGAAACGCGATCGCGACAAGCAAGGCAACGCTGCGGGTTTAGCGCCACGCGATCGTAATGGTGCGGACGCGGACGGCGGCGCGATCGACTTGCGCGACCCGCAGTACTACTTCAACCGCGAGCTGAGCTGGGTCGAGTTTAATGCCCGCGTTCTCCACGAAGCCCTCGACGAACGCACGCCGCTGCTCGAGCGCCTCAAGTTTCTGGCGATCTTTAGCAACAACCTCGACGAGTTCTTTATGGTGCGTGTGGCGGGGCTCAAGCAGCAGGTGCTGGCGGGCGTCTCGAAGCGGACGGCGGACGGTCGATCGCCCGAGCGACAGCTTCTAGAGATTCGCGAGCGGCTCTACCCGCTGGTGCAGCAGCAGCACGCCCACTTCCAGCACGAGCTGCGATCGCGCCTCGAAGCCGTCGGCGTCTACCTGCTGGACTACACCGACCTCGACGCCGCCCAGCGCGACTACCTGCGCGCCTACTTCCAAGAGCAGCTCTTTCCCGCGCTGACGCCCCTGGCTGTCGATCCGAGCCACCCGTTTCCTTTTATCTCCAATCTCAGCCTCAACCTGGCCGTCGTCGTCCGCGACCCGGAAACGCACCAAGAGTATTTCGCGCGGGTCAAGGTTCCTAAAGTCTTTCCGCGCTTTATCCCCCTGCCCGAACATCTGGGCGGACGCCGCATCGGCGATCGCAGCGGCCACAAGCCCGCCCTCTGGACGGCGATTCCCCTCGAGCAGGCGATCGCCCACCACCTCGAGACGCTGTTCACCGGTATGGATATCCAGGAATACTATCCGTTCCGAGTGACGCGCCACGCCGACCTGGCCGTTGAAGAAGACGAGGCCGACGACCTGCTGCTGGCGATCGAAAAAGAACTCCGCAAGCGGCGCTGGGGCGGTTCGGCAGTGCGCGTCGAAGTCCAGTCTGGCCTGCCGGAAAACGTGCGCGCCATGCTGATGCGCGAGCTTGATGTCGAGGCCAGCGACATCTACGAAGTGGACGGCATCATCGGGCTCGACGCCCTATTTTCCATCACCTCGCTGCCGCTGCCCCAGCACAAAGACCGGCCCTGGAGTCCCGTCGTGCCCCCGCGCCTGCGAAAGTTTGCCGACGACGAACTCGGAGAAGGTGAAGGCGACCTGCTCGGAGAAGGTGAAGGCGACCTGTTTGCGGAAATCCGCGATCGCGGTGACCTGCTCGTCCACCACCCGTACCACTCCTTTGCCGCGACGGTGCAGCACTTTATCGAAGCTGCTGCCCGCGACCCGGACGTGCTGGCGATCAAAATGACGCTCTACCGCACCTCCGGTGACTCGCCCGTCATCCGCGCCCTGGTAGACGCCGCCGAACACGGCAAGCAAGTGGCCGTCCTCGTCGAACTCAAAGCCCGCTTCGACGAAGCCAACAATATTCTCTGGGCGCGCAAGCTAGAGCGGGCGGGCGTCCACGTGGTCTACGGCCTCGCGGGGCTGAAAACCCACACCAAAATCTCGCTGGTCGTTCGCCGCGAACGCGACGCCATCCGCCGCTACGTCCATATCGGCACGGGCAACTACAACCCAAAAACCGCCAAGCTCTACACCGACCTCGGCTTGCTCACCTGCAACCCAGAACTCGGAGCCGACCTCACGGATCTGTTTAACTATCTGACCGGCTACTCGCGTCAGACGAACTACCGCCAGCTTCTGATCGCGCCGGTGAATATGCGATCGCAGATGCTCGGCCTAATCCGCCAGGAAATCGAGCACTGCAAGCAGGGAAAAACGGGCCGCATCGTCGCCAAAATGAACTCCCTCGTCGATTCGGAAATCATCGCCACGCTCTACGAAGCCTCGCAAGCGGGCGTCGAAATCGACTTGATTATTCGCGGCATCTGCTGTCTGCGCCCCGGCCTTCCCGGCGTCAGCGAAAACATCAAAGTCATCAGCGTCATCGGTCGCTTTCTGGAGCACTCGCGCGTTTTCTATTTCCAGAACCTCGGCGACGAGAAGCTGTTTATCGGCAGCGCCGACTGGATGCCGCGCAACCTCAATCGCCGAGTCGAGGCGATCGCGCCAATCCTCAACGCTAACCTCAGCCAAGATCTCCAAGAGATCGTGGGCATCATGCTGGCCGATAACCGCCAAGCCTGGGAGTTACAGCCCGACGGGTGCTACGTACAGCGCCGCCCCGTAGACGACAACGCCGAGCAGTCGTCGCAGCAGACGCTGATGGATCTGGCGGAAGGATAGGGGCGACGATCGAGAGTTGTCGGCCTTCACCGAGCGCGCTAGGGCATGTCATCAATTAGCGCTCGACCTCTGGCGGGGCAAACAGTTGAGTGCCCGACCTAAAAATAAAACTAGGGGCTGAAGCTCTTGCTGTGTAAAGACTGCAAACTTAATTGATGACAGCCCCTAGCCAGCTTCGGTTGGCAGCTGGCTCATTTTCTCTAGATCCAACACCTGCGCCAGCGTCGCCTCGTCCATCAGCCCCTTCGCGAGGACAATTTCCCGCAGCGACTTGCCCGTCGCCAGCGACTCTTTGGCCACGTCCGCCGCATTCAGGTAGCCGATATGCGTATTCAGCGCCGTTACTAGCGCTAAGCTGCCCTCTGCGTAGGCGTTGCAGCGCTCTTCCACCGCCTCGATCCCCGCCAGACACTTCGTCGTCAGCGCCGAGATCGTATTGCCCAGAATCTCGATGCTATGGATCAGGTCGTAGGCCACCAGCGGCATCATCACGTTTAGCTCCAGCTGCCCGGCCTGGGCGCACATGGCGATCGCGCTGTCGTGCCCCATCACCTGAAAGCAGACCATCGAGGTCATCTCCGCCATTACCGGGTTGTACTTCCCCGGCATAATCGACGATCCCGGCTGTACCGGCGGCAGCTTGATTTCCTTTAAGCCAGTCTTCGGCCCCGAGTCCATCAGCCGCAAGTCGTGGGAAATTTTGACCAAATCCTGCGCTAGGTTCCGCAAGCTGCCCGAGACGGCGACGAACGGCGAGAGGCTCTGCATTGCGGCCATTAGGTGCGGCGCGGACTGCAAATCCTGGCCGATGTACTCCGACAGCAACTCGGCGGTGCGGAAGCGGTATTTCGGGTGGGTGTTGAGCCCCGTGCCAGTGGCGCTGCCGCCTAGACCGAGGGTCTTGAGGTCTTCGGCGGCGAACTGGATGCGGCGTAGATGGTCGCGGACGATGACTGACCAGGCGCGGAAAACTTCACCGAGGCGGACGGGCACGGCATCTTGCATGTGCGTGCGTCCGGATTTGACGATGTTCGCGAATTCGTCGGCCTTGGCGTCGAGGGTGGCGATCGCCGCTTCGATCGCCGGGTACAGCGTGCGATCGAGCGCGATCAGGCTGCCGATGCGGATCGCCGTCGGGATCGTGTCGTTGGTCGATTGGCCGTAGTTAACGTGGTCGTTGGGGCTGACGCGGCTGTAGTCGCCCTTTTCGCCGCCCAATAGCTCCAGCGCCCGATTGGCCAGCACCTCGTTGACGTTCATATGGTGCGAGGTTCCCGCGCCCGCCTGGTACACGTCCACGACGAACTGGTCGCGCAGTTTTCCATCGAGAACTTCGTCGGTAGCTTTGACGATCGCCGTGCCTACATCTGCGGGGATGCAGCCCAGCTCGCTGTTGGCCACTGCCGTTGCTTTCTTGATATTGGCGAAGGCTTCGACGTAGGTGGGCAGAGGGCGCAGGCCGCTAATCGGGAAATTTTCGATCGCCCGCAGCGTCTGGATGCCGTAGTAGGCCGTATCGGGAATCTGGCGCTCGCCCATCGAGTCGCGTTCGATGCGGTGGCCTGCACTGGTTTCGCTCATGCTGCTTGGAAGTAGATATACACACGAACGGCGGCCAACTGACTCGCTCGATCGGCGCGCGGTGTTCCTAACCTATTTTATAGAGGTGAGGGTCACAGCACCGCCCCGCGATCGAAGCGGTATCTACAGACCGCAGTACCAGACCCGCACCGACGCCCGTCGGGCCAACGACCGCCTCTCCGCCCTCCTGCAACTGCAACCGATATTGATGGCAAAACCCAGACGGCACAACTTCGCGAAAACCAAACTCGTCGGCCTGTCCTTCGACGGCCAAAACCTCGCCGGAGCCGACTTTAGCGAAACGTACATCAACAACTGCACGTTCAACCAAACCAATCTGGCCGGAGCGACATTTCTGCGCGCGCGCATCGGCCACGGTCGTCGCACCATGCGCCGCAAGCTGATCTCGGCCTTCGTCACCGCCACCGCCACGCTCGTCGTACTCGCGTTCGCGCGGCTCAACAACAGTGCCTTTATGACCGCCTCGATGCTGGCCGTTCTGATGGTGGCGATCGCTCAAATGTACAAATACACGCCTGCGCTCGTCTGGTTGTGGGCGGCGGCGCTTCCAGCCACGTCCTACCTCTCGCTGGCGGGCATCTACCGTACTTACCAAAACCTCAACCTGCTGCCCATCGCGATCGCCTACGGGATCGTGGCCCTGATGTTCGGCAGCATTTCGATCGTCTTCGCCGGGAAGCTTTTCGAGGGGATACGCTCGACGGGCGCATCGTTTCAGGGGGCCAACCTCACCCATGCCAACTTCGCTCAAACCCGCATCGAAAAGGCCAACTTCCTCCAGGCCAAGCTCAAAAACGCCAAGTGGAGTGAGGCCATCCTTTCCAAGTGCAAGTTCTCGCCAGGAGATCTGCCCGCAGCGGCCCGCCTGCTGCGATCGTCCGATCGCGCCGACTTGCCCCACCCCGCAGAGTCTTCAGAGCAAGATATCCGCATTAATTAGAATGCCAGCGCCGCGTTCGGGGGGCGAACCTCATGATGGCGGCAGCGGCTCTTTGGCCGCAATTCTCGATCCGCGATTCTCGATCCGCGATTCTTTGGCCGCGATCGTCACGAACCCGCGCCTCGCCTCATTGCAGTTCCCGTTCTCAAGTGGCGATGGCAACACGACAATCGATCGGACTTCGACCCAAAAATTAAGGGGAGCCAGATGACCCCCCCGTAGAATTCTTCAGT
This sequence comes from uncultured cyanobacterium, assembly GCA_937899645.1. GTDB lineage: Bacteria > Cyanobacteriota > Cyanobacteriia > Cyanobacteriales > Geitlerinemataceae > RDYZ01. The sequence goes on along the minus strand of CALCCD010000063.1, from coordinate 13,781 downwards.
TAAGTTCCTGCAAGCCTCTGGGTCTGACTCCCTGCCAGATCCCGACTCGAGTCAGGCAACAGCTAGGCCACATCGCGCTCGGTCGGCGGCGGCGAAGAATCTTCCATACGCCGATCGCCGATCGCGTCCATGCTGTCTTCCGAAGCTAAAGCTTCCGAATTTAAATTCTCCGAATCCGAAACCTTCAAATCCAAAGACTCCGTACCCAACTCCGGCGGCCCTTCGCCACCAGAGCGAAATAGCGTCTCGAGATAAACCTGAGCCGCACGGCGATAGTTTCGCGACGCCTCCGGACTATTCTCGACCGTGTTTTGCAACAAGAACAGCGAAATCGCAGCTGAAAACACCCGATCTTGATCCCATTCCGGATTGACTTCTAGATACCCCTGCATCGACAGGTGAAGCTCCTCCGGGATTTCCGCCAAAATGCTCACACTATTATTCATCTTGTTCTCCTAAATTCGCGCTCGGTACAGCCGCAGCGAGACGAGCTCGGGATTCTACCCTCGAACAAGCCCACGTCGCTATCCGACCTCCGCTGTGTCGCTATTGTCCGCTTTCCCCCCAAGGGCTTGTCAATATTGCAGACCGTTACGGAAATTGCGCCAAATCTTCTTGCGAACGACAAACTGTCGCTTGAGCCGCTGTTCCCGTCACGAAACGCAATGCGGGCTTTAGAGGCGAGTCTGTGAATATCCCCCCGACCTCGATCTTCACAGATGCAAACGGGCTTGACATTTCACAAGTCAGCGCCGCCGATCGAAGCGACGTTTTTTCGTGAGTTGCGTCATTGACGACAGCGACTTGCTCGGCGGCTGGCCCCAACATCGAGCCTGCGATCGCAAAAGTTTTCTCCAAGGCTGTGGAAAAGCCTGTGATTAATAAACTCAATCGTGGAAAAAGTTGTGGCCTCGGGGGGGAAGACCTGTAGAGAGCTTCGGATGTTGATAGAGATCGTCTTGTTTTTTTTGTGCGATCGATTGACACTGCTTATCGAGTGAGCTTGGCCCAACGATCCCCGTTCGGCCAAGCCTTCGCCCCTGCAGATTTCCAAGAGCAGATGGGCAAGTGCGATAGGATCGCATCGACTATTTTTCAGAGCGCATCGCTCGATCGCGGGTTAATTTTATGACGCAGTCCAACTCGCGCCCGCCGCGCCTCGATCCGACTGAGCGATCGGGGCTCGGGACGTTTGGCGGAGTCTACACGCCCTCGGTGCTGACCATTCTCGGCGTGATTATGTACCTGCGATTCGGCTGGGTCGTGGCCAACGTCGGTTGGGGCGGCGCGCTGGCAATCGTCACGCTGGCGACCTCGATCACGCTGCTGACGGGACTGTCGATCTCCTCGATCGCGACCGATCGAGTGGTGCGCGTCGGCGGTGCTTACTACATTATCAGCCGCTCTCTGGGGCTCGAAACCGGCGGTGCGGTGGGTGTCCCGCTGTATTTCGCCCAGGCAATCTCGGTGGCGCTGTACACGATCGGCTTTGTCGAGAGCCTGACGCGCAACTTTCCCACTCTCGAGCCCTATCAGCTCTGGCTGAATATTGGTACGACGCTGGCGGTGACGCTAGTAGCGGCGACGTCTGCGAGCTTCGCGATCAAAACGCAGTATTTCATCATGGCGGCGATCGCCCTGTCGCTGCTGTCCTTTATCTTCGGCAGCCCGGTCGGTGCGCAGGACGTGGGCGCGTGGGGCGTCGAGGGCGCGATCGGCGAGCCGTTTTGGGTGGTGTTCGCGGTCTTCTTCCCGGCGGTGACGGGCATTATGGCGGGCGTGAACATGTCGGGGGATCTCGAAGATCCCTCGAAGTCGATTCCGACGGGGACACTGGGGGCGATCGCCACGGGCTACGTTATCTATATGGCGCTGCCGCTGCTGCTGGCCGGTCGCGCCGACTCGGAGACGTTGTTGAACAACCCGCTGGTAATGCGGGACGTGGCGGTGTGGGGCGACGCGATTTTGCTCGGGATTTGGGGCGCGACGCTGTCGAGCGCGCTAGGCAGCATCCTGGGCGCGCCGCGAGTGCTGCAAGCGCTGGCCCGCGACGGCGTTTTGCCCCGGTTTATGCGATCGCTGGGTAAGGGCTCCGGCCCCGACGACGAGCCGCGCTTGGGGACGCTGGTGACGCTGGCCGTGGCGATCGCGGCGGTCTGCGTGGGCGACCTCAATAAGATCGCGCCGGTGCTGACAATGTTCTTCCTGACGACATATATGGTGCTGAACGTGGCGGCGGCGATCGAGGGCTTCTTGCAGAGTCCGTCGTTTCGCCCGACTTTCCGCGTCCCCTGGTTGCTGTCGGCGCTGGGGGCGCTGGGTTGTCTGGGAGTAATGCTGGCGATCGATGCCGCAGCGGCAATCGTCGCGGCGATCTTCGTGCTGCTGCTCTATCTGTGGCTGGAGCGGCGGGAGATGCAGAGCGCCTGGGGCGACGTGCGGCGCGGGCTCTGGATGGAGTTGGTGCGGATGGGGGTCTTTAACCTCGATGGCGATCTCGACCCGAAAAACTGGCGACCGCACGTACTGGTGTTCTCCGGCGCGCCGATGCGCCGCTGGCCGCTCATCGAGCTGGCGTCGATGGTGACCCACAATCGCGGGCTGGTGACAGTGTCGAGCGTATTGCCGAGTGGTTCGCGCGATCCGGCGCAGCAGCATCAGCTAGAAGCAAAGGTGCGCGACTACTTGGTGAAGCGCAATGTCAACGCGCTGGTGCGGATCGTCACGGCCTCGAATCCGTTTGACGGGGCAGAGAAACTCGTGGAGGCTTACGGTTTGGGGTCGCTGGTGCCGAATACGATCGTGTTGGGCGACAGCGAGCGAATCGAGCTGCGCGAGAGTTTTTGTGGTCTGATTGCGACGCTGCATCGAGCGCGTCGTAGCGTGCTGGTACTGCGCGACAATCCCGAACGCGGTTTCGGACAGCGTCAGCGCATCGACGTGTGGTGGCGCGGCCTGCAAGCAAACGGTAGCCTGATGCTGCTGCTGGCCTATCTCATCCAGACGGAGAGCCGATGGAACAATGCGGATATTTCGCTAAAACTGGTGGTGGCCAACGAGTCGGCGGCGCGCTCGGTGGATGCGAACCTGCGGCAGATGATCGATGCCTTCCGGATTCGCGCCACGGCAAAGGTCTCGATCGCCGACGATCGCCCGTTTCGCGACATCCTCCACGAATCGTCGCGCGATGCCGATCTGGTGTTTCTGGGGATCGCTCGCCCGGAAGGGAATGCGGCGGAGTTTTGCGATCGCTACGCCCAACTCCAGGCGCTAGCAGCAGGGCTCCCCACGACGATATTCGTGTTAGCAGCGGCGGGCTTTGCCTTTGAGGAAGTGCTCGACCAAGACGGCGAGACCCAATCCCGCTTTTAGGAACGAGTCGGTGCAGCGGATCGTGAGTTCGCCGAACAATTCCGCTCCAGCCCCTCCAACTGTCTAGGCGCTGGTCACGAGGGTCGATCGAATCACCGCTGAGGGCGCGAGTCGATCGAGACAGCCCAGCAGCTCCGGTGGCGTCACGGGCTTGCCGAGATAGTCGTTCGCGCCGAGGCTGAGGGCTTTTTGGCGGTGACGATCGCCGGTCCGCGAGGTCAGCACGACCACCGGCAAACTGTGCCAAACCGAGTGGGCGCGCACCTTCGCCAGCAGCTCGAAGCCGTTGACGTTGGGCATCTCCAAGTCGGTGACGATCGCGTCGATCTCGCTTCGGTACTGTTCCAGCTTCAGTAGCGCCTCCTGACCGTCGCGGCAGGCGATCGTCGTAAAGCCCGCGTGCGCCAGGATTCGCTCGAGCGATCGCCGCGCCCCCGTCGAATCCTCCGCAATCAACACCGTGCGCGACGTCTGGGCCAAAGAAGTGGCGGGCAACTGCTGTGGCTGGCGCTTGGCTAGATCGGGCTTCAGGAAACGCGGCATCAGCACCGGCACGACCTCGCCCGTCCCCAAGATCGAACAGCCCGCAATGTACGGCGGCACGCGCACGGTGCGATCGAACGGACGCAAAATTAGCTCGCGCTCGTCGACGATCGCGTCAACAGTGACGGCGATCGGCTGACCCGCCCGCTTGAACACCAGCACCACCCGCGACACCTCCGACTCCGCCGACCCATCCGCATAGGGCAGCATGCTCGCCAGCGGGTACAGCGACAGCACCCGACCGCGCCAGGTCATTGATCGCTCCGTCGCACTCGTCTGCCCCGGCAAGCCCGTCACTCCCACCGCATCGTCGTAGGGCAGGATATCGAGAATCGTATCGGTGGGGATCGCCACAGTGCGCTGGCCGACGCGGCAGAGCAGCAGCGCCAGCAGACTCAAACTCAGCGGCAAGCGAATCGTGAACTGCGTCCCCTGTCCGGGATGGGTATCCACTTCCACCGTGCCGCCGAGCTGGGACACCTGGGTGCGGACGATATCCATACCGACGCCGCGCCCGGAGATTTGGCTCACCTGCGCCGCCGTCGAGAAACCCGGCTGCCAGATAAAGTCGAGAATCTGCTCGCGGGCGAGCTGGGCGATCGAGACGTGCTGCGGGCAGAGCCCGCGCTCGACGGCTTTGTTGTAAATCTGCTGGAGGTCGATACCGCGCCCGTCGTCTTCGAGGGAAATCGCCACCTCGCTGCCTTCGATTTGGGCATCGATACGGACGGTGGCCGTCTCGGGCTTATCGAGGGCGATACGCTCTCCCGGCCGCTCGATACCGTGATCGAGGGCATTATTGAGGATGTGAGTAATCGGCGTCTGGAGCTGTTCGAGCAGAACTTTATCGATCGGCACGTCCTCACCCGAAATTTCCAGCTTCGACTTCTTGCCAACGCGCTGGTTGATGCGGTTGAGCTGCGGAATAAAGCGCTGGGCGAAGTCCTCAAACGGCACCAGGCGCGAGCTGGTAATGTCGTCGTAGAGGCGATCGAGATCGCCGCGCAGCCCCGACAGATTTTGCGCGAACTCGCGACCGACTAAGTCGATATCGAAGCGGGTTTCCTGCACCTGCGTAATCAGTTCCTCGAAGGTTTGCAGGCTGCTGTGCAGCGCCGTGTAGCGATCGAGTTCCAGCGCGTCGAACTCGCCCGCTTCGATATCGACTTCCGAAGCGTCGGGAGTGTCCGGCGAGTTCGGAAGGCTCGACACGCTCGGACGAACGGGCGCGGCCACATCGTCTGTCGAGACGCGATCGTACAGCGTCTGGATCGCATCGCGCACTGGCTTAACGCGATCGACTAGGCGGCGCAAATTCTGACTCGCTTGGCGGAGCTGCTGCTGTTGAATCGTCAGGCGCTCGTGGGCGGTAATCAGCTCGCCGACCCGGCTGCCCATCCGCTCGACGCGCTCGACCGGCAGGCGCAGGTACTGCAAGCGCTCCTGGGTCTCGACGGGTGGTGCGGCCACGGCGCTCGCTCCGTCGCCATCGGGTGGGTTTAGCGCGGTCTCCGTCTCTGCTTGCCGATTCTCCAGCTTAGCGACATGGCGATCGCGCTCTTCGCGCAGCTTTTCGATCAGGCTCTGGCCGAGGCTAGGAAAGTCGATTTCATCGTGCGGGCCTTCAGTTAGCTCGGCGATCGGCTCCAGCAGCTCTACCAGCCACGGCTGACCGAACGCCTCACCGAGTAAAATCCCTTCATCGACCAACACCGCCATCCCGCCGCGAATTTCTTCTGCATCGCTCCCATTGGCGAGCAGTTCCTCAAAGCGTGTCAGGCAACCCTCGAGATCCGAAGTCAGCGCCGAGAGCGCCAGTCCTATTCGCGCCGACGACATCTCTGGGTCGTCGGCAGCATCGGCATTGCCTCCATCCTGGAGCAGCACGTTAAACCCATCGAGCGCCGCGATCAAATCCGGACTCGCCTCCACGTCCGTATCGCCCGTCCGCGCCGCTTCAAGCATGTACGCCAGCTCCTCGATGCCCTGCTGCATCAAGATCGACGCCGACTCCGTATCCTCGATCCGCTCCGCGTTCCAGGCTTCGAGCAAATCCTCGATCGAGTGCGCCAGCCCGCTCAGCTTCGGCATCTGCGCGATCCCCGCCCCGCCTTTAATCGAGTGCGCCGCTCGCATCAGCGTCTTGTAGTCCGGCGTCTCGCCGCGCTCGATGCGCCGGAGTCCCTGTCGCAGCATCGACAGATACTCCGGCGCGTCTTCTTCAAGGAAGCACTGCTGGGCTTCGCGGGCGATTTCAGCGAGAACGCTGGGGTCGAGCAGATGAGACATCGAATCGAGGCGCTACTGGGCACTATCAGGAAGGAAGCGAACGGGGAAAAGCGAAGGCGCGGGGCTACTTCTCGAGGCGGAACTGGGATACGGACTCGGTCAGCGTTGAGGCCGTCTGCACCAGCTCCTCGAGCGAATTTGCCACGTCGCGGACGCGCTCGGAGGTGGACTGGGCGATCGTCTCGACGCGCTCCATCAGTTGGTTCACCTGCGCCGAGGCTTCGGACTGGCTGTTGGTATCGCGCGAAATCGCCTGAAGGTAGTCGTCGATGCTCTGGCTAATCTCGGCCAGACCTTTGAGCGTCTGTTTGGTTTGGGCGACCAGTTCCGTCCCTTCGGCCACTTCCGATTTACCCAGCTCCATCGCCTGCTGCACTTCGACGGTGTCCTGCTGAATCACTTCGACAATTTGTTCGATGCTGCGGGTCGCTTCCGTGGCGCGTCCGGCCAGGCGGCGCACTTCTTCAGCGACGACCCGGAAGCCCTGACCGTTTTCGCCCGCGCGCGACGCCTCGATCGAAGCGTTGTACGCCAGCAGGTTCGTCCGTTCGGCGATGCCCGAAATAATCGTCAGGATTTGCAGGATCTGTTTGAACGACTCGGTCAGGCGATCGACCTTGCTCGCCGTTTCGGCCACGGCGCTGCTGATGTTTTTGATGCTGGTCACGGTCATATCCATGACTTCTTCGCCGTCGCGAGCGGCCTTGGCTCCGCGCTGGGCGACGAGAGCAGCTTGCTGCGCCGATCGGTCTACTGTGCGAATCAGGTCGCCAATTTGGTTGACCGTTTCTACGCTCAGGGCGATTTCCGAAGACTGGACGGTCGCTTCCTTCGAGACGCGCTGCATCGACGGCGCGCTGCCGGTGGCCAGTTCGTCGACGCGACGCGCCACGCTCTGTACCTGGCCGACCAGCTCGCGCAGACGGCGAATCGTGGTGTTAAACGCATCGGCGATCGACCCGACGGCCCCCTCCGTTACCGGCGCGTTCACCGTTAAGTCACCGCGCTGTGCGCCTTCGATTTCCAGCAGCAGGTTGACCACGCCCTTTTGCAGGCGCTCTTTCTCCATGCGCTGTTGCTCGGCCTCCTGGCGGCGCAGCCCCTCCTGTTGACGGACGGCGTCGATATTCGCCTCGATGCTGACGGCCATCTGGTTCAGCTCTTGGGAGAGAATCCCGATTTCGTCCTGGCGATCGGTCTGCTCCAATCGCGCACCACGCTGACCGGCCCCGACCTGCTGGGCGAAGTCCGCCAGTTGCCCGATCGATCGCGCAAAGGCCCGCGCCACGAAGAAGGCCAGCGCACTGACCGCCAGCGCCGCGCCGCCGCCGACAAACAGGCCCAGAAGCTGCTGCTCGCGCACCAGTCGTTCGAGTTCCGTCTGGGGCTTGGCCACCGAGACCATCCCGATCGCCTTAGCGTTCGGGTCGGCGCGCTTCGTGTGGTCGTAGAGCGGACGATAGAGCACCTGATAGTTCGTGCCGTTAATATTTTCGAGTTGGGTAACGAAGTCCTCGTTACGCTCCAAAATCGCCTCTACTGCTGGTTGGGGGGCAAACGTGCCGATCGCTCGCGTTCCATCTCCCGCATCGACGTTCGTATTGACGCGCCAGTTGCGAGCGAAGACCGCGATCGACGGCGCGTCGTAGAGCTGCTGGAACTCGTCGAGCAGAGCGTGGTGGCGGTTGTGCAGCACGCCGACGATCGCCGTGCCCACCAGCTGTCCGCCAATCTCGATCGGGTGCACCACCACCGTTGACAGCCCCGCCTCGAAGTTATCGAGATTGTAGGCATCGGGCGCGATCGTCAGGCTCGAGTCCAGCGCACCGCGCGGCGGAATCGTCGCCTGATCTGCCAACCCGAGCTGCGCCATCGCATCGCCCGGCAGAATCTCGATGCCCCGCTGCGGCTCGCCCGTCTCGAGCACCTTGCGGACGATTTCGACGCCACTGAGGTCGATGCCCGGCGATGTCTCAATTAGCTGAAACTCGGCGGGCTCGATCGCGCGCTTGAAGTCGGGCACGGGCGGATAGGTGGCCTCAGTCGCCGACTCGTGAATCTTGATCCCCTGGGTCACCGTTACGCCGCGCGCATCGGTCAAAATCCGAAAGCTCTTGGTCACGTCCGCCCGGTTGCGGTCGCCTGCCGAGAGCGCGTCCGTTACCAGCGCGTTCAAGTAGCTGGCGCTGCGCTGGACGCGATCCGTGCGGCTCAGATTCACCCCGACCGCCTGCACCAGGCTCGCCAAGTTCTCAGCCTCCGTGGCGCTGTCGTCCTCCGTCCAGCCCACGTAGTCATCTCGCCACGCCGACGCGTCCGATCGTAGCTGGTTGACAAACTCCTGCTGCACCCGCTCCTGCGTCTGCCCGACCAAGAACACCGTGGTAATGCCGACCGGAACCGTCGAGCCGACCACTAGCAGCAGCGTCAGCTTGTTCGAGAAGCCCAGATTGCGCCACCAGCGCTTCAGCCCCCGCACATACCCCGATACCAAGCCGTTCTCGTCGCTCGCAGCCGGAGAAACGTCAGCCCGATCGAGCCTGGGAAGCTCGGCGATCGTGGGAGCCTCGCTCGCCGCCCCGTTGCGAACTGCTCCATTTACGGCTCCGTTTGCCGCTCCGTTTGCGGCCCCGTTCTCAACCACCGCGTCGCTTGCAGGCGCGCCCAGCGCTTCGAGGGCCTTGCGCGCGCTCGTACCGTGGAACCCCTCCGAATCGACACTCAGAATTTCCTCGTAGAGTGCCCGCGCTCGCGCGATGTCGTTGGCCTGCTCGCAGCGGCTGGCCTCGAGAAGCTTTTCGAGCAGCGTATCCGTAGTTTGGGTCATGGTTCTAGGGGCATCGTGCAGAATCGGAAGGGCGATCGCGACGGCGATCGCGAAGCAGCCAAAGAAACCTAGGTGACGTGCTTTTCTACCGTATCGAGAAGCTGCTGGGGCGCGTAGGGCTTAACGACGTAGTCCTTCGCGCCCTGACGCAAAGCCCAAAACTGGTCGAACTCCTCGCTTTTCGAGCTGCAAAAGACGATCGGCACCTGCTGAAATTTCGGATCTTCTTGAATCATCCGACACAGCTCGAGGCCGCTCTTTCCAGGCATCACAATATCGAGCACGATCAGGTTGGGCAGCGCCGAAGCTGCCGACAGTTTCGCCCACGCTTCGTCCACGCTACTAGAGAGCATCACCTCATAGCCAGCTTGAGTCAGCAGCGCCTTGATCATGGCCTGTTCGGTATTGCCATCTTCAACAACAAAAATTGTCTTCATGAGCGTTCTGTGAAAGCTTTCCTGAAAATATTGAGCGAATCGAGCAGTTTTGAGGTGCGTGTCGCGAGGCGCGCGCGAAGTCGTTCGTTTGCAGAACGATCGTCGCCGCCTTCGCGATTTATCCATCCAGCCAAGTGCGATCGCACTCCGTCTGAGACCTGTACTTGATTGTCAACTAAATCCTCCCGAATATCTCCCAATTTTTCTGCCATTCCGATAAAGGCCACGTATCGCTCGCATGCGGTTAGGAACTGATGGTAATTAAGGCCACTGTCAGAGTGAACTGGCGGCAGCAGACCCGCAGCGAACCCGTAGACCGTCAGCAAATCGGTAGCAGACCGGCAGCAAGGCCACACAAACTGCTACACCTGGAAGCGATCGACCGATCGCTGAAGTGTCGAGACCTCCGTCAAGAGCTGCTTGAGCACGGTGACTACTTCCTGGGCGGCCTGGGCATTCTCCAGCGACACGCTCGCCACGGACTGCATCGTTTGGTTCACTTGCTGAGACGTTTTCGTCTGCTCGTTAGTGTTGGCTGCGACGTGCTGCAAAGACGCATCGATTTGGCGGCTGAGCGCGGATAGGTGCGAAAGCGTCTTTTGGGTTTGGCTGACGAACTGCGTACCGCTGACCACCTCCGAGGTGCCGACCTCGAGCACGTCAATAACGCTGGAAGTCTCTTCCTGAATGCTCTGCACGAGACGTTCGATATCGCCCGCCGACTCGCTGACCTGAGCGGCCAGGTTGCGTACTTCCTCCGACACCTGCCGGAAGCCCTGCCCCTGTTCCCCGGCTCGCGCCGCCTCGATCGACGCGTTAAACGCCAACAGGTTTGCCTGCTCGGAGATACCCGTGACGATCGCCAGAATTTGCGATACTTCCTGGGCTGCTTCCGCCAGCCGCTTTGCCCGCTTAGAGGTGTTCGAGACCGCCGTACGGATTTTGTCCATGCTGACCACCGTGCGATCCATCACCAGGTCACCCTCGCGCGCCGCCTCGATCGCCTCGCGCGCCACCTGGGCCGACGACTGTGTCAGCTCCGAAACGCGATCGATCGATGACACCATCTCCGCGACGTTCTCGCTCGCTTCCTGGAGCGCCTCCGATTGCTGAAGCGCCGAATCCGATACCTGACGCACGGACACCTCACCGCCGCGCGCGCCCTCAGTCAGCGACTCAGTTACGTCGATCACCTGGGTGACGATATAGCGCAGCGAGTCGATCGTGGCGTTAAAGGCATCGGCGATCGAACCCACTTTGCCGTCGATCGTCGGCGCGCGCGCCGTCAGGTTGCCGTTGCGGACTTCCTCAATCTGCACGAGCAGCTCGATTACCTGCTGCTGCAAGCGCTGCGTCTCGCGCATCGCCGCTTCCAGGTCGGCCTGTTTGCCTCGTTCGGCGGCGGCGAGCTGCCGTTCGCGATCGAGAACACGCCCTTCCAGGTCAGCCAGCGTCCGCGCCAGATCGCCGAGCTCGCCCTTCGCACCCGCCAGTGACTCATACCCCGACTCACGCCGCGCGAGCTGTCCGAGTCGAACGCTTAGCGTCCGAGCCACCAGTCCCACCGACACCGCTCCCGCACCGAGGGCCACAATTCCAGCTGCAAGTCCCCACAGGCGCTGGCGGACAACCAGCGCCTCGACTTCCTGGCGCAGCACTGTCGTCGTCAGGGACGCACCGCCAGTTTCGAGCACCTGAAACCGCTGCTCGAAGCGACTCGGGATCCACCACAGCGCAGCCGCCGAAAGCGCGACCACTGGCAGCGCTGTCGCCGCCAGAGCGCTCCAGCGCAGGCGAGTCAGGCTGCTATCTTCAACCAAGAGCGCGCTCTGGTGGGCCGCCCCGACGGGAACGGAAGCTGCGGGCGCTGAAAAGTTCGGCGATCGCTCGCCAAAATTGGCACGCGTCTCGTCACCGTCGTCCGCATCCCCTGCCATTAGAGACGTCATCTCGCTCTCATCGTACTGTGGCAATCGAGATGTCGTTTCAGCACCCTGCGCCTCAACTTCCCCAACCCCAAGAGCCTCCAGTGCCTTGCGCGCACTCTGACCCCAAGTGCCCTCCGCATCTTCCGCAACAATCTCGCGATACAGTTGCACTGCGCGCTCGCTGCGACCATCGCGCTCGCAGCTACTTGCCTCGAGGAGTTTGGGCAGCAGGCGATCCTCACCACCCGCTTCGTTGGTGCTGGCGTCCTCAAGGATGGGTGTTCCGGCAGCAGAGTCGGGCATGGATCGAGTCATAGCTTCTAGAAGGCGGAAGTGGTTTAGGACAGGCGCGAGCCGCGACGCGCTGTGGAAGCAACCGCAGTTTCGGTTGTCCAACCCCGCTCGCAGATCATTTCAAACAAGCGGTCGGGCTCCAAAATGGCGATTCCCGTGCGGTCGTGATACGCGATTTGCTTCAGCAGCTCGCGCAGTCTTGGCTTGAGCTTCCGGTCGATCGGCTGAACGTGTAGCGGCGAGAATACCCCTTCCAACGCTGTGACGATGCAGGCAATTGCCCCTTGTCCGCTTGCTTTACCGTCAGACGCCGCCAGCGCGATCGCTGCCATCCGCTGCCCTGGCGGGTGAAGCACGAAGCCCAGCCCGAGAAAGTGACTCAAGTCCAGCACCCAGGTCAGCTCCCCCTCACGATTCACCGTCCCGAGCAGGGAAGCATCCAAACCCGGAATTGGGCAAACGAGCTGAGGATCTATCTGCATCACTGTCTGCACGTGACTGAGCGGCAACGCAACACTTGCATCTGCCGAAACTCGAACTTTGAAATAATCTACTGAGGCCATAGCGACCACGCGTCTTCCAGAAATGAACAGCGATTAACATTGCGGAAAATCGAATGCCGATCGCGAGTCGCAAAACCTAAATTGCCTTATCTGTAGAATCAATCGCCTTCTGAATTGACTCTAGCAACCGCTCTGGGTCGAACGGCTTCGTCAAGTAAAACTCCACCCCTAACGTCTTTGCGCGCAGCCGGTCGAGAATGCCATCGCGCCCCGTTAGCATCACGATAGGAATCTCGCGCAGCTGTCGTGACTGACGCAGCATACTGCACAACTCGTATCCATCAACATCGGGCATATTGACGTCCATCAAAATCACCGCCGGTCGCTGCCGCACCAGAGCCGTCAGCGCCTGAGCGGGCTCCGTAATTCCCAGAACGTCGTATCCGGACATACCCAAAATGCCACGCACCTGCTTTTGCACGGTCTTGCTATCGTCGATACAGGCAATCGTGGCGCGCAACTCACGACCTTCTGATGCTCTCGCAGCCTCTTCAAAAGTCAGATTCGATGGCTCGGCCTCAGCAGTCATCACATCCTGGCGATCGCCAACAAACGACAGGATGCCTTCCTTCACGTAAGGCAATGACCAAGCAACGACATTGTTCACCGAAACGTTCAGATTCGTTGCAATTTTGTAGACTGAGCTACCTTCTATCAGTTGTACCGCCGCGTCTTCTGGTTGCAACTGCGTATGCCGCTGGCCCTTAACAGGTAAGGGCCGCTCTTTCCAAAGGGCGAAGAAAGCGGATTTCTGTACTTCATTCAAGATTAAAGCGTCAAAAGGAGAGCACAGCAACTTGCCCCACTGCTGCCACTGAGATGCCATTTGTAGCAATGGAGCCGGAAGATTACTCAGAGATGTCTCGATCAAGACGGGATCGACCCGTGCCGTGCGATCGAGAGAAACTCGCGTTGAAGGCAAAGCCAGTATCTGAACGAGAGCTTCAAGCGTCAACTTCATCAGAAGCTGACGAAGCTTCGCCATCGGTAGACTGTGGCTGTGCCACCAGCCACAAATGTCAGAGTACTCAAACGAATCTTCTGAAAAATTATGCTTGGCCAGCGCTCGATGCGAGCTGCGTAGCAAGTACCGCAAACGCTCATCACGCCGACTTGCACTAGTTGCGTATGCTAACTGGCCGCTACGCACATACAGTTGCCAACTCGTAGACGGAGAGCGTGGGTCGCAGAATGTCAAACACCCAGAGAGCGACTTTCCTACAACATGGCTGAGCACCCTCTTCGGTTGCGTAACAACCTCAGCCCTTGACTCAGTCATCAAAGCCGCTGGGGAGTTGTCAGTCATAACTTAGCCATTACCAGAGGTAGATGGTAATAGCTTACCGACATCCTCCCGATTTGACAGCAGGTTTACTGAAAAAACGCTCATAACCCTTACATTTAATGCGTACTGAAAGCGGGCGACTCACAAACTTGTGAGCCGCCCGCTTTCAGTACGCGCATTTTACGTTGAAGAGAGCCCTGGCACCGAGCTATTTTCCCAGGGGGCGACCCCCCAAGTATCTTT